>JAUZSH010000025.1 GCA_030949605.1 Ghiorsea sp.
GGCATCAAATACATCCATATCGGTTTGGTTGGTGGCGATAATGAAGCAACTTTTGCGTTGTAAACGTTGTTGATATTGCTGATAGTTTGATGAGCTTACAACATGAACATGGTAGGTGTAAAAATCTGGTGCCGCCCCTTTGGCTGGACGACCACGACCGTTAAACCCTGCAATAGGCTCAATAACTTCATGATGCACATTGGTGACAGCCAGCTTTTTCTTTAGCAGCTCAAGCTCATGGCAAGCATCTTTTTCACAAGCAAAACTTCTGTTGCAAAACGCCTTCAAAAGCTTCTGATCATCTTGGCTTTTCTTGGAAAACTGCTTGCTCACATTACGCTTAGCACGCTCATGTGCTTGCGGTGAATACACAACCAGCCACTTCTGTTCAACACCTGCATAAGACTCATCAACACACTGATAATTAAGATTTAATCCATCATTGTCTGCCGCTAGTTGGCCTGCATATTTCTCAATATAACCGCGTGCCAAACCTATGGTTTCAGGCACGCGCGTTGTCCATGTGATATGGCTCATCAACTTGATGGTTTCAGCACTATAAAGCGCACTATCACCAACGATATGTTGCACTGAAAAGTCATCTTGAAGCTGACCAATGTGGTCTTTGATTGCCTGCTTAAAACGAGTCTTATCATTGTCATTGCCGCTCAATGCCGCCATCATCATAGGGATGCCAGCCTGAGCCTCCACAATCAGCTTCAAACCGAACTGATTGAGCTCTGGTCGGTGGTCGCGACTGTAGCCCTTGGTAATCTTAATCACGCCAGCTTCTTCTGCCTGATTATACTTGCCATCGGTATGAAAGGTTGTCGTATCTATATGACTCATGTGGCAGGTAATATTTAATGTTTTTAATGCGTTAGATGCAATTACAGCATAAGTTTCACTCACGCCTGCCTCATAAATCGAGTCCAACATTCGCCCTGTGACATCATCATTAAAGTGGGCTGCCTCAACACCTTCGCCAAGCAGTTTCTCAACAGGTTTGCTCTCAAAAAAGTGCGGTATATTGTACAATCGCTGGTTCACGAAACCAAGTCCATTAAGCACCGTCGCTTTGAGAACCTGACCAATCGATACCTTGCGTTGCTGCATATCCTGTGGAATCAGGGCATCCATACTCGTGCCTATTTCCAGCTCATCATACATCCCTGCAACAAGACCAAGATGATTGAGCTCCTTACTTTCGCAGCCCGACATCATCGAACCAGTTGATACTTCCATAGCCATTTTCGCCTCCGTAGAAACAATAAATATACCATAAATATTAATAGGTTAGAAGCATTTAAATGGCTAATTAAGCCTATTTAACTTAAATCGAAAAACTGGAAATACAGGGTGCGGAATGTCGGGAGTAACCATAACATTCTAGAATATTGTGGTATATTAAAAATAATATCCCCCAAACCCCGATGTTATTTTTAATATACGCTTTCTAAATCAATGTGTTACAAACACTAGGGTTTTTTACCAATGTATTCTCTAAAGCTGGCGAAGGTATTGACTACTGTCCGACGAAAGTTCGAGGCTTTATTTCCAACTCTTTATGCCATAAAGGTTTCCTTTGCGGCACGATGTTATGAGACAGGAAGTAATATTTTACGCTTTACGTCATTCCCGCGAAGGCGGGAATCTATTATTTGCAAGGTTTTTTGGATACCCAGTCAAGTCGGGCATGGCGATATGTAACTTTCGTCGGACAGTAGTGAAGCAATATATTACCATAATGCCGAGTTAAGCGGAACCCCGCCTTGAGCCAAAAGGGGAATGCTGCAAAGCATTCACTTTTTGGTGAGACGAAGGGGCGGAAGTCCTGAAAGGATTCCGTTTGAACGACCTTGTTAGACATCGGGACGATGGCGAGCAAGGTCTTCAAATTTCGATTAACTCGGCATTAGCCACTGCGCAGCAGTGGCTAATAAGCTTGTTTAGCGTTGAAAAACATTATGTTTTCATGTCTTTTCATTCAATACCAAAAATCAAAATCAAGGGTGCGGAATGTCGGTTTTATCGTTTTCTTGGTTATTTTATCCTTATAAATCAATGAGATAAGGATATACATCACGATTCTGATTATCCTACGAATTTCAATCTACAACCAACTTAAGCAAAAAGTTGAAAATCGATACCGTAATTTTCATTAAATGGCTAAATGATTCGGTCATAAAAGGCTGTTTTCATTCAATATGATGAGAACAAAGATCATCCGATATCAATTTTAAATCATTTTTTTAGAAAAAGATACCCGCTCAATGTAAGTACCCATGAATGAAATAATGCGCACTCTATCGCCAATAAGCAATACTTTGGATTCAAAAACATTCAAACAGCTTAAAGTAATCACCGAGGCAGCACTCTCTATGACGGGACGAATGACGATGCTGGGTTTATCTCGTTGGTCAGGTGATGGTGGAAGTTATCGAACGGTTCAACGCTTTTTTGGCTTACTGAATATAGCATGGATGAAAATGAATTGGCTTTTATGCCGCTCTTTTCTGCAAGATAAAGACGATGTTATTTTACTTGCGGGTGATGAAGTCACCGTTACTAAAAGCGGCAAGAAAACGCATGGTCTGGACTATTTTTTTCTTCCATTCAAGGGCAAGTTGTGCCAGGACTGTGCTTCCTATGCATTAGCCTGATTAGTGTAAAGCGCCGCAAATCTTTTCCATTGCAGATGCACCAGTTAATCAAAAAAGAGCTGACAGGCTGCTCAAAGTATCGCGAAATAAGCACCGAAAAAGAAATTTCTAAAAGCGATGAAAAAACAGTAAAAAAACGAGGTCGCCCCAAAGGAAGAAAAAACTTTAATCGCCGTGATGTTGAGTTATCACCCTATATGACTGTTTTACAAGAGAAAATAAGGGAAGTTAAATCACTTATTTCTGATTCATGTGTGCCAAAGTATTTTCTTTTTGATGGCGAGTTAGGCAATAATTTTGCCTTGCAGATGGTGAGGCAGGTCAATTTGCACCTTATTTGTAAACTACGTTATAATTCTCAGCTTTATTTGCCTTGGCAGGGTGAATATTCAGGACGTGGGCGTAAACGGATTTATGGTGAACGGTTACTGCCGCAAAAATATCTAATGAATATCTAATGAATATCTAATGAATATCGCGTGCATGAAACGTGTGAGGATGGTGTACTTACAGAATACTTTCAAATTGAGGTACGGCACAAAAAGTTTCCAGATGCATTGAATGTTGTCATTATAAGAAAAACGTCAGTGAGTAGCGGGAAAACAGCTCATGTTATTTTGTTTAGCTCTGATCTTGCATTGGGATGGGATAAAGTCGTTGATTATTATCGTTTGCGCTTCCAGATTGAATTCAATTTCCGTGATGCTAAACAATATTGGGGACTGGAAGATTTCATGGTTGTAAAAGAAGCCAAAGTTCGAAACAGCGCATGTTTTTCAATGTTTATGGTTAATATGGCATATGCATTAATCGCTCAGAATGACGGAAAAGTCGGCAGAAGTATGCACGATGTGAAGGTGTGGTTTCTGGCGCGCAAGCAGGTACAAGAAACATTAAAATTATGTGGGGAAAATGCCGAACGTATTTTTATTAACGAACTGATTGATAAAATTTCAATGAAATTCATGGTTAATACGAGCTGAATGCGCGCTATTTTGGCGAAGGTATTGATTAATCTTTGGCTATTAAATCATGCGCTTTAATCTTACGGTGCAATTGACTTCTTTCCATACCTATATCCACTGCTGTTTTACTAATATTCCAATTATTTTTGTCCAAATGATGCAATATATAACTGCGTTCAAATCGTTTGCGTGCATCGTGGAATCCATCTTGCAACACAGTATCGTCAGGCACTGCCGAAAAAGATAACGGTGACTGAGGGTTTTCATCTAAAGATAACATGGTTTCAGGTGTTAACACCTGACCTGAACACAAAAGGTGACATCGCTCAACATAATTACGCAATTCCCGAACATTGCCTGGCCAAGCATACGCTTGCAGCAATTGCACAACTTCTTTCGAGAAATGAACAGGTTCACCGCCCAAATGTGCAACTTGTTCGGCAGTCAACATCTGCAAAAGATCTGATATATCTTCGGCTCTTTCCTGAAGGTTTGGCAATGTCATGGTTATCATATGCAATTGTGAATAAAATGCTTGGAGTATGCTTCCATGCTGCAATAAAGTTTCTTTATCATGTTTTGAGCCTAAAATCAAACGTGTATCACATGGAACATAACGGGTATTACCCAAATGTTGCAAACGGTGCTTCAACATCACTTGCACTATTTTCTCTTGTATTCGCATGGGAATATCAGCAATTTCTTCAATATACAGTGTGCCGTTATGCGCAACTTCCAAGCGGCCTCTTCTGGCTTGCAACGCTCCAGTGAATGCACCTTTCTCGTAGCCAAAAAGTTCGGCATCAATCGCCTGCTCATCCAAACCCAATGCTTTGAATGCTACAAATCCAACTTGGGAATGACCTGAGCCCTCATGCACAATGCGGGCAGCAATGGATTTACCTACACCATGCTGACCCTGCAATATCATATGTTGTTTATTCATCTTCATTTTATCAAGTTGTCTGCGTATCAAGCTCACGGCTTTGCTGCGACCAACAAACTGGGGAGAACGGTTATTGACTTCAACTTTTAAGTCTGAATTTTCTAACTCAAGCCTTCTTTTTTCCACCGCATTACGCAGTGTAATCAATAATTTATCCAAAGAAAAAGGCTTTTCAATAAAATCAAATGCACCTTGTTTGGTGGCTTTAACTGCGGTATCAATGGTCGCGTGACCAGACATCATAATAATGGGTACATCAGGATTAATTTGCTTCAGCCTTGCCATCGTTTCCAAGCCATCAATACCAGGCATCCAAATATCCAAGAAAACACAGTCCGCAGGATTTTTGCGAAAACGCGCCACCGCTTCTTCACCCGAGGCCGAATGACTAACCAAATACCCTTCATCCTCAAAAAGGCCACTTAAAGATTCCCGAATTGGCTGCTCATCATCCACAATCAAAATTTGAATCGTCACGCGCTTCCCTCCTTGGCTTCATCCGTTGTTTGTTTCACATTAGGCAGCCACATGCAAAAACGTGTGGGGGCGGATGCAGAGAGTAATTGAAGTTGTCCATGGTGTTCTTCTGTAATCCGTTGTGCAATAGCTAAACCCAAACCACTACCATCTTTTTTGGTTGAGAAATAAGGTTCAAATATATGTTTTTTCGTATTTTCATCAATACCTTGTCCTTCATCTTGCACAAAGAAACGTGTTTGTTTATCGGTGATCCCCACATATACACGCACATGTGCCTGCGTTGCTAGCGCATTATCAATTAAATTAATCAATACTTGGCGAATTTGGTCAGGGTCACAAAAACTTGACCTTGAGGCATGCCTTCAAAGATGAGATTGTGATAAGGGCTGTACAGCTCACGCAGCTCTTGAAGCAAGGTTGCAATGGAAACTTCTTCCATCTTGGGCTTGGGCAAGGTTGCCAAATCAGAAAAATCAGCCAGCAAGCGTTGCAAACGCTCCACCTGATTAATGACCGCATCTGTACAGGTATCAAATACAGCAACATCATCCACTTGGTTTCTAAATCTTCTACGTACACGTTCTGTGGATAGCTTAATCGGTGTTAACGGATTCTTGATTTCATGTGCTAACCGTTGCGCCACTTCCGCCCATGCTCGATGTTTTTGTGCCTCAGCAAGCTGAGTAATATCATCAAATACCAATAGCCAACCTGAAAATACATCTTCTTGGCTGCCTAATAATGTGCCGCGAGCTAAAATCTTAACCGTTTGTAAGCCATGAGTAATCACCAGTTCATCCTGCAAATCTTGTAAGCCTTGAGTCTGCAAAGTTTCAAAAAATCCAACATCGGTTTAAGATGTCCTTCAGAGAAGTCATATATTGATTTTTTTTCTGCTTTATATTGAGGCAATAACAATAAATTTTTGCATGTTTCATTCATCAAGCGTATCTCCCCTAATGAATCGAGTAAAATCACACCACTATGCAACTTCGCCAGCAGGTTTTCCAGCACATATTGACGTTGACGGCTGCTTACCAAAGCACTGGTCAATTCAGCTTGTGTCTCGGTGAGCGTATCCATATTGTATTTTAAACGCGCAATCATACTGTTAAATGATGCAGCCAAAAATCCCAGTTCGTCCTTGCTATGAGTAGGAATCAAGGCATCAAAATCGCCAGCTTTCACTTGCTCAAGTGCTGATGCCAAGTCTTCAACAGGTGCGGTCAACTTGCGCGCAAAAACAAGTGCCAACACACCCGCCACACACACAATCAATATCATGACCATCATCAGTATATGCGTAAAAGTTTGTTGAATGCTTTGCCTATGCCGATCTAGAACACGGTATGTTCGATAATCTGCCTCAATACTTCGCGCGCTGGCTGTAATTTCTTCAGGCAAAGCAACTTCTGCACGAAACAAACCAATGAATCGTCGCTGTGAAAATAATGGTAAATAACCAACCACATACTCACCGTCTTCGCGAACCGAATGATCAACCACATACCGACCCAAAGCAACACTTAAACGCCCAGCATCCGACAAGATCTCTGTTTCCAAGCTATGAAATTTTGAGCCTTGATGCACACCCTGAACAGTGGCTATCAAACGCTCTGAAGCATCAAATAACTCAAGCTTTTCCCATCCATATTTGTTGAGTAACTGCTCCATATATTGATTAAGAACAAGGCTAGCCAGCGGTGTTGGCTCCAAATCAGGAAAATTATCATCAGCTATCACTTGCTTTAAAGATAGCTCCATATTCGACTCAATATCGGCATAAAACCCTTGTGCCAAGCTCATCGCTTTATCAAGTAGATTGTCCACACGAACATCAAACCAAACATCCAAGCCCTTAGTAATCACTTGATTGGCTGTGATTTGCAAAATTGCCGACGGAAGAAGCACCATCAACACCATAATCGTCACAAGCTTCGTTCTCAAATTAAGCCCTGCACTTTGCTGATGTGTGGAAAAACCTCGAACACCAAAAACAAATGCAATCAAAGCCAAAGAAAATAATAAACCAACATTCATCCAACTCAAGTATACTGGGCCGAAATGATCTTGGCTGGGCCACACATAATAAATCACTAATGCCAAAAGACAAACCACCACAAATGGCAAAAAACGCAACCCATAAATGAGGTATTTATCCTGCTTCTCTCGTTGATCAATCATCTTCTTTGGTCAAAAGCAAAGGTGCATTACCCATATCTATGCCCCAATTTTTAAACAACGGAACCCAACTATCTTCTTCAGCTTCGCCTTCATACAAAAAAAGTTGCACCTTCAATATATAAGTATTGGCACCATCAAGAAGAGATGTATCAAGCACCGCAACCTGCGTCAAACCTGTGAGAAACCGCATTGCTTCTTGTGCCTCTGTCGTATGCCTTACCACACCACCACTTAAGTCACGCATCAGCCAACGCTGCGTCACCAAGTCAGGAATGACTTGCCTCCCCAAACGCACTGAAACCACTTGCTTATCCAACCAATAGTCGCGCACTTGCTTCACATCAAACTGCCAAAACACAGTCATCGGCGAGCCTGAACCAATCACTTTAAGTATATATGCTTCTTGCTGAAATGCCTGCACATCACAATACACCACACCATCTTTGGTTTGGGTATGTATTTCGCTCATGTCTGATCTTTCCCCTGCCCAAGCAGTGGAAAAGGATAATACAATAATCATGATAGTTTGAAAAAGTTTAAACATCTCCGCCAGTTTAAAGCCAAGAAATGAATGGGCAACCTATGGAAGGCTAATCATCGTCAATTGTCGTCCTGTTTTGCCACAGTCACGACGATAAGAAAAGTAACGGGGTTGCACACTGCAATATGTACAAGGCTGTGATATTTCAATGCAAGCATGCTTGACACCTCGGGCTAATAACTGATGCCGATTAGCTTTTGCCAAATCAGCAAATACCTGTCCACCTTGCATAACACCCACATCAACACCACAAGATTGTGATAAAATATCAGCAACTTCCGCACTCACGGCAAAACAACAATTGGCGATACATGGACCAAAACTGGCTAAGATATGCGCAGGATATGCCCCCTTGCTACACATTGCATCAAGAGCAACACCCACAACATTTTGCGCTGTGCCTCGCCAACCAGCATGAACAGCCGCGACAACACCTGCCTCAATATCAACCAACACCACGGGTAAACAGTCCGCTGTTCTAACAGCAAGCGCAACACCAGAATTCGTGGCAATCAGAATATCTGCATTTTCTGAATGGCGCACACCATCACCTTGACAGTATAGTACCTGTACGCCGTGTACTTGTTGGCTTTGATGCGGCATGGGCATGTCTGATGACTGACATAATCGTATTAAATTTTGCGCAACACACTCATTTGTATCACCGACACTTTCACCTAAATTTAAGCTTGAATATGCGCCTTCACTTACCCCGCCATGTCTATCACTAAATATAGCCTTAACACCATATTTCGCCATAAGCTGCGAGGCCTCAAACATCAACCAAGCACAACCAAGGCTTCATCAAGTCGCTTCAGTTCTTCAGGGAAAGGTGCGTGACAAAAATATCTTCGCCAGTGATGGGGTGTTTAAAACCCAATATTTCAGCATGAAGAGCCTGACGACTCAATTGTTTCAAAGCGCTGAATGCAGGTTCAGGAATATGCTTGCTGGGATTAAATTTACGTCCATACATAGGGTCTGCCAACACAGGTACATTTTCATGGCTTAAATGCACCCGAATTTGATGCGTTCGCCCTGTGTGTAGCCGCAAACGAATGCGGCAAAAGTTATCATCATACCGCTTCTCTAACTTGGCATCGGTAATGGCCATTTTCCCCTTGGGGTTCACTGCCATTTTTTGTCTGTTGTGTGGATGTCTACCAATAGGCAGTTCAATTTTCTTCTCAAGCCAGTGTGGGTAACCTCTACACCATGCTACATATTCACGTTGTAGATCATGGCTAGCAAACATTTGCGATAAACCTTGATGGCTTGCTTCAGTTTTTGCCACCACCAAACTGCCCGATGTATCTTTATCCAGCCGATGTACAATGCCAGGGCGCTCAACCCCATTGATACCTGGCAGATTGTCGCAATGGTGAAGCAAAGCATGAACCAATGTACCCGTATCATGACCATGCGATGGGTGAACCACCATACCTGCGGGTTTATTCACCACAATCAAATGTTCATCTTCAAACAAAATGTCCAAAGCAATATCTTCAGGCACAAGCTGCATAGCTTGAGGCTTGGGAATATAAACATAATATACTTCACCCAAAAGAACGCGCGCAGAACGTTTAAGCTTTACACCTTGCGCATCACCTTTCCACACATGAGCATCGGCAATCAACGCTTGAATGCGTACTCGCGTTAAACCCGAAGCATCCGTCAACACCTGATCCAAGCGTTTACCATGCTGAGATTCAGAAATTTCCCATTGCAACATATCCACATTTTTATTCATAAAATATAACGTTTATTCCGCAGTCGTTGGTGTGTCTTGATGCTTGGCATCGGACTTACCACCAGCAGCACTTGGGTTGGCATCTGACTTCGGTTTCGTAGGGCGACGGCGACGACGGCGACGCTTGGGGGCTTCATTCACATGACCCTTGTCATTTTCCATTTTCTTTTCAGCCTGAGTATTGGTTGGGTGATTTTTCTTATTTGGTTTTCTATTCACAGCCTGACGTTTGCGTTTACGCTGCGGTGAGCGTTGAGTAGGTTCTTCCACTTTTTCCTTGCGTTCAAACAATGCGTCCCACAAAGATTTAAACCAGCTTTTTTCTTCAGGTTCAGGTAATGGTAATGGTTTAGGAATACCTACCACAGGTTTCATGGGTTTTAGCTTTCGTGCAACACGTTGTGGTTTCTTTCCTTTAAGCGTGTCTTCCAATACTTCCAAACGATCTTGGGTTTCATCACGCCAATGACGCTCAATGCGATAATGAGGAATCAGTAAATCAGGGCGAATTTGCAATGAAACTTGAATCTCGTGCATTTCTTCAATGCGTGCAATATTATCACGCTTATTGTTCATTAAATATTCGCCTGTTTCTGATGGAACCTGCACCACCAACTTCGGCTTTTTACCTTTTTCCGCCAAATCTTCCATACGCGTCAACATTTGTAGCGCCATGGATTCAACGGTAAGAATCGTACCCCTACCTTCGCAACGCGAGCATGTTTCCGTCGTCGTTTCACGCACTGAAGGGTGCAAGCGTTGGCGGGACATTTCCAATAAACCAAATCGGGAAATTCGTGCAAACTGAACCCTTGCCTTATCACTTGTTGTTGCATTTCTTAATGCTTCTTCAACCTGTTGCCCATGCTTTCGATTCGCCATGTCAATAAAATCAACCACGACTAAACCACCAATATCACGAATACGTAATTGACGAGCAATTTCTTGTGCCGCTTCTAAATTAGTATTGAGTGCCGTATCATCAATATGTTTACCTCGCGTAGAGCGTGATGAGTTCACATCGACGGCAGTCAGGGCTTCGGTAGGGTCAAAGACAATGGAGCCTCCAGAAGGAAGGCGGATTTCTCGTTCGTGAATTTGTTCACACTGCCCTTCAATATTATAATGACGAAAGATGGGTTTTTTACCGCGATATAATTTAACCAGCTTCTCTTTACCTGGAAGCACAGCATGCACAAAATTCTTGGTGCGTGTGTACACATCATGATTATCTACCCAAATCTCTTGAATATCATCACTGAAGTGGTCACGAATAGCGCGGGTTGCCATGTCACCTTCTAAGTAAATAAGTGCTGGAGCAGCCGTTGAGCCACCTTTGATACGGATTTCATCCCACAACCGTTGCAAATAAGAGTAGTCTCGTTCTAATGCCTCAAGCTTTTGATCACGCCCTGCTGTACGTACAATCAAGCCCATGTGTTCAGGTACATTTAACTGCAATAAAATTTCTTTTAAAACACGGCGAACATCATCAGGTAGCTTGCGTGAGATACCACCCCGAGACGTATTGGGGCTGAGTACCAAGTAACGCCCCGCCAGTGAAATAAAGGTGGTCATCGCTGCACCTTTATTGCCACGCTCTTCTTTGACGACTTGTACCAAAATCTTTTGTTTGGCTTGCAGCACATCTTGAATGTTCACATGACGTGGGTCTTGGGTTTTATCCACGCCATCCTTCCAAAAATCAGGATGAATTTCACTCAGCGGCAAGAAGCCTTGGCGAAGTGCGCCGTATTCAACAAATGCGGCTTGTAGGCTGGCTTCCACTTTGGTGACTGTGGCTTGGTAAATATTGCCTTTGGTAAGGACTTTATGCGTAGACTCAATGTCTAGCTCTTGTAAAAAATCATCTTCTACAATTGCAACACGACTCTCTTCCTCGTGTGAAGCGTTGATAAGCATCAACTTTTTCATGGCGGTTTCCTTTCCGCTGACAACAAAAATTTGCACTAAAGTCTTGTAAACAAGACCTTATCAATAAATTAAAGGCGATTAACATTTCAACATATACCAATGCAAAGCAGCCTATTAAAGTTTAAATCAATTTAAGACTATCAAGCGGTTTTATTTTATTTTATTATCCACAGCTCAACACGGCACTGGCTTGGTGAGACCTACACAAAAACGACTCACTCTCCGAAATATTGATTGAAATGAAGGGGTAACTTCTCAATGTATGAGCCTACAAAGTTTCTCAATCAAGGTGCGAAAAATATTCGCAAACATCGCCACGCACGCGGAACACATGTATAATCGGGGACATTAAAGCAAAAGAGGACTATTTTGGCAAGTTTAGAGCATGAACATGAAGTAAAATCACACCTTATCATTGATAAAAATGAAGCGGGAAGCCGCTTGGATCGCGTCCTTTGTCGCCTTTTGGGTCAAGAAAAGCGTACACTTATTTTACGCCTTATTCGTAAAAAAAATGTCCGTGTGAATGGCAAGCGCGTCAAACCTGAATTACGTATGCAAGAAGGCGACAGCATCTTTTTGCCCGCCAGCCTACGCAGCGACAGTAGTGAAACCACTGGGCATCAACCTGCCATGATTCAACCATTAAAGAACTTGAGTATCATTTATGAAGATGAAGATTTGCTGGTGCTCAACAAAGAAGCGGGTTTGGTGGTTCATGGTGGCAGTGGGCATCAAGCAGGTTTGATTGAACGTTTAAAGGTTCAACTGAATTTACCCGAACTTCGTTTGGCGCACCGCTTGGATCGAGATACCAGTGGATGCTTGTTACTGGCCAAAAACCTGCATACCCTAAGAAAACTTACCGAGCAATTTCGCGAACGTGATGCCCACAAAACTTACCTTGCTTGGGTTGTTGGGCATCCATACCCTTATGCTGGTCGCATGCAGTCCAAGCTTTTGAAAGGGATTAGCCAAGGCGGTGAGCGCATGGTGATTGATGCAGAACATGGGCAAGAAGCCATCACCGATTTACAAACCATTCTACTCCGCGAGCATCATGGTTGGGCATACAGTTTGGTAGCGTTACAGCCACATAGCGGGCGCACACACCAGCTTCGCGTTCAACTTCAGCACGAGGGTCATGCTATATTAGGTGACCCCAAGTATGCCGACAAGGCAGACATCAAGTCCTTCAAAGCCAACCTTGGCAAAGGACTTGCTCTTCATGCTTGGCGACTACGCTTTACGCACCCAACATCAAACAAACCATTAGATTGCCGCGCACCTTGGCCAAAACGTTGGTTAAATTTTAAATAACTGATGTTACGCACTTTGTTGAGAAAGAATGACTCCATTCTCATTTGTAGCGCGTAGATTTCAGTTTTACCTTTATTCGTTAAAGTGAACGGTAATACAGCAATCTCAATATAGGAAGTGGGGCTTTAGCCCCGCATGAGAAGCATCATCATGCATGCGCGACTGAAGTCGCACTTCCTCAATCATGACTTTCTGCCATATATTTTCTCGTTCCTGTATTCTTACGTGGGAATGACGAATTTTAGCCCAACTGCGTAACATCAGTTAAATAAATGGAACTCAAAAGAGCCACTTGCAAAACTCTGGGTGGATGACTGGCAATCCCACTTTGAGTGCTTTCTCAGGCTTACGCCTTCACCTTGAGCCTCGCTTCCAACCCATATCAGGTTTACGCTAAACTTTTTGAGTAGGCTCTAAATAAGAACGTCTTACTTTTTATCCTTAGCCTCATTCACGCGCAGCTTACGGCCTGCAAAATCTTCTCCATTCAATACCAAAGCAGCTTTGACACCTTCTTCAGATGCCATTTCAATAAAGCCATAACCTTTAGGACGACGGTTAGGGCCACCTCGCACAAGACGCACTGACTTCACACTACCATGCGCCTCAAACAAGCGCTGAATTTCTTCTTCATCTGCCTTAAACGGAATATTACCGACATACAGAACATTGGTATTGTTATGCTTCACTTTTGGTCGCGATTCCGAACTACCACCAAAGACCCATGCACCCAACAAAAATCCAACAATCAAACCTGATGCGAGTACAGAGCCAACTGGAATATCCTGATTCAAGCCAACCATTGGGCCGACAAAATAACCCACCAAACCTAACGCTACTGCAATCGCTATACCTTTACCTACACAGCCTACATTCATCATTAAAACTCCAAAAAAGGGACACAGCCCTGAAAATAACTCCGCAACCTGCCTAAAAAAATTAAAGTCTCAATAGTCTCTACCCTGAGCAGCCCATCAAAAAAGTAAATTTGCGCAAAATATAGGCATCATTTATCGACAACCATGCACAGAAAACCTTAACATGATAACAATGAATAACTGATGTTGGGCTAAAACCCGTTAAGAAATATGGAACCTAAGATTATCACTCCAATGTTTCCAAATAAGCAATAATATCTTCTCTTCTTTCTTTATCTTGCATCTCTGAAAGTTTTGGCATCCTGATGCCATATTCATTGTTTTCTTTTAAATTCTTGGCGTATTCATCTGTTTTTGTCATCTCTACGGGGTCTTTTAGAAAATTGTGTAGCCATGGCTTATGCCGCCTTTGTAAAATACCACCCAACCCTGGACCAAACTTATCATCGTAAGTGGTTAAATGGCAATAAACGCATAAACGATCATACAAAGCTTTTCCTTTGTTGATGTCTCCAGCTTTTGCGGATACCGAAAAGCCTACGAGAGCCAACAAAATCAGGCTTGAACTCATCCATTTATTCACCATACAACCACCCACTTTTATTCATTCATTCATTCGTTAACCATTTGATAGAACAGCCAATCGTTGGATGCTGTGGTTGCGGTGCTGGTTGACCAGCAACCACAGCTTCTGCGGCAGGCAGTAACTCTTCGGTATTTACTCTGGTTTCATCTTTCCAATAATCATCAATGCGACCGTGGTAATAAAGCTTACCCTTGTTATCAAACATGAAAATATCAGGCGTGCATTGTGCATCAAAAGCTTTAGCAACATCTTGTGTTTCATCTGCCAAGTAAGGAAAATTAATCTTCCATTCCAACAGTTTTTCACGCATCGCATCCACATTATCTTCAGGAAAATCTGGGTGAATATTTGGATTAATCGCTACCGTGTTAATGCCCATAGCCTTCAATGTTGCCGCATGACGCACCAAACGCGGCCAAACTGCAATCGCATAGGGGCAATGGTTACAGGTGAAGGCAACCACTAGACCATGCTCACCCAGCAAATCTTTGGCATGATGGGTATCACCATGCGCATCTTTCAATGAAAAGTCAGGAAGTTGAAATTCGCCTTTATAAATGGATGCAACCAATGCCATAATTATCTCCTAAAACCATAAAAATTAGTGGCAACACTATGAAAGATAGACTTCATCAAATCAACCTTTTATAAAGTGACCCTATTTATCAAGCCTTTTTACCCCACTGAAAGAAGCGACTATGTTCTAAGCTTTTGGCAGCCATAAATTCTAAGCTTGAGTCATTCACACTCTTTCAAGTGCTGGCTTCATATAACATTCTGATGTCACGTAGTTAGGGAAGCTCTGAATAAGCTTGGATGAAGCAGATTGTATTTCAGGGCATGCAAAATCCAGGCGTGTGTTGCATGGAATAGCAAGGCTATTGCTCAAACGCACAACGCAGAGTTTGGATGCACTGGACACAATATATGCGTTCATGACTTGTTCAGAGCTTCCTTAGGATTTAGATGCAATACAATTCATCATTGCCTATTCTTTGCCACTCATCGTCAGCAGGGAGGTAGGAACATGAATACTTGGTTCTTGATTACATCATCACTTGGCATTTCACTTGCGTTAACACTTCCTTGGATCTATTATCTTTACAAACAAAACAAAGACTTGCGCCAGCAACTACTGGTCAACAATGACATCGTGACAACCAATATCACACTTGAACAACAACTACGCATAGCTCATCAACAGCTAGAGCAACAAAAGCAACAATTAAGTCAATGTCAAATCGAAAACAAAGACGTCATGACCTCACTCACCCAACTGAAAACAGAGCGCCAACTCGTGCAGCAACATCACCGTGAGAAGCTTGCCTTACTTGAAGATGCCAAGATCAAACTTGCCCATGAGTTCAAATCCCTGTCCAACCAAATATTTGAAGAAAATACAGGAGTTCACATAAAATCGATAGTGGAAATTGCACTTATCACTTGAATTCAGGCAATCTAAATATAGGAAGTGGGGCTTTAGCCCCGCATGAGAAGCATCATCATGCATGCGCGACTGAAGTCGCACTTCCTCAATCATGACTTTCTACCATATGTTTTCTCGTTCCTGTGTTCTTGCGTGGAAATGACGAATTTTAGCCCGACTGCGTAACATCAGTTTATATGATAAAGTAAAGCAATATATTGAAAATGAAAAGAAGCTTAACCCTCTGAAAAGGCGCGGTCTGAAAAGTTCTAGAGTATCATTGCAAGATTGTATCTTGTTAGCACTTTACTATATTCGCCACTATCCAACCTTTCAAGTTCTTGGCAATATTTTTGGAATACAAGAGTCCTACTGTCACAAGGTATATAGCCGTTATGTGAGGATCATAGCTAACGTTGAAAAACTTCCTAGCCGACTAGATCTTATTGATAATAAAAGGGAAACATTGATTATAGACGTATCAGAACAACCCATAGAGCGTCCTGTAAAACATCAAAAACAATATTACTCACTTACATTGAGTGGGTAACTTTATTCAAAAAATCATTTATGCTTCGCCTCTAATTTCACAAGGTAGGTATAGAGCTATTAATACAAACAGCTACTCAATAGAACGTTTAGATCACTTAGGTATCATTGCTGGTGTCATCAAAGATTTGAATATTATAATACCCCAAGAAATTCAAACAAAGAAACTGCATTCCTTATTCCTTTTAAGCTAGAATTCAGCAAAAAAACGGAGCTATAATGAGTAGAAAAAGACAAGTTTACAGTGCAGCCTTTAAGAGCAAACTAGTGCTTGAAGTGCTAGCGAATGAGAAGCCGTTATCAACTATAGCGAGTGAACATAATGTCACACCAAAGAACCTACAAAATTGGAAGAAAACCTTCTTAGACAACGTTGAAATAGCCATGGAGCCCTCGAAGGCTGTAAAGGAGTATAAGGTTGATTTAGCTGCGGCTAAAGAAGAAAATGAGATGCTGACCAAAATCGTTGGCAAGATAACGGTTGAAAAGGAGTGGCTTGCAAAGAAGCTAAAAAGCTTGGGCTTATCTGAGAAGAAAAAGCTGGTTGAGCCCAAGCTGGAAACACTTTCTTTGTCTCGCCAATGTAGTTTGTTGGGTGTGAGTCGGAGTAGCCACTATTATCAAGCTAAACATAATGAGGGCAAGGCAAAAATAAAGGCTGAGATTGCCAATATATTTGAAGAAGTTCCAATTTATGGCGCGGCAAAGGTGCACCAGCAACTGCTGGAAAATGGTTTTAAAGTAAGCCTAAATACGGTTGCAAGCTACCGTCAAGACTTGGGGTTAAAGGCTGCCTTGGCAGTCAAACAGGTGCAGACCACAGTGCCCATTCAAGCACATAAAAAATACAAGTATAAACTGCGTGGGTTACTTACATTGAGCGGGTATGTTTTATCGTTTTATTGGTTATTTTATCCTTATAAATCAATGAGATAAGGATATACATCACGATTCTGATTATCCTACGAATTTCAATCTACAACCAACTTAAGCAAAAAGTTGAAAATCGGTACCGTAATTTTCATTAAATGGCTAAATGATTCGGTCATAAAAGGCTATTTTTATTCAATATGATGAGAACAAACATCATCCGACATCAATTTTAAATCATTTTTTAAAAAGAGATACCCGCTCAATGTAAGTGGGTTAGATATATCACGTGCCAATCAAGTTTGGAGCACGGATATTACCTACATCAAAATAGGTGGTGGCATGGTTTATTTGGCTGCGGTGATTGATTGGCATTCCAAGGCTGTTTTATCGCATAAAATATTCAGAATAGTCAAAGAGGTATATCGGGGGAAACACAAAAACTATGGCTTAAATTGGCGGGTCGTGGCGGCTTTAGTCAATATGAGATATGGGTTTATTTAGGAAAGATGTCTTTTATACCAGTGATATTCATACTCAACGCCTTAAAAACAAAGGCATTATTATATCTATGGACGGAAAAGGTCGAGCTACGGACAATATTTGTATCGAACGTTTTTGGAGGAGTGCAAAGTGTGAGCGAATCTATCTCAATGAATATCGTTCACTTACAGAGCTAAAAGCCGATGTGGATGATTATATTGATTTTTATAATCACCGACGCTTTCACGAAACGCTGCAATACAAAAAGCCAATGAACGTGTATCGCGAGAGCATGTTAAGCCAAACACAACAC
Source organism: Ghiorsea sp. (assembly GCA_030949605.1). GTDB lineage: Bacteria > Pseudomonadota > Zetaproteobacteria > Mariprofundales > Mariprofundaceae > Ghiorsea. The sequence goes on from JAUZSH010000025.1 coordinate 17,890, forward strand.
AAAAAAGCTGCTTAAAAGGTTGGAATAAGGATTCTTGAAAAACTGTGTTGACAGGTTGGGGTGGTGTACGTACATTGAACTAGAGCGTAAGAAGGGTACTTTTCAGAAGGATATTGCTTCGGCATTAGGGCGTTCATGTAGCACGTTGTGCAGGGAGCTTTCACGCAACACAGGGCAACGGGGCTACCGTCATATTCAAGCCAATAATAAGGCTTTCACGCGTCACAAAGATAAGCCGAAAGCAATCAAACTTACCAATGATATCAAGACGGTAATATCCGAATATATCGAACAAGACTGGAGTCCTGAACAAGTTGCTGGTCGATTGAAAAAGGATGATGTCATTAGCATTCATCATGAAACGATTTATCAATATGTTTTAGCGGACAAAAAGGCTGGCGGTGTTTTGTATACTCATCTTAGGCACCAAAATAAAACCTACAGGAAACGTTATGGATCGGCGCATACTCGTCATGGTATCGATATTGATGAACGTCCTGAAGTGGCTAACAAACGAGAGCGAATAGGTGATTGGGAAGGTGATTGGGAAGGTGATTGGGAAGGTGATTGGGAAGGTGATTGGGAAGGTGATTGGGAAGGTGATTGGGAAGGTGATACAATGATAGGAAAAGATCACAAAGGCGTGCTTGTAACACTCGATGATCGTCGCTCAAAACTTCGCCTTGCAGCACCGCTTAAGAGCAAGCATGCCAAGGACGTGACGGCAACCATTATCAAGCTTTTGGAGCCAATAAAAGACTGGGTACACACGATCACTTTCGACAACGGCAAAGAATTCGCATTCCATAAGACCATCGCCAAAACACGCGACTGTAATGCCTATTTTGCAAAGCCCTATCACTCTTGGGAACGTGGTCAAAATGAGAATGCAAACGGTCTTCTACGGCAGTACTTCCCCAAAGCAATGAGCTTGCTTGAAGTGACTACAAAAGAAGTTCTAAAAGCCGTTCATAGGCTTAATAACCGACCCAAAAAGTGTTTGGCGTTCAAAACTCCATATGAAGTATTCGAGGAAAATACAGGGGTTCACATAAAATCGATAGTGGAAATTGCACTTATCACTTGAATTCAGGATTGGATAACATCATCAAACCCATGCAAAAAGAAATGGCCGATTTTAAAAATCGCATGGAGCAAGTACATAAAGAAGATATTGAAGCACGGTCCGCCCTTTCTCAACATTTATCCCAGCTCAAAGAGCTGAATCAGCAAATGAGTCAAGATACCTTAAACCTTACCCAAGCCCTCAAGGGTGACAGCAAAGCCCAAGGCAATTGGGGAGAAATGATTTTGGAAAAATTATTGGAAAGCAGTGGTTTGCGTGAAGGTTATGAGTTTGAACGCGAACAATCTTTCATCAATGATGAAGGCAAACACCAACGACCTGATGTCATTATTCGTATGCCTGGTCATAAGCAGGTGATTATTGATGCCAAGGTATCACTCACCGACTATGAACGCGCTGTGTCCGCTCAAGATAGCGACACACAAAAGAAATATATCCGCGCCCATTGCAAAAGTATCCAAACGCATATCCAAACCCTTGCCAGCAAACGCTACGACCACTTGGAAGGCATCAACTCTCCTGATTATGTACTGATGTTTATGCCCATTGAAGCCGCTCATTTAATGGCCATTGAAGCAGATTCTAGCATCTTTGAAACCGCATTTAATCAGCGTATTGCCGTGATTACACCATCCACTCTGTATGCTACTCTCAAGCTCATTGAACAACTTTGGCGTTATGAACGGCAGTCAGAAAATGTTGCCAAATTAATGAATCGCGCAGGTTTATTACATGATAAAGTCGCCGACTTTATAAAATCCTTTGAGGATGTAGGTAGCCGCTTAAATCAAGCCCAATCTTCTTACGACAAGGCCTTTGGACAAATCAAATCAGGGCGCGGCAGTGTCCTTAGTCAAATCAAAACCTTGGGCGAGTTATCGGGAAAAGCCAAAAAAGATATACCCGAACATTTGTTACACAATACACAGCACTTGGAAGATGATTAGACTCCTAGCCCGAATAATTCATAAATGCTGCCGCGCCCTCGCTTGCCCCTTTACTCGCAACAAATCTTTCCTCAATAGCCCGTAAGCAGTGGCTACGAACTCTTTCAGAAAAACCCGTTGCAAACAAAGGTTCTACGTGATTATCACAACGATTCATGAATAATTCGAGCTAGAAATAGACCTCTACACCGTGCACTTTTTTTGAGTGAGTCACGGCGAACATCAGAGAGAAAGTAACAAGTTTAACCTTCTCCACGCATATACTTACCATTGTATTTAATCATAGCCCGAATTTCTTTAACATATTCATGTCCACGTTCTGAATATTTGATTAAACCTGCGGCAAGATCATGCGCGGATGCGGTTTTTCCCTCTGCGCGTGCTTGGGCGCGAATATTGCGTAAATCCTTGTAAACACGACCTGTGTTTAGGTTGCGTAAATAACTGCGAACTGAAAGCTGAGGTGAGCTGAAGGATGCAACTTCATGCGTGCTGCCAGCATTGCGGCGAGCAGGCACTAATCCGCATCCTTTACTAAAACACCATTGCCCAAACAAGTTGTTGGCTTTGCGGGCAAAGCGTGATGTTCCCCATGCAGATTCATTGGCAGCTTGGGATAATACCAGCTCAAGTGGCACAGTATCCACACGCTTCAATAGCTTATCCCAAGGTACCGAGCCATCTTTATTCTCGGATAAGCGATAACTTTTCAAGAGCTTGCTTAACATCTGTTGATCATTTCCTGAGCGTGAGCCTTTTTCTTTCAAGTTAATCAACCATTGACGTTGGTTGGCAATACGCTGATTTTCTTGTTCCACCATGGGACGCAGGGCATTAAAGAACCTTCTCTTTTTGGTTTTCACATCTTTCTCCCCCCTAAGGTCAGGGATGCTACTGACCATGGATACTTTAACGGAAGGTGAATCTAAACTTTCAGCGGATGCCATAGAATTATAGCAAAAAGCTGTAAGTAATAGTGCTGCGGGAGTGATTATTTTTAATGTCATGGGTTTCCTCATTGGGTTGAAAATTGATAGTTTTTTATTTCAGCAAATATTTTATTGGGATATTTCACCCTTCCTTTTGAACCATTATAGGCAGCCAAAGCTTTTTCCACGGTGTGATACCGCTGGATATAATGTTTCAGAATTGCACAACCATAACGGATATTGGTTGCAATGTTGAATAAATCATCTTCTGGACTACCCAGTTCACGTTTCCAAAATGGCATCACCTGCATCAGCCCTTGCGCCCCAACCAAGCTGGTGGCAAACGGATCGAAACGTGATTCTACGGTGATTAAAGCGAGTATAAGTGCGGGGTCTATATCATGGCTTTGTGCATAAATCCAAACCCATTTGGCAATCGATTTCGCTTCATGCTCACTGGTATCAAACTGTTGAATCCGTGGTAAAACTTGCTTTATCCATATATCTTGTGCTGTTGCTTCAGTTGTAAGCGGTGCTTCTTGGTCGAGATCAGCTTGGATTGTTGTACGCTCATGATTTGAAATATTTTCCAAGCCAACGTGTTGCTGCACGGGGTGCATTTGTGGCGTGTTTTGCACAAGATGCTGCTTCTCTTCATTGGTACTTGTTAGCATAAGTGGGAGTGACAGTAAAAAACCAAAAGCCAAAATCACGACCAGACCGCCTTTGTGTTTGGCGGTCATAAACTGCTTAAAGCTTTGGCTCAGACGTTCTCCTGTTGAAGTTCCGCCAGCATCGACAAAGCTTTGTTGACCACTTCATCAGAGCTTGCTTCAGCTTTATCACCCCAACGGGTTTTGATTTCTAAAGCATTGTTATTCAAACCACGGTCACCGACTACGATACGCAGAGGAATACCTGTGAGTTCAGCATCTTTGAATTTCACACCTGGGCTTTCTTTGCGGTCATCCCAAACCACGTCAACACCTTGCTTTAAAAGTTCATTGTAGATTTTTTCCGAAGCAGCGAATGCTGTCTCTGATTTACCCAGTGTAATGACAGAGATTCGGAAAGGTGCGAGATTAACTGGCCACATAATGCCATAATCATCATTGCACTGCTCTACCACAGCCGCCATCAAGCGCGACACACCAATACCATAACAACCCATGGTGGCAACATCGCGTTTACCTTGTTCATTTTGAAACAATACTTCCATAGGTTTAGCGTAAACTGTGCCGAGTTCAAAAATATGACCCACTTCAATACCGCGAGACGTTTCCATTGTGCCTTTGCCACACTTACCACAAGTATCACCGACTTGGGTTTCACGCAAATCAACATATGTGATGTTGGATAAATCACGGCTAATATTCAAACCTGTGATATGGAAATTGTATTTATTTGCACCCGCGACTAAGCCCACTTCATCCGACAATGAAATATCCATATAGATAGGACAGTGTAAACTCATCGGACCTGCATAACCTGTCACTGTGCCTACGGCTTCCAACTGTTCTTTGGAGGCAAGCTCGACTTCATCCACACCCATGGCGCGCGCAAGTTTGATTTCTTGCACATTATCCGTGCCACGCACACATGCGGCGACAACTTGCCCTTCATTTTCTCCGCCAACTGCAACATAAATCATGGTTTTGAGCAGTGTGAAAGGTTCAACGTTGAGGAATGATACCACATCTTCTACGGCTGTTTTCTTCGGTGTTTCCACTTCACCAAGCTCTGCATCAATGCCTTGGTATGAGGGCGGTGTCGATAATGCTTTTTCCACATTGGCTGCATAATCACAAGCCGAACAATGGGTAATCAAATCTTCACCTGATTCTGCCAATACATGAAACTCATGGCTTGCCGAGCCGCCAATCGAACCATTATCGGCTTCCACAGCGCGAAACTTAAGCCCCAAACGATTAAAAATACGATGGTAAGTATCAAACATGTTTTGGTACTCTTTCGCCAAGCATTCCGCGTTGGCATGGAAGGAGTAGGCATCTTTCATGACAAATTCACGACCACGCATCAAGCCAAAGCGTGGACGAATTTCATCGCGAAACTTGTTTTGAATTTGATACAAGTTCATGGGCAGTTGTTTGTATGATTTCAGCTCACGGCTGACCAAATCACAAATCACTTCTTCATGGGTGGGGCCTAAGCATGATTCATGACCATGCCTGTCTTTAAAGCGCAACAACTCAGGTCCATATTTATCCCAACGCCCCGATTTTTGCCAAAATTCAGAAGGTTGCACCATAGGCATCAATAACTCTTGTGCGCCAGCACGATTCATTTCTTCGCGTACAATGTTTTCAATGTTACGCAAAACACGCAAACCCAGAGGCAAATAGTCATACACACCAGAAGTCACACGGCGGATAAAACCCGCACGCAGCAAGAGTTGATGCGATACTACTTCTGCATCAGCAGGGGTATCGCGGAGAGTTGGAGAGAAAAGTTTTGAATAACGCATGGCGCTAAGCTAAAGCACAAGAAAAACCCTGCAAGGATATTTAACTTTTGATGTTACACACAACATCAAGAATCTGCTGTTTCGTTCCCTACATAAGTCACAATCACTTCATTTTTACCTTTGAGTTTTAAAGGCTCACTCAGCATAAACCGCTGTTGGGTCACTTCATCAAGCTGCTGGTACACCACATCGCTGATAATCACTTCCCCACCTTTGGCAGCACCACAGAACCTTGCGCCTGTGTTGACGATATTACCAATTACGGTGTAATCACGACGATCATGTGTACCAATGGAACCAAGCAGTGCCTCACCATAGTGCACGCCAACCCCCACATCAAAATTCACCTCTTGGCTATCTTTAATCGCTTGCTGAATTTCCAACCCCGCCTGCACCGCACCTTGTGAGGCATTTTTGGGAAACATTGCCATAATTTCATCACCAACAAATTTATCAATCACCCCATCGTATTGATGAATAATATCTGCTTGCAGTTCAAACAACTTGTTTAGATTTTCAACCACAACCTCAGGTCTTTCATGTTCTGAATAACTGGTGAAACCACGAACATCTGAGAAAAAGATCACAATATCCTTCATTTCACCCTTAAACAGCTCTTTTTCTTCGGTTACTGAACTATAAATCGCCTCTGTGGTGGAGCGGGACAGATATTTTTCCATGTGTTCACGCACTTTAATCAGCAAACAAGTATTCATGGTAATCACTTTATCGGCCTTCAACACAATGACAAACAACATCACATTGAACAATAGAAAAATTAAAGTTGGAATCACCAAGGCTTCTTTTAATGCTTCAAAGACCATGGATTCAAAACGTGTCACATCTTCATAAATTTCCATCACACCTGCCACCGAACCCTCTTTTTCAAATGCAGGGATATAAACTTCAATAAAACGCCGACCTTCAGAGTCTTCTTCTTGCTTGGAAAAACTTTCGCCTTGCAGAGCTAACTGAAAGCCCTCGCCCTGAATATCATCATACAAGTCACCTTCATTGGCTACATCTTCATGATCATAAAGAATCACACCTTCGCGGTTAAACACTTTCACCTTGGCAAAATTAAAATCTGTATGAATCAATTCTTCCATTTTATTTCTAAGCTTAAGCTTAACATCTTCAGACTGAATGGTTTCGAAGTTTGTATGGTTTTTTCCCAATACATCTTGGTACACATCACGATAAAAGGCACTACCTTTTTCAACAAGGTGGCTAATATGTTGCTGGTGTAAGGCATTACGTTCGGCATGAATAAAGAAAGAAAACAGCATCCCATAAAAAACAATTCCACCTATACCTGCATACAAAATATAATATCTCTTGAGTGGAAAAGGCTTGTTGCTTATGACTGTAGAGTTAGGATTTCTCAAAATAATTCACCTATTTTAATGTAGATTTAACACCTGCAACCTTAGCAACGCACTTGCTGATGTGAAGTGGTGATAGTCACAGTTTGTATGGGCTTGAAACTTCAGCATGCAAACCATATGTTACAACACATTAAAGCAATGATAAATTTAGAAAGGAGCTGTACATATGAAATCATTTAAAGGAATTGGCTTACTGATTATCACCAATATATTAATAATGGTGACCTTGGCTATCAGTGCCAACATAGTGGTATATTATGTTTTACCAGCATTTGGCATTGATGTGCGTGGTAGCTTTGAAGCTCGCCAATTGATATTTGCTGCAGTATTTGGTTTTGGTGGTGCATTCATTTCACTTTGGATGTCCAAGTGGTTTGCCAAGCGTGGCAACAAGATGCAGCAAGTGGTTAATCCAACCACAGCCAAAGAAAAATTAGTCTATGAAACAGTTGAAGCACTTGCTCATCGCGAAGGCATCAAAATGCCAGAAGTTTGGGTGTATTGGGATGATGTACCCAATGCATTTGCCACGGGTCCTAGTCGCAACAACTCCATGGTTGCCGTATCCTCAGGGCTTGCAAGCCACTTAACCGATGCCGAACTTAAAGCCGTATTGGCACACGAAGTTGGACATATTGCCAATGGCGATATGGTTGCGACCACATTGTTGCAAGGTTTAATGAATACCATGGTGTATTTTGCTGCCAGTATGATTGCGCGTTTTGTGTCCAATATGGTCGCTAAAGATGGTGAAGAACCAAGTCACTTGGTTTATTTTATCGTGGATATTATCTTACAAATCTTACTTTCAATCCTTGCATCTATCGTCATTTTTGCCTTTTCACGCAAGCGCGAATTTAAGGCAGATGCCTATGCGGCCGATGCTTTGGGTGCGGATTCCATGATTAGTGCATTGCAAAAAATTGATGCTTTATCACGTCAATCCGTGGAGTGGGAACATCGCGAATCCCGTGAAGATGCATTGGCAACTATGAAAATTTATGGCGCACACGGTGGCATGAAAGGTTTATTTGCCACCCACCCCACCATTGAAGATCGTATTGCAGCATTACGCAACCGCCGTTAAGCTTTAGGCATGTCTCATGCCCCGCACAAACCCCCGCACCAATTTGTTGCCATTTTAATTATTGGTAATGAAGTGCTGTCGGGGCGAACCCGTGAAGCCAATGCTTGGTTTGCAGCCAAAACATTATTTGATGTCGGCTGCAAATTAAGCGAAGTGGTGATTGTACCTGATGTTCATGATGTCATTGTATCCACATTACAACGCCTGCAAAAGACCTATGATGCAGTCATTACCAGTGGTGGCATTGGTCCTACCCATGATGATATTACGATGCAAAGTATCGCAGATGCGTTTAATGTGCCACTTTTAGAACATGCCGACACCATCAAGCTGATGACTGGTTTTTATGGTGAAGAAGCACTCACCGAAGGTCGCCGCCGCATGGCGCGTTTACCTGATGGCGCAAAACCTATTATTTGTGAGCAATCCATTTGCCCTGGCGCATGGATTGAGAATGTTTATGTATTTGCAGGTGTGCCGCATATTTTCGCCTCACAGCTTGAGTCTATATTAACTCACTTCAGCACAGGCAACGTATTTATACGCCAAGAAATAGAATCCAACCTACCTGAAAGTAGCTTTGCCCAAGAGCTAAGTGATATTCAAGCGCAGTATTCAGATATTGAAATAGGTTCATACCCCGGTCGCTGTGGTAACCAGCCTACGGGGAAAATATGTATTAGTGGTACCAATAGCGCAAAAATAACAACCGTAAAAAATCAAATTCAACAAATGTTAAAGGACAAACAAAAGCCATGAAAATAAGCAAACGTGATACCATTTTTATTGTGATTGTAACCGTCGTGATTACCTTTCTCACGCTTGGTGCCAAAGAGCGTACCACCAAAGCTGTACCTGATGATGCTACCCATGATCAAGCGACATCGCGTGAACAGTGCATGACATGCCACGGTATAGAAGGTGTCAAGCCACAGCCTTTGGGTCACCCCAAAGCCAACCAATGCTTCCAATGTCACAAACAGCCTGATCACTGGGTGGGTAGTGCTGTACCTAGTCAATGAAACGTATTGGCATTGTTGCTAAGCGGCATGATGAGTTCGCACTAAAAACAGCGTGTGAATTGAGCGCATGGCTACAAGCTAGAAGTCTTGATGTTGTGGTTACACCCGACATCGGGGAACACAGCCATGTCACCACAGCCCACTTGGAAGATATTGCCAAGCAAGTCGAATTAATGGTTGTATTAGGCGGTGATGGCACACTGCTACAAACAGGGCGCTGTTTTGTTGGCTCAGGTGTACCCATTTTAGGTATCAACCTGGGTCGTTTAGGCTTCTTAACCGATACACCTTTAAGTAACATGTTTGATGTTATGGATGACGTGTTGGCGGGTCAATTTAAAGTGAAAAAACACTTCGCTTTGCAAGTTGATGTCGTTCGTGACGGCCACCATGTCAACTCTGGTCTTGCCATGAATGATGTGGTCTTACAACGCAATCACCACCCACGTATGATTGAGTTTGAAATGTATGCTCGAAATCAACTGGTATTTCGTCTTCGTGCTGATGGTATCGTGTTGGCAACACCTGCAGGCTCGACGGCTTATGCCCTTTCTGCTGGCGGTGCGATTGTTCACCCTGAAATTGAAGCTATCAGTGTCGTGCCTATTTGCCCACATACGGTATCCAATCGCCCCATTATTTTACCTGCTTATGACAATATTCAACTCAACCTCATTGATAGCCCAGCACCTGCCGCACTCAACTTGGATGGGCAAGTTCATTCAACATTAAATATGGGTGATCAAGTTTTCATCCGACGTGCGGATGATATCACCTTGGTTTATTTGGAACATTGGCATTATTTTGATGTGTTACGCAATAAATTAGGCTGGTCTGGACAACAATAAATGATTGTATCCTTGCAAGTGCGGCAGTTTGCGCTGTTTGAGAATATCCAGTTGGAGCTTCAACAAGGCATGACTGTGTTTACAGGTGAAACAGGCGCAGGAAAATCTATTTTGGTGGATGCTTTGGGCGCAGTATTTGGCGCACGCGCCACAACAGATTGGGTTCGCCATGGCGCAAAAAAAGCTGAAATCATTGTAGAAATTGAATCCACAGACCCTAGGCTTATCCGTTTACTGACAGAACAGGATATTGATGTGGATGACGGCATTCATATTCGGCGTGTGATCACCACAGAGGGTCGCTCTCGCGCTTGGATCAACAGCACGCCGACTTCAGCAGCGACTTTGAAAAAGATTGGTAATATTTGTTTTGATTTACATGGGCAGCATGAACACCAAACTTTGATGCAACCTGAATTTCAACAACAAATCATTGATGCCAGGGTAAAATCTGCCGTCAAAGGTGCTGTTGTTCAGGCATTTACCGCCTTACAACACATTCGCCAACAACTACAAAAGTTGCACGGCAATCGCAATGAAGCCATACAAAAAGAAGCTTGGATGCGCGAAGAAAGTGAACGTATTTTAGCATTAAACATTGAAATCGGCTTGGAAGACAAGCTTGAAACCGAGTGCGAAGCGGGCAGACATATTGAACAAGTCCAATTGGCTGCCGCCAATGCAGCCAATCTTTTGGATGAGCAAGAGGTCAACTTACGCGGTATTTTGGGTGAAATCATTCGTCAAGTGAACACTGTGGCAGAGCATCACCCTGCCTTAAAAGATGCCCATGATTTGTTAAACCAAATGGATGCTTTAGCCAGTGAAGTTCCCATTTATTTACAAGATGTTTTGGACAGCAGCATGGATACCGAAGCACTTATTGCAGTCAACGAAAGGTTAGCCCAACTACGCGCTGCCAAACGCAGACATGATACCGATGAAGCAGGTTTGATTGGTTTGCTTGAGCACTGGCAAGAAGTATTAACCACCTTAGATACGACCGCTTGGGATGAAGAAGCCTTGCAAGCCCAGTTGCAAACATGTGAACAAGATTATAAACAGGTCGCCCAAACATTACATGATGCAAGAATCAAAGCTTCTATCCTGTTAATTCAAAACTTGCGCCCATTTCTCGACCAGCTGAGCTTAAAGAACATGCAACTCCAAGCATCGATTGTGGCACAAGCAGATAAACAGACATGGAAATCTGATGGTTGGGATGAAATTAGCCTACTTGCTGCCGCCAATATCGGCGAACCTTTCAAAAGCCTTGCGGATACAGCATCGGGTGGTGAATTAAGTCGTCTTGTTTTGGCGCTCAAAGGTTGCGGGGCTTTAGAAAATGAACCCGACACCGCTATTTTTGATGAAGTGGATGTGGGTATCGGCGGTGAGACAGGTTGGTGCGTTGGCAAACTTCTTCGCAATATGGGTAGTGAGCGGCAAGTGTTTGTTGTCTCCCATTTACCACAAGTCGCTGCCTGCGCTCATCATCAAGTTGCCATCAGCAAACGTGTTGAAAACAATCGCACCCATACCACTCTTATCCCGCTTGATATGAAGGCAAGGCAACAGGAAATTGCCCGTATGTTGGGCGGTGTCAATGCTGAAAGCCTGAATCACGCACAAATCATGTTCAATCAAGGTCAAACTTAAATGGCAATACCCAGTATCGTCATTCGTCAGGCTCAAGTTCAAGATGTTGCGTATATCTATCAGCTTATGCTGCCATTTATGCTAGACAAAACACTGATTATGCGTGATGAAGATGATATTTTTGAGCATCTGCAAGAGTTTGTGGTTGCACTTCAAGATGGTGAGCTTGTTGGCGTGTCAGCATTGCATATTTATGGCTCACACCTCGCTGAAATCCGCTCACTTGTGGTCTCCCCCAAAGCGCAACGCCTATCCATTGGACATAAATTGGTCAAAACTTGTGAAGATATGGGCAAAAATCTTGGTGTTACCCGCATTTTTGCTTTAACCTATATCGACAAATTTTTCTTGGCTCAAGGTTATCAAATATCCAAAAAAGAAAGTCTACCGCAAAAGGTATGGACAGTGTGTATTCACTGCCCCAAATTCACCCATTGTGATGAAATTGCAGTGGTTAAAAATCTCTAAACAAGACAGACTCAAAGGATGAGGAAGATATGCCTCAATGAATAAATCCGCGAAACAAGACCTCCTGAATTCAAGTGATAAGTGCAATTCCCACTATCGATTTTATGTGAACTCCTGTATTTTCCTCAAATACTTCGTACCTAGATCCTGCAAGTGTTTGTACGTGCAGAGTGTAAGATATTGGTTTAAATACGCTAGGTGAATTAAGAGGTTGCGCTATGTATGTGTAAACACTTGCAGGATCTAGGTCGTATAGAGTTTTGAAACCCAAACACTTTTTGGGTCGTTGATGACTTATATTACCAGTAGGGAGTTTTCTTCCTTACATTGAGCGGGTATCTTTTTTAAAAAAATGATTTAAAATTGATGTCGGATGATGTTTGTTCTCAAAATATTGAATAAAAACAGCCTTTTATGACCGAATCATTTAGTCATTTAATGAAAATTACGGTATCGATTTTCAACTTTTTGCTTAAGTTGGTTGTAGATTGAAATTCGTAGGATAATCAGAATCGTGATGTATATCCTTATCTCATTGATTTATAAGGATAAAATAACCAAGAAAATGATAAAACATACCCGCTCAATGTAAGTTCTTCAGGTTTTAACCCGCATTATTCATAAATCGCCGTGATGATTGCGTAGAACCTTTGTTTGCAACGAATTTTAAAGAAATCGCTCGTAGCCGCGCTTACTAACGATTGATGAGGGATTTGTTGCGAGTAAAGGGACAAGCAAGGGCGCGGCTGTATTTGTGAATAATGCGGGTTAAATAGCGGCAATTCACTTCGGACGAAGAGTTTTGCAATTATCTCGAATACCTTCACCCTCAAAAGTAATCAATTTTTGCTTGTAGAGTGCGCCTAATGCTTTTTTAAACATGCCTTTGCTCACACCGAAAGCTTTTTGTATATCTTTGGGATCACTTTTGTCGTGTAGGGCGAGGAACCCCCCATTGGCTTTAAGTTTGTATAAAATTAAATCCGTAATTTCATCTGTTTTCTCACTGGGTTTAAGGTGTAAACAAACATCAATCTTTCTATCTTCACGGATATTTTGAATAAAGCCTTGAAGCTTTTCACCATGCTTGATAGTGCGAATAGCTTCATGCTGATGCAGCAAACCAACATGCGTATTGTTGATAATCACCTGATAACCCAAGTCCGTTTTGTTGGCGCTCATTAAACTGACTTCTTGCCCAACTTTGAAATCATTCAACGATTCATCATCCAAGAAATCACGAATTTTCATCGAAGCAATCGGGCGACCTGTGGTTTCATCTTGAAGAATATACACCACATATGATTTGCCCACTTCAGGGCGGTGCGTCTGCTCATCATAAGGAAGCAGCAAATCTTTCATCAAACCCCAATTCATAAATGCGCCAGTGTTATTGACATCAACAACCTCTAAAAAAGAAAATTCACCGACTTGGGCAAACGGTGTGTCGGTGGTGGCAATGATGCGGTTTTCAGAATCGAAGTAGATGAACACATCCAAATCATCATCAATGGTATAATGTTTAGGCACATAACGCAGAGGCAGCAAAATTTCACCATATTGCTCGCCACCATCAAGGTATAAACCAAAATCAACTTCTTTAACGATGCGTAAACTGTTTGTTTTACCGATGTGAACCATAAGATACTCCTCAAATGTTGGATTTTGCGAACATGAGTCCGAAAAGTAAAGCAGCCATTCGACATCTTTTGTTATCTCTGCATAATCGCCGCCATGAAAATGATACCTGTTTTTCTTATCGCCTTGTTACTCACAAGCTGTGCGACCGCGCAAAATGATTACGACCCACTTGAGGGAATGAACCGAAGTGTTGATACCTTTAATACCGTCGTCGATGAAGCCACATTACGCCCCGTGGCCAAAGGCTATGTGGCAGTTGTGCCCCAAGAAGGAAGAAACATCGTCACCAACTTTTTTAATAATCTACAAGAGCCCAACACTATTCTTAACAATATTTTACAAGGGAAATTTTTAGACGGTCTTTCTGATACAACACGTTTTGTGGTTAACTCAACGGTGGGCGTGGTCGGTTTGTTTGATGTTGCATCGCATATGGGCTTGAAGCGACATAAAGAAGACTTTGGGCAAACACTTGCCGTATGGGGCGTGGGTCAAGGTGCATATATTGTGTATCCAATATTAGGACCGAACTCAGTCCGAAACACACCAGGAACGGTGATGAGTTATGCGCTGGATGGCGCAACATATTTTTATATGGTGATGAGTCCAACTGCAGTTATTGTCACAACAACGTTGAAATATATTAATGCTAGAGCCAATATTGAAGACTTTGTGAAGATGCGCGATGAAATGGCGCTGGATGCTTATGTGTTTGTGCGAGAAGGCTGGCGACAAAGCCGTGTTTACAGCATTTATGATGGCCACCCACCAGCACAATCATCTTCGGATGATGAAGATGATGAATTTGGCGATGATTTCGATGACGACTTCGACGATGAGTTTGATGAATAATGGATTCTCCAGCATTCAACTTATTAACTGAAGCAGCACTAGAACAACCTGCTCAACATATTGCCGTATTCAATGCCCAAGCCCACCCTTTGTGGATAAAATTAACGCAACAGGCAGAGGTTTCTTTTTCTCAAATCTTTAAACCCTATGTTTTGGAGCTTGAAGTCATGGGCTTGCAGGTATCAGACATTCAAGGCGAGTTTGAACTCATTTTGTTTGTGCCCAGTAAAGACAAAAAACAATCTTTGGGCTGGATGGCACAAGCCATAAACCACTTATCCAATGGTGGCAAGCTGATGATGGCATGTGAAAATCAATATGGCGCGAAGTCTTATGAATCAGCGTTGAAAAAACTTGCAGGGGCGACTGCCTCAAGTTCAAAATCCAAATGCCGTTTGTTTTCGGCGAAAAAAACAGACTCACTCAATGTATCATTGCAACAACAATGGTTAGACGATGCTAAACCACAGGTGATGGAGTCGCATGGTTTATGGACGCAAGCAGGTTTATTCAGTTGGAAGTCCGCCGACATTGGTTCTGCCATGTTGCTCAAGCATTTGCCCAAGTTGTCGGGCAAGGTGATGGATTTATGTTGTGGTTATGGTTTACTGGCCAACCATATTATCAAACACAATGATAATGTTTCGGCATTACATTTGGTAGAAGCCGATAGCTTGGCATTGGATTGCGCCGTTCAAAACACGAAAGGTTTTGCGTATGTAAGTACGCATCACCTTGATGCTGTGCATGAGTTATTGCCCAAACACATGGATACTGTGGTGTGTAACCCTCCATTTCACACGGGGCAAACTAGAGATGTGGAGCTGGGGCAACACATCGTGAGTAAGGCTTGTGGTGCGCTCACTCATGGTGGTGAGTTATACCTTGTTGCCAATCGTCAGTTACCCTATGAAAAAATATTACACGAACAGTTGCGTGATGTAGAGTGTTTGGCTGCCCATGATGGGTTCAAAGTGATTAGAGGTAAAAAATAAATGACAAAAAATCTTGAGCCGCAATTAGAACGATTAGAAAAAATCATGTCCCGCTTGGGTTATGGTGCAAGGCGCGATGTTCCCCATTGGATTCGTGAAGGTTGGTTGACGGTGAATGGTGAAAAACCCAAGTCCGCATCTGCCAAAGTGTATGCCGATGAGGTTGAATTGGATGGTAAGCCACTTGACCACCCGCATGGTTTAACCGTGATTTATCACAAACCATTGGGAACAGTGTGTTCGCGTAAAGAAGAAGGGCGCATTATTTTTGAAGACTTTCCTGAGCGTTGGCTAGGGCGAAAACCGCCATTATCTAGTGTGGGTCGATTGGACAAAGACACTTCAGGTTTGTTGGTTGTTACCGATGATGGAAAGCTTAATCATTATCTGACTAGCCCCAAACATCATATCTCCAAAACCTATGCGGTGACTTTGGATAACCCGCTCACAGGTCATGAAGCAGAAGTATTTGCCTCAGGCACATTGATGCTGGAAGCTGATGATAAACCTTGTTTACCCGCAGAATTGAACATCATCAACGAAAACAGCGTAAACCTAGTCCTGCATGAAGGTCGTTACCATCAAGTGCGGCGCATGTTTGCCGCCATGGGCAATCATGTGACAGCCTTGGAGCGTACACATACGGGTAACTTGTCACTCGCATCCTTTAACCTGCAAGTGGGTGAATATCAAAGCATTGAAGTAGAACCCTTAAAGCAACTTATCGAATAAGCGTTTAAACTTGGCATTCCACGCGGTACAAACATGGCGAAACGCTACAGTTGGCAATGGTGAGAAAACACGGGTTGTTACCTTCTGCAATTTGAATGGCATGAATCAAGCCTGTTTTTTTTAAGTTTGGAAGCACCTTTAATATTGAGTGGTTTAGCGTGCGCTAAAAGTTCTTTTTTTGTATTTTTTTTATTTGACATGGTATTGCCTCATCATATGGATTTTCGCCGCACCATAATCAGCAAACATCAAAAGTCTATGGGTAGTCAATCCAACACCCCCCTGAATTCGTATAATTCCTCGTTCCCACCGTCCTCGGTGGGAATGCATACGCCATGACAATAGGCATCAATCAACTTTTCCAAGGCTTATGCGTTCCCACGCTAGAGCATGAGAACGAGGGGAATGAGCTTAATAGGTAGTCTGTGTAGAGTTCAAATATGTTGGGATTTTCCATGCCCGAAGATTAACATATGTGATAGGTGCGTAACATCCGATAATAAGGTTTCCTTAGCGGGAGGGGTTGTGTTTTTGTACATCTGATTATAATTCAAAACCAATAACATCCAAGCGATTGACCTCCTGCTGGCGCATTTCGACAGCTTTTCTCTCGTGAGAGACTCCATGCTTTACAGCATCATTTTTATTGAGTGGGATGGCGTGAAACTCAACTTGCTACTTGACACCCTCCCCGCCCTAATACCCGCAAGGGGCAGGCTTCTTGGCTACGCCAATTCATCACAGGACGAGGATTCCTTGCGCTGTTAAGCAGCAAGAGGTTCTTGTTTCACAGTAGTTGCTATTGCATCTACTCTACAAGCTAACACGGCATGTCCTGCCGCTAGTATGTTCAATGATGCATTAAGGTCTGCATTGGCTTGATAGCCACAAGCCTGACACTCGAACTTCGATTGAGAAACACGATTGTCTTTGTGTGTATAGCCGCAGGACGAGCACCGTTGGCTTGTATATGCCGCAGGTACATATTCAACCATACCGCCTTTCCAGCGTTGTTTATACTCAAGCATGGATGCAAACATTGACCACCCTGCATCAAGGATGGACTTGTTTAAGCCTGACTTGGCTTTGACATTTACACCGTGTTTCTCACTATTTCCCTTCGCAGATTTTGACATGGTTTGTTACAGCAATTGGCTTGGTGCTTCGTTTAACCAACCCATTTCACCTGACTTTTCCATATATGCGTTAAATTCCATTCAAGCTAATGTTTCCACATGATGGGCACTTTCCGCTCAAGTCTATCCTTGGTTAGTGCCAGTGCCTTATTCCATACCGCACGATTATGCCCTGCAAACATGACCATATCAGCACGTTGAGTAGCACTTGACTCAAGACGAAACTTTAATCCCTTGTGAATTAACATACCTATATTGTAGTTTGGTCTATGACTAAATCAAGTGATTACAGAACAGGAAGACATTGTGTGTTTAATATGCATATACACTTGGTCTTTATCACCAAGTACCGAAAGGCTATGTTCACAAAAAGCGATATAGATGAGCTTCGCAGCATCTTTACAGGCATTTGTGAATCTTTTGAATCGGCACTGTAGAAATGGATGGTGAGCGTGACCATGTACACTTGCTGATACATTATCCACCCAAAGTTTCTGTTTCAAAGCTAGTGAACAGCCTCAAAGGCGCATCAAGCAGGGTGATGCGTAAGAAAAACGAACGACTAAGGCGTATCTATTGGAACGGCGTACTCTGGTCTCCATCGTACTTTGCAGCATCATGCGGGGGCGCACCGATTGAGATTGTCAGGCAATACATTGAACAACAAGATACACCGCATTAACGGCTATCGCCGTTACACCTTATATCCCCGACCTGATACCTGCAAGGGGCAGGCTTCTTGGCTACGCCAATTCATCACAGGGCGGGGTTTTACGGTGAGGTGGATAAACTCAAAAGCTGGGAAGAAGGATAAACACATGTTAGGACAATACCGCGCACTTTGGCTGAATCATACAGGTGACCTAGAAGTCATCGACCAACGCTATTTACCGTTTGAAAAGCATGTTCGTGTACTCAAAACAGCAAGTGATGCGTGCGAAGCTATCCAAGATATGACAGTGCGCGGAGCGGGTGTGATTGGTAATGTGGCTGCTTTTGGTGTTTATCTCGCTGCCCGCGAGTTTGCTGGTGACAAACAGAAAATTACGCAAGCAGCCCTAAACATTCGTGGCGCAAGACCCACTGCGGTCAACTTGATGTGGGCAGTGGATAAAATGCTTGAAGTCGTCAAACACAGTGATGATGTGGTGAGCGACTGCAAAGCGGAAGCGATTCGACAAACGGATGAAGATGTCAAACGCACCCAAGCCATTGGTATTATTGGCACAGACATCATTGAATCCATCATGACAGACAAGAAGATAAACCAGTTTAATATCTTAACCCATTGCAATGCTGGCTGGCTGGCGATTGTAGATAGCGGCTCAGCCCTTGCCCCGATTTATGAAGCGCAAAAACGCGGCATTGATATTCATGTATGGGTGGATGAAACTCGCCCGCGCAACCAAGGTGCAAGGCTCACCGCTTGGGAGCTGCAAGATGCAGGCATCAAACACACCATTATCCCTGATAATACAGGCGGTTTATTGATGCAGCAGGGCAAAGTGGATATGGTGATTACAGGTGCGGATAGAGTGGCGTTGAATGGCGATGCAGCCAATAAAATTGGCACTTACCTCAAAGCTTTGGCCGCCAAAGATAATGATGTGCCTTTTTATATTGCATTACCCATCAATACCTTTGATTTTGCGTGTGAAAATGGTGTGTCTGATATTGAAATCGAGCAACGCGACCAAGATGAAGTGCATAATATGCAAGGCTTGAATACCGCAGGTGATGTAGAACAGGTTCGCATTACGCCACTGGATAGCCAAGCTGCCAATTATGGTTTTGATGTCACCCCCGCTCGCTTGATTACGGGGCTCATCACGGAAAAAGGTGTTGTCGAACCCAACAAAAAAGCCATTGGTAAACTCAAATGAAATCATCATACCCGCGCAGCAGGAGAGAGAGACCTACATGAGGGGCAAGCCTTAGCGCCGCTCTCTTGTTATATGCCTTGTTCAATCAACTGCGTAAGGTCAGTTAATCACTGATGTTACGCAGTCGGGCTAAAATTCGTCATTTCCACGCAAGAACACAGGAACGAGAAAACATATGGCAGAAAGTCATGATTGAGGAAGTGCGACTCAAGGTGAAGGCGTAAGCCTGAGAAAGCACCCTAGGGTGTCAGTCGCGCATGCATGATGATGCTTCTCATGCGGGGCTAAAGCCCCACGTCCTATATTTAGATCGCAGTATTACCGTTCATTTTTAACGAATAAAGGTATTACTGCAGTTGACGCGCTACAAATGAGAGTGGAGTCATTCTTTCTCAACAAAGTGCGTAAGGTCAGTTAATCATTGTAGTGAAGCAAGCTTAAAGCAGGCGTAGTACCCAGCTTTTCACGCCCGTGAAGAAAGTCCAATTCAATCACAAATAAACATGCCACAACTTCTGCACCCAATTGCTCGATAAGTTGAATGCTTGCCGAAGCCGTGCCGCCTGTTGCCAGCAAATCATCAACAATCACAACCCTATGCCCTCGGCTCAATGCATCACGATGAATTTCTAAAGTATCTATGCCATATTCGAGATCATATTCAATAGTATGGGTTTCTGCGGGCAATTTTCCAGGTTTGCGAATGGGTACAAAACCAACACCTGTGAGTTGAGCTAATGCAGCACCAAATAAAAAGCCTCGTGCTTCCATGCCGACAATAGCATCAATCTTATCAGGCATATGCACAGATAATTCAGATATGCATTTTGAGAATGCTTCGCCATTCGCCAGCAGAGGGCTAATATCTTTGAAGTTTATGCCTTGTTTAGGAAAATCTGGAATATTACGAATATAGTCTCTGAGCTGAATCGCTGGGGTGATGATCAAACAACTTCCTCCAAAAGTATATTTTTTGCTTCTGGAAGGTTACGCAATTTTACCAATGCTGCAACTTGAATTTGACGAATTCTTTCCCGTGTTACGCCAAAATGGTCGCCAATCGCTTCCAATGTCCACGGATCATCTTTGTCGCCAATCCCGTATCTAAGCTTCATCACATCACGTTCTTTTTTACTTAAGAATGCAAGCCAATTTTGAATGAGCTTGGATTGAATGTGTTTATCCATTTGTGTGCCTGGTTGTTCAGAAGCGGTGTCTTCAGTAATATCATAAACTGTTAAATCTTCTGTACCTACTAGGATTTGGTCTGCACTGTGGGTGGGGAGCATGGCAGCTCTTAATTCTTGTACACGTGCTGTACTGTTGCCCATTTTGAGTGCGATTTCATTTTCAGAAGGATCACGCCCCAACATGCTGCGCAATTGGTTCGCCGAGCGATTCATGCGGTTCATTTCTTTTTTGACATGCACAGGCACACGAATCGTACGAGAAAGGTTCATGATCCCTCGCTCAATATTTTGGCGAATCCACCATGTAGCGTAGGTTGAAAATCGACATTCATGAGCAATATCAAATTTACCCACGGCATGTATCAAACCAAGGTTTCCTTCTTCAATTAAATCATCCAAACCCAGCCCACGATTGATATATTTACGAGCAATTTTGACAACCAAGCGTAAGTTGGCATTAATCATAGCTTGCCTTGCCGCTTCATCACCTTGGGCGATACGCGTGGCTAATTCAATTTCTTGCTCTGCATTGAGCAGTTTGTAGCGTGCAATTTGTTTCATGTAAATTGATGTTGAATCCAAAGCTGAACATCCCATAATCCTTCTCCCTTCATCTGTAAAAAAAATTGATGGGCAAACGCTAGGTGTGGAGTGAGTAAGGCAGTATCACATGAATATGCGATGCGATAGTTTTGAGAAGATTTTTTATAACTGACCTAGCCCGCAAGCGTTTGTATGTGCAAAGTGTAAGATGTTGGTTTAAATAGTTCAGTTGAATTAAGAGGTTGCGCTATGTATGTGTAAACGCTTGCAGGGTTTAGGACTGGCGTTATACAGTCGGGTTTAAACTCCATAGGCTATGCACGGCTAACACCCTAGGGTGCTTTCTCAGGCTTACGCCTTCACCTTGAGCCGTACTTCCTCATTTTTTCATTCTCACACTTTTGCGCGGGAATGACAGGGTTTCGATGTTGCGCGTAACATCAGTTTATAAGCCTAAATCAAAGGCTTGGGGTTGTTCCAACAATGTTTTAACCCGCACCAAGAATTGCACAGCATCTTTACCATCAATCAATCGGTGGTCGTATGACAATGCCACATACATCATGGGACGTGCTACAATATTTTCACCTTCCACCACAGCGCGTTGAGTGATGGTGTGCATCCCCAAAATCGCACTTTGTGGTGTGTTAAGAATCGGCGTGGAGAGCATAGAGCCAAAAACACCACCATTGGTAATGGCAATCGTACCACCTTGCAAATCATCAGGAGTTAAACCGCCATCTCTAGCTTTGACTGCTAAATCAATGATGCCTTGTTCGATTTCAGCAAAGCTTTTGAGACCCACATCACGCAAAACAGGTACAATCAATCCATGATCTGTAGACACGGCAATGCCCATATCAATATAATTGTGATACACCACATCATCACCATCGATATAAGCGTTTACAACTGGAAACTCCGCGCAAGCCAAGGCGCAAGCTTTACTGAAAAAGGACATGAAACCAAGCTTAACCCCAAACTTGGCAGTGAAATCAGCTTGATAATTTTTACGCATGGTCATGATGGGCTGCATATTCACTTCATTAAACGTGGTTAAAATTGCGGCGGTATTTTGTGCATGTTTGAGATGTGTGGCGATGCGTTTGCGTACACGGCTCATGGGTTCTCGAATGACTTCACGCTCTGCCCAACCTTGCGCCTCGCTTTGAAGTGGCGCGTTAGGTTGGGATATGCTTTCAACACTTGCCTGCTCAAACTTGCTACCTTGCGTGGTCACATCCACCGATGTATCAATCCAGCCAATCACCTGTGTAGGTTCAACTGTGTCTTCCTCGGCTACAAGCTGCTCAGTTAACACACCTGATTCAGTGGCGGTGATTTCCATGGTGATTTTATCGCTTTCAATTTCAGCAATGATGTCATCCACATGAACTGCATCACCCACATCTTTCAGCCATGTGATTAGCGTGGCCTCATTTTCCGATTCACCCAAGCTGGGTACTTTGATTTCAAACATAATCGTGTCCTCCATTGCCCAAGAATTTGTAGTGCATAAGAGGTTCTGTGCTTTGCCCGAGAGCAGCGTCGGTTAAATGCTTTTGCTCTTCGCGGTGTCGTTTGATCGAGCCAACTGCGGGTGCTGCCAGCTCTGGGCGCGCCAATACATATAAGATTTGCGTGGGTTCAAGGCATTCATCAATTTTGTGTTTAATCTGTCGCCATGCGCCTTGGTTAATCGGTTCTTCTTGTAGCCAAAGTATTTCTTGGCAGGTCTTATACGGCGGTTGTTTGAGCATGGCTTGAAGTGCTTCACTGGGAAAAGGGTAAAGCTGTTCAAGACGCAAGCTATACACATCATTCACACCTTGCTTATCGCGAGCTGCCAACAGGTCAAAATGAATTTTACCGCTACACAAAACAATGCGCCGACATGGTGCGCAAGGAGGGGTAATTTCAGGTAACACAGGTAAAAAACCATGATGCGTGAAATCTTCAAGCATGGAGGTTGATGCTTTGTTTCTGAGCATACTTTTGGGAGCCATAATAATCAGAGGTTTGCGCGTGTTGATGAGAGATTGGCGGCGCAGCAGGTGAAATATTTGCGCAGGTGTGGAAGGATAAACGACCTGCATATTATCATCGGCGCAGAGTTGCAAATAACGCTCCAATCGCGCAGAAGAATGCTCTGCACCTTGCCCTTCATAACCATGCGGCAACCACAAAACCAAGCCAGACATGCGTTTCCATTTGGATTCACCCGCAGCAATAAATTGGTCAATGACGACCTGTGCCATGTTGGCAAAATCACCATATTGGGCTTCCCAAATCACCAAAGCGCGTGGTTCAGCAACCGAATAACCATATTCATACGCCATCACTGCCAATTCAGATAGCATACTATCAACGACCAAAAACCGAGACAGCTCACCTTGTCGCAATTGGCGAAGCGGGGTAAACCCTTTACCTGTTTCTTGATCATACACGATAGCATGACGATGGAAAAATGTGCCTCGCCCAGAATCTTGCCCTGTTAGCCGTACCCAGCCGCCTTCATCCAGCAATGTGGCGTATGCCATCATTTCCGCACAACCCCAATCAATAGGCTGTTGGCCATCCATCATGCGTATGCGGCTGTCATAAATCTTCTTCACTTTGGGGTGTAGCTTGAAGTTTTCAGGTACAGTTGTGGCTTGTCGTGCCAGTTGACTGAGCCTATCCGACTGGACTGCGGTGTTGGGGTTGACGGCATGTTTATGCACAAAGCCTTCCCATCGACCATGCAAGCTGTTGGCATGTGTGGGTGCAGCATGTGGTGAAGCAAGGTTTTCGCGGCGAATATTATCCAAACATTGGCGATACATGGTGATGGCTTCTTCACTTTCTTTTAAGCTCATTACAGCATCATTTGCCAGTGTTTGGCGATAAATCTCAAGGGTTGAAGGATGTTTGTGAACACGCCGATACATCTTAGGCTGCGTCACTTCTGGCGCATCGGCTTCATTGTGTCCCAACCTGCGATAACACACCAAATCAATCACCACATCACTACGGAATTGATGGCGATAATCCATGGCAAGCTCCATCGCCATGCAACAAGCTTCAGGGTCGTCACCATTCACATGCAAGATGGGTGCTTGCACCAGCTTGGCAACATCGGTGCAATAAAAGGTTGAGCGGGCATCAAAAGGATTGGTGGTAAAGCCGATTTGATTGTTGACCACAATATGAATGGTGCCACCCGTACGGTAACCTGATAAATCACCAAGATTTAAAGACTCCGCCACAATACCTTGCCCAGCAAAGGCTGCATCACCATGAATCAACACACCCATCACTTCACGCCGCGCACTATCTTTGCGCCTGCATTGGCGAGCGCGAACACTACCCAAAACAACAGGTGAAATAATTTCCAAATGCGAAGGGTTAAAACCAAGCGACAAATGCAAGTTACCACCTTCAGTTTCAATATCTGCAGAGAACCCCATATGGTATTTGACATCTCCAGCACCATTTTCCGTGTCTGAAAATTGATTGCCTTCAAATTCAGCAAAGATGTCACCCAAAGATTTACCCAAGGTGTTGGCAAGCACATTCAAGCGACCACGGTGCGCCATGCCTAAAATAATTTCCTTCACACCTTTGCTGCCAGCCCGTTCGATTAAGCTGTCCAACATGGGAATCAGGCTTTCTCCGCCCTCCAATGAAAATCGTTTTTGCCCTGTGTAGCGTGTTTGTAAAAAGCGTTCAAATTGTTCGGCGCGCATGACTTTCCCAAAAATACGCTTGCGCTTATCGGCATCAAAGTGGGGTGTTGAGCGTGTGCTTTCCAAACGCTGCTGTAACCAATGGCGGCGCGGTGTGTCGCTGATATGCATCAATTCGGGTGCAATGTGACCACTGTATGTGTGTTGTAGAATAGCCAGTATTTCGCGTAAAGGTAAAGTCGGTGCTGCATGTAAATCACCTGTGGGAAAAGGAGTGTCCAAGTCTTTCTCAGACAAGCCATAATATGCCAATGCCATATCAGGGCTGGGTTTGGGTTTATGTAGCTTGAGCGGGTCTAAATCGGCATGTAAATGCCCATGCATACGCCAAGCATTGATGAGATACAAAGCACGGGATGGGTATTCAATACCATGATATGTGTCGGAAGTTGTTGTTTGTTGCTTGTGGCTGACTTTTGGTTGGGATGTGCTGGTTGTAGGGGTAGCCTTGAGTGATGTGACACGCATGGTTTGCTTCAACTTATCTAAAATATGGTCATGACCTTTTTTACTGTGTGCCACAAAAGCCTCCTCGTCCAATACATCAAACTGATCATGCCATATTAAAGCCTAAAACCCGTGTATAGGAAAGCGAACAATGTATTTTATAGTCGTCCAACAGCAACTGATGTTACGCAAAATATCAGTTGCTGCTATACCCAAAGTGGTACAGCATGTGTCTCAGCATGTGTCTCAGCATGTGTCTCAGCATGTGTCTCAGCATGTGTCTCAGCATGTGTCTCAGCATGTGTCTCAGCATGTGTCTCAGCATGTGTCTCAGCATGTGTCTCAGCATGTGTCTCAGCATGTGTCTCAGCATGTGTCTCAGCATGTGTCTCAGCATGTGTCTCAGTATGAACTGGGGCAGTTTGTCGCTTTTGATGGCAAGGTGATTCCTTTCTAAATCAAACAGGCTCGGAGAGGCTTATGCGTTATATTCGCTTTTTTAATCAACTACATATGGGTGACGTGGCAAGTGTTGGTGGTAAAAACGCATCCCTTGGTGAAATGTATCAACAACTTACCGACAAAGGGGTAAAAGTACCCAATGGTTTTGCCACCACAGCAGATGGCTATTGGCATTATTTGGAACACAACAATCTCAAACAAGCGATTGCCGACACCTTAAACGGCTTGGATAAAGAAGACTTGTCGGACTTGGCAGAATGTGGGGCAAAAATCCGAGATATGTTGGCGCACGCCACCATGCCACCCGATTTCCAAGAAGAAATTTTGGCAGCTTACAAGCAGCTATCCACAGAGTATCAGCAAGACTATTTGGCAGTGGCGGTGCGCAGCTCGGCAACGGCGGAAGATTTGCCAGACGCATCATTTGCGGGGCAGCAAGAAACTTACTTGAACATTCGCGGTGGTGCGGGATTGGTGGAAAGTGTGAAATGGGTGTTTGCATCCTTGTTTACCAACCGTGCGATTTCATACCGCGTGGATAAAGGTTTTGACCATATGAAAGTTGCCTTATCGGCAGGTATTCAAAAGATGGTGCGCAGTGACTTGGCTTCGGCGGGTGTGATGTTTTCTATTGATACCGAAACAGGCTTTCGTGATGCCGTCTTTATCACGGCAGCTTATGGTTTGGGTGAAAATGTGGTGCAAGGTGCGGTTAGCCCCGATGAGGCTTATGTGTTCAAACCTACCCTGAAACAAGGTTTCAAACCTGTTTTAAGCCGTCATTTGGGCGAAAAAGCCATCAAAATGATCTATTCTGATTCACTCAAGCAGCCTACAAAAAATGTAGCTGTACCTTTGCGAGATAGAAAGCGGTATTGCTTAACGCAGGAAGAATTGGTCACCTTGGCAGGTTATGCTGTCACCATTGAAGATCATTATTCCGCCTTGGCAGGTAAAACACGCCCCATGGATATTGAATGGGCAAAAGATGGGATAACAGGTGAGTTGTTTATTGTGCAAGCTCGCCCTGAAACCGTGTTTTCACAACGCTCATTAACCAGCTTTGAAACTTACGCCTTAAAAGAACGGGATAAACCCTTGGTCACAGGCAAAAGTGTGGGCGGTAAAATTGCCACAGGTGTGGCGCGGGTGATTAAAGATGTATCGCAAATCCATGAACTTGCCCCCAGTGAAGTGTTGGTCACGGATATGACAGACCCCGACTGGGAACCAATTATGAAAACGGCAGCAGCCATTGTGACCAATCGTGGAGGGAGGACTTGTCATGCTGCGATTATTTCAAGGGAGCTGGGTTTACCTGCGGTGGTTGGCTCTGAAAATGCAACATCAGAGATTAAAACAGGGCAGATGGTGACGGTATCATGCGCGGAAGGTGAAACAGGTTATGTGTATGATGGTTCGCTGGATTTTACGGTTGAGCATATTGATGTCGGTGATTTACAACGCCCTAAAACCCAAGTGATGATGAATGTGGCAAGCCCCGACCAAGCTTTTTCGTTTAGCTTTATTCCCAACGATGGTGTGGGTCTGGCAAGGCTTGAGTTTATTATCAGCAATAGCATAGGCATTCATCCCAATGCGTTGTTGCAGTTCAACAACTTGCAAGACCAAGCCTTAAAACATGAGATTGGCTTGCGCACCGAAGCTTATGCTTCACCTGTTGATTTTTATGTGCAGAAATTGGTGGAAGGTGTGTCCATGATTGCGGCGGCTTTTTATCCCAAAAAAGTTGTGTTTAGAATGTCCGACTTTAAATCCAATGAATATGCCAACCTTTTGGGTGGTCAATATTTTGAGCCCAAAGAAGATAACCCCATGCTTGGGTTTAGGGGTGCATCCCGCTACTACTCCGATGCCTTTCGTGATGCCTTTGCGCTCGAATGCCAAGCCATGCGTATTGTGCGTGAAACCAAAGGTTTAACCAATGTTGCCTTGATGATTCCATTTACCCGCACCCCTGAAGAAGGAAAAAAAGTATTGCTGGAAATGGAAAGGCATGGTTTAAAACGCGGTGAGCTGGGGCTTGAAATCTATGTGATGTGTGAAATCCCTGCCAATGTGATTGCGGCGGATAGTTTTCTAGATGTGTTTGATGGTTTTTCCATTGGATCGAATGATTTAACGCAGCTGGTTCTGGGTGTGGATAGGGATTCTGAGTTGGTTGCGCACAATTTTGATGAACGACAAGCACCCGTGCTGACCATGTTAAGCATGGCAATCCAAGCCTGTAAACGCAGGGATAAATATGTGGGTATTTGTGGGCAAGCTCCTTCAGGTTACCCTGAAATTGCAGAATTCTTGGTGCGTGAAGGCATTGATTCCATATCCTTAAGCCCTGATTGTGTAATTGAGACAACCAAGCGTATTTTGGAAGTTGAAGCCAGCCTTTAATATGGGTTGAATACTTTCGAACTGGAAGCTTGCAACATAAATGTTTAAGCTGCGGGGCGTTGATTGAACAAAAGGGGTTAGGATTGTGAAATATACATCGGCAAAGGCGTGGCTTGCTGAAGCAGTGCAGCGGCAAACTACGCTTTCTGAAGTTGAAATATCCAATCGCAAAGCCATGGCAGCAGCGCATTATGCCCAAGAAAATATAACACCCGATGCAGAAACATTGGCAGACCATGACCTGTATATTTTAGG
This sequence comes from Ghiorsea sp., assembly GCA_030949605.1. GTDB lineage: Bacteria > Pseudomonadota > Zetaproteobacteria > Mariprofundales > Mariprofundaceae > Ghiorsea. Next base: position 46,086 of record JAUZSH010000025.1, read on the forward strand.
CAAAATGGATTTGGAAGAATATGAGCAATATTTATTGCTCAAACATGGCCATAACAAATAAGCGAAACAGACGGAGACACTCATGTCAGAAGAACAAACCATTGCGGCAAATAAAGCCGTAGAAATTCATTACACATTGACCAATAAAGATGGTGAGACCGTAGATTCATCATTTGGGCAAGCGCCATTGGCATATATCCAAGGCACAGAAAGCTTGGTGCCTGGTCTTGAAAAGCATTTGGAAGGCAAAAAAATCGGTGCGAACATTACAGTTTCGATTACACCCGAAGAAGGTTATGGCGAGCGCGATGATAACTTAACACAAGCAGTACCACGCGAGGTGTTTCAATTTGATGGTGAGATTGAAGTGGGCATGCGCTTTGAAGCGGAGACAGAAAATGGCATTGATTTGGTCACAGTGATTGAAGCCGATGATAAGACTGTCACCGTAGATGGTAATCACCCATTAGCTGGGCAAACGCTAAACTTCGTGGTGCAAGTGATGAGCATTCGTGATGCGACCAAAGAAGAGTTGGATCATGGGCATATTCATGGAGAAGGCGGCTGTGGTCACTGATGGGCATTCAAATTTATCATAATCCAAGTTGTAGTAAATCCCGCGCCGCACTCAACCTTTTGGAAGAAAAAGGCGTGGAACATGAGGTGATTGATTACCTGAACAACCCACCCACGGCTGAAGAGTTAACGGCTGTTCTCGATAAGCTTGGTATGCAGCCGCAAGACTTGATGCGCACAGGTGAAGCGGAATACAAGGAACACATCCAAGGCAAAGATTTAAGCCGAGAAGAAATGATTGCGCTTATGGTGCAGCACCCGAAAATGATTGAGCGACCGATTGTTGCCAATGATTTAAGAGCTGCGATTGCACGACCTTTAGAACTTATTTTACCAATTATTGCTTAGACATTACAAGGAATAAC
>JAUZSH010000026.1 GCA_030949605.1 Ghiorsea sp.
GAGGCTCAAAACTAAAACAATTTAACCATATAAAAAATACGTGTTAAGGTTGCGGTTTTGCCTAGAGTTTTGCAATTACCTCTCTCCTTAAGGTGTTTTTCATCACTTGAAAAGAATAAAATAGTTTATATTGTGTGGACAAGATTAAGCATAATGGGTGGGCGTGAATGATGATTAAGCAAATAAAATATATATTGGGTGTTTCTCTGATGTTGGGTGCTATCACAATTGGCAACATTTCAGCACAAGCAGCGGATATTGAGTCATTGATGTCTGATGTTGAAACGACAGATTCAAATATTGGATTATACAGCCAATATATCTTTCGTGGACAAAGACAAAGTGCAGGTTCGTTATCGGTTCAAGGTGATGTTGGTTGGGAGCATGATAGCGGGGTGAGTGCCAATGTTTGGTTTGCAACATTGGGTGCAGGCAATAATGCAACAGAGTTTGATGTGACTTTGGACTATTCTGCGGACTTGGGTTTTATAGGTTATTCTGCTGGTATGATTCTGTATCGTTATCACAATAACGGTGCTAGCAATGCAACAGAAGTTTATGCTGGTGTAACGCATGAGCTTGGTGCAGCAGAACTGTATTATGATATTAATTCACAAAATATTTGGCTTGATTTGTCATCAGGTATTGAGTTGGCAGAATTATCCATTGACGGCACGTTGTCTTTTTCTGCTCCCAATGTCGGAACAAGTGAGCTGGTCAATTTAGCCATTGGTGTGAGTAAAGAAGTTGAAATGCGAGATATTGTGTTGTCTCCATCATTGACTTACAACTACCATATGGGGGCATTGAATACGGTGGCAACACCAGATGCTTTGGTTTTTGCGATCAACTTCGCTTATTGAGCCGCTTACAAACTATTCATATGAGCCACTTACAAAACTCTGGGTGGATGAGTGGCAATCCCACTTTGAGTGCGTTTTTAGGCTGAAATGAGGGGGGCATGGTGGTTCCATACACCGAATTCCAGCCTAAAAACGCGCCAGAGTGGTGAAGTCAATCGCCGCTCATGAGTTTTGCAAGTGGATCATAAGCAGCATGTTGAGACAGGTGAGAAATCATCTGTCTTTTTTTGTGCCTCAAAGACATATTTTTACATTACAATTTTTCATGGGTACAGTCTGTGCTTTATATCAATTCAATGATGCGAAAATATACGAAGAGGTGGAAATAATGAAACAGGTCACGGCAGTAATTAAACCCTTTAAGCTTGATGATGTGAAAGATGCACTTTTAGAGATTGGTATTTCTGGCATGAGTGTCACAGAGATTAGAGGCCATGGTCGTCAGAAGGGGCATACGGAACTTTACCGTGGTGCAGAATATAACGTGGATTTTGTGCCGAAAACCAGTGTGTCCACAGTCGTTAAGGAAGACCAAGTTGATGCGGTGATTGAAGCGATTGTTCAAGCAGCAGGCACGGGTAAGATTGGTGATGGTAAGATTTTTGTGACCAACGTTGAGCGTGTTGTCCGTATTCGTACGGGTGAAGAAGACGCTGATGCGTTGAGCTAAGGAGATAATCATGGATGTATTTTCCTAACTATGGGGGCGGCCATGGTGCTGGCTATGCACGCAGGTTTTGCTTTTTTAGAAGTGGGGACGGTGCGCAAAAAGAATCAAGTGAATGCTTTGGTTCGTGTGATTACAGATTTTGGGTTTTCAACGGTAGCTTATTTCTTTATTGGCTTTTCAGTGGCTTATGGCATTAACTTTTTTGCACCTGTTGCAGAGCTTAATATCATGGAAGGTGGAGAAAATGGCTATAAGATGGTGCATTTCTTCTTCCTTTTAACTTTTGCGGCAGCTATCCCTGCCATTATTTCAGGTGGTATTGCTGAGCGTATTCGCTTTTGGCCTAATGTGTTGGCAACGGTGCTTTTGGTTGGGCTTATTTATCCTTTTTATGAGGGTATGATTTGGAATGGTAACTTGGGTTTTCAAGATTGGTTAGAAGCATCTTTTGGCGCACCCTTTCATGATTTTGCTGGTTCAGTTGTTGTTCATGGTATGGGTGGCTTCTTGGCTTTTGGTGCAGTGATGGTGCTGGGTCCTCGTTTGGGTCGTTATTCCAAAACGGGGCAAGTGAATGCCATTCTCCCTTCCAATATTCCCTTTCTAGCATTGGGTTCTTGGGTATTGTGTGTGGGTTGGTTTGGTTTCAATGTGATGAGCGCAGGCACTGCTGATGGTGCATCAGGTTTGGTAGCCATGAACTCATTGCTTGCCATGGTCGGCGGTTTGCTTGCAGCACTTGTTGTGGGTAAAAATGACCCTGGCTTTGTACATAATGGTGCGTTGGCAGGTTTGGTTGCGATTTGTGCAGGTTCAGACATTGTGCATCCGATCGGTGCTCTGGCCATCGGTTTGATTGCAGGTGCTGTGTTTGTATATGGGTTCACTTATATGCAAAATAAACTTAAAATTGATGATGTATTGGGTGTGATTCCTTTGCATGGTGTGTGTGGTGCATGGGGCGGTATTGCTGCGGGTATTTTTGGTTCTGCTGCTTTGGGCGGTGCAGGTGGTGTAACCTTTATGGCACAACTTGTTGGAACATTATCAGGCGTAGCCATTGCCGTTGCAGGTGGATTTATCGTATATGGCGCGATTAAAGCCACGATTGGCATTCGCTTGAGCCAAGAGGATGAGCATATGGGTGCTGATTTGGCGATTCATCATATTAGTGCTAACCCTGAAGAGGATATGCAGTCACGTTAAATCCACAGTGGTTGAGCGTTGGTAAAGGTACGGCTTAAGTCGTACCTTTTATATATTTTTCCAGTGGTAAGGCTTACTCGTACCTTGGTGTTATGTAGAGTTTCCTCAAAAGTATGGCGTAAGCGTTGCGCATAGGTTGGAAGTGAGGCTTTAGCCTCGCATTGATGAATGATATTCAATCACTTCACCAGAAATAGAACAAAACCTAACACTTGGCTTTTTTTGGGCGAGGCTAAAGCCTCACTTCCTATGAAAATAACCGCATAAGTTTCCAGTTATATGCAAGACTTTTGTGGTCAGCCTAGTCAAAGCTTTGCACTTTATGTCTTACATTGAGCGGGTATGTTTTATCATTTTATTGGTTATTTTATCCTTATAAATCAATGAGATAAGGATATACATCACGATTCTGATTATCCTATGAATTTCAATCTACAACCAACTTAAGCAAAAAGTTGAAAATCGATACCGTAATTTTCATTAAATGGCTAAATGATTCGGTCATAAAAGGCTGTTTTTATTCAATATGATGAGAACAAACATCATCCGACATCAATTTTAAATCATTTTAAAAAAAAAGATACCCGCTCAATGTAAGTTATGTGGCTGAAAACATGATATTATTTCAACATATCCGACATTCCGCACCCCTAAATCAATATTACTTTATTTAATTTATCTATATTTTTCAACAGGTTAGAAAAATGAGGCTATTTCGCTAAACTGTGCCACCTCTCATGAAAGGTATATTTGAGGGTAAATGACTAAAATTATGAATAATCCTCTTGTCATGAGGGCTAAAGTCACAAGCAATGTATTACCATAATAAGCTTGTTTAGCGTTGAAAACATTATGTTTTCATGTCTTTTCATTCAATACCAAAAATCAAAATCAAGGGTGCGGAATGTCGGACATATCAATAGCTTATGACTTTTTGAGTTTAATCTATGTGGAGTTTCCTTAAAAAATATTGCGCAAGACCTGCGTACGGGTTGGAAGTGAGGCTCAAGGTGAAGGCGTAAGCCTGAGAAAGCACCCTGGGATGTTAACCCCGCATGGTTAACATCATTTATTGAGGAGTTTCTTGGGTGTTGAGGGTTTCTTCTTGAAAGCGAAACTTAGGCCATGTTTTGGAAAATATATATGTTTTATCCAACCATTTGAATTGACCCGACACGTCTTTTTCTGCATCAATGCGTAGTGTGCCAAAACCTTGATCGTCGTCATCTTCAACAGTGAATGTGCTATTAAATTCTTTGCGTTTGCGTAATTTTAAACTGAGTTTATCGGCTTTGATGTTTTTCTTATGAAACAACCAAATACCATTGTAAATCGATACATCACCATCACCTTTCCATGATGACAAGCGTTGCTTCTCATCAAATTCAGCATATAAATTTAATGTGGCATAAACAGTGGCTTGAAGATGAGTATCAAATTGTTTATGTAGCCACAGCCAGTTGTTTAAATGAATACCACCCACTTGAATTGTGCTACGCATGGCAACATTCTCACCTTGTGTGAACACATTGACTTGTTTCGCGTGAAGTGTTCCTTCATAAAATTTACTTGTAAAGTCCTGTAAAGACAGTGAGTTATCTAGGATTTTATAGCTTGCAGAGACATCGCGCAATGTGCCAAAGGGTAGACGCAAAGCTTTGCTTGTCAGTTTTCCATGGGGTGAAAAAGGTAGCGACTGCAACAAGACAAGCGCCTGAGCATCGAGAGATTGTGCAACAATATCGAATTGATTATTTTGACCACCAAAAAACTCAGCCTCATTTTTTTCATGTATCCAGTGCAGGTTTTCCACATCCCAAAGTGTGCCATTCACAATGATTTGACCATCAACAAAATGACGGCCTTTACCAAATTGGATGAGATCAATATTAGCCTCTTCAATGATGAACTTTTCATGAGGATTATAAAGTGTCGTATGCCCGCGAATGTAGCCATGCCAAGGTTTCCATAAGTCAGGTGGCTGTATGCCTTCTGCTTTAAGTTGGTCCAAATCAATATTAATATCTGTGAAATACCAATGTTTCTTGTCTTGGCGCAGTTGAATGGTGGAAGCATTGAGTGTGAGGGCAAGTTCAGCAATGGTGAGTGACTTTTCTTTGTTCCAAAGCAGCTTGGATGTGATGTTTAATGGTATATTTTGAGGCTTCTTAAAGGATGCGTGACTGATTTCAGCATCGCTGGCATCCAGTGCAATATGTGCGCTGGTGAGCTCATGATGTTGTAGCTCAAGCTGTAGCGTACCATTGACTTGACCCTGTCCAGTGATGTGTTCATGGGACCACAACCATTGGGCGGCAGGTAACCAATAGCTTGTATGATTGAATGTGATGGGTAGTGAAAGTTGATGTTGATGAAATGTTATTTTGTTGATTTCAATTTCAGATTTGAGAGGAGATTGAAGTACAACTTGATGAATATTCCATGCTTGTTTATTGCGCCAATCAAAATCGGAAACATGCAGGGTTGATGCTGGTATATGAATACGTGTTGCTGAATCAGCTGCTTGTTTTTTAACATAGGAAAAATCCTGCCACGTTGCTTGTGCATAGTTGACCCAGCGACCATTATGCAATTGGCTATTTATTTTTATATCTTCAATGCTTCCATCGGCTGTATCAGGTGATTGTAGCAGTTTCAATAAAGGTTGTAGGGCAATGCGTTGACTTTGAATATTAATATCACATTGCTCTTGTGAGACGCATCCTCCAACGACTTGTATTGCACCAATAGCTTTATGGTTTATCACAAAATTTTGAATGGTTAGGTAGTCTTTTTCTTTACCACCCACCACTTTAGCGCGAACCTCCAACACATCCTTGTGTTGTTGTTGCAAAGTCAGGTGTCCAAAGATTTGCCAAGAAGTATCTGGGTTGAAGTGAGTGGTCACACTGCCATGAAGCGTTTCAAGGTGGGTGCCGTGGTTCCAGTTAGACAGTGGGATGTCGAAGAGCTTTACTCTGCCAAAACCTTTATAAATCTCCCCTTGCTTAAGGTTGAGGTAGCCATGAGCATCAATGCGACCACTGCCAATGTGTGCTTGAAGTTCAATGCGCGGATTTTTGTTTTTCCCAATATTACGAATATCTAAAGCAACATCTTCTAAGGTGAGGTGGTGCTGATCGAAATGAATTTCGCCATGTACAATATGAATACGCTTCAGTTTTAATTTCTCATGATGAAGGAGGGCGAGCCAATCACTTTGTTGTTCTTGAGTAACATTAATATCAGCATATTGAAGGTAAATCGCTTGAGGTATGGCTTTCCCTGTCAGTAATGCGGCGAGGTTGAGGTCGATAGATAAACGCTGTGCATCGACTTCAAAGGTGTTGGATTGAATATGCACATGATTTAATTGAATAGAACCCGTATACATAAAACCTAAGCTTAAATCATCAGCTTGCAATTGAATGCCTGATTCAGCCAGCCTGCTTTGCAGTTGTTGGTATATTTCATCCGTATCAAGCTGAGATATAGCCAAACCCAAAAGAAAAAAGGCAGCCACGCTGGCGATGAACCAAGTGCGTAACTGCCGTTTTTGCAAGGTGTGATTTAGCCTAAAAGTTCTTTAAGGCGTTGGTTGACCATAGCAGGGTTGGCTTTGCCTTTGGAGGCTTTCATCACTTGCCCAACAAAGAAGCCAAATAAACGGTCTTGCCCACCTTTATAAGCTTCAACTTGTCCTTGATTGGCATCCAAGACTTCTTGAATCATGGCATCAATCGCACCTGTATCGGAGACTTGTTTTAAACCTTTTTCGTCAATAATGGCATCCACATTCTTGCCTGATGCCATCATGGCATCGAGCACATCTTTGGCGATTTTTCCTGAAATGGTGTTGTCGGCAATTCTATCGAGCAATGATGCCAAAGCTTGGGCTGAAATTGGTGATTCAGAGATGTCTTTGTTCAACTCTTTGAGGCGACCCAATAATTCATTGGCAAGCCAGTTGGCACACTGCTTGGGATTAGCAGGGTGAGATGCAACCAAAGCTTCATACCATTGTGCCAAGCTTTGTGTTTGCGTCAACACATCAGCATCATATGCTGACAAGCCAAACTCGGTTTCAAAGCGTTTACGCAATTGGTTGGGTAATTCTGGCATACCTGCTTTGATGGCATCCACTTCTTCTTGGGTAACCCGAAGCGGTGGTAAATCAGGCTCAGGGAAGTAGCGATAATCATGCGCTTCTTCTTTGCTACGCATGGAGCGTGATTCATTTTTCACGGAATCCCAAAGGCGTGATTCTTGTTTCACTTCGCCGCCATCTTCAATGATTTCAATTTGACGCAACACTTCAAATTCAATGGCTTGTTTGATGAAGCGGAAAGAGTTCATGTTTTTCATTTCGGTGCGTGTGCCAAGTGGCGCACCTTTTTGGCGAACCGACACATTGGCATCACAACGGAACTGACCTTTTTCCATGTCTGCACCCGACACACCAAGGAATTTGATGATTTGATGCAGTTGTTTCAAATAAGCAATGGCTTCATCAGCCGAGCGCATATCAGGCTCAGATACAATTTCCATGAGCGGAATGCCTGAACGGTTCAAGTCGATGTGAGACACCGCATCCAAACCTTCGTGCATAGACTTCCCAGCATCTTCTTCCATGTGAATACGAGTCACGCCAAGGCGTTTTTCACCATCTTTGGTTGGAATATCAATATATCCACCTTCAACAATCGGCACAGCAAATTGCGAAATTTGATAACCCTTGGGAAGGTCAGGGTAGAAATAGTTTTTTCTGTCAAACTTAGACTCAAGATTGATGTCTGCGTTAATGGCTAAACCTGTAAGAATGGTTTTCTTGGCAGCAACATCATTCAACACAGGCAGTTGCCCCGGCATACCCAAACACACAGGGCAAGTTTGCGAGTTTGGCTCTGCACCAAATTCAGTGGAGCAACCACAAAATGCTTTGGTTTTGGTATTGATTTGACAATGAACTTCTAATCCGATTACAACTTCCCAGCTCATGCTTCACCTCCAAATTTTACTGGCGACTTGGTGTGCCAATCTGTTGCATTTTCATACGCCGATGCTGCAGCTAAAATTGTATCTTCTTGCCAAGCAGGAGCTATCCATTGCAGACCCACAGGTAAATCTTGAGAAAAACCACAAGGTTGCGATAGTGCTGGAAGCCCCGCCAAGTTTACCGCAATGGTGAAAATATCCGATAAATACATGGTGATAGGATCATCTGTTTTTTCGCCAGACTTAAACGCAGGCACAGGGCTGGTTGGTGTGGCAATGATATCAACTTGTTCAAAGGCTTCTTTGAAATCTTGGCTGATGAGTGTGCGTACTTTTTGCGCTTTTAAATAATAGGCATCGTAATAACCCGAAGATAGGGCGAATGTACCTGTCAAAATACGACGCTTCACTTCAGCTCCAAACCCTTCATCGCGAGACCTTGCATACATGTCTTCTAAATCTTCAGGGTTATCGCAGCGATGTCCAAAGCGAACAGCATCATAACGCGATAAGTTGGTGGATGCTTCCGATGGGGCAATCACATAATAGGCTGCCACAGCGTATTCGGTGTGCGGTAATGAAATGTCCACAATTTCAGCACCCAAAGCTTCACATTGTGTCAAAGCAGCTTCCACTTGGGCGCGCACCTCTTTATCCATACCATCAATAAAATACTCTTTGGGTTTGCCGATTTTCAAACCTTTCATGTCTCTGCCTTCGCAGGCTTTTAACCAATCAAAGTTTGGTGCATCAGCCACCGATGTGGCATCACCTGCATCATGACCAATCATCACGGATGTTAACATGGCCGTGTCTTTCACGGTGCGAGTCATTGGTCCTGCTTGGTCTAGCGATGAAGCAAATGCAATAATTCCACGGCGAGATACACGTCCGTAAGTTGGTTTTAAACCAACAAGACCTGTTAATGCCGCAGGTTGGCGAATTGAGCCACCAGTGTCTGTGCCAAGTGCAGCAGGCGTTAAGCCCGCAGCCACAGCAGCAGCAGAACCACCCGATGAACCACCTGGAATGCAATCGGTATTCCAAGGGTTTTGTACACCGCCAAAAGCGGAGGTTTCATTGGATGAACCCATAGCAAATTCATCCATATTTGTTTTACCGACCAATACTGCACCAGCTTCTTTCAAGCGGGTAATCACATGCGCGTCATAAGGTGCTTCAAAATCCTCAAGGATATTGGAGCAGCAACGGGTTGGTCCGTTTTGTGTACAAAAAATATCTTTGACGGCAATCGGTAAACCTTCCAAAGGGCGCGCATCGTGTTCTTTGCGGTAAGCATCAGATGCTTCAGCTTGTGCAAGCACGTTTTCAGGGTCGATATGTACAAAGGCATTCAAGTCATCATTATATTGGGCAATGCGGTCTAAATAAAGTTGTGCGACTTGAACGGCAGTAGTTTCGCCAGCATGAAGCTGGGCTTGGATGTCAGTTAAAGAACGAAATGGCATGGTAATTCCTCGATTGGTTGAATGTTGTGTTTATGGGCGTGGAAAGATGGGTTCACTCAAGCACTTTAGGCACAACATACAAGCCTGATTCTGTGCGTGGTGCTGGTTGTTGCAAAGCATCGCGGCGACTTGGGTTGGTGACCACATCAGCGCGTTGCGGCATAGCCACATCATGGGGGTGAGCCGTGGGTGGCACACCATCGGTATTGACTTCGCTGAGTTTATCAATGTATCCCATGATACTTGAGAGTTGCGGGGCAAGATCCGCAGCTTCTACATCTGTCAGACGAATGCGAGAAAGATTCGCGATTTTTTTTACATCAATATCCATAAAGACCACCTCAATTGAAAGTTGGCGCAGTCTAAGCGGCAACATGAAATATCTCTAGTGGTTTATGGGGTTGTATTGCATGGTGATGCAATAAAGGGCTTTGACCCGAATGGCACTAAGTTAAGCAGTTTATACTGTGTTTCCACTTACATTGAGCGGGTATCTTTTTTTAAAAAATGATTTAAAATTGATGTCGGATGATGTTTGTTCTCATCATATTGAATAAAAATAGCCTTTTATCCGACATTCCGCACCCCTAAATCAATATCACTGTATTTAATTTATCTATATTTTTCAACAGGTTAGAAAAATGAGGCTGTTTTCGCTAAGCTGTGCCACCTCTCATGAAAGGTATATTTGAGGGTAAATGACTAAAATTATGAATAATCCTCTTGCCATGAGGGCTAAAGTCACAAGCAATGCATTACCATAATAAGCTTGTTTAGCGTTGAAAACATTATGTTTTCATGTCTTTTCATTAAATACCAAAAATCAAAATCAAGGGTGCGGAATGTCGGATAAAACATACCTGCTCAATGTAAGACATAACTGGAAACTTATGTGGTTATTTTCATAGGAAGTGAGGCTTTAGCCTCGCCAAAAAAAAGCCAAGTGTTAGATTTTATTCTATTTCTGGTGAAGTGATTAGATATCATTCATCAATGCGAGGCTAAAGCCTCACTTCCAACCTATACGCAACGCTTACGCCATACTTTTTGAGTAAGCTCTACTTATAGCCTGAAAACACAAACAAGAAGTTTGGTCGCAAAATGGTCACAACTTTCGCAATTGAAAAATTATCACCCATTCTAAGTTGCTGATACTAAACGTAAAATGGTGCACCCTAGTGGATTCGAACCACTGACCTTTCGCTTCGGAGGCGAATACTCTATCCAGCTGAGCTAAGGGTGCTTAATTTTGTGACCACACGTAAACTATTGTAAAATAAAAGTTATTCAACGGTATATATCACCCTTCACCCTTAAATCAAAAACATGTGCGGGAAAATATAACCAATCCACGGACTTGAAAAGCCTGATACAAACAGCCTTTATCTGCGAAATAGATAGTGTAAACCCTGAGTCACGCGTCATGCTGGCACAAGTTGCTCAAAATACTTCGGCTCTGGCTCATGGACGTAACAAGGTGAGTTAAGACTTAAATCAGCATAAAGTTTTTTAGCAATAAAATATGCCAAGGTTGCAGGCACTGCGTTGCCCACCATTTTATAACCTGCTAACACACTTTTGTAGTAAAACTTGTGTGTGTCTGGAAAAGTTTGAATCCGCGCACATTCACGCACTGATAACCTGCGGTACAACTTCTGTTTCGCTGGCACAAAGATACGCACATTTTGTTCTACAAATTCCATTTTGGGTGCTTGGGGATGAATAGGTGCATGACGACCACCTGCTTGAATAGTAAATGATTGTTCGTCCCAAGCGCGAACTCGGTTACGCGACATATACATGGTTGAAAAACCACCTGTTAAATATTCATGGTTTGATAAAGCACAATCATCACCATTGCTATGGTTTTTATCTTTAGCAGGAAGTGCTGAATCCTTTATATCGTAAATAATATCTTTTAAACAGCGCTTCTGCTTAAAAGGGTATGGAAACTCAAAAGTTTTATCCAGATCCTCACGAATACCAATAAAAAATACTCGCTTTCTATCTTGAGGAACCCAATAATCAGCAGCATTTAACATGGTAAATGATAAGTTATACCCGCTTTCTTTAAACAGCTCTTGGATAGATGACATGGCATTAGCATGTCTTGATGCCAACATTCCCGATACATTTTCGGCAACAAAAAACTTAGGCTGTTTATCCCTTAAAATACGAATAAACTCATAAAAAATCTGCCCTCTTTTATCTTTAATACCACGCAAAGCCCCTGCTTCGCTCCAACTCTGGCAAGGAGGACCACCAATAATACCGTCGCAATCGGGTATTTCGGATGATGCTACATCACGAATTGATTTACGATTCAGCTCTACATGCGGAAAGTTTTTTTTCATAGGTTTCCCAAATAGACATCTTTCCTAAATAAACCCATATCTCATATTGACTAAAGCCGCCACGACCCGCCAATTTAAGCCATAGTTTTTGTGTTTCCCCCGATATACCTCTTTGACTATTCTGAATATTTTACAAAACCGGTTAATGTTTTCAATGAGAATACGCTTCTTTGATAAGGATTTATTGAAGCTCTTATCTTCCTTTGAACGCTCAACTCCTTTCTGTTTTTTTTATCGGTGTCATGGAGTTCTCATGATATTTTTTAAGCCCTTGATATCCTGAATCAGCTAAGAGTTTAGAATTTGGGTGAATAGGAAGGCGACTTTCTTTAAATACGCTGAAGTCATGCTTTTTCCCTTTTGCACAAACAACCGATAAAACCTTTCCTGTTGTAGCGCAAGCTATGATTTGAGCTTTAATCGTATGGCTTTTTTTCTTGCCTGAGTAATATTTGTTTTTGATGTTTTACAGGACGCTCTATGGGTTGTTCTGATACGTCTATAATCAATGTTTCCCTTTTATTATCAATAAGATCTAGTCGGCTAGGAAGTTTTTCAACGTTAGCTATGATCCTCACATAACGGCTATATACCTTGTGACAGTAGGACTCTTGTATTCCAAAAACATTGCCAAGAACTTGAAAGGTTGGATAGTGGCGAATATAGTAAAGTGCTAACAAGATACAATCTTGCAATGATACTCTAGAACTTTTCAGACCGCGCCTTTTCAGAGGGTTAAGCTTCTTTTCATTTTCAATATATTGCTTTACTTTATCATATAAATCTGAAAAGTTTTTTTGCGTTATTCCTGTCATACGCAAAAATTTTTGAGGCTTACAGTGGATGATTTCTTTGTAGGGTTCCATGATGCATACATCATACACAAACCGTGTATCTGAGGTAGGGTTAATAACCAATAAGAGAATCACGTTATTTAGGAAAGATGTCTAATATCTTTGTCATACTCGTTTGCCCAGACAGTCGTAAAGCCTGCTTTTTCAAAACCAAGGTCAAGTCCACCAGCACCAGAAAACAGAGAAACTATTTTCATGAGCGCGAAATATGAATCAACACTGCTTCTAAGCGTTTAACAGGGTTATTAGGATTCTGTATTTTAATCGGTTTCACTTCAATATTTGCATGTTTTTCAATAGCTTGTTTGTCACTTTCTGGCATAGCATCATATTTACTTTTGCGTATGATAGCAGCCAAGCTAAAGGTGTTTTTTTGATTGATTTTATAAATTTGTTGAAACACCTTATTTGGGTTTTCAATATGCCACATGCCTCTGATTCTTAAATATGTAATGCCAAGAGGGTCAACTTTATTCACCCGACCCAATTCCTTAGTGACCGAAAACTCCACATCCGCAATTTTATTCACACCACAACTGATGGTTTGTTCAATGCGGGTATAAGTTTCTCTTTCTGCTGCATAGCAAGCACCGTCAATAAGCCAAAGGTGTTTTAAATGCTGTTGTTGAACGACACCAATAGCATAAATCATATCTTTGACTGACCAGCCTTCACTGTTTCGACAAGTTTGATTTATTCTATGGTCATCCGCATATAATTTATCTTTGGGATAAGAGCTATTGAGAGGAATACCAGAGTTAAAGCTTTCAATCTTTTTAACTTCAATCGCATCCCCACCTAAAATCATGGCATCAGGTATATTATTGGCATTGCCACCATAGGAAAAGGTGCCATCATATTTATGGGCTATAACATCAACATCAGCCTCATCAAGTGCATTTGCAAACGCACTTTTCACAAACACTTCAAGTGCCTCTCCCATATTGTTGATACGATTTGCACCCGAATTTATTTCCGCCAGGTGTGTAGATGCCGCAGCCTCTATATTCAAGATTGCCTGCAATTGTTGGCCATATTTTTTATATCCTCTCTAAGAAATAAGCTTACTTACACAAGTTAGAGCTTCTGTAAGCTTACTTGGCTCAGTGCCGCCAGCCATAGTAAATGCTTTCAATGTTTTGCCATCATCAGGATAATGATAGCGGTGATAATCAACAGGGCAAAGCCGCGCAATCATCAGCGGGCCACCAATAAAATCTTTGGCTAATTCAGCATCAGTAATCAGGTCAACTGCACGCAACATCGAGCCTTTGACAGGCACATTCAGCTCATCCGTCATGCTCTCATGCGCAAAATATCTCGCCTCAGCAAACGCACCCATCTCTTGCTCATGGCTTGTGAATGTTCGCTGCCCTTCTTTAAACTTGCGAATAAAAAACTCATTAAATGATTGATAAGATGTTTCAATCGGGTTCTCTTGAAACGAACCTTTTTGATACTGGTCAATCGGGATATGAAAGTTTTGAATAAACGGTGCAACCTTTCGCCCAGACTTCACACTATCCTGCGACTTCCCATAAAGCCGACTAAACATTTTACTGGCAATCACAGCCCCAAAAAGCCGCCCGATTGGATTGCCATAGGAAAATTTCACCGCCCCATCGCCATAGACTTTTTCAATGTCCTTTTTATTTTCACGACGATTAAGCACTTGAATTTTAAAGCCTTGGCTCATTCTAGAGTACCCTCTTGTCACATGTATAGTTCAATAAACTATTCATAAAATTGTTGTTTTTCACTATTAAGCCCCTATATTTTCTGAAGCTTTGTTATCTAAGAAAATAAGGTTCCGGTGTTTTTCAAGAAAATTAATATCAGGTTCAAATCGTTCAGGAAGAGTAATAGGTTTACCTTCGATAGATGCAAAAGCTTGCAGAATAAGTTGATTGTTACTCGCTTTGAAACTTTCAGACAGAACTACCCGAAAGTCATCATCCAAAGTAATGAAACCTCTATCAAATGCTTTGTCATGAATAGCTGATAAGCATAATCCATTTCTAGGGTTTAATCGGTTCAGCTTATCTTCACTCCAAGGTACAATATGACTTGCAATAAGTAAGCGTTCTTCTGAAAGCCCCGACATACAACATTTTCCTTTGTAGCTACTCAATACAGACTTGCGGAAGAAATTTTGCTTAACTCGTTGTTGAGTCAGTGTGCTTCTAGTTTCACCAATATAGCTTCCAAACTCATCGTTTAATTTGCTTTGAGGTAAGCCAACACCCTTATCTTGGGCAAGTTCTTCATATAACTTCAAACTTTCTAATGCTAGTTCATCCCAGTTATTTGCAAACTCACTCCATACTTCCTTATCCATAGCCGATGCATTTTTTAAACCCGAACGACCTGTGCTTGTTATAGCAGGGTCAAGGCTTGCAATATTTACGAGTTTCATTGCAACTGCTGAAGGTGTTCTATCTAACAAAATGGCAAGCTTAACTATATCTTTATTATTTTTATGTAACTTACCAAATGGTAACTTACAGTATAAACTGAAAGCTATTTTAACATGTTCTTTAGACCAGTTGTTAGCCATTCGTTGTTAAAGAAATTTCAACAGATGAAAGTGCTTCTGTAAGCTTACTTGGCTCAGTGCCGCCAGCCATAGCGAGCTCAGGTTTACCGCCGCCTTTGCCGCCGCAGATTTGCGCCACTTCGCGCACAATGTTGCCTGCGTTGTAGGTGTCGGTTAAATCTTTGGTCACACCTGCAACCAATTGCACTTTTTCGCCTTTGATTTGACCAAAGACAATCACGCCAGACTTTAATTTTCCTTTGGCTTTATCCATAAAGTCGCGCATGTCGGCGACACCTTTCACTTCTGCGGTGAGTAACTTAATGCCATTTACATCTTGGGCTTTGGCGATTAAATCATCCAACTGCCCTGTGGATGCTTTGGCTTTGAGCGATTGCAGCTCTTTTTCAGCCGTTTTGAGTTTGCTTTGTAAGTTTGACACCGCATCTACCACTTCTTCAGGGCGAACTTTCACCTTGTTTGCCACGGCATTGAGCTTGTCGGCATCGCTGACAAAGCTTTGGTAGGCTGCTTCACCTGTCAAAGCTTCAATACGGCGCACACCAGCGGCAATGCCTACTTCAGATACGATGCGGAAAATGCCAATATCACCTGTGCGTTTGACATGTGTGCCGCCACAAAGCTCAGTGGAAAAAGCAGCCGAGACAACACGCACTTCATCACCATATTTCTCGCCAAACAATGCCATCGCACCTGAAGCCACCGCTTCATCTTGGGTCATCAGCTTGGTTTCCACGGCATCATTTGCCCAAATCGCTGCATTGACGCGTGTTTCAATGTTTTTTCTTTCTTCTTCGGACACAGGCTGATGATGGCTAAAATCAAAGCGTAAGCGTTCAGCATTGACCAACGAACCTGCTTGTTTGACATGTTCGCCCAATACATCACGCAATACGGCGTGCATCAAATGGGTTGCTGTATGATTACGGGCAATGGCATCGCGGCGCGCGCCTTGCACTTCAAACACGGCAGTGCCACCGACTTCAAACGAACCTTTGATGACTTTACCAATATGTACAAATAAATCAGACAAGACTTTTTTGGTATCTGTCACCTTAAATTCGGCATCTTTGCTGCGAATGATGCCCGTATCGCCTGTTTGACCACCCGATTCAGCATAAAATGGGGTTTGGTTGGCAATCAGCCAGACTTCATCGCCTTCTTTTGCCTCTGTTAATGACGTATCCCCTGCAATCAAACCTGAAATCGCACCTTCTGCACTCAGCGTGGTGTAGCCTAAGAAGTCGGTTGCCCCATGTTGCTCACGAATTTCAAAGACGGCTTTAGGCAGTGCTGCTTCACCAGAACCACCCCAAGCAGCCCTTGCCCGCTCACGTTGCTCATTCATGCAAACTTCAAAACCATCCATATCCAGCTTGATGTTTTGACCTTTGAGAATATCCGCCGTTAAATCGGTGGGAAAGCCAAACGTGTCGTACAGTGAAAACAAGGTTTTACCAGGAATCGTGCCGCCTTCTCCTGCTTCTTTGGCAGCTTGTTCAACTAAAGTCAGCCCTTTATCCAAAGTTTTGATAAAGCGTTCTTCTTCAATACGAATCACTTGTTCGATATTGCTCTGCCCTTCTTTAAGCTCTGCAAAATGGTCGCCCATTTCATCCACCAAAGCTTGTACAAGCTGATACATAAACGCTTCTTTCATACCCAATAAACGCCCATGACGGCAAGCTCTGCGCAAAATACGGCGCAGCACAAAACCGCGCCCTTCATTGGATGGCAACACGCCATCAGCCAGCAAAAATGACACCGAACGCAAATGATCAGCCAACACCCGTAAGCTCACATCTTGTTCATCACTGTCGCCAAGTTTTACACCTGTCACTTTCGATGCTGCGGCAATCAGATGTTGAAATAAATCAATGCTGTAATTGTCGTGTGTGCCTTGAAGCACGGCTGCTACACGCTCCAACCCCATGCCTGTGTCCACAGATGGCTTAGGAAGCGGATTTAAGGTGCCTTCGGCATCCCTGTCGTATTGCATAAAGACCAAGTTCCAAATTTCAACATACCTATCGCCTTCTTCTTCAGGTGTACCTGGAGGGCCACCCCACACATGGTCGCCGTGGTCATAAAATATTTCGGAGCAAGGCCCACAAGGCCCTGTATCACCCATGCTCCAGAAGTTATCTTTTGCACCAATGCGGGCGATTTTATCTTCCGCGATACCAATGCCTTTTGTCCATAAATCGTAAGCTTCATCATCATCATCAAAGACTGTGACAAACAAACGTGATTTATCGAGTTTTAGTTCTTCAGTTAAAAATCCCCATGCGAAGTTAATCGCATCTTCTTTGAAGTAATCACCAAAAGAGAAATTGCCCAACATTTCAAAAAAGGTGTGATGGCGAGAGGTATGCCCTACGTTTTCCAAGTCATTATGTTTGCCGCCTGCGCGCACACACTTTTGGCTTGAAGTTGCCCGAACATAAGAGCGGGTTTCATCACCAAGGAACACATGTTTGAAAGGAACCATGCCCGCATTGGTAAACATCAAAGTCGGGTCACCATGCGGCACCAGTGAGCTGGACTCAACGACCTCATGCCCTGTATTTGCAAAATAAGCTAAGAATTTCTTCCTGATTTCCGATGTGTTCATATCTTAATCACCCTCATTATTCATCACCTGCAAAATGGTATTTAAATCATAACCTTTATTTTGTAGGTAGCGCATTTGACGTTGCCAAAGGCGTTTATCTTGTTTGTAGCGACCCAAAGGATCACGCTTTTTCAATACTTCTTTACAACCCGCCCACACATCAAAATGTTGTTCAACGTCAAGCAGGGCAAGCCTTAAAGCTTCGGTCTCTGCACCTTTTCGCCTTGCTTTTTGTGCCGCCAACCAAGGTGTTTCACCTTTTCCTAAGCGATAGCGAAGAAAAACCTCTGCATAACGTGCTTCGCTCAAGTAATCATAATGTTTTAACAATTCTATGACATGATCAATAATGATTGCGTCATAATTTTTCGCGCTTAATTTTTCGCGTAATTCCACTTCATTGTGTTCACGCATACCAAGCACACGAACAGCAGACTTAAAAGCCTCCTGCTGTTCGGCATGGATGACATCAGCTTGCCGCGTCACTTGCCTTTTCTTCTTTCATGGATTTCACAACAGCTTCTGGCAAACCAAGTTCATCACGCACTTTAGCTTCAATATCATTCAATAAATCAGGATGATCCTTCAAATATTGAATGGCATTATCTCTGCCCTGCCCAATGCGCTCTGTACCTACGGCATACCAAGCACCGCTTTTCTTCACATGCCCAAATTCAACGCCCATATCGACGACTTCGCCAACATGTGACACACCTTCACCATACATAATGCTGAATTTAGCCAATTTGAATGGTGGTGCCATTTTATTTTTCACGACTTTCACTTTGGTATCATTGCCCAACACATCTTCACCCTTCTTGATTGCCCCCGTGCGACGCACATCAAGGCGAACAGATGCGTAGAATTTCAAAGCATTACCACCTGTGGTGGTTTCAGGGTTGCCAAACATTACGCCAATTTTCATGCGTAATTGGTTGATAAAAATCACGGTGGTATTGGTGCGCGAAATTGCAGATGTCAGTTTACGCAAGGCTTGAGACATCAAGCGTGCTTGTAGCCCCATGTGCGAATCGCCCATATCACCATTCAATTCGGCGCGCGGTGTTAAAGCAGCAACCGAGTCAACCACCAAAATGTCCATAGCACCTGAGCGGGTTAACATATCTACGATTTCCAAAGCTTGCTCGCCGCAATCAGGTTGCGACAAATAAAGGTTGTCCACATCTACACCAAGTTTGCGTGCATAATCGGGGTCTAAGGCATGTTCTGCATCAATAAAAGCGGCTTTACCGCCTGCTTTTTGTGCTTCCGCCACAGCATGAAGTGCCAATGTGGTTTTACCTGAAGACTCAGGACCATAAATCTCAACAATACGTCCACGTGGGTAGCCGCCTATACCAAGGGCTGCATCCAAAGCCAATGAACCAGAACCAATCACTTCAACATCAACGTGTGCTTTGTCACCCATACGCATAATCGTGCCTGAGCCAAATTGTTTTTCAATTTGCGCCAACGCTGTTTCCAATGCTTTAGCCTTGTTGTTTGCCATAATGATTCCTCTTTTCATATATTTCAAAATATATACTTGGCGAAACTTAACACTCAACCTTTGCCTTTACTAGAAAGGTTCTGATGAAAGCATCAATACCATTTAGAGCTTACTCAAAAAGTATGGCGTAAGCGTTGCGTATAGGTTGGAAGTGAGGCTTTAGCCTCGCCAAAAAAAGCCAAGTGTTAGATTTTGTTCTATTTCTGGTGAAGTGATTGAATATCATTCATCAATGCGAGGCTAAAGCCTCACTTCCTATGAAAATAACCGCATAAGTTTCCTGACTTACCATCAACATAATTTTTGCAAGTGGCTCTAAGGTGCCTCGTTTCCATGCAAGAACCCGACATTCCGCACCCTTGATTTTGATTTTTGGTATTTAATGAAAAGACATGAAAACATAATGTTTTCTTACATTGAGCGGGTATGTTTTATCATTTTATTGGTTATTTTATCCTTATAAATCAATGAGATAAGGATATACATCACGATTCTTATTATCCTATGAATTTCAATCTACAACCAACTTAAGCAAAAAGTTGAAAATCGATACCGTAATTTTCATTAAATGGCTAAATGATTCGGTCATAAAAGGCTGTTTTTATTCAATATGATGAGAACAAACATCATCCGAC
The DNA here is from genome assembly GCA_030949605.1 of Ghiorsea sp. Lineage (GTDB taxonomy): Bacteria > Pseudomonadota > Zetaproteobacteria > Mariprofundales > Mariprofundaceae > Ghiorsea. Next base: position 19,728 of record JAUZSH010000026.1, read on the forward strand.
ATCAATTTTAAATCATTTTAAAAAAAAAAGATACCCGCTCAATGTAAGTGTTTTCAACGCTAAACAAGCTTATTATGGTAATACATTGCTTGTGACTTTAGCCCTCATGACAAGAGGATTATTCATAATTTTAGTCATTTACCCTCAAATATACCTTTCATGAGAGGTGGCACAGTTTAGCGAAACAGCCCCATTTTTCTAACCTGTTGAAAAATATAGATAAATTAAATAAAGTAATATTGATTTAGGGGTGCGGAATGTCGGAAGAACCATAGTGAATCATGAATTGATTTACCGTCATGCCCGAGTTCTTTTGTCGGGCATCCACCCAAGCTTATATCTTAACTGATGTTACGCAGTCGGGCTAAAATTCGTCATTTCCACGCAAGAACACAGGAACGAGAAAACATATGGCAGAAAGTCATGATTGAGGAAGTGCGACTTCAGTCGCGCATGCATGATGATGCTTCTCATGCGGGGCTAAAGCCCCACTTCCTATATTGAGATCGCAGTATTACCGTTCATTTTTAACGAATAAAGGTAATACTGCAGTTTACGCGCTACAAATGAGAATGGAGTCATTCTTTCTCAACAGAGTGCGTAACATCAGATCTTAAAAAAAAATATGGATCCCCGTCCCACGCCTTCGCGGGGGCAGGCTCTGCGCGAGGATGACGTAATATCGGTAAGTCAATTCCTGAGTAATGCGGGTTAAATCTTTTCAATGGAGCCATTCATCTTATTTAACCGTTGCGCCAATATCCCTGCCTTTTCTGCGCCATCTACCAAAGCCGCACGCACATAACCCGACCCTGCATTGATGCCTTGCCTATCTTCTGTACCCAAATACCTACCTGGTAATAATTTAATCCCTTGCTCTACATAAGCACGCTTTACAAAAACTTCTTCATCATCCACGGGCAACCAAACAAAGAACGAACCTGCTGGAACTTCGCCACCATACACATTAAAAAATGCATCCAAACTATCCCTATATACTTTTAAATGCTGCTGCACATGGCTTTCATCATTCCATGCCGCTACTGCCACATGCTGCAAGGGTAAAGGTGTTCCTGGTCCTGTATAACTGCGAAGCTTGGAGAAGTTAGCAATTAAATCTGCATCACCTGCAATCAAACCAGAACGCAGCCCTGGCAATGCCGAGCGTTTGGACAACGAATTCATCACCAAGCAGCGTTTATAATCCGTGTTGCCCATATTTTGTGCCACTTCAAGCAGTCCAATGGGTTTATCCGCATAATAAATTTCAGAATAACATTCATCCGCCAACACATAAAAATCAAACTTTTCTGCCAAATTCAACAGCTTGGTGTAATAAGCTTCATCGGCAACCCAGCCCGTAGGATTGGATGGCGAGCACACATACACCAGCGCCGTATCCCGCCAAATACCATCGCTAATTCCATCAATATCAGGTGCAAAACCTGTGGCTGCCGTACATGGTTGAAGGTATGGTTTGCCACCCGCTGTAATGGCTGCACCCAAATAAATTTGATACATCGGATTAGGCATCATCACCCAAGGTTTTTCATCGGCATTGGGATTAATCAAGGCATGGGCTGCAGCAAACAATGCTTCGCGTGTGCCATTGGCACTTAATACTTGGCTATTGGCATCAATAGATTTAAGAGAAAACCGCCGTTTTAGCCACGCAGCAATACTCTCTCTTAAAAAGTCATTACCTGAAGTGGTCGGATACTTGGAAAAACCTGATACATGAGCATCCAATGTCGGTTGCACAAAACTAGGCAATGGCAAACGCGGTTCTCCAGCGCCCGCATCAATAAAATCCAAATCAGGGTTTGGCGTTAAACCATGAAGAAGCTTATTCAACCGCGCAAAGGGATATTCACCCAACTGATTTAACCGATATTGTTCATGTTTATCCATGCTTTTATTCATGATTCTACTCTGCCTTCACCTGAAAAACTTTTGACCAATCACTTTTTCTGCCCAAACTATCCATGACGCGCACCCGAAAAGCATAGGTTTCATCAACATGCTGCAATTTTATATTGCGCTTCAAATCATGACGTTGCGTGCTGGGAGATGATTCATAATAACGCAACCAGTCGTTGACACATTTACAATCAGGATCAACTTTTGCCCTATCAATTTGATAGACCACAGTATCGCTGCCACCTATAATACTCAATTGAATCTGCACTGCATTGCCAATAACCTGATGTGAAATACTCGCCAATTGAGGCTCAGGTGATAAATCATCATATACAATCAAGCCTGTTTTTAAGCCGCAACCCGCTAACAAGAATATAAGTGCCAGAGCAAACAGACGCATCAATCGTTTAATTGTTTCACCCATTTGGCGCATTGCAACCGCACCTGCTCAGGCGCAGTTCCACCCGTATGGTTGCGGGCGGCCACACAAGTTTCCACCGATAAAACTTGCACCATCGCAATGGTTAAACGTCCATCAATATCAGCACATGCAGATGCTTTCATTTCATGCAGTTCGATGTTTTCTTTGATACAATACGCCACGGATTTACCCACAATTTCATGGGCATCACGGAAGGGTACGCCTGCACGAACCAAAGCATCTGCCAAATCGGTAGCTGTGGAAAACCCACTTCCTGCTGCCTTGTGCATATTACCAATATTGGCTTTTAAGCCAGGCAACATATCACCAAACACTCGCAAACAGCCCTCAAGGTTATCAAAGGCATCAAAAATGGCTTCTTTATCTTCCTGCATATCTTTGTTGTATGCCAAAGGAAGTGATTTCATGGTCATCAAGATACTCATCAATGCACCCACAATCCGCCCAGCTTTGCCCCGCACCAATTCAGGCATATCAGGGTTTTTCTTTTGCGGCATAATGGATGAGCCAGTACAAAAGGCATCGGGTAAATCAATGAAACCAAATTGAGCACTCATCCACAAAATCAATTCTTCGGAAAAGCGGGATAAATGGATGGAGCAAATCGAAGCTGAAGACAACAACTCCATAATAAAATCACGGTCAGACACTGCATCCAACGAATTGGCGCACGGTGCATCAAAACCTAAGAGTTCAGCCGTTTGTTCACGGTTAATCGGAAAAGTCGTGCCTGCCAATGCCGCAGAACCTAACGGACATTGGTTCATGCGTGTTTTCGCATCATCAAAGCGTGCATAATCGCGGCTAAACATTTCCACATAAGCCAGCAAATGATGCCCAAAGGTGACAGGCTGTGCGGTTTGCAAGTGGGTAAACCCTGGCATGACTGTTGCCGCATGTTCATCCGCAAGTTTGACCAATACACCCTGCAAATGTTTGATGCGAATCATCAAGGCTTCGGTGCGTTTTCTTAAATAAAGGCGAGTATCCGTACCCACTTGGTCATTGCGTGAACGCGCAGTGTGCAAGCGTTTACCTGCATCACCAATGATGTCGGTCAGGCGTTTTTCGATGTTCATATGCACATCTTCAAGGGCAATGGAAAACTCAAATTCACCCGATTCAATTTCTTTTTCCACTTGATTCAAGCCATCAAGAATCAACGTCAAATCTTCTTCACTTAAAATGCCCTGCGCCGTAAGCATGGTGGCATGGGCGCGAGAACCTGCAATATCTTCAGCATACATACGCGCATCAACATGTGTGGAAGCATTAAAAGCTTCTACAAATGCATCTGTCGGTGCCTCAAAACGGCCACCCCAAGGTTTATCAGACATGAACTGCCTCCTTCGTACCTTCTACTGCATCAGCCATACGACGAGATGATGGTGTCGCCTTTTCTTCAGGACGAATACCTAACTTGGCAAAAAATGCCCTGTCTTGCTCAGCTTCATTGTTGCCCGTGGTGAGCAGCTTCTCACCATAAAAAATCGAGTTTGCACCTGCCAAGAAACACAAGGATTGCATTTCTTCGCTCATGACTTCACGACCAGCCGATAAACGCACATGAGAGCTTGGCATAGTAATTCTTGCCACAGCAATAGTGCGGATAAAATCAAAGTTATCCAAGTCTTCCACATTTGCCATGGGAGTTCCTTCCACTTTCACCAACATATTAATTGGCACAGATTCAGGATGCGGCTCCATACGCGCAAGTTGGACAATCATACCTGCCCGATTACGCACAGCTTCTCCCATGCCCACAATACCACCACAACATACGCTCATGCCTTGGCTGCGTACATTTTTTAAGGTGTTTAGCCTGTCATCGAAAGTGCGGGTGGAAATGATGTCTTTATAAAATTCGGGGTCGGTATCAATGTTATGATTGTAATAATCTAAACCAGCAGCTTTGAGTTTTTTAGCCTGCTCGGCATCCAACATACCCAATGTGGCACATGCTTCCATATCCATGGCTTTCACTTCACGAATCATATCCAAGACCAAATCAAATGCTCTACCTTTAGGCTCACGCCATGCTGCACCCATACAAAAGCGCGATGCGCCTTTTTCTTTGGCAATTTTCGCAGCTTTCATCACTTCTTCTTTCTTCATCAACAATTCCGATTCTAAATCGGTGTTGTAGCGTGATGACTGCGGACAATATTTACAATCTTCTGGGCAACCACCTGTTTTAATGGAAAGCAAGGTTGAAAGTTGCACTTCATTGGCATCAAAATTAGCGCGATGCGCTTGCTGGGCTTGAAACATTAAATCATTAAACGGAAGCGCAAATAACTTCTCAATTTCTTCCACTGTCCAATCGTAGCGCATATATTCTCCATACTTTTCAATCTTAAACTAAAACTTCATCTTGGCGCAAGCTAGTCGTTTGCGAGCCTGATGAAAAGAATACAGAAAAAATTAGGGGGGAAACACATGCCCCCTGAAAACCAAGGCATTCGATCCATCAATCTACATTGTCCAGCCAGTTCAGATGATGCAACACAGAGGCAAAGCTTTCATCCAAACCAGCTTCAATGCTTATCCTCTCTTGAAATACTGGATGCTCAAAGCTTAAGCATGTTGCAGCCAGTAGTAAGCGATGACAACTGAACTTATCCCTAAACATCTGGTTATGTTTACCATCGCCATGCGTGGTGTCGCCCACGATGGGATGAAAGATATGTTTGAAGTGCCGCCGAAGTTGGTGTTTACGCCCTGTTTTCGGCATTAAACGAACCAGACTATATCTTGAAGTGGCATAACGGCCTACTGGCTCATCAAGTTCAACTGTGGCAAGCCGCTGGTAATGCGTCACTGCATCTTTAGCCTCTTTATTTTGCTTGGCTTGTCTGTCGCTCTTTTTATCCAGCTCTTCTTTGAGGGCATAATCAATGATGCCTTGTTCATCGGTAAAACCACGCACCACGGCAAGGTAAGTCTTTTCAACCGTATGCGCTGCAAACTGCCCACCTACTTGCTTGGCAATGTCAGGATTCAAAGCAAATAAAAGAACCCCTGATGTTGGTTTATCCAAGCGATGCGCAGGATACACATGTTGCCCCACTTGATTACGCACCATTTGCAGAGCAAAGCGGGTTTCATATTTATCAATCATGGAGCGATGCACCAACAACCCTGAAGGCTTATTTACTGCAACCAAATATTTATCTTGATATAAAATTTCTAAATGTGGTGTTACAACTTTATCCAATACCATACACTTAGCCTATATTTCATTCGCAAAATAAATAGTAGGATTTTGTAACACCACCTTCATCATAACGACATATGAGTATGCAAATGATGAAAAAACTCGCTTTACCTTGCCTGCTATGCCTGAGCTTAGGTCTTCCCAGTATCGCCAAAGCATCTCTTTTCAACTTCAACGAAGTTGGTATAAGTTATGGACATGGTATTGATGTTGAAAACTGGACTCAAGTCGATTTCATTCAACATATTAGCCCTTCTTTAGGAATTTTAGAAGAATACTTCAAAGAACCGTTCTTGGATTTAGGTATTGCCACAAGCCAATGGAAAGTCAGTCGTGATGTAGCCTATCATATATCCTCAAACCTTATGCTTCGTAGTCAAGATATATCCACAGGTATAGGAAATATTTTCTTAGAAGCTGGTTTTGGACCGCATCTCTTTTCAAAACCAGGTGGCACAGGTCGCTTAGCAACCGCTTTTGAATTCAACTCCTTTGCAGGCTTAGGTTTTCGCCTTAATCAGCACTGGGCAGTAGTTGCCAGAGCGCGCCACCTTTCCAATGCAGGAATTACAGATTCTAACTCAGGTGTAAACCTTTACTTATTACAACTTCATTATAGGTTTAACCAACCATGAATCAACATACTCAACAAGACCCTATGCACGGTGTAACACTCAAAATAATATTGGAAGAACTGGTTTCATTCTACGGATGGGGTGAATTGGGAATCCATATCAAAATTCGTTGTTTTAATATGAACCCTTCCATCAAATCAAGCCTTGCATTCCTACGCAAAACACCTTGGGCAAGAGCAAAAGTTGAACGCTTATATTTGGACATGTTAGACGAGAAAAACAACCTCATCGAAGGTGTGCCACAGAAAAAAAGCAATAGCCCTTGGCCAGATGTTCCTTAAAACTGACGTTACGCAGCTGGATTAAAACCCGTCACTCCCACGTAGCGGGGAGCGACAGCGACAGGCTTTTGATGTTGTGTGTACATAAGCTGTTTCTGGTAGTCCTTTGAATAGACATCTTTCCTAAATAAACCCATATCTCATATTGACTAAAGCCGCCACGACCCGCCAATTTAAGCCATAGTTTTTGTGTTTCCCCCGATATACCTCTTTGACTATTCTGAATATTTTACAAAACCGGTTAATGTTTTCAATGAGAATACGCTTCTTTGATAAGGATTTATTGAAGCTCTTATCTTCCTTTGAACGCTCAACTCCTTTCTGTTTTTTTATCGGTGTCATGGAGTTCTCATGATATTTTTTAAGCCCTTGATAGCCTGAATCAGCTAAGAGTTTAGAATTTGGGTGAATAGGAAGGCGACTTTCTTTAAATACGCTGAAGTCATGCTTTTTCCCTTTTGCACAAACAACCGATAAAACCTTTCCTGTTGTAGCGCAAGCTATGATTTGAGCTTTAATCGTATGGCTTTTTTTCTTGCCTGAGTAATATTTGTTTTTGATGTTTTACAGGACGCTCTATGGGTTGTTCTGATACGTCTATAATCAATGTTTCCCTTTTATTATCAATAAGATCTAGTCGGCTAGGAAGTTTTTCAACGTTAGCTATGATCCTCACATAACGGCTATATACCTTGTGACAGTAGGACTCTTGTATTCCAAAAACATTGCCAAGAACTTGAAAGGTTGGATAGTGGCGAATATAGTAAAGTGCTAACAAGATACAATCTTGCAATGATACTCTAGAACTTTTCAGACCGCGCCTTTTCAGAGGGTTAAGCTTCTTTTCATTTTCAATATGTTGCTTTATTTTATCATATAAATCTGAAAAGTTTTTTTGCGTTATTCCTGTCATACGCAAAAATTTTTGAGGCTTACAGTGGATGATTTCTTTGTAGGGTTTCATGATGCATACATCATACACAGACCGTAGACATCTTTCCTAAATAAACCCATATCTCATATTGACTAAAGCCGCCACGACCCGCCAATTTACTTACATTGAGCGGGTATGTTTTATCATTTTATTAGTTATTTCATCCTTATAAATCAATGAGATAAGGATATACATCACGATTCTGATTATCCTACGAATTTCAATCTACAACCAACTTAAGCAAAAAGTTGAAAATCGATACCGTAATTTTCATTAAATGGCTAAATGATTCGGTCATAAAAGGCTATTTTTATTCAATATGATGAGAACAAACATCATCCGACTTACATTGAGCGGGTATGTTTTATCGTTTTATTGGTTATTTTATCCTTATAAATCAATGAGATAAGGATATATATCACGATTCTGATTACCCTACGAATTTCAATCTACAACCAACTTAAGCAAAAAGTTGAAAATCGGTACCGTAATTTTCATTAAATGGCTAAATGATTCGGTCATAAAAGGCTATTTTTATTCAATATGATGAGAACAAACATCATCCGACATCAATTTTAAATCATTTTTTTAAAAAGAGATACCCGCTCAATGTAAGATCCGACATCAATTTTAAATCATTTTTTAAAAAAAAGATACCCGCTCAATGTAAGAATTTAAGCCATAGTTTTTGTGTTTCCCCCGATATACCTCTTTGACTATTCTGAATATTTTACAAAATCGGTTAATGTTTTCAATGAGAATACGCTTCTTTGATAAGGATTTATTGAAGCTCTTATCTTCCTTTGAACGCTCAACTCCTTTCTGTTTTTTTATCGGTGTCATGGAGTTCTCATGATATTTTTTAAGCCCTTGATAGCCTGAATCAGCTAAGAGTTTAGAATTTGGGTGAATAGGAAGGCGACTTTCTTTAAATACGCTGAAGTCATGCTTTTTCCCTTTTGCACAAACAACCGATAAAACCTTTCCTGTTGTAGCGCAAGCTATGATTTGAGCTTTAATCGTATGGCTTTTTTTCTTGCCTGAGTAATATTGTTTTTGATGTTTTACAGGACGCTCTATGGGTTGTTCTGATACATCTACAATCAATGTTTCCCTTTTATTATCAATAAGATCTAGTCGACTAGGAAGTTTTTCAACGTTAGCTATGATCCTCAGATAACGGCTATATACCTTGTGACAGTAGGACTCTTGTATTCCAAAAATATTGCCAAGAACTTGAAAGGTTGGATAGTGGCGAATATAGTAAAGTGCTAACAAGATACAATCTTGCAATGATACTCTAGAACTTTTCAGACCGCGCCTTTTCAGAGGGTTAAGCTTCTTTTCATTTTCAATATATTGCTTTACTTTATCATATAAATCTGAAAAGTTTTTTTGCGTTATTCCTGTCATACGCAAAAATTTTTGAGGCTTACAGTGGATGATTTCTTTGTAGGGTTTCATGATGCATACATCATACACAGACCGTGTATCTGAGGTAGGGTTAATAACCAATAAGAGAATCACGTTATTTAGGAAAGATGTCTAA
>JAUZSH010000027.1 GCA_030949605.1 Ghiorsea sp.
TATCACCCAAAATCAACGCCGATGGTTCACCTTGAACGAAATCTTTACCAATATGATATGCTTGCGCCAAAACCATCTGGACTAGGCTGCTCAGCATATGAAATCGACATGCCCCACTGCGGACCGTCTCTTAAGCACATGTTTGAACATAGGCAAATCATGTGGCGTTGAAATAAGAAGAACCTCACGAATGCCTGCAAGCATCAAGGTTGATAGTGGATAATAAATCATCGGTTTATCATAAATTGGCATCAACTGCTTACTCACTGCCAACGTTAAAGGATGAAGCCGCGTGCCACTACCACCTGCTAAGATTATACCTTTCATACTTGCCTCTCTAACATCTTCTTAATAACACCTTTCATTTTTAGGCTTGCCGCCCATCCAGTCTTCTCTTTAAATGCCTTCGGGTTACCATAGTTTGAATGCACTTCATTTCCGCGCATGTATCTCTCAGTCGATGACACATAATCTAACCATTTTAGCCCTAATGCATTAAAGGTCGCATTCACAAAGTCTTCCAAGCTATTTGGTTCTCCTGTTGAAATGACAAAGTCTTCTGCTTTATCTTGCTGAAGCATTAACCACATCGCTTCTACATACTCTTCTGCCCAACCCCAATCACGAATCACATCCAAATTCCCAAGCTCTAACTTTTCCATCTGACCTTGAGATATTTTTATTGCGGAAGAAATGATTTTTTGTGTGACAAAACGCTCACTTCGCAATGGTGACTCATGGTTAAACAACACACCTGTACACGCATAAATACCATAAATTTCACGGTACCTTTCAACCAACATCAATGCCGCTGCTTTTGCCATCGCATAAGGACTTACAGGTTGCATAGGCATACCAATTTCAATAGCAATATCCGAACTGCCGTAGCACTCACCCGAACCCGCATTAAAAAAGCGAGCACTTAACTTTTCACTTCTAATAATCTCTAATACATTAGCCACAGATAATACGTGGCTTTCAAATGTTTCCAAGGGTTTTTCAAAAGATAATCCAACAGAACTTTGCCCTGACAGGTTGTATATTTCATCAGGTTGGACATCCAACAGCATCTCTTTCACGGCTTTTTTATCCATTAAATCACATGCCAGAACATCAAGCTTTTCCATCAAGCCTAACTTCATCAAATTGGGATAACTGCTTTGCAGCTTTCTTGTTTGCCCTACAACTTTATAACCTTTGGTTAGCAAAAGCTTGGTCAGCAGCGCCCCATCTTGCCCTGATATGCCACAAATGAGTGCTATTTTACGCATCGCTTACTCGGCAGACACAGGAATATCGTGCCCATGCTCTTTCAACAAAGCATGGCGTTTGGCAACTTTTAAATCTTCTGCCACCATTTCTGAGCACATCTCTTGCACTGTAATCTCAGGTGTCCAGCCAAGCTTTTCTTTGGCTTTCGTCGGGTCACCCAAAAGTGTTTCAACCTCTGCAGGGCGGAAGTAACGCGGGTCAATTTGCACAACCACATCGCCTACCTTCAAAGCTGGTGTTTGATTGCCTTCAATCGCTGTGATGATACCTTTTTCATCCAAACCTTTGCCTTCAAAAGTAATCGTGAGCCCCAATTCATTAGCCGACCATTCGATAAACTGGCGTACGGAATACTGCACACCCGTGGCAATCACGAAATCATCAGCCTCATCTTGCTGCAACATCATCCATTGCATACGCACATAATCCTTAGCATGACCCCAATCACGCAGCGCATTCATATTTCCCATGTACAAACATTGCTCCAAACCTTGGGCAATATTGGCTAAACCACGGGTAATTTTACGCGTTACAAAAGTCTCACCACGGCGCGGTGATTCATGGTTAAACAAAATACCATTACAAGCATACATACCATACGATTCACGGTAGTTGACCACAATCCAATAGGCATACATCTTAGCCACAGCATAGGGTGAACGCGGATAAAATGGCGTAGTTTCCTTTTGTGGTGTTTCTTGAACTTCACCAAACAGTTCAGACGTTGAAGCCTGATAAAATTTCACCTTCTTTTCCATACCTAACAAACGAATCGCCTCTAGTAATCGCAACGTGCCTAGAGCATCCACATCAGCCGTATATTCGGGTGATTCAAAACTTACCGCAACGTGTGACTGTGCGCCAAGATTATACACTTCATCAGGCTGCACTTCTTGAATAATGCGGGTCAGATTCGATGAATCCGTCAAATCACCATAATGTAAAATGAAGTTTCGGTTATCCACATGGGGGTCTTGGTAGATATGATCCACACGCTGGGTATTAAAAGATGAAGCACGGCGCTTGATACCATGTACTATATATCCTTTCTCCAATAAAAACTCAGCCAAATAAGAACCATCTTGACCCGTGACACCTGTAATCAGCGCAATTTTACGCAATGGTCTCTCCCATAAATATCATCAAATCTTTCAATATCATCTTCTTCCAAATAATCACCGACCTGCACTTCAATCATTTGCAATGGCATTTTTCCTTTATTCGCCAAACGGTGTTTTACACCAATCGGGATATATGTACTTTCATTCTTAGCAACCATGATCACTTCATCATCGCGTGTTACAGTTGCTGTACCCGACAATACCACCCAATGCTCGGAGCGATGCTGATGCCGCTGCAAACTCAAGCTTGCACCTACATTCACTTCAATCCGCTTCATCTTATAACCCACTGCATTTTCCAATACAGTATAGCTACCCCAAGGGCGTTGTACAGTCACATGCTCAAGATATTCTGAACCACCTGATGCCTTAATTACATCAACAATTTCACGCACCCGTTGGCTCTCACCACGAGGACACAATAAAATAGCATCAGCGGTTTCCACAGCAATAATATCTTGGAGCCCTACCGCAGCAATCAATCGTGACTCGCTCCGAATCAAACTGTTTTTACAGTCAATCGCAATAGCATGACCACTCACCGCATTGTTATAGTCATCTTTATCCGTAATATCAAATACAGCATCCCAACTTCCTACATCCGACCAACCCATAGACACTGGAACCACCACCACATTATCTGATGGCTCAAGCACGGCATAATCAATAGAATCCGCTGGCATATTCTGAAATTGATGACGCACAACCTCTTGCCATGGTTCGCCACCTTGCCAAGCTTGTTGCATGGCTTTGACCACATCATAGGTTTTCGGTGCGTGTTTTTTAAGCTCAGAGAGAATCACCGATGCTTTCCAGACAAACATACCTGAATTCCAAAAATAACCACCCTCATCCAAGAATGATTTTGCGGTGTTTAAGTCAGGTTTTTCCGTAAACCGTTTGGCAGCAAAGGCTTCATGTTCTTGATTCACATCCGCTTGAATATAACCAAAACCCGTATCGGGATGCTCTGGTACAATGCCAAAGGTCACCAGCTTGCCTTGCTCTGCGGCTGCAATCGCTTTATCTAAACCTTGATGAAACGCAGAAATATCTTGAATCAAATGATCAGCTGGCAATACCAACATGATTGGGTCAGCAGCACCTTGTTCCCCATTGTCTTGGAGTAATGCCGCTGCTAAGGCAATCGCAGGGGCGGTATTTCGTGCGCACGGTTCTAAAATTGTATGCAAATGGTTAAGTTCTGAAAATGCTTCGCCAGTAGCATGTGCTTCATTGGTCACCACCCACACATCATCTTGTTTTACTTTAGGGTTGAGGCGAGAAATGGTTGCAGCAAGCAAAGACTCCTCACCACCCAGCTTTAAAAACTGCTTAGGCAACTGCTGACGCGACATTGGCCAAAGGCGTGTACCTGAACCTCCCGCAAGAATGACGGCCTTCAAATGACTCATGCTTTAATCACACCTTTATTTTGCAAATACATCATCACTTTTTCCACACAAGCTTCTAACTCTAAACTCCCAGTATCCACCACAACTTCCGCTTGTTCAGGTGCTTCATACGGTGAGGATATACCTGTAAAATCTTTAATCTCACCTTTTCTCGCTCGTTCATACAAACCTTTGACATCACGGGTTTCACAAGCTTCTAAACTCGCAGCACAATATACTTCGATAAAATCGCCCTCTTGATGCAGCTTTCTTACCACCTGCCTATCTTCACGAAAAGGAGAAATAAAAGCGGTTAAGACAATCACACCTGCATCTACAAACAATTTAGACACTTCACCAACTCGGCGAATATTCTCTCGCCTTGCGACATCCGAAAAACCTAAATCGCCACATAAGCCATGCCGCACATTATCTCCGTCCAACACGGTTGTATGTACACCCATTTGAAACAGCTTATGTTCAACAGCATGACTTAAAGTTGATTTACCAGACCCTGATAAACCCGTGAACCACAATACAGCACCTTTATGCTTATTCCGTGCGTCCTTATTTTCTCGCGTCACTTCACCTTGATGCCAAGTGACATTTGAGCTTTGATGTGCCGTTGTCATACATACCTCACAAACCATTAATCTTCTTTTTTATATGCATATTGATAATGGTAATTACCATACCCATACAACGATCGCTTGGGCATCATATCATTAAAAATAAAGCCATTAAGCTCAATACCAGCTTGTTCAATATGTTTAACGGCTTGCTCAATTTCTCGCATCGGATGTTTGCCACTACGCAACAACATAAAGCTGACACCTGCCCTTCGTCCAATCAATACAGCATCAGTCACCGCCAACACAGGTGGCGTATCAATCAATACCAAGTCATAAGATTGCGCCAACTGATCCAAGAGCTCATCAAAGCGATTACTCATGAGCAAATCAGCAGGATTCGGTGGTAGTACCCCTGTGGGTATCACACTTAAATTCTCAATGCTTGTGGTATGAATCGCGTCTTCCAACGTCACATTTCCAGCAATATAACCCGACAGCCCTGGCTTGCGCTGCAATCCAAAATACTCATGAAGATGACCCTTGCGAATATCGCCATCAATAAGCAATACGCGCTGCCCCGAAGATGCCAAAACTGCCGCAAAGTTAGCTGACACAAATGACTTACCTAGACCTGGTGCAGGCCCCGTAAGCATAACAATATTATTAGGTGCTTCCATCAGTGCAAAATGCAGATTGGTGCGTAAGCTGCGTAAGCTTTCAATCGCCAAATCAGTATTATCCACCTCAGATAATAATGCTTCTCCGTTTTCACCTTTACCCTGACGCATGGTTTTATGCAGCCTTACCTGTAAATCAGAGCGCGGAATAGTCGCAAACACAGATATGCCAAGTTTACGCTCAACCAAATTTGGGTCTTCAATGCCTTGATGCATAGCTTTACGCACAAATACAAACACAATGCCTAGAAACAAACCCAGCATCAAACCCAATGCCACAATCATGGATTTTTTTGGTTTAATGGGCTCATAAGGGAGTACGGCATAATCCAAAATGCGTACATTGCCGACTGTGCTCGCTTCAACCACCTTCAACTCTTGCGATTTATTTAAGAGGAATGTGTACAATTCTGTATTAACCTTCACATCACGCATCAGCGTCAACAACTCTTGCTCAGTTTCAGGCAATCTTTTGACACGCAATTCAATATCACCTTTCTCATCAAGTAATCTCTGATACTTTTCTGTTAAAGCTTGCATTAAAGGGTGATTGTCTGTAAAGCGTTGCGATAAATCTGTTCGCTCCATATCCAAAGCCGATAATTCTTTATCAAAAACAACAACTTGAGATAATAAGGTTTGAGTCTCTATGGATAAGTTAACTGAACCGCTTTGCAAGCGGTACTCATTCATTCGCGTTTCAGCCGCTTCCAATTGACCGCGCACTTGTGGTAATTGGTGTTGTAAGAAGGCCAATGAAAGCTTGGCCTGTTCTGACTTCCGCTCCACATTTTGTCGTAAATAATGATTGGCCAGGCTATCCAAAAATTGCTGTGTCAATGCTGGTGATGCATTTGAAAAAGCCAGCGAAACAATACCTGTACCTTTTCCTTTCTCCGCAATGGATAAGCCCCGCAAGTAGCTCGCAATAACATCTTCTTTTCTTTGTTTTAAGAGTACAAATGATGTACCGGCATGAGCCGTCAATTCACTGACAAACAACCGAATCTGCTGTGACGAATCTACGGCTAACTTTCCAACTTCGCCTTGTAAAATAATTTTCTCTTCATTATCCAGCAGTTGGAAGTATTGATCCTCTAGCTTCCTTAGCATGAAACTACGGTTAACGTAATGTTCAGACACGTCAAATTGATCAACACGGATACTTTCTCCACCCCATGCATAACCTTGCAAACCCAATACAGGTAAACGCAGATCTTCATCTTGGTGCGATCTTAAAAAATACCCACCCACCACTGGGAATTGCTTGGGCATGACCACAATATCCAATTGCAAATCATCAACAACTTGCCCCATCACTGAGCGCGAACGCATAATCTCAATCTCGGTAGCCGTGGAACCACCACTACTTTCAAGCAAGTCCAACAAGTCACCACCACCAAGCGGCGCTTGTTTTTCTTCAACTTGCAACAACACATCAGCTTGATACACAGGTGTCGCCAGTTGAGCATACAGCCCTGCCATCAAAGCAGCGACAAAACCAATGCCTATAATCAACCATTTCCCTTCGAGAAGAACACCAAAGTATTCAGCCAAATCAATCTCATCTTCTTGCTCTGCATAGGATTCATGTGACTCTTGTTTATTATTACGCATCATCATCTCCTTACGGTGCTAATGTTCTTTGCAGGATAACTGTTTGAGCCGTGGTATTGATAATACTACCGACTTGCGCAAACACTCTAGAGAAACGACCCAATGCTGTTGGTGATACATACACCACATCACGCGCTTGAAGTCTAAATTGGTCAGCGACGAACAAAGCATCAGGCGAAGTTGCATCCAAATGGTAAATCTCCAAACTTGCAAGCTGCTGGTAACGATCAGCCAAGTGTGCTTCATTCACTTGGCTGCGCTTACCCCGAATCACATACACTTGACCTGGATTAGAGGATGCGCCAAAACCATTGGTATCCGAGATAGCTTCAGCCAAAGTCAACTGCCCATTATTAACAAACAATGTTGCAGGCTTGCTCACTTCTCCCAATACAAACACCTTATTCAATTCATTGTTTGGTATATTTAACACATCACCCGCTTTCAGTAATACATTGAGTTGAGAGTAGCCCCGTTCATACAAAGAAAACAGATCAATATTATAACTGACACCATCACGCGTTAGTGTCGCATGTTGGATATCAGCTGTAGCCGTATAACCTCCAGATTGAGCAATTGCATCCACAACCGTTAAAGGTTGATCGGTAATCGGCAGAAAACCAGAAGTTGTCACTTGCCCTGTGACATAAACCAACTGGCTTCGGTATGATGAAACCGTAATATCCAATTGTGGATTTTCAATATAGCTGCTCAAACCATCACTTAGTGCTTGGCGAACTTCTTCAACTGTTTTTCCAGCCACGGGTAAAACACCCACATAAGGGTAAAATATCGTACCATCTTTACGCACCAAATTACCTGAGCCCGCAGCATTAAGACTTACCCCAGCAGGAGAAGTTAGCTCAGGGTGATCCCATACCGTAACTTTTAAAATATCTCTGGCTGCAATACGGTATTCATAATTATCAATATCTGCATCCAGCACTTCTGGTAATTGCTTCAAAATAGATTTTTGATAACTTTTCATCTGATCCGCAACCAATGCAGCATTAATAGGCTGAATCGTTACACCTTCACGAAAATCACCTCTATCCGCATCATTAACGCTGTAAGGACTTGTGTTCATATTTAAGCCAGGTGCCAAAAAGCATCCCGTTAACAACGTCGATAAAAACATCACAAACAACAACCGCATGTAACTCACTGTAAACCCCATTTTTTCATAAATATTTACGCCACCCTTGTACACCACGCTCTATGGCAGACAGTGAGGCCTTAAAATGCGCCTCCGACTGCCGATATGGATCAGCAATCTCTTCATTTTGATTCCATTTTCCCAACAAGTGAACTTTACCACATGACTCAGGAATCATCTGCTCAACTGCGCGAACATGCCCAGCTTCCATGACTAAAATCAAATCAAAACCCGTGCTCACTTCCCGTGTTAATTGCCTCGCTTGATGTGTTGACACATCAATACCTTTATCCAACATCAATGTTTTCACAGTCTTATCTGCAGCATGATCAACCAGTGCTGCAATACCTGCGGACGCAAACTTAACCTTTTTTTCTCGCTTTAAAAGTGCATCGCGAAACATATACTCCGCCATAGGGCTTCTGCATATGTTACCAACACAAACAACCAATACAGCATCAAACATAACTATCTTACCCACGTTGGATCAGATGCATTAAAGTGTTGTGGTGTCATACGTTTGGCTTCCCCGCCCCAAATCGGAACATTATATATACTTTTTTGCCCATGCTCTTCAGCGGCATACAAAATCATTTGCCCATTGGGTGACCACGTTGGTGACTCAATGCGCTGTCCTGTTGCCAAATAACGTAGACCACTACCATCCACATGTACAGTCGCAATAGCATATTCCCAATCTTTTTTAGTCACAAATGCAATTCTATCGCCAATGGGAGCCCATACAGGTGAAGTATTGTAATTGGCTTCAAGACTAATACGTTGAACCTCACCATTTTCGATAGATTTTATGTAAATTTGAGGCGAGCCACTTCGGTTGCTGGTAAAAGCAATCCACTTGCCATCAGGCGACCACGTTGGTGTGGTATCAATCGCTTGATTGTGTGTAAATTGCTTCCACGTTTTCTTTTCCAAATCATAAATATGAATTTCGCTATTACCTGTGTATGAAAAGACAGCCGCAATAAAACGACCATCTGCAGAAAATTCAGGTGTGCTATTCAAACCCTTAAATTGAGCCAACTTTTTTCTTTGTCCACTTTGAGTATCAAATAATTCAAGCCTTGGTCGATTGTTCACATAGGTATTTAAGACAATCGTAGATCTATCTGGTGATAAGTCAGGTGAAAGCAAAAGGTTAAAACCTTGTCCAACCACAGACATCTTTTCTCCGTCGTGATCCATCATCATCAAATCAGACACATCCTTTTTTCGATGCACAAACACAATTTGAGATGTGAAATAGCTGGGCAGACCTGTTTGTTGATTGTAAATATAATCAGCAATACGATGCCCAAAATGACGACCAATCACCTCATCATGCTGGGAAAGTGACTGCTGGCTCAATAATTTTCTCGAAAAGGGATTATAGATTTTCAAGTTGACGGCCCAACCCTGTGTTTGTTTGACAAGCTCTGTCACCACCAGAATATCGGTGCCAATCATACGCCAATCCGCATAATCTACACCCTGCAACACATCCTCAGCATTCACCAAGTAACTTAGCGGATCTAAAGATTGAAAAGAACGGCTTGAATCCAAGTCATGATTAATGGTTTGGCTCAAGCTTTGCACTTGTTCAGCATATTGATGTTGCGATGCCATCAAAAAAGCCATATTTAAAGGTTTGTATGACGATTGATATACTTCAAATTCAATGGCAAACGCCTTGCTTGTCAAAAGCAAGGCGCAGCACAATACAATCCCTAAACGCAATGTTCGCATCAACAGTTAGTTATTTTTCAATCGCTAACAATTCAACTTCAAAAATAAGTGTTGAATTGGGGCCAATTTTTGCACCCGCACCACGCTCACCATAAGCCAACTCAGATGGAATAAAGAAACGGAACTTACTGCCCACTGGCATCAAAGCCACACCTTCTGTCCAGCCTTTAATCACACCATTTAAAGGAAATGAAATAGGTTGACCACGCGAATACGATGAATCAAACTCTTCCCCATCAATCGTTGTACCTTTGTAATGCACTTTAACGGTATTCTCAGGTTTCGGTTTTGCGCCATCACCCATAGTGATCACTTCATACTGTAAACCGCTAGCTGTCACTTTAACGCCATCTTTTTCTCATTTTCAACTAAGAAAGCCTCACCTTCAGCTTTGTTATTAACAGCTGCATTCTTACGCTCGTCCATTTTTTCTTGTTGTTTCCTTTGAAAAAATTCTTGTTTAATTTTAGCAGCCACATCTTCTGCAAGTTTGGGTTCAATGCCATCAAACACATCAGATATAGCCAAAGCAAACGCCTCGGCATCAATGCCAGCATCAAGACTCTTCAACTGCTTGCCTGTATCCATGCCAATGGCATAACTGAATTTTTTCGACTCTGTATCCAAAGTCACTTCTGTTGTTTCATGGGACGCTTGATTACAAGCTGTCAATCCTAGCGCGACCACCGCAACCATTACCAATTTAATATTCATACTCACCTCTTTTTATTTATATATATATATGACCTAGACCCTGCAAGTGTTTACACATACATAGCGCAACCTCTTGCAGGATCTAGGTATGATGAATTTATTCCCACTCAATCGTTGCTGGTGGTTTACCCGACACATCATAAACCACACGGTTAATGCCACGAACTTCATTGATAATTCGATTGGATACTTTGCCTAACAAGCTGTATGGAAGTTCCGCCCAATGTGCCGTCATAAAATCTTGTGTCACCACCGCACGCAGTGATACAACCCACTCATACGTACGCCCATCACCCATCACGCCCACTGACTTAACAGGCAAAAACACCACAAATGCTTGCGCGGTTTTGTCATACCAGCCTGATGCACGCAGCTCTTCAATGAAAATCGCATCAGCCCTACGCAACAATTCGGTATATTCTTTTTTCACTTCACCCAAAATGCGTACACCTAAACCAGGACCGGGGAACGGGTGACGGTATACCATTTCACGTGGCAAACCTAAAGCCACACCCAATTCGCGCACTTCATCTTTGAATAATTCACGCAATGGCTCAAGTAGTTTAAGGTGAAGCGTATCAGGAAGCCCACCGACATTATGGTGACTCTTGATGGTTTTTGCTTTGCCATTTTTCCCACCCGCAGATTCAATCACATCAGGGTAAATCGTACCTTGTGCCAACCATTTGGCATTGGGCAAACGCTCTGCTTCATCTTGAAACACATGCACAAATTCGCGCCCAATAATTTTACGTTTTTCTTCAGGGTCAGACACACCCGCCAAAGCATTGAGGAACACATCTTCAGCATCCACACGGTCAACTTTTACACCCAAATTGCCCGCAAACATCTCCATCACCTGTTTGCCTTCATTCAAGCGAAGCAAACCATTATCGACAAAAATACAGGTCAACTTATCACCAATCGCACGTTGCAACAAGGCTGCTGCCACTGATGAATCCACACCACCCGACAAACCAAGAATAACTTCTTCATCACCCACTTGGGCTTTGATTTTTGCTACTGCCTCATCAATATAATGCGGCATATTCCAATCACGCGAGCACCCGCAAATCTCATGCACAAAACGTGATAAAATTGCCGTGCCTTGGTTGGTATGGGTGACTTCGGGGTGAAATTGCAGGGCATAAAACTTGCGCGATTCGTCCGCCATACCTGCAATCGGCGTGGCATCATTGCTACAAATAATTTTAAAACCTTCAGGAAGCATGGTGACTTTATCACCGTGGCTCATCCATACATCAAGCAAACCACCATCTTTATCTTCAATACCGCGCAACAAGTTTGAATCACCTGATGTGACAAGTTCGGCATAACCAAATTCACGTGTAACACCTTCTTCAACAGTGCCGCCCAATTGCGCCGCCATAGTTTGCATACCAAAACAAATGCCCAACACAGGCACACCCATTTCAAACACCCATGCGGGCGCTGCAAAAGTATCTTCGTCATTCACCGAATTCGGGCCACCCGAAAGGATAATGCCTGATGGTTGAAATGCCTTGATGGCAGCTTCATCCATATCCCATGGATGAATTTCACTAAAGACTTCCGCTTCACGCACGCGGCGTGCAATCAATTGTGTGTATTGTGAGCCAAAATCAAGAATGAGAATCTTATCTTTACTATCACTCATCAATCAAGACTCCATCCGATAATTGGGCGCTTCTTTGGTGATGATCACATCATGCACATGTGATTCACGCAAACCTGCGCCCGTAATACGAACAAACTTGGCTCTTTTGTGCATATCTTCAATCGTTGCTGCCCCGATATAACCCATGGATGCCCTTAAACCACCAACAAGTTGATGCAAAGTATCACCAATCGGACCTTTGTATGCCACCCGCCCTTCAATACCTTCAGGCACAAGTTTCATCGCTTCATCCACGTCACCTTGGAAATAGCGGTCTTTACTACCCAATTCCATCGCGCCAATCGAACCCATACCACGGTAAGATTTATAGGTGCGCCCTTGGAACAAAATCTTTTCGCCCGGTGCTTCATCTGTGCCTGCAAACATAGAGCCAAACATACATGTTGATGCCCCCGCAGCGATTGCCTTGGCAAAGTCACCCGAGAATTTAATACCACCATCACCAATCACTGGCACACCAGCATCCGCAGCCATCTTGGCACATGCCATAATCGCTGACAATTGAGGAACACCCACACCTGCCACCATACGTGTCGTACAAATCGAACCTGGCCCAATGCCCACTTTCACCGCATCCGCACCCGCATCAATCAATGCTTTGGTAGCTTCGGCTGTGGCAATATTGCCACCAATGATTTGTACATCATCACCATATTGTTTTTCAAGTCAGCAATTTGTTGAATCACACCTTGCGAATGCCCGTGCGCTGTATCCACAATCACCGCATCCACACCCGCTTCATACAATGCTTTAAAACGTGCAACCTCTTTTTCGCCAACGCCCATCGCAGCAGCAGTCAAAAGCCTACCCAAATCATCACGCACAGCATTGGGATGTTCCGATGCCTTTTCAATATCACGGACTGTCATCATACCGCATAACTCACCTTTTTGATTGACCATAGGTAGCTTTTCAATGCGGTGTTCACGGAAGAGTTGTTTGCACTTTTCAATGCTTGTGCCTGAAGTAATGGTGATAAGGTTTTCTCGTTTGGTCATCATATCCAATACATGTTTGCGTGTATCATTTTCAAAACGAATGTCGCGGTTGGTAATAATACCACTTAATTTACCATGTCCATCTAAGACTGGAAAACCCGAAAAACCACAAGACAGTGCGAGATTACGCACCTCTTCCAAAGTCATATCTTCACGCACTGTTAACGGCTCTTGCACCACACCCGCCTCATAACGCTTCACTTTACGTACTTCATCAGCTTGTTGTTCGGGTGTTAAATTTTTATGAATCACGCCAATACCGCCTTCTTGGGCAAGGGCAATGGCAGTGCCTGATTCGGTCACTGTGTCCATGGCTGCGGAAATCACAGGGATATTGAGCGTGATTTTATTGGTAAACCGAGAAGTTGTTCTCACAGTTGCAGGCAATACGTTGCTTGCCTGAGGTACAAGCAATACATCATCAAATGTATATGCTTCCTCAATAATATTTCCTGAAAGTGGGGTTAATGAAGACACGGACTTCCTCCTGAACTTGAAGTCAGCCGCATACTATAAAAGCATGCACATTACACAAGTTTCAATAATGCGGTGGTGGGCTTTCGACTTCCTGTGTGTTTTGATGCGTTTCCCCAGCGCGTAAATATTCTCGAATTTGATGAATTGATTTTTCCAGCTTATCCATTTGGCTTTGCTGTCTTACCACCACCTCATTCAACTCTTGAATCAAGTGTTCTTGATACGATATTTTTATTTCTAGTGCTTCCATTCTTTTTTCCATACCTTTTCTTCTCCATAATCCTGAGACATAATGTCCTGAATTTGTATCATAAGTGCAATCGTATGTAATCACCATTCTTATCAGTTCATTCTGGCGAAGGTGTTGTAAGTTTTCACTTTATAGCCATTTGACGTATGTTGCACTTGAAACTTGAAGCTGCCATACTGATTTTTTAAACTGAAGATCTGAAGGGAGACTGTCATGACATTGGGTACATTTGTATTGATTTTCTTTGGCATATTTATTTTTCTGATTGTTTGGATTGTGGTGATATACAACCGTTTGGTGAGTTATAAAAATATCTTTAAGAATGATTTCTCACAAATTGATGTGCAACTTAATCGCAGGTACGACCTTATTCCGAATATTGTTGAGGCAGCCAAGGCTTATTTAACGCATGAAAAAGAAACCTTAGATGCTGTCATTTCAGCGCGTAATGCTGCGGCATCAGCCATGAAAGCCGCCAAACGTGATCCATCCAACACCCAAGCGATGCAGTCTTTGATTGCCACAGAATCTGCTTTGGGCGGTGCTATGCTTAACTTTAATGCACTCACCGAAGCTTACCCCGATCTCAAAGCCAATGAGACTATTGCCCAGCTTCAAGAGGAATTAACGTCTACTGAGAACCGTATTGCATTTGCAAGACAGCGTTATAATGATGATGTGATGAATTATAATACGCAACGTCAATTGTTTCCTGATGTGCTGATTGCCAACATGTTTAACTTTGCAGAAGCTATTTATTTTGAGCTGAGTAATCCTAAACAAGCAAAACCCGTTCGCATATCTTTTTAATCGTGTTGTAGATGGATTTTTTTCAATATCAAGCCAATGCGAAACGCAACACATTTTGGTTGTATGTTTTATTTGGTGTGGCACTACTCATGATTATTGTGGCTGTTTATGCTGTGTCGATGGCTTCACTTTATCTCTTACCCTTGGTTTCCCGCAACATTGAAATACCTGCTCAATTTTGGGATATGCAAGCTTTTGCTGTCATCAGCCTTGTGACCACGTCTGTTATTCTGGCAGGAAGTTGGTATAAAATTCATCAGCTTAAACAAGGCGGAGGCATTGCGGTAGCTCAAATGCTAGGTGGCACACGTTTACGCGCCACCCAAAAACCGCTTGAACGGCAACTGCGTAATGTGATTGAAGAGATGGCCATTGCATCGGGTGTGCCGACACCTGCAATTTTTATTTTAGAACAACGTGGCATCAATGCTTTTGCTGCAGGTTATACATACAAAGATACAGCTATAGCCATTACGCGAGGGGCTATGGAAGTTTTAAGTCGTGATGAGTTGCAAGGCGTCATTGCCCATGAGTTTAGTCATATATTGCATGGAGCAATACCTTCGCCAAAATAGCGCGCATTCAGCTCGTATTAACCATGAATTTCATTGAAATTTTATCAATCAGTTCGTTAATAAAAATACGTTCGGCATTTTCCCCACATAATTTTAATGTTTCTTGTACCTGCTTGCGCGCCAGAAACCACACCTTCACATCGTGCATACTTCTGCCGACTTTTCCGTCATTCTGAGCGATTAATGCGTATGCCATATTAACCATAAACATTGAAAAACATGCGCTATTTCGAACCTTGGCTTCTTTTACAACCATGAAATCTTCCAGTCCCCAATATTGTTTAGCATCACGGAAATTGAATTCAATTTGGAAGCGCAAACGATAATAATCAACGACTTTATCCCATCCCAATGCAAGATCAGAGCTAAACAAAATAACATGAGCTGTTTTCCCACTGCTCACTGACGTTTTTCTTATAATGACAACATTCAATGCATCTGGAAACTTTTTGTGCCGTGCCTCAATTTGAAAGTATTCTGTAAGTACACCATCCTCACACGTTTCATGCACGCGATATTCATTAGATATTTTTTGCGGCAGTAACCGTTCGCCATAAATCCGTTTACGCCCACGTCCTGAATATTCACCCTGCCAAGGCAAATAAAGCTGAGAATTATAACGTAGTTTCTTACATTGAGCGGGTATCTTTTTTAAAAAAATGATTTAAAATTGATGTCGGATGATGTTTGTTCTCAAAATATTGAATAAAAACAGCCTTTTATGACCGAATCATTTAGTCATTTAATGAAAATTACGGTATCGATTTTCAACTTTTTGCTTAAGTTGGTTGTAGATTGAAATTCGTAGGATAATCAGAATCGTGATGTATATCCTTATCTCATTGATTTATAAGGATAAAATAACCAAGAAAATGATAAAACATACCCGCTCAATGTAAGTAGTTTACAAATCAGGTGCAAATTGACCTGCCTCACCATCTGCAAGGCAAAATTATTGCCTAACTCGCCATCAAAAAGAAAGTACTTTGGCACACATGAATCAGAAATAAGTGATTTAACTTCCCTTATTTTCTCTTGTAAAACAGTCATATAGGGTGATAACTCAACATCACGGCGATTAAAGTTTTTTCTTCCTTTGGGGCGACCTCGTTTTTTTACTGTTTTTTCATCGCTTTTAGAAATTTCTTTTTCGGTGCTTATTTCGCGATACTTTGAGCAGCCTGTCAGCTCTTTTTTGATTAACTGGTGCATCTGCAATGGAAAAGATTTGCGACGCTTTACACTAATCAGGCTAATGCATAGGAAGCACAGTCCTGGCACAACTTGCCCTTGAACGGAAGAAAAAAAAAGTCCAGACCATGCGTTTTCTTGCCGCTTTTAGTAACGGTGACTTCATCACCCGCGAGTAAAATAACATCGTCTTTATCTTGCAGAAAAGAGCGGCATAAATGCCAATTCATTTTCATCCATGCTATATTCAGTAGACCAAAAAAGCGTTGAACCGTTCGATAACTTCCACCATCACCTGACCAGCGAGATAACCCCAGCATCGTCACTCGTCCCGTCATAGAGAGTGCTGCCTCGGTGATTACTTTAAGCTGTTTGAATGTTTTTGAATCCAAAGTATTGCTTATTGGCGATAGGATGCGCATTATTTCATTCATGGGTAGCTTCTTTTGTTTGGTTATTTGTTTTTTAGGAAAAAATCATGCTATGACAAAGTGGCTACCCTATCAATTTTGGCGAAGGTATTGATGGAGATACAGGCATTAAAATGAAAATGATGGGGTTGTTGCACGGTATCACCATGATTTCAGACCTCGGTATTTTGATGATAGCTGGACGCTCATCGACGAGCTTATCGGGACAAAGGCGTGGCTCTCACCCTGTGCTTATGTTATCAGGTATGTTGTTTTTCACCGTTGGCATGCTGGGTATGTTGGCTGCAGATTTTATCAAAGCAGCAATGTCACGGCAGCGTGAATACTTGGCTGATGCATCAGCAGTGCAGTTTACACGCAACCCTGAAGGTATTGGCAATGCACTTAAAGTGATAGGTGGCTACCAAGCTGGGTCGCGCTTGAATCTTCCCGAAGTGCAACAGGTTAGCCATTTATTTTTTGGCGAAGCGATGAAGGTGTGGTGGCAAAGCAACTGGTGGGCTAGTCATCCGCCACTTATCTCTCGTATTCAGCGTATTGATCCAAGGTTTAGGGGAGAGATTGTTAAAATTGATGAATCAAAAGTACGTTTTCAAAATCAAGAATATGCAGTAAGCCAGTTTTCACCACCACCCAATGCGGAGGCACTGCAATACAATGTAGACCAAGTGATGCAAACGATTGGTGAACCCGATGCTCAACATTTAAGCCACGCGCACTTGCTTTTACAACAAATACCAGAGGATATTCATGATCAATTGAGTGATGCATTTGTTGCCAAATGTATGACATATTTTTTACTTTTAGATCAGGGTAAGGATATATCGCGAGAACAAATACGAATGATTTTGCGTGTGGATTCTTCTCAAGCTTTGGCAGAAGTATTGCGTATTCGACATTTGATGCCCAACATGAAGGCGGAACTGAAGCTGCCTCTTTTGGATATAGTTTCACCTCAGCTTACAGTATTCAGCCTTGCCCAACAGCGGGTATTTTTGAACACCTTAAAAAAACTCATTACTGCTAACCGTAGCGTGTCATTATTTGAATACTTATTGTATCAAAATTTCTTACGTCATTTTGGCTTAAAGGGTAAACAATCTTCTCGTACATATATTGCCATTGAGCAAATGAAAAACGAGGTTTTTTTGTTATTGGATAGAATCAGTTGCATGGAGGCAACAAGGAAACCTAATCGGATATTGCAACAGGCTGTAGCAGGTCTTTTCCCCGATGAACAGCGAAGCAAACCAATGGGTAAACCAAGCCTTAAGGCTGTTGTAAAAGCTTTAGAAAAATTGAATCTTTGTTCCTTTGAAGATAAAAAACGTTTGCTTCAAGCTGTGGTATTTTGCGTTTTGAGTGATGGTCGAGTCAGTGTTGAAGAAAGAGAGGTTGTGCGCCTGATTGCTATCATGCTTGATTGCCCGATGCCATTGTTCACACCGATTACTTTGCAAGCATAATTACAAAATAATGGCGTTATAAAGAGCCACTTGCAAAAC
This sequence comes from Ghiorsea sp., assembly GCA_030949605.1. Classification (GTDB taxonomy): domain Bacteria; phylum Pseudomonadota; class Zetaproteobacteria; order Mariprofundales; family Mariprofundaceae; genus Ghiorsea. The sequence continues at coordinate 18,182 of JAUZSH010000027.1, forward strand.
TCATGAGCGGCGATTGACTTCCCCACTCTGGCGCGTTTTTAGACCGGAATTTCGGTGTATGGAACCACCATGCCCCTCATTTCAGCCTAAAAACGCACTCAAAGTGGGATTGCCACTCATCCACCCAGAGTTTTGCAAGTGGCTCTAAAGCAACGATTTTTTAACTCATGACTCCAATGTTTATTTCATGCTACTTTGATGTGTTGCCGTTTCGATAAGTTGTTTTTCTAAAGTTTCCAATAGTTCACAAACTTCTTCAGAGATACTTTGCAGGCGTGGTAACAATGCCTCTGCTTTTTTAAGTTGCACTGCCTTTACTTTGGCTTGTTGACCAAACAAACCACCCCAAGCGGACACGTCAGGTTCATCAAATAAAAGTTTGAAGATGTGCATGTATATTCGGTGAAGATCATCATGTGACTTTTCTATGGCATGATAGGCTGGGAGGTTGCGCAGCATTTGTCCTGAACCATAATACCATTGACCAAAAATACAGTCTGTGGGTAGCATAGGAATATGTTCTTTGTTCACGTTTATACCCACAATCAGAGCTTCTGCTCGGGCTACCCAAGCTTTATGTGCAGCTCGCGCATTGTGCAGTTGTGATACAGCCTCTGATAATTTCATAATTTCCCCTTTTATTCATTTAGATGATTACCTAGACCTTGCAAGTGTTTACACATACATAGCGCAACCTATTGATTCACCTGGACTATTTAAAAAATACTCATCACCAATAAGGTGACCACGTGTTTTTTAAATACGCCATATAAACCAACACCCTATACTCTGCACGTACAAACACTTGCAGGATCTAGGGATTAAAAATATATAATGAGTTCCACACTCTAGCCAAGAGTGCAGAATCAAGAAAGAAAAATTCAGGCAAGGCAATGTTTGTTGAAGTATAAAGAGTCACTTGCAAAACTCATGAGCGGCGATTGACTTACCCATTCTGGCGCGTTTTTAGGCTGGAATTTCGGTGTATGGAACCACCATGCCCCTCATTTCAGCCTAAAAATGCACTCAAAGTGGGATTGCCACTCATCCACCCAGAGTTTTGCAAGTGGCTCTAAAGTACCTTACACTTTCTCATGGTACTGATGCAACACTTGACTATCACTTTGATGTTTCGTTAATGCCTTCTGAATAGGTGATATTTGACTTGTTTTCATCGTTTGCTATGCTGTGTTTCCGCTCAATGCTGGGGTGCTATGTGTTCCGCATGTTTTCTCGGGTTGTAGTGAGTTTAAGTAAAACAAGGAAAATAGTATGGCTTTATCAACAGATGAAAAAAACAAAGTGATTGCTGAGTATGGCATTAAAGAAGGCGACACAGGTTCGCCAGAGGTGCAAGTTGCGCTTTTGACTGCCCGTATCAATGGTTTATCGGATCACTTTAAAGACAACCATAAAGATCATCACTCACGTCGTGGTCTTTTGAAAATGGTTGGTCAACGTCGTAACCTTTTGAAGTATCTTAAAGGTGAAGACTTTGGTCGTTATCGTAATCTTATCGAACGTTTAGGCTTGCGTCGTTAATTAGAAAAGTTTATTGAAAAAGCGGTCTTAGGGCCGCTTTTTCTGTATTTAAAGCAGGACATCTAGGAAAAGAGAATATAAAAAGTAAGCGAGCATGGGGCTCGTCAAAGGAAGTATAAATGTTTAATGTAAAAACAAGTAAAGCCACCGTTGGTGGTAAAGAAATCAGCTTTGAAACAGGTCGCGTAGCGCGCCAAGCTGGTGGTTCAATTTTAGCCCAAGTGGGCGACGTGGTGGTTCACGTGGCTGCAACAGCAGCAAAAACACCATTGCAAGGCGTAGATTTCATGCCTTTAACTGTTCATTATCAAGAAAAAACTTATGCAGCAGGTCGTTTTCTTGGTGGATTCGTCAAACGTGAAGGTCGCCCTTCTGAAAAGGAAACATTAACTTCTCGTTTAATTGACCGTCCAATTCGTCCGTTGTTCCCTAAAGGTTATTTCCACGAGACACAAGTGATTGCCACGGTGATGTCTGCTGATGATGCAACCAACCCTGATATTATTGCCATCAATGGCGTATCTGCTGCACTATCTATTTCTGATGTGCCATTTGCAGAGCCGATTGCAGCTTCTCGTGTGGGTTTGATTGATGGGGAGTTTGTTTTAAACCCAACTTATCAACAAATGGAAAACTCTGAACTTGATTTGATTGTTGCGGGTACACGCGATGCGGTATTGATGATTGAATCTGAAGCCAAAGAGTTGTCTGAAGAGAAAATGATTGATGCAATTATCTTTGGTCAAGAAGGTTATGCGCCTGTGATTGATGCGATTGATGCTTTGGTAAAAGAAGCAGGCAAAGAGAAATTGGTTGTTGAATTGGCGGGAAATGCTGATGTGCAAGATGCAGTAAACGCTGCATTTGAAGCGGATGTTCGTGATGCTTATGCAACTGTTGATAAATCAGAACGCTCTGCAAAAATTGAAGCACTTCGTAGTGGCGCGCAAGCTAAGTTTGTGGGTACTGAAGAAAACCCTGGTCAGTTTTCGAGTAATGACGTGACTTCTGCGGTTAAAAACCTTGAGAAAAACGTAGTTCGTCGTTCAATCATTGATGGCAATCCACGTATTGATGGTCGTAAAACGGATGATGTTCGTGCGATTGATTGCCAAGTTGGCGTTTTACCTGGTCCGCATGGTTCAGCATTGTTTACCCGTGGTGAAACCCAAGCTTTGGTGACCATTACATTGGGTACTGAATCAGACATGCAAACCACTGAAAGCCTTGAAGGCGTTGCCAAACAACGCTTTATGCTTCACTACAACTTCCCACCTTATTCTGTGGGCGAAGCGCGTCGCATGGGTCCTCCAGGTCGCCGTGAAATTGGTCATGGTCGCCTTGCGCGTCGTGGTGTTGAAGCTGTGTTACCATCTATGGAAGAGTTTGGTTATGCGATTCGCTCTGTTTGTGAAATCACAGAATCCAACGGTTCTTCATCTATGGCTTCGGTTTGTGGCTCTTCACTTGCGATGATGAATGCTGGTGTGCCAATCAAAGCTGCAGTTGCTGGTATTGCCATGGGTCTTATCCTTGAGAAAGACGGTCATGCAGTATTGTCTGATATTTTGGGTGATGAAGATCATCTTGGTGATATGGACTTTAAAGTGGCAGGTACTACTGAAGGCGTAACCACATTGCAGTTGGATATCAAAATTGGTGGTTTAACGCGCGAAATCATGCGTGAAGCTTTGGCTCAAGCCAATGGCGGTCGCATGCATATTTTGGCTGAAATGGCGAAATGCATGGATAAACCAAACGCTGATGTTGCTTCTCATGCACCACGTATGTTCACCATGAAAATCAAATCAGATAAAATTCGTGAAGTGATTGGTGCTGGTGGTAAAGTGATTCGCGGTATCGTTGAAGAAACGGGTGCGAAAGTTGATATTGCTGATGATGGAACCATTACAATCTTTGCAGTGACTGGTGATGCTGGTGAAGCGGCGAAGAAAATGATTCAAGATATTGTGGCTGAAGTTGAAGTTGGCGCAACATATGAAGGTAAAGTTGTAAAAATTATGGACTTTGGTGCTTTCGTCCGCATTTTGGGTCAAACTGATGGTTTAGTGCATATTTCTCAAATCGCCAATGAGCGTGTTGAAAAAGTTGCCGATAAACTCAGCGAAGGTGATGTGATTAAAGTGAAAGTACTGGAAGTGGATCGCAGTGGTAAAATCCGCTTGTCGATGAAAGCATTGCTTGAAGACTAATCGTTAAGTATAAACTTCAACGACAACAAGAATAAGAGAAGCGGAGCAATGCTCCGCTTTTTTTGTGCCTCAATGATGGACTTGATGTATGGGTTGCCCATGGCTAAGGGTCGCCAAACAAAGTTTTGCAGTGTTGAAAACTATTATTTTTGTGTAAGCTATGATTTTAATCTTAAAGAGGAGCTTTGAAATGGTTGTAACATTATTGGTGGTTTGTGCAATTCTATTTGTTGCATTGCAATTGGAAGAACGGTTTAAAATCCCATCCCCTTTGGGTTTGATTGGTTTATCATTTATCACGCACTATTTGTTTGCGGGTGTGCCGATGATAACAGGTGATACCGAGCATTTTGCAGCCCTCGTGCTTCTTTTACTTCCCGTGTTGCTGATTACCGATTCTTTTGAGCTTACGATTGCCGATTTAAAAGAGCATGGCATCAGTCTTATCTATTTGGCAGTGGTTGCGGTGTCCTTATCGGTTGGCTTGGCCTTACTCACTGCCGACACTCTCTTTGGACAATACAACCTATCTTTTGCCGCCGTCATTGTATTGTTTGCTATGGTGCTTGCCACCGATCCTGTATCTGTGGTGAGTATTTTCTCTAATTTTGAACTACCGCATCGCCTCAAAATTTTAGCTGAAGGCGAAAGTTTGTTTAATGATGCTACGGCATTGATTGTATTTGTATTTGTTGGTCTTTATGCGCTTGAAGGTGGTGAAATAACAGCAGGTTATGTGACACAAATTAGTTTAATTGTGATTGTAGGCTCCACTGTTTTGGGTGTTTTGATTGGTTATGTGGGTCTGTTGTTGATGAAAACTACGCGCAATCGTATTGCAGAACTGTTGATTGTGATTATCGTCGGATATGGTGCTTTTGAGTCAGCAGAGTTCTTTTATGTATTCCTCAATATGTTTGGCGGTCATTCACATCTTCACCTATCGGGTATTTTGGCATGTATTTTTGCCACCATTACGTTGCACCATGTGATGAGTAAAGCTGTGGCTGTGGATGATGAAAAGATGAAGCAAGAAGAGGCTGAACTGAAGCTTGAATCTAGTAAAGATGATACTTCGTCCAGTGTTATCAGCTCTCTATTCAGCAAAATTAAAGCAACGGTTGAAGAGCGAGACCGTCATATTCGCACCAAAGAAGATGTGCAGTTGTTAGCCATTGTTGCCAATACCATTTTGTTTATTGCCATGGCTGAAATTATCAATATTGAAATGATGATGAAATACAGTACGGAAATTATCGTGATGTTTTTAGCCACCACAGTGATTCGTGCTTTGATGATGGCGAAGTTTGCCATCATTACCAACAAAACAACCAAAATGACCAATGTCAATTTCCGCTGGTGGGGTGTTTTAACATTCGCAGGGATTAAGGGTGGTTTATCCATTGTGATGTTAATGATGATTCCTGCTGGATTTGAGCATATCGAAATGTTTACCGCCGTGGTGGTGGGGGTGATTATGTTGTCTACATTTGTTTACTCGACTATTTTATTAATCATTATTGGTCAAAATGCTGAAGTCTTTCGCCAAGAAAAGGAAGAAGAAGCGCACTAACTCTGCTAATCTTCTGCCATGACAAAAGCAACCAAAGAATATGATGACATTGGTCCTGAAGCAAAAATTGAAGGTATCATGCGGCGTATGGCGATGCTTTATAACTGGTCGAATCTAACGGTAGAAGCTTATCAACATGACTTAATTAGCTTTCATCGCTTTATTATCATTGAAGATAAAGATTGCTCGGCATTGACTGCCACGACTGACCATGTAACGGCTTATTTGAAATATTTAAAGCATCGTGGTCTTGTTAACACCTCAATTCAACGCCAGCGAAGTGCGATGGCAACATGGTTCCATTATTTGCAGAATGAGAAGGTACGCGACGATTTTCCCATGCAAGATGTTGCTAAGGCGATGAAAGCATTACGCTTACCCAAACATTTAAGTGAGAAACACATGGAGGACTTACTGGCTGCACCAGACACTTCTCGGTCGATTGGCATTCGAGATCGGTGTGTGTTGGAGCTGCTGTATGCCACAGGTTTGCGTGTTTCTGAATTGGCATCATTAAAAGTGTCCAATTTTAACCGTCGGCAACACACGTTACGCGTGATTGGCAAAGGCAACAAAGAGCGAGAAGTGCCGTATGGTGAAGAATCCGATATTTGGTTGTCGCGTTGGTTGGATGTGCGCAACAGTGACAGTGTGTATCTCTTTCCCAGCCGTGGCTCACATTTGACACGACAAACTTTGTGGCAGTGTGTGAATCAATATGCCAAACAAGCAGGCATTTACCCGTTGCCTTCACCGCATGTGTTGCGTCATGCCTTTGCTACACATTTACTCAATCATGGTGCAGACTTACGCGTGGTGCAGACATTGCTTGGACATGAAAATATTACCACCACAGAAATTTACACCCATGTGTCGCAAAGCCAGCTTCATGATGAAGTGAACCGCTCTCATCCTATGGGTAAACGCAAAACATCATAAGAATAAAAGGAAATTAAAACATGGCAGAACAGTTTATTTACACCATGCAAGGCGTGGGCAAAGTGGTCGATGGCAAAAAACGTATTTTGGATGACATTTGGTTATCTTTTTATCCTGGTGCAAAAATTGGTGTACTGGGCCTGAACGGTTCGGGTAAATCCACACTGCTGAAAATTATGGCTGGTTTAGACACTGAAATCTTGGGCGAAGCTCGTCCAGCCGATGGCATCAAGATTGGTTACCTTGCGCAAGAGCCTGAATTGAATGAATCAAAAGATGTGCGTGGCAATGTTGAAGAAGCGGTGAGTGAAGTAATTCAAGCTTTGGCAGATTTGGATGCTGTCTATGCAGCATATGCTGAACCTGATGCCGACTTTGATGCATTAGCCAAGAAACAAGGCAAGCTTGAAGATATTATCAATGCTGCTGATGGACATGATTTGGATAGAAAGCTGGATATTGCAGCCGATGCGCTGCGATTGCCTGCATGGGATGCGGATGTATCCAAATTATCGGGTGGTGAGCGCAGGCGTGTTGCCCTTTGCCGTTTACTATTATCCAACCCTGATATGATTTTATTGGATGAGCCAACCAACCATTTGGATGCAGAATCTGTGGCATGGCTTGAGCGATTCTTGCATGATTACACAGGTACAGTGGTTGCGGTGACCCATGATAGGTACTTCTTGGATAATGTGGCAGGTTGGATTTTGGAGCTAGACCGAGGCAAAGGTATTCCTTATGAAGGCAACTATTCATCATGGCTTGAGCAAAAAGATGCGCGTTTAAGTCAGGAGAGCAAAGAGGAGTCTTCGCGCCAGAAAGCGATTAAACAAGAGTTGGAGTGGGTGCGCCAAGGTACAAAAGGCAGACATGCCAAATCCAAAGCGCGGCTTAAAGCCTTTGATGAATTGGCAAGCAAAGAAGTGCAACAGCGCAATGCCACCAAACAAATTTTTATCCCTGTTGCCGAGCGATTGGGTGATGTGGTCATCAAAGCTGAGATGGTGAGCAAGGCTTATGGTGATAGGGTGTTGTATGATGATTTAAACTTCAATCTGCCGCGTGGTGGTATTGTGGGTGTGATTGGGGCGAATGGGGCGGGTAAAACCACACTATTTCGCATGATTACAGGTGAAGAAAAACCAACATCAGGTGATTTAACCGTAGGCGAGACGGTGCAACTGGCGTATGTTGACCAATCGCGTGATGCCTTGGATGACCATAAAACTGTATTTGATGAAATATCAGAAGGTTCTGATTTTATCATTTTGGGTAAAGCGGAAGTTTCATCGCGGGCATATTGTGGGCGATTTAACTTCAAAGGTGGCGATCAGCAAAAGAAAGTTGGTTTATTGTCGGGTGGTGAACGCAATCGCCTGCACTTAGCCAAGATGCTCAAAGAGGGTGGTAATGTGTTGCTGCTGGATGAGCCAACCAATGATTTGGATGTGGAAACACTACGCGCACTGGAAGAAGCCCTGCTTGATTTTGCAGGTTGTGCCGTTGTGATTTCGCATGATAGATGGTTCTTAGATCGTATTGCGACACATATTCTCTCTTTTGAAGGGGATGGGCATGTGGAGTGGTTTGAGGGTAACTTTGCCGAATACGAAAAAGATAAAGAGCGGCGATTAGGCAAAGATGCAACGCAACCGCATCGCATTAAATATAAAAAATTAGCATAATATCTTCGCTAATGTTGGTGCTTACGAGCCACTTGCAAAACTCTGGGTGGATGAGTGGCAATCCCACTTTGAGTGCATTTTTAGGCTGAAATGAGGGGCATGGTGGTTCCATACACCGAAATTCCAGCCTAAAAACGCGCCAGAATGGGGAAGTCAATCGCCGCTCATGAGTTTTGCAAGTGGCTCTTACAGATGTAAGTGTCTTACTGTTTTGGTGAAGGTGTGCTTTGAAAGGGTAAGTATTGAAGTCAGATGCGTTCATGAAGCAACTTGTTGATATGCTTTTATCAAGGCAATCGGTTAATCTACATGCCCCTCATGGGCGGGGTCGGCGGTATATATTACAGAGGCTTCAACTGCAGCTTGTCGATGTTAGGGTGAGAAAGATTGACCTGAAACGTGAGCAGAAGCAATGGGATGTATGGTGTGAAGATGTTTCATGCTTATCAGGTCAAGTCATTGTTATTATTCATAATATTGAGTTTTTAACTGCGAAACAAAAAAGTGACTTACCAAGGTTGAGAAGGTTTGTATTATTGTGTGTTTCGGTGCTTCCAATGCTTGATGAAGGCATGGCCCTTATCGAAATACCTATAGGACTTGTTGAAAAGGGAGAATCATGATGACAAAACAACCCAGCATTGAAGTTTGCTTTGGCCCTGAGTGCAGTGATAAAGGTGGACGAGAGCTTGCCAAAGCGTTGCAGGATTTGGGACATAACATTGTGATGGGAGATTGCCGTAGCCAGTGTGCTAATTCACCATTGGTACTTGTTGCCAACCAAAGTGTGGTGAACGCCACATGTAAGAAGGTACTTCTGAAAATTAAAAACTTAGAAGATGGTGATCGGGAAAGGTATTTAAAATGACCAACTTCTGTATTGGAAGCTTTAGCAATAGCGAACTATTGCTTTTACACCTATCGCTTTGAAGTTGGTCATTCATAAGTAGATCTTAAAAAGGAATATTATCATCCACAGGGGTAGAATTAAAATCTGGCTGATCTGCAAATGGGTCATGTTGCTTCGTAGGTTGTGAATGTTGTTGACCACCAGCTTGCTGATAACCACCAGACTGTTGACCTCCACCATCATTGCGTCCACCAATCAAGTCAAGTTTATCGATATTAACATCAATAGATGTCCGTGTGTTTCCATCTTTATCTTGGTATTCACCGATGCGAAGTTCGCCTGAAATCGCAACTTGCGTACCTTTTTTCAAATATTGCGGTAAACCACCTTCGGCACGCTTACCAAACAATGAACAGCGAATCCAGTTGGTGCCTTTTTTATCACCAAAACCATAATCAACGGCAACTGAAAATGAACAAATTGCCATACCGCTTTGGGTAAAGCGTTGCTCACAATCACGCGGTAAACGCCCTGTAAAATTATATACATTCATAACCTACTCCTATCTTTTACTTTTAAATTAACTTCTATACTCTGCATTGATGGTGATATATTCATGGGTTAAATCACCCGTCCACACCGTGGCTTGTGCATCACCCAAACCAATATTCACTGCAAGTGTAAACGCTTGCTTGGCAAACACAGTCATGCCCAACTCATCTTTATAATCAGGATGTAAGTTACCATCTTTGAGAATCAACACATCATCAGCTTTGATACTTACTTTATCCGACTGGATGAATGAACCACTGTTACCAATCGCCATAATAATCCGACCCCAGTTGGCATCCGAACCTGCAAATGCAGTTTTCACCAAGGGGGATACTGCAATAGTTCGCCCCAAGTCACGCGCTTGGGTTTCATTTTCTGCACCAGATACTTCAATCGTGACAAACTTCGCCACACCCTCACCATCACGCACAATCAGTTGCGCCAATTCAATCGCCAGCTCACGCAAAGATTTTTCAAATGAAGATGTATCTTGAAGTTCTGGATAACCAAGCCCTAAGCCTGAGGATAATAGATACACCGTATCATTGGTCGATGTGTCACCATCCACAGTGATACTATTGAATGATACCTCTGCGGTTCGAGACAGTATACCCTGCAAAACTTCCGCACGAATCGGTGCATCTGTTGCCATAAATCCAAGCATGGTTGCCATATTGGGGTGAATCATGCCACTACCCTTGGATACACCTGTAATGGTATAAACCTGACCTTCGACTTCAAATTGACGCGAAGCATATTTAGCAAATGTATCGGTGGTTCGAATAGCTTCGGCAGCTTGAATCCAGTTATCTTCAGTTAAAGAGTCGCGAGCCTCGCCTATCGTTGCACGAATCCGATCAATAGGGAAAGGTTCACCAATCACACCCGTGGATGCGGATAGCACTTGATGTGGTTCAACACCTGCAGCTTGTGCGCCCAAATCAATAAAATCTTGCGACCAAACACGCTCCATTTCACCCACACCTGCATTGGCATTACCTGCATTGGCAATAATTGCACGAATATCAGTGGCATGTTGAGACACCGTTTCTTCACCCAAGTCCACGCAAGCTGCGCGAAATGAATTTTGTGTGAACACGGCAGCCGCTTGTGCGGGAACATCAGCAACGATAAGTGTGACATCTTGACGTTTACCTCTTAAGTCGGCTGATTTAACACCGCACGATGCAGAGCCAACCTTAAATCCAGGAACGGGAAGGGGCTTATTCAATTCATAAGAAAGAACAGGCATCTTTAGCGTTTTTTACCATGACATTGTTTGTATTTTTTACCCGACCCACAAGGGCAAGGGTCATTACGCCCAATTTTATCACCTTTGCGTTGGTATGTTTCCGTGACTGGCTGAGGTTCTTTGGCTTGAATATTATACGTGATTCTTTCTGGCTCAGGTTCAGGTTCAGGCTCAGGTTCTTGCACTTCAACTCTGAATAATGATGTAATCGTTTGAATGCGTACACGCTCCAGCATATGACTGAATAACTTAAATGATTCATGTTTGTACTCTTGAATGGGATTTTTTTGCGCATAACCACGTAAACCAACACTTTGACGCAAATGATCCATGGCGAGTAAATGTTCTTTCCATAAATGATCAAGAACTTGTAACAGTAGCCATTGGGCAAAGCTACGCATTTGCTCTTCACCTGCAGTTTCCTCTTTAGCTTGCAAGTGGTTGGTTAATGCTGTCACAAGTTTATCATGCATATCTTTTGCATGATTCACATCTTCGGCATCTGCCCAAGCTTGCACATCCGCCTCAACTGTAAGCTTTTCTACCACCTCTTGTTGCAGGCCTTCAATATCCCAATCGCTAACTGCATCGGGCAAAAATTGTTGCACAAGTCCGTCTACATAATCCAACATCATATCTTCAATAACTTCTTGAACATCTTCAGATTCTAAAATCTCACGACGCTGTGCATAAATCACTTCACGTTGCTGATTCATCACATCATCATATTCGAGCAGTTGTTTACGCATATCAAAATTGCGTCCTTCCACCTTTTTCTGCGAATTGGCAATGGCTTTACTCACCCAAGGGTGCTCAATCATTTCACCTTTATCAAAGCCTATTTTGGTGAGCATAGCCTGCATCTTTTCGCCACCAAAAATACGCATCAAATCATCTTCCAAAGACAAATAGAATCGCGTTGAACCAGGGTCGCCTTGACGGCCTGAACGACCACGAAGCTGATTATCAATACGACGTGATTCATGACGCTCTGTACCAATAATATGTAGACCACCCAAAGCCACAACTTCCTCATGTTCCGCTTTGCATTGCGTTTTGATTTCTTCAGCTTTGGCTGCTCTTTCTTCATCATTTAACTTGCTGGGAAGTTGAGCAATAAGCATATCAGGGTTGCCACCAAGCATAATGTCTGTACCACGACCCGCCATATTGGTTGCAATGGTAATCGCACCCTTACGCCCTGCTTGAGATACAATCTCTGCCTCGCGTTCATGGTGTTTGGCATTCAACACTTCATGTTTGATACCTTCTTTTTTCAAAATTTCAGAAAGCTCTTCTGATTTGTCAATCGATGTCGTACCAACAAGCACAGGTGCGCCCGAATTGGAAGTACCTACAATATCTTCAATAATGGCATTGAATTTATCTTCTTGATCACGATAAATTAAGTCACTCAAATCCTTACGTACCATATCCCGATTGGTTGGCACAATAACCACTTCAAGCTTATAGATTTTTGTAAATTCTTCGGCTTCTGTATCCGCTGTCCCTGTCATACCTGCCAATATGTCATACATACGGAAAAAGTTTTGAAAGGTAATAGATGAAAGCGTTTGGTTTTCGGCTTGAATGGTGACACCCTCTTTAGCCTCAATAGCTTGATGTTGCCCATCTGAATAGCGGCGACCTGCCATCATACGACCTGTGAACTCATCAATGATCACCACTTCATCATCACGCACGATGTAGTCTTTCTCACGTGAAAATAAAGTATGCGCTCGCAAGCACTGGGTTGCCGCATGAAGTAAGTTGATGTTTTCGGGGTCGTACAGTGTTCCTTCTTTAAGCTCGCCTGCTTCACGATAAAGTGTTTCAATATGCTCCACACCTTTATCTGTGTAAGAGACATTTTTATCTTTTTCATCCAGATCATAGTCATCAGCGTCAAGTTGACGAATCAAAACATCTGTCATGGTGTAGAGTTCGCCCGATTGTTCAGTTGGGCCAGAAATAATTAAAGGGGTACGCGCTTCATCAATGAGAATAGAATCGACCTCATCAACAATGGCAAAATTGTAGCCACGTTGCACCAAGTCTTCCACAGAAAATGCCATATTATCACGCAAATAATCAAAACCAAATTCGTTGTTTGTACCGTAAGTAATATCAGAAGCATAAGCCGCTTTTCTATCTTCGTGCGCCATATTACTCACAATAACGCCTGTCGTTAAGCCCAATGCTGAATAAAGCTTGCCCATTTGCGCTGCATCACGCGATGCCAAATAATCATTCACTGTCACGACATGTGCGCCTTTTCCTGCCAAAGCATGAAGATACACGGGAAGCGTTGCTGTTAAGGTTTTACCCTCACCCGTTTTCATTTCAGCAATTTTTCCCTGATGAAGAATGATGCCGCCCAAAATTTGCGAATCAAAATGACGCATACCCATCACACGACCAGATGCCTCGCGAACCACTGAAAAGGCTTCAGGTAATAAGGCATCTAAGCTTTCACCTTGTTGAATACGATTGCGAAACTCGTCTGTTTTGGCTCGCAAGTCTTCATCGCTCAATTTCGCAATATCATCTGCAAAAGTGTTCACTTTTCGCACCAGTGGATACAAACTTTTAAGAATACGTTCATTACGATTACCAAAAACTTTGGTTAATAACTTTAACATGGGGTCCCCTAACGGTGTGTTATAAATTCAGAATACACGCAAGATAGCGTGCCTTAGCAAGAAAATCATGTGATTTCTAAATGTATATTTAACCACGACCTTCATCAAAACAAAACACCACCTATTCGCCGCAGATACCCACGATTTCAACGCTATTATCATCTGCGGTTCGCAGTGTTTTTTCGGATTCCACCACTTCAATCGGCAGCAGTGCGATACCCGTGTACTTTTCATTGTCACCTTTAGCCAAGCTGGTGATTTCACCGACTTTAACACTGGTTAAAACGGCACATGGCACTTCGACCACGGCATCCAATTGCACACGGTATAATTTCTTTTTAATACCTGCTCGCCAGTGCATTCGACTGGTCACTTCCTGCCCCACATAACAGCCCTTATCAAAATCAACACCATCTCGTTCGATTAAGTTGGCATTTAAAGGGTGAAGTTTGGTTGTCCAGTCTATGCCCAATGATGGCGTTCCCCGCAGAATACGCCCGCGCTCCATTTCACTTTCATCAACATTGCTTGGGATAGATAAATGTTCTGCCATAATCCACACACCATGACTTGATAGATCAGGCATACGCAACACTGATACATGGTCATCATGCGTCGAAGCAAGTTGATGCTTTTCAGGTTTGGGCAAGCCCTGTTTCACCAGCCAGTCATCCACATTATCATCTTGAACACTCAAAATTTTCCAAGATGAAACCTTACCTATTCGCAATTCGTAACCCATGGAAAACATACGCAGCCGCTCCACTAAGGCTAATGCCGTAGCTTGAGGGCATAAAAACATAACTTCAGCCCAATCAGCCTTGCTTTGTGTTTGCAAAAGGTAGAAATCTGTTACCGCTTTACCCTGAGGTGCGAGAATGGCGGCATATATCGCCTGCCGTAAAGATAGCTTTTGAATATCCTGGGTAATTTGACCTTGCAAGTATGTTAAAATATTTTTACCTGATGCTTTTACAATGTGAAAGGTGGTTCGTTGTGATATTTTCATAGCCGAAAAACTAACACTTTTCATGCCATATTCCACATCAATGTCGTAGCAAACCCTAGAAAATGAAAGGTTCTTTCATCTTATCATAAGTTGTTCGCATTTTCTGTGGATAACTTTGTGGATAACAAGGCAAACCTCTTGTATTTTATTCATTATTGAGCCTACTAGGCTTTTTGATTAAAAAATAGGCATTTATATTAATATCAATAATAACACATACTTATAATAATAATTCATCCAACAAAGAAAGAAGGTGTCTGCTTTAAGATAATATTGTGACATAAGTTGATAAAAGTTCATAAGTTACGCTGTCAAGCGTAAATATGACTTGTTTTTTGTGCAATAACACACTTGTGTAGTCATTATGCTGCTTGAAATCAACATAAGTTTAATCGTTACAGATAGTTACCCAAAAGTGATGGTTCCTGAATTCAAGTGATAAGTGCAATTTCCACTATCGATTTTATGTGAACGCCTGTATTTTCCTCAAATACTTCGTATGGAGTTTTGAACGCCAAACACTTTTTGAGTCGGTTATTAACTGATGTTACGCAGTCGGGCTAAAATTCGTCATTTCCACGCAAGAACACAGGAACGAGAAAACATATGGCAGAAAGTCATGATTGAGGAAGTGCGACTTCAGTCGCGCATGCATGATGATGCTTCTCATGCGGGGCTAAAGCCCCACTTCCTATATTTAGATCGCAGTATTACCGTTCATTTTTAACGAATAAAGGTAATACTGCAGTTTACGCGCTACAAATGAGAATGGAGTCATTCTTTCTCAACAAAGTGCGTAACATCAGTTATTAAGCAATGTATTCTCTAAAACTGGCGAAGGTATTGTATTGTCAAAAAGTATGACGTAAGCGTTGCGTATAGGTTGGAAGTGAGGCTTTAGCCTCGCCTCTCTAAAATCAAGTGCGAGAGTTTGACCTCGTTTCTGCCAAAAACCTTGCACCTGCTCAAATGAAGGCGAGGCTAAAGCCTCACTTCCAAGAGCTGAAAATAGTATAAAACGCTATGTTTCTCTGTACTTTTTGTGAACCAATAAGAATATCACGCATATATTGTACTTTTTGAGGAGACCCTATTTAAATGTGAGCCACTTGCAAAACTCTGGGTGGATGAGTGGCAATCCCACTTTGAGTGCGTTTTTAGGCTGAAATGAGGGGCATGGTGGTTCCATACACCGAAATTCCAGCCTAAAAATGCGCTGGAGTAGGGAAGTCAATCGCCGCTCATGAGTTTTGCAAGTGGCTCATGTGTGTAATGTTTTCCCATGCTGGCAATTTAACCTCAATCGCTGTTGCACTTATACTTTGAGTCCGCTGTTATACTTATGACTAACCTCTACCGCTCATTCGGCGAAGTCGGTCTTGTACTTTCAACAAAGCCTTAATTAGCGCATCCGCTACCACCTCACCATCTTCTTCGCCAAAGCTTACCCGCAAACTACTTCGTGCTTGTACATCAGGCGCACCCATAGCAAGAAGCACATGTGATGGCTCACGCTTACCTGAAGAACATGCTGAACCTGAGGCCACTGCAAAGCCCATCAAATCCATTTGCATCAACAAAGTTTCACCTTCCAAGCCTGGGAT
Organism: Ghiorsea sp.; assembly: GCA_030949605.1. GTDB lineage: Bacteria > Pseudomonadota > Zetaproteobacteria > Mariprofundales > Mariprofundaceae > Ghiorsea. Next base: position 34,046 of record JAUZSH010000027.1, read on the forward strand.
GCAAAACATACTGGTATTCGCTGTGCGCTCATGGCTTTGCCCAAAAATACGTACGCGTGGTATTGCCTGTTGCAACTGGCGTTCAAAATAATCACGCAAGCCAGATGCTTGACTGTAATCCAACTTACCCAACGCCGCTGAAAAACCAACCGCTCCCGCTACATTTTCGGTTCCCGACCTGCGCCCACGCTCTTGCCCGCCACCAACCATCAATGATTCAAGCTTTAAGCCACGCTTCATCACCAATATGCCAACACCGCGTGGCCCACCAATCTTATGCGCTGAAAAACTGACAAAATCAGCATCCAAGTCGCTCAGATTGACTTCAAATTTACCCAAAGCTTGCACAGCATCCACCAGCAACGGGATACCTTTATCCTTACATAATTCACTAACTTCAAACACGGGCTGCACCACCCCTGTTTCATTGTTTGCCCACATCAAACAGGCAAGCCTAGTGTCTTCTTGGCAGGCATCCATAAAAGTTTGCACATCAATTTTTCCATCTTGATCAGGCTTGACCAAAGAATATGTCCATGATGGATAACGCATGGACCATTGCTCAACGGCTTGCAACACTGCTGGATGCTCAATGGCGGACAAAACAATATGCCCCGATGCTGAACCTGCGATCATGCCTTGAATGACCATATTGTTGGATTCTGTACCGCCTGATGTCAACACCACGCTTCCTGATTCAACTTTAAAATAATCCGCCAATGTTTCCCGCGCATCATCAAGTTTGCGCCGGGCATTACGCCCAGCCCAATGAAGGCTAGAAGGATTGCCAAATGCAGTATCCACCACATCTTGCATGGCTATCGTCACGTTGGGCAATTGCGGGCATGTTGCATTGTAATCTAAATAATATGGTTTCATGCGGAGCAAGCTAATACTAGGTTAATGATTTTTCGACTGCTTTTAAGGTATCTATGTATTTTTTATCATCACATACATCTTGAATCGTGACAGTTTCAAGGAAAAAACGAATGTGCTGACCCAATGCTGTCCATAGGTTATGGGTTTCGCAGCGGCTGCCACGATGGCATCCAACATCCTCGGTCTTGCAAAGCGTGGTCTGAACTTCCTCATTCACTGCACGCATAATCAATGAAATGGTAATCTCATTGGGGTCTTTTGCCAGCCTATACCCGCCGCCTGGTCCGCGTACAGATGTAACGAGGTCATTTTCCCTTAATTTACGAAATAATTGTTCCAAATAAGATAATGAAATAAACTGGCGCTCTGAAATAGATGCCAATGTAATTGGACCTTGCGCTTGATGCTTGGCCAAATCTACCATGGCAGACACGGCATAACGCCCACGACTTGTTAACTGCATAATCTACTCCTTTACCCTTAAAAACTTCAAACTTTGTCGCATTTTGCTATACTTGACTAAAGTAGTCAAGTATAGCCAACTTCCCTTTGACCTATGCCTTATCAAGCGTAAGGTTATCGCCATGCGACCTGCTACATTAACCATCAATCTCACCCACTTGGCTAATAACTACCACCTGTTACAACAGCAAGCAGGTAATGCCGAAATCATGGCGGTGGTCAAGGCTAATGCCTATGGACATGGCTTGCTTTCCATTGCCAAGGCTTTGTATCAAGTCGGCTGCCGAAGCTTTGCAGTCACCGATACGCGCGAAGGCACTGCACTGCGTTTAGGTTTAACATCGGATGCACATATCACCCTGCTTTCAGGTATTTTTAATATAGACGATGCCCAACAATGTGTCGAACATCAACTCACCCCTGTCTGCATTCAATATACCCAACTTAACATGTTACAAGAAGCAGGGTTTCAAGGCTCTATTTGGCTAAAAGTGGACACTGGTATGCGCCGGTTAGGTGTCAATAACATCGCCGAGTTAACGCATAGTGTGTCACAATCACCTTTTCAACTTGCAGGCATCATGTCTCATCTCGCTTGCGCCGACACACCACCACATCCACTTAATCAAACCCAGTTTGCTCGCTTCCAGCAAATCCAAAGCAGCACTCATGCCCCCGCTTACAGCTTACTCAACAGTGCAGGTTTAATTGCTTTTCCTCAATATACTTATGATATAGTGCGCCTTGGACTTGCTTTGTATGGCATTGAACCCATTTCAACGCAACCCTTAGGCTTAAAGCCTGTTGCCGAACTGAGCAGTCAAATCATACAAATTCAGAAGGTTAAACAAGGTGAATCTGTATCATATGGTGCATCGTGGATGGCTCCCCATGATATGAACATTGCTGTGGTTGCACTGGGTTATGCCGATGGTTTACCAAGGTTATTATCCAACAAAGGAAAAGCATGTGTGAATGGTCATCTGTTGTCCATTGTTGGGCGCGTATGCATGGATTATTGTATGTTAGCTGTGGAAAATGATGCGGTGGTAGAGGGTGATAAAGTTGTATTCTTTGGCGAGGAAAGCAACCAACCGTCTGCCAACCATATCGCCGCACAATGCCAAACCATTGCCTATGAAGTATTGACCAACTTGGACAGACGGCTCAATCGCATTTATATTGGAGAGAATCATGACGAATAATATCGAAACCACCTTAGAAGAAACCCGCGTATTTCAGCCACCACAATCAGACACCAGCTTCTCTTCTCTGGCAGATAGACAAGCCTTGTGTGATAAGTTTGAGCACGATTTTGAAGGCACATGGGCAGACTTAGCAAAAGCAGAACTGGCATGGCAAAAACCATTCACCACCATCTTAAATAACGACAACCCACCCTTCTACAAGTGGTTTGAAGATGGCAATATCAATGTGTCGGCAAACTGTTTGGATAGACATGTTGCAAACGGATTGGGTGAACGCACCGCCATCATTTGGGAAGGTGAGCCGGGTGAAGTACGCCATATTTCTTATCAAGAGCTGTTGGCTGATGTATGCAAGGCTGCCAATGGCTTAAAATCATTGGGTATTAACAAAGGGGATAGGGTGGTAATTTATATGCCTATGATTCCTGAAGCTGCCGTTGCCATGCTTGCTTGCACCCGTATTGGTGCCACGCATTCCGTGGTATTTGGCGGCTTTTCTGCCCAAGCTTTGCGTGACCGCATTGAAGATGCAGAAGCAAAGTTGGTCATCACTGCGGATGGTGGTTACCGCCGTGGCAAAATATTTAACCTCAAAGACAGCGTGGATGAAGCAACGCAAGAAAGCTGCCCAAGTTTAGCGCATGTGTTGGTCGTGAAACGCGGCGATAATACGGTAACATGGCAAGATAAAGATGTGTGGTGGCATGATGTATGCGATAAACAAAGTGAAGTGTGTGAACCCACCATTATCGAGGCAGAACACCCCCTCTTTATCCTCTACACCTCTGGCTCAACAGGCAAACCCAAAGGCATTGTGCATAGCACAGGCGGCTACCTCTTGTGGGCGCATTTGACCATGCAATACAGCTTTGATTTTAAACCTGAATCCGATGTCTTTTGGTGCACTGCTGATGTGGGTTGGATTACAGGGCACTCCTATTCGGTGTATGGTCCTCTATCCAATGGTGGCACGACGCTGATGTATGAAGGCACCCCTATGTTTCCCGATGCAGGTCGTTTTTGGAAAATTTGCCAAGACCATCAAGTTTCAATTTTTTACACCGCGCCCACTGCCATTCGCGCACTGAACAAAGCAGGTGATGATTATCCCAATGCTTATGATTTAAGTAGCCTTCGTGTCTTAGGGACTGTGGGCGAACCCATTAACCCCGAAGCGTGGATGTGGTATTATGAGGTTATCGGCGGTTCTCGTTGCCCCATTGTAGATACATGGTGGCAAACGGAAACGGGCGGTCACATGCTCGCGCCTATGCCTTTTGCTGTACCCACCAAACCTGGCTCGGCAACCTTGCCACTACCTAGCGTATTTGCTGAAATCGTTGATAAAGATGGTAACAAAGTTGAAGAAGGTGGCGGTTTATTGGTGATGACCAAACCTTGGCCATCCATGCTCAGAGGTATTTGGGGCGATGATGCGCGTTTTATTGAAACCTATTGGCAGGAGTTTGGCGATAAAAACTATTATCTCGCAGGTGATAGTGCGCGCAAAGATAATGACGAATACTTTTGGATTATGGGTCGCATTGATGATGTGCTCAATGTGTCGGGACACAGGCTTGGCACGATGGAAATTGAATCGGCACTGGTATCGCATCATGCTGTGGCAGAAGCTGCAGTTGTTGGTCGCCCAGACCCCATCAAAGGCGAAGGTATTTTTGCTTTTGTGATTTTGAAAACAGGAGCCTCTGAAGCCTTGGAACAAGAGCTACGCAATCATGTGGGTAAAGAAATTGGGGCGATTGCCAAACCTGATGTGATTCGCTTCGCCAATAATCTGCCCAAAACACGTTCAGGTAAAATCATGCGCCGACTACTTCGAGACATTGCCGCAGAACGCGACATCACATCTGATATTTCCACCTTGGAAGACCAATCGGTGGTTGCGCAATTACAAGGTAAAAACTTATCGTAACTGAAAATACAGTTTATCATGCCCCTCTTGCCAAAAGTGCTGCTGGGGGGCGGCTGTATCTTGCTGTGGTGGCAGTGCTTATTTTGCTACTATTGGCATGGCACTACTCTACGCAAGCCGCAGCACATGATGCAGCGATTGTTCAAGTGCGTACTTGGTTGCAAGGCATGGGGGCAAGTGCTGGAAAAGTGCAGTTTCACCTGTTGCGTGGCGCGCTAACGGTTCAGAATATTAATGTTGATATTCAAGGTAGTACGCTTAATATTAAAACGCTGTTGATCAAAGGCAATCCAGCAAGCATGACGAGCGAGCATCCTCAAATTCAGAATGTGCGTATTCAAGGCATCACATTGAATGCAGATTCCATGCGTGAACATTGGCAAGATGTTAATATTGCCTTGCCCGCAGCATTGCAAAACCTTTTTCGTTATGCGCAAACGATTGATATTCAAGATAGCATCATGACACAAGCAAAACACAATATACAAATAAGCTTACAAACTTTGCATATATCAGGTTCAGCAGCACAACGAGAAGTGGTTGGGCAAGGCAAATTTCAGCACTATGATGACACAGGAACATGGCATGTCGAAAGCTACATTCCGCTCAACACATCTCTACAAACAGGAAAAATTATTGCTCAATCTGCCAAGGGTCAGCGTTCTCTAAATTGGACTGGCGCATGGCAACATGGCAATATGAATATCCACTTTCAACATCAAATTAACCATGATCACAGCTTGTCGATCAAGCTTCAACAGGATAAGCAACAATGGCAAGGTGATATTCAAGCACAATCTTGGACGGTGAAAACCTCAGCTTTTGAAAGCCTTGTTTCAGGTTCACTCAAGCTTTCAGGAACACCCGCTACATGGCAGCTTAACAGTGATAAATTGCTTTGGAAGAATACCATAATCCAAGAACATCAAACATTCATTCAAACCATGACCACCCAACAGTTACACATGAGCAAAGAGCAAGAAACCATTCAAATGAAGCGTTTGGATATTGAAGATGTCAAAATGAACATTTCACCCCGTCACCTTATCGTTCAACCATCTTGGCAGTGGAATATATCTAGCATCAACATCAAAGCGTTAAAGGTATCTTTGGGGAAGAATCATGAAAATATTCAATTCCCATCTATGCATGGCACAGCTTCTGTGCATCATAATGTATTGCAGTTGGATATTTCCCAGCAGGTAGATAAGAATCAATTTTGGCGTATTCAAAATAAGGGCAATGGATCGTTTTATTTATCTGCAAGTTATGTACCACTGATTCAGATTCGCAACCTGCTACCCAATCCTATTCGCAACCGTTCCTATACGGTGAAAGGAACAGCTTGGCTACAACTTCATTCAACACCAAAAAAACAATGGCAAACATCAGGCAAGGTTTATGTGTCCAACATGTTACTTGCCTCTAAAAAACAAAGTTTTTCTGCCAAGGAGGTCGAACTTAGTATAGAAAACGCCGATGCTTCGGGCATCAAACAAGCCAATCTTCGCGCTGATACATGGGCAATACAACTGCCTATAACACCAAGACAGGCATGGTCAAACGCATCCCTTTTAGAAGCATGGGCAGAAATACCTTGGTCACTGGACAACATACATCTCAATCATGGAAAGGTGCTTATTGGCAACCATAACAGCACATGGTTATCCCAAGCGGATTTACATATCCAACACTGGCAAAGTCACCAACCCGCATCATTAACTTTAAAAGGGGAGATGGGAGGTGCACCCTTATTGGTGAACATGACACTCGATCAGAAAGAAAACATCATGCAGACCAAAAGCCTTCATATGGATATACAACACGCCAACTTATTTTTTCTCGAAGATTGGTTAACTTTATCTGAATTACCTTATGTGAGTCTAGGGCATGGTAGCCTTACTTTGGATGTCGAGCAGCAGCAACACGGTTTGATGCAAGGTCATGTGGATATCAAGCTAGAACGCTTGCAATTATTATCCACACAACAGCGTAGTTTTTTAGACGGAGACCTACAGCTCAAACTCACGTCCTCCCTTCAACATATCAAAACAAATTTCCAAGCAATTGAAGGTCGAGCGTGGAGCGAGGCCGCCGCGCTCGCTTTGATGCAGAAAATAAAAACACAACAAAAATCACAGCAAACCAACGCTATACAAAGACCCACTCAACTTTTAGGTAGCTTACGCATTCAACATGATGTTCGCTTGTCGTTGAATGAGCGCACACGCTTACGCAGAATGATTAAAGCAATTAAACAACACAAAAATGCCATTATCGAACTCATCCCCGATATTGGAACCGTGGAGCTTACCCCTACACTGCGTCAGAAAATGATTCAAACACAAGCTATTATTAAGTCATTTATGGTAAAACGTGGCATTCAGCGTGAAAATATTTACTTTATTTTACCTCAAGAGAAGCATCAAAGCATCCATGATATTAGCGCTGTGCATATTTACCTTGCTTCATAAACACTCAAAAAAAGGAAAAGTGTTAACGCAAAGTAGGAATGTCCTCTTTTTACTCATATTGAGCGGGGCGACAAAGTTATTTTTTGGATGATATGAATCAATAGGGGTAATTGCAAAACTCTTTATCC
>JAUZSH010000028.1 GCA_030949605.1 Ghiorsea sp.
CATTCTTGAGGCTATGGACACTGTGGCTGAAACATCAGGTAATGTGATTATTGAAGAAGCCATCATCAATGCCAAAGCATCCATCAGTCAGGGGCAATCATTAAGCAAGCCATTGGAAGAAAGTGGGGTGTTTCCCATTATGGTAACACAAATGATTGGTATTGGTGAAGAAACGGGTGCTATGGAAGAAATGTTAGCAAAAATTGCTGATTTTTATGAAGAAGAAGTTGATACTGCTGTGGATAATATGACAGCGTTGATGGAGCCTGCAATCATGGCACTTTTGGGGGTTGTCATTGGTGGTTTGGTGATTGCCATGTATTTGCCAATTTTCATGATGGCATCGGTTGTTTAATCCACAGCCGAACGCCATCATGCTTCAAGTAACTTCCAACACCGCAGATAAAAAAATGGTGCATTTAAAAAAATTATTTTTTTCACGCATGGTCGCATCTGTTGTTCTCCTGCTCATTTTTACATGGTTTGAGGTCTTTGCTCACCAACAAACCCTAACCCTAACTTTAATTATACTGGGGGTTTGGACCTTACTTAGCGTCATTCAACTCGTTTTGTTTCGTTTTCCTAAGTTCTCCCCTTACCACATACTACTGCAACTGTGTTCCGATTTTATTCTCTTGGGGCTTATTATTTATGGAAGCGGAGGTTTAACCAGCCCTTTTGTCTTCCTCTTGGGGCTGGTGATTATCATTGCAGGCTCTCAGGCTAGGGTGCTATTCACACTCTTTATCGCTGTGCTTGCTGCAACATCATACCTTATTGCTATTTACGCCTTACCTGGAACAACCGACCCTGAAAATACACTAAAAATACTATTACAAACATCACTTTTCTTTCTCACAGGCGGCATTATGGCACTCATTGCCCGCCGCCATGCCTTACTTCAATCCAAAGAACAAGAAACATCCAGTGAACACAAGCAACTCCAAGAAATTCATGGGCAAGTTCTCCAAGCCATGCACGAAGGTGTAATCACACTCACTACCCGCTTTTCTATCCAAGCCTTTAACCCTGCCGCATCCTCACTATTTAACTTATCACCTCAAGACATCGGAAGCCCCATACAGCATTTCATCACAGTTCCAGATTCACGATTGGATTCTTCAAAAAATGGTAGGCATGAAAGGTTCCAATATGAAGTTAGCCAAAACAATTTAGACCTTCTGCTTACCTGCACGCCACTTCATGATGATAATGATGTGTATGATACTCATGCCGCTGCTTGGCTATTAACCATTGTTGATGTGACCCAAACCCGACAACTCGAACGAAAGCTTGGCGAAAAAAACAAGCTCGCAACCATTGGTCAAATGGCAGCACTGCTCGCGCACGAAATTCGCAATCCCATGCAAACCATATCACAAGCCGCAGAATTAATGGGTCTCCAACACGAAAACAAAAAACTCGAACATATGATTACTGATGAAGTCGCTAGGTTGAATCGTTTGCTCTCTGATATGCTTGATTACGCACACCCTTTGCAACCTCAACCTAAATATACAAACATGAAAGCTCTTGTATCCGCTTCTATCGAACAGGTTGATCTTACCCATCAGCATAACATACGCAATGATATTCCCCATATAGACTTACTAATCGACCCTGACCACTTTCGCCTCATGTTGGATAATTTACTTCGTAATGCTATTCGCGTAAGCCCACAAGAAGATTCGATTCAAGTCATTCTTTCAACGCACAAAGACCAATGGAAGATCATCATTCGTGACCACGGAACAGGTATCGACCCATCTATCCAAGACACTTTATTTCAACCTTTTCAAACAGGTTACAAAACAGGCATGGGGCTAGGGCTAGCGACAGTATGGCAGGTTTGCCAAGCCAACACCTGGAAAATCAACATTGATGAAAGTATTGTAGATGGTGCATGTTTTATTATCCAAGGTAGCATCAACAACGATTTCAAAACCTTAGGAGAACACCATGGCTGATATATTATTGGTTGAAGATGAAGCTAATGTGCGCGATATACTCACGCTCTCTATCAACTCCTTTGGTCATGAAGTCATTGCGTGTGCAAGCCCCAGTGAAGCAAAAGATCACATGGAAGCACAACAGTTCAACCTGATTATTACAGACCTACGCATGGAAGGCTACGATGCAGGCTTGGATGTTTTACGCATGGCAAAGGAAAAACAACCCCAAGCCAGTACATTATTACTCACCGCTTACGCCAGCTCTGAAACTGCCGTTGAAGCCATGCGCCAAGGTGCTTTCGACTACATCACAAAGCCAGTGTCTCGCACCGAGCTGGGTGAGGTGATTGAACGAGCTTTATCTTCTTCTTCAGCGGAACAAACCCATCATTCTACACCAGGTATACCTCAGACCCGCGAGGTAGAAGGTACGCAACTCATCGGAACATCACTCGTCATGAACCATGTCCGTGAGCGCCTACAACGCGCTGCTCGACGTGATTTTACCGTTCTCATCTCAGGTGAATCAGGCACAGGTAAAGAGCTAGCAGCTCGTTTACTGCATGAATCTTCATTGCGTCAGCATCAACCCTTTGTCCCTGTACACTGTGGTGCTATCCCTGAAAATCTATTTGAATCAGAGTTGTTTGGTTATGTCAAAGGTGCATTTACAGGCGCAGAAAAAAACAAAATAGGTTTAATCGAAAGTGCGAACGGTGGCACTTTATTTTTGGATGAGATTGGTGAAATGCCGCTACATACGCAAGTAAAGCTATTGCGTGTTTTACAAGAAATGAAAGTTCGCCCCGTGGGTAGCACGAATGAAAAAGCCATTGATATTCGTATTGTTGCTGCAACCAATCGTGATTTAGCAGAGGAAGTGCAGCAAGGAAACTTTCGTGAAGATTTATTTTACCGCCTTAATGTTATTCCCGTACACATGCCACCACTTCGCCAACGTCGAGAAGATATTCCCGCAATATGCCAAGTCATTTTAAAGCGGCTTGGTGTGGAACACATCAATATCAGTCCAAGCTGTATGCAGAAAATATCCCATTTACCTTTGGCTGGTAACGTGCGTGAATTGGAAAATACACTGCAACGCATGTTGGCATTATCCGATGATGGTGCTTTGGATATTTCATTGCTTCAAGAATATCAAACAACATCCCAATCATCCGAATTGTCATTAAAAAACATGCAGGATAAAGGAATCAATTTGGATACACAATTGGAAGAAATCGAGAAAGCACTGATCAAACAAGCGTTAAACCAAAGCCACGGTAACGCCACCAAAGCTGCAAAATTACTGGGCATTGGTTTTCGCTCTATCCGCTACCGCCTTGAAAAACTTGGGCTTAAAGCAGTGAAATTGTAATGGATATTCACCTTATACTTACCCTTTATATTGGTATCGTTGGTATGCTTGTTGGAAGCTTTGCCAATGTTTGCGTGCATCGCATTCCTCGCGGTGAATCCGTGGTTAAGCCACGCAGCAAATGCCCAAGCTGTAACACAGAAATTGCTTGGTATGATAATATACCCGTTATTTCATGGCTCATCCTTGGTCGCAGATGTCGGCATTGTAAAAGCCCGATAGCTTGGCGTTATCCCATGCTTGAGTTGAGTATGGGGTTGGCTTGGGCAGCTATCGCATGGTTTTATCCTATCGACCAATATACGCCTATCTTTATCCTGCAAGCCATTACTCTATTTACCTTACTTTGGATTCTTACCCTGATTGATTTAGAAACTTTTTTATTACCCAATGCCCTCACCTTGCCAGGTATTGCTGTTGGTTTACTCTTTGCTTGGCAGGCTGGGCATGCCATAGATTCCCTCATTGGGGCTGTGGCGGGATATGTTATATTCTGGTTGGTTGCTAAATTATTCTTGTTAGCAACAGGACGCGAAGGTATGGGGCAAGGTGATTTCAAACTCCTTGCCATGCTTGGTGCATTCATGGGCTGGCAAGCCCTTCCCTTTATTATCATGTTATCCTCATTGACTGGGGCAATCATCGGCTCGATAGCACTATTATTGGCCAATAAAGGTTTAAAAGCTGAGATACCATATGGTCCTTATTTGGCAGCCTCAGGTATGATTTGGTTCTTTTGGTCTAACCCTATACTTCATTGGTATCAAAATTTGATTGGTTTAGCATGAGGTTTTATGGTTTAACGGGTGGTATAGGTGCTGGAAAATCAACAGTAGCTTCAATGCTTGAAAAACAAGGCATTCCCGTCTTAGACTTGGATAAAGTTGGGCATAAGCTTCTCGAAGAAGATAAAACACTACAAAAACAGTTGGTTCAAGCTTTTGGTGATGATATTTTAGTAGCTGGCATCATTGACCGAAAAAATCTCGGGGAAATTGCATTTTCATCCCAAGTCAACACCCACAAACTTAATCACATCATGCACCCTGCAATTCTTGAATATGAACAACAATGGCGCAATCATATCCAAGAAAATAGCAATACCACGTTTGCTGTGATTGAAGCATCAGTCTTGATTGAGTCAGGTGGTGTGGAGCGTATGGATGGTTTGGTGGTCGTGCTTGCTCATCAAGCTATCAGACAACAACGGGCATCCCAACGCATCCATTATAACTCTGAAACCTTTGCGAAAATCATTAAGCAGCAAACGAATGATACGACACGCAAGCAGCTTGGGAATTATATCCTTGAGAACAATCAAGATTTAGCGCACCTTCAACAACAAACCCACCGACTTTGTCATCAACTTTGCCAAGTTTGACTGTCAAAATCAATGGGGTTAAATCAATCGAGTCTGACCCTATTGATGCACGGCGGCGGCGGTGGCATCCACATTTTGAGACAAAATACTGTGTACATTTTGCGAGCCGTCTGTCGCTGCTGCATTAAGTGCAGTAAGTTCGCCTGTTGCTGTAATGCGCCCTAAAATTTGCCCCCGCGTTAAGACTTGACCAAGCGCAACGGTTGCGCTGTCTGTAATCAAGTCTGCACCAGCGACAAGAGTGTCGTTGATAAAGGCGACTTCATTAAATCCGTTGTTAATACTTACATTGAGCGGGTATTCTTAAGAGGAATTTGATATATATTTTCCACTGTTTTTCCAAATAAAAGTAATATTTTTTGATGCAATGGCGTAAGTCCTTCAATTACCTGCTCTGTTTGATGTTGCGTGGTAATTTTAAGGCAATGAATGCCATGTAATAGCTGAAAAACCCAACGTAAAGTTGGCTTAGCAGTCGCTTGATTAATTTGATTGGGTAATGTTTTTTTGCTCAGCAAGGCTGGCTCGCATTCGCCTTTCTGCAATACCATAAACAAGTAATGAAAGCAGCATGACCATTAATAATGCCATGATTCGCCTTGGTTTTTTACAAATAATGTAGATGTGAAAAACAATGGATCTTTGAGAAAACGAAAGCCTCGTTCAACTTGGTTTTGCTCTTTATAAGCCAACACCACAGCTTGATCACTAAGCTCTTTTGGGTCGGTATTGCTACCAATAATATAATGAGCTTCTTTCATTTTTGTGCGTTCAATTTTATTCACATCCTGTTCATTTTCAGCGATAGCCTGATACTTTATACCTGTTGGTGCCTGATATTTTTTTGGGCGACCTTTGCCTTCATAGCTTAAATACTCAATGATTTCAATATCTTTAAGCTTATGGAATTTCCATTTCTTGGCAATTTCTTCTACTGCTTCTGTGGCATCCACGGCACAATTGAATCGTTTGGCTTGCAGGTGAAAAAGCTGCTTCTCAATGGTGATCAATGCCTTGGCTACTTTTTTATCAACTTGCTTTATTGCCCGCTGTTTTGATGTTTCAGAAGAAAGTACATGCCACCGCTGTTTGATATCATAATGCTCGATTTCAACAGTTTTCATCATCCGACCATCATCCAATTTTTGCCAATCGTTGGATGCAGCAAGGGCTTGCTCAATGATTTCATTGACGCGTTTAATATTGCTAGGAATGCGTGTTATAAACAGAATATCCTTTAGATTGAGGGCATTTTTCTCGGTGTAAAGTTTGCAATCAGCAATCAGATAACGTGGTGTTTCTGAAGCTTTAAAGCTTTCGAGTAATTGTTCGCTACGCTCTTTAAAAACAGTATTATCTGAGGCATTTCCATCTAATGCCTTACCGATCAACGGGATGCCGCCATCCTGACTGACCATCATCTCCAACATGACTTGTTTCAAATCAGGGCGATGATCCTTGGAGTACCCTAATTTAATCGCAACGGTTTCATCATCCGTTTTTTCCAAATAATCACCAGACAGCGTAAAACTGGTGCTATCAAGGCTATTGAAACGCGTATCAACCTTCTCCTGACGGCAAACATTCAAAGAAATTTCACTAAACAATAGTTCAGTTCCATAACCATGACAGCGATCCAGTACGCGCCCTAATTTAAAACGATTAAAATCCTCCGCTTTTACGCCCTCACGAAAAAGCAATGATAACGGTACTTTTTTGAAAAATAAGGGCGTTAAACTCAATGGTTTATTAGAAAAACCCAACCCATTCATAATCATGCCGGCCACAGTTTCCCCTGCTGATAAGGTCTCACCTTGAAAAGAACCAAGTCGCTTATCAATAAGCTCAACAATATTCAAATCTTTGATGACACCAGCAATGATACCTAAGTGATCTAAACGTTCTATTGAGTAGCTGTTTGTATTAATAGCTCTATACCTACCTTGTGAAATTAGAGGCGAAGCATAAATGATTTTTTTGAATAAAGTTACCCACTCAATGTAAGTTACAAGAGTTCCCGGCACTATAAACTTTTTTTGGCTGAGGCAAATTGAATGATATGAGGCGAAAATTCTAAGCTTCTTTTTCAGTGCTTGCCTTTTTTTACCTTGCCCCTTACTTTCATGGCAGAAACATGCATATTTTGGCTACTGTTTTGGAACATCAGGGTCAGTCTTGCGATACGACATTTTATTGTATTTTTCATTTTGAATTAAGATAGGTATGAACATAAGAAGCGAAAATGTATGATTGCAAGACTTGAACATCCCGCTAGAATTATCAAGCACTTTTATCCCAATTAAGATCCTTTTCATACAATCGGTTGTTTTTCACTAACGACCAAATCACACGTGATAAATGCCTTGCCAGTGAGCGCACGGCTTGGTTGTGTTTTTTGCCTCCAGCTCGTTTTTTGTCGTAGTATGCTTTGGATTGAGGTGTGTGATAATAGTGGCGAGCGGCAGCAACCATCATGGCGGCTTTGGCTCTCCTGTTGACCTGTTTATATCCTTTGGTTCCCGTGAATACACCAGAGCTATTATCCAGCGGCGCAATACCCATATAACGTGCCAGCGATGCTTCTGTAGCGAAGCGTTGCACGGTGCCTATTTCAGCGGCTAGCTCTGTGGAGCAGACCAAACCAAAGCCTGTAACCGAAGCGATAGTGGTTGCCAGTTGGGATTGCGGCAACAAATCATCCAACTGTTTTTCAAGGCGCTTGATATTGGTGGTTAGTGCCAATATGCGCTGTGCATCCTCAATCACCATATCACCACATCGGTAGAAAGTATTGCAGACTTTTGCCAACGGCGAATCAACTCGAAATATACCTTGCCCACGCCTTTAATCTTTTGCACGCTACGACTGTGCATCCGCATCAATTGATCAAAGCTTGATTTGCTGGTGAGGAAGTTAAGAAACCATTTATTGCTGATGCTTCCTGTCAACTCAATTAAGCCTGGTGCAATGCTTTGTACGTTGCCATACATACGATCTGTGACCATCGAACGCTCATTAACCAACTGTCTGCGACGACGAGTTAAAAGCTTCATATCATGGTTCACTTGAGGAGCTGGGATGACTTCATTTAGAATATCCTTGGCTTGCGGCAACAAAGGGCGAAGCCGCATCATTCAAGGATTTTGCGTGCATCAATGGCATCGGTTTTGGCGGGTGATGGAAAGATTTCTTTGTAGCGAGCAAGCTTGAGATTGTTCACATTTAAAAGTGTCCAACCCTTGCCCAAAATCATTTCATCCAAAGGTCTTGCCCAGCCGCCATAGCCTTCCATACCTATCGAAACAGGCAGCTTAGCCAGTGATGCTTGCTTCTCAACACGCTTGAAAAAATCATCAAAGCCTGCGGGTTGATGCGTCAAATCAAACTGCTCAAGCAGATGCCCATCAGGCATACCAATCGCTACACGATGCTTGCGACAACCCACATCGATTCCCACCAATAATGCGTCCATATCGAACTCCTATCTTACAAGAATTCACCCGATATCACGTCTACAGCACAGAGCCACGATTCACTAAGAATTGGCATCATCCCGGAAGACCTTCTCGGATGATACATAGGTGGCAGGGGCGGCATTTCAAGGTCGAGAAGAATCTAATAAAAAGACCTACGGACCCCAAGAGCCACACCCCTACCATATACAAGCTTAGCAGGAGTGTTTAACCTCGGCTACTATGTAAAATCCAATGGTAGACCCCTCTGTACGCTGGATGGGGCTTATCGTTATTAGATCATGCGCATAAGCTGGTCTGCAGTGAGCGCGAGAATGCCAAACATCAGGTGGCACATTACATGCTGGAGGGGTAGTCAAGTGTGTTTGTAAGACTACTTGTGATTTTTTCGACTTAGTCGTATGATGAGTTTTCTATGAGTCAAAAGATGAAACAATCACCATTAAGTCCGCGATTAAGCATCTACAAGTGGCGCTTAACTATGTTTGCCAGCATTGCCCACCGTGCGAGTGGTGTGTTTTTGGTGTTTACCATTCCTGCTCTATTTTGGCTGCTTTTAAGCATGGCACATGGAAAAATAACCTATGCTTATGGTCTGCATTGGCTGCAAGGCAGCTTTGGTACATTTGTTTTATGGCTGACTTGCGTGGCTCTCTTTTATCACATGGTAAATGGCATTCGCTTTTTACTGCTCGACATCGGTAAAACCGACTCCAGAGAAGCCATGAAACTATCGGCTAAAATCGTGGTTTTTAGTACCATTGCTTTTGCTTTACTGTTGGCGATAAAAATATGAAACCTAAAGATTTAGGTACAGCCCACACAGGTTTTCACGATTGGTATTGGCAGCGCATCAGTGCGGTGGTTTTATTGTTTAGTATACCCATGTTGATGGGCATTTTGTTACTCACTTATAATGGCAACATCAGCTTTGAAATTTTAAACATAGCACTCACCCACCCCATCAGCAAAGCGGCAAGTATCTTATTTTTGTTCGCCCTGCTTACGCATATGTGGACAGGTTTAAAAGTCATCATCGAAGATTATATCCACACCACCGCCGCTAGGGTTGTGGTCTTAAACATACTCTTGCTGCTGCTGGCTGGTTTTGCAGCCTATATGAGCTACCACATTTGGACAGAGCTAAGCTACACTTGGGATTGCATCCCCTGCGGAGGCAAATAATGGCATATTTATCCACCGATAAGGTTGAACACCATCACCATGATGTGGTAATTATTGGTGCAGGTGGTGCGGGTATGCGCTGCGCGCTGCAGCTTGCCGAAGCTGGTTATCGGGTAGCTGTGGTGTCCAAAGTGTTGCCCACGCGCTCACATACGGTAGCGGCACAAGGTGGCATGAATGCAGCTTTGGGTAATCTTGATTCCGACCATTGGCATTGGCATATGTATGACACGGTCAAAGGATCGGATTATTTGGGCGACCAAGATGCCATTGAATATATGTGCCGTGCTGCGCCGCAATTGGTCAAAGAGTTGGAACATCAGGGTGTTCCCTTCTCGCGCAATGATGATGGGAAAATTTATCAGCGGGCATTTGGCGGGCAATCGCGTGAGTTTGGCGAGGGCGGGCAAGCCAGCCGAACATGTGCCGCAGCAGACAGAACAGGTCATGCGATTTTGCACACCATGTATCAACAAAACATCAAAGTAGGCACGCATTTTTACGAAGAGTTCTTTGCGCTGAACTTGATTATGGAAGATGGTGCATGTCATGGCGTGATGGCATGGGATATTGGCAAAGGCGAATACCATTTGTTTCAAGCCAAAGCTGTCATCCTTGCCACTGGTGGCGCAGGTCGCATCTTTAAGACCACCACCAATGCCCATATTTGCACGGGTGATGGTGGTGCATTGTGTTTGGATGCAGGTTTACCCGTTGAAGACATGGAATTTTTTCAATTTCATCCCACAGGTGTTGCTTATGTTGGCCCGTTAATTTCTGAAGCTGTGCGTGGTGAAGGTGGTTATTTACTCAACGGCGAAGGCGAACGTTTTATGGAGCGTTATGCGCCCACAGCCAAAGATTTGGCAAGTCGCGATGTGGTTAGCCGTGCGATTGCTGTGGAAATCAGAGAAGGCAGAGGTTGTGGCGAAAATAAAGACCATGTTTTACTCAAAGTTGACCACTTGGGCGAAGATATGATTTTAAAGAAATTGCCCAATATCCATGAGCTTGCCCTAAGGTTTGCAGGTGTGGACTGCACCAAAGAGCCCATTCCAGTGCAGCCCACTGCCCATTATACCATGGGTGGCATCCCCACCAATCGACATACTGAAGTGGTCAAACAATCAGGTGACAATGAAGAAGATAAGGTAAACGGTTTATTCGCGATTGGTGAAGCCGCTTGCACATCTGTGCATGGTGCGAATCGTTTGGGTGGCAATTCATTGCTGGAAATCGTGGTGTTTGGCAGAGCTTGTGGTTTAAGAGTGATGAAATGGTTAAGCGAACATCGCTATCACAAAACCATCAACCCTGATGCGTGGGAAACGGGTGTAGCAAGGGTTGAGCGATGGTTAGACAGCTCCAAAAAACAAGATTTAAGTGTAGCGCATGTGCGTGAAACCATGCAAACCACCATGCAAACCCATTTTAGTGTGTATCGCACTGAAGATGTGATGCAAGAAGGTGTAAATGCCATTGAAAATATCGCCTCAACCCTTTCTCATGCCCAAATTCAAGATAAAAATCGGGTGTTTAACACCGAATTGATTGAAGCTTTGGAATTGGAAAACTTGATGAGCCTCGCCAGAGCCACAGCGGCATCGGCAGCAGCCCGTAAAGAATCGCGCGGCGCACATGCCAGAGATGATTACCCTGAGCGTGATGATAAACATTGGATGAAACATAGCCTTGCTACGATTGAAGATAACCAAGTCAAAGTAAACTATAAACCAGTGCGCACCATACCCATGACGGTGGCATCGTTCCCACCTAAAAAGAGAGTTTACTGATGCGTACCGTTGTCTTTTCATCATTCAACATATTCCGTCACTCCCGCGAAGGTGGGAATCCATGTGCTGTCGCGTTGGGATTACCATCATGAGTGAAAAAGTGAAGCTGGAAATCTACCGCTACAACCCTGAATCAGACGACAAACCTTATATGCAAAGTTTTGAAGTGCCTGTGGAAAAATCTGGCATGAAGCTTTTGGATGCGCTCAATTATATCAAATGGCATATCGATGGTTCGCTCACCTATCGCCGCTCATGCGGTGAAGGTGTGTGTGGCTCGGATGGTTTGAACATCAATGGTGTAAACGGTTTGGGTTGCATTACTGCCATTGAAGGTTTGAAGCCACCCATCAAAGTTCGCCCCTTGCCCAATATGCCTGTCACCCGTGATTTGGTGGTGGATATGAACCATTTCTTCGACCAATACAAACAAATCAAACCTTGGTTGCAGTCCAATACACCCAAACCCGAGCATGAACGTCTGCAAAGCCCCGTAGAGCGTGCAGAGCTTGATGGCAGTTACGAATGTATCCTTTGCGGCTGCTGCACCACGTCTTGCCCATCATGGTGGTGGAATGGCGATAAATTTTTAGGGCCTGCGGCCCTGCTTCAAGCCAATCGCTGGCTCAAAGATTCGCGGGATGATGCAGCGGGTGAACGCTTGGATATGTTGGAAGATTCATTCAAGCTTTATCGCTGCCATCAAATCATGAACTGCATGGAAGCTTGCCCCAAAGAACTCAATCCCACCAAAGCGATTAACGACATCAAACGCGCTTTGGTCAAACGTAAGGTATAAACCATGAGTGAAGAAAGCATCAGCAACGAAGAACTGGGCATGACATTCCCCTGCCATTTCCCGCTAAAAGTCATGGGGACGAACAGTGGCAGTTTTGAAAATGACATGATAATGATTGTACGCAAACATATTCCCAGTCTTGATGACGATGCAGTGAAGTCCAAACCCAGTAAAACAGGAAAATACTTAGCACTTACCATTACTTTTACAGCCCAAAGCAAAGAAGAGTTGGATAACCTTTATCGGGAAATCAATGCACACCCTGATGTGAAGATGACGCTTTGATAAGCCAAATATCCTTGTCATATCGTGTCCCAAGGTATTTTCTCTGCTTTCAGCATTCATCTAAAGCGCAGTCGAGACATCTCAGAGGCTCCTCCACTACGGTCGAAATGACAGGGCTTGATCAACCTGTCACCCTGAGCGCAGTCGAAGGGTCTTAAAAGTTCACGTAGTACTCAAATCATCCCAGTTTGGATTCATTGTCTCAACAAGCTTGTTCTTTTTTTCTCTGCGCCATTTTTTTAGCTGTTTTTCCCGTGCAATTGCAGCTTTAATGTCACCTGTTTCTTCAATGTAAACAAGGGTGGCTACATTGTACTTATCTGTAAAACCTTCAACCAAGTGATGTTGATGTTCACAAGTGATGTTGATGTTCATAAACTCGTCGTTCCAAATTATTTGTAACACCGATATAGAGAATCTTATGATTCCAATTCGTAAGGATATAGACATAGTATTGATGCGTCGTCATAGGGTTACTTTACAGCAAGTGCTTAGATTTCTCCACTGCGGTCGAAATGACAGCTCGATGTTTATGTGTCATACTTTTAGATTGCAATGCAAGCAAGAGGTCTTTTATGCCAACACTCTATTACATCCACGACCCCATGTGTTCATGGTGCTGGGCATTTCGTCCTGCGCTGACTGAACTTTTAGCCAAGCTACCTGATGATATAGATGTGCAATATCTTGTGGGTGGTCTTGCCCCTGATTCATTTGAAGCCATGGATCAAGCCACCCAAGATATGATTCAACATCATTGGCGCACTATTCAAGTCAAAGTACCCAACACCCAATTTAACTTCGATTTCTGGACAAACAACACACCTCGCCGCTCCACATATCCTGCTTGCCGCGCCGTGCTCGCTGCCAAAACCATCAACCCAGACAAAGAAGGTGCCATGATTTTAGCCATTCAACAGGCATATTATCTCAATGCCTTAAACCCATCGGATGAAGGTGTATTGATCGACTGCGCAGCGTCTATTGGTTTGGATGTTTCCCTATTCACGCAAACACTGAATAGCCCAGCCACCCAACAAACCTTGCAAGATAACATTCAACAAGCGCAAAACATGGGTGTGTATAGCTTTCCAAGCCTTGTTTTGGAAGAAAATGGGCAGCATCGCCCTATCGCTATTGATTATATCCACCTGAATTTGACATCCTCCCCGCCCTGATACCCGCAAGGGGCAGGCTTTTTGGCTACGCCAATTCATCACAGGGCGGGGTTTTACGGTGAGGTGGATAAATCTATTGAACATCACTGAATCGTAAATATGCAAGCCACATAGATTAGAACTTGCTAATATAATAAAGGTGACTATATTTCGCCTCTAAATGCATCCATGAGATATAATTTCTTTCATATGCTTTGCAAGGAGAAGGTGACTTTTTATGTTATCAAATATGAAAAACCTGGGATCAGGTGTAGTTATTGCGGCTTTGGTAATGACTTTCATGACCACGCCCACACATGCTGGAACAACCATTACCTCGCTCAAGGGCAGTGTTTATTATGCCTTGGAGAATAATCGAAACCTTGCTGTCAGCGCAAGTCGAGTGACGGCGGCTGAAGCGCAAGTGGATGCCGCAACAGGACAGCTTTTACCACGCCTTGACCTATCTACTGGTTTTTATCGAACCAATTCGCCCTTAAATAGCTTTGGTACAATTTTACAGCAACAACAGATTTCAACAGCAGATTTTGACCCTGCTGCATTAAATAACCCTGCCTATACAGATAATTACATGACACGCTTGGGTTTAACCATGCCATTGTACACGGGTGGCGCATTGTATGCAGCGCGGAACAAAGCATCAGCAAACATGAAATCAGCATCTTTACAGGTTCAATTTCAGCAACAGCTTTTGGTGTATCAAACCATCGCTGCCTATGTGCAATCGCGTCAAGCTTTAGCCCAAGTTGGCGCACAAGCCAATGCAGTGAAAGCTGCCGAACAACGCTTAAGTGATGCCAAAGCACTCAAAAAACGCGGTATGGCCATTGCCTCAGATGTCATGGATGCCCATGTATATGTGCTGCGTAGCCAGCTTGCTTTGGATAATGCGCAGCACCAATATGAAAACAGCCTTGAAAACTTGCGCTTGGTGCTGGGTATGGATAATGAAGCCACCTTGGGGCAGCTTCAAGAACCATTCTTACATGATATTACGGCATCATTAAGTGATTTACTGGCAGAAGCTCCGCAACAACGCGCAGATTTACTGGTTCTCATACAGCAAAAAGAAGCAGCATCGGCTTCCACATCACAAGCCAAATCGGGGTATATGCCCCATGTTAACTTAACTGCTGCGAGCGAATGGCATTCCGAAACACTTGGACTAAATAATGTGAATAACAGCATTGGCTTAACGGTGAGCATGAACCTGTTTGCTGGAGGAAGTGACAGTGCGCAAGTGCGGGCAGCTGAAGCGGCAAGCATTGGACTTGCCTTACAACAAGAAGACAAACGTCAACAAATCGCCAATGAAATTCGTCAAGCATGGCGCAGCCTCAACATGGCCAAAAATAAATTACGCAGTGAATCCGAAGCCTACAAACAAACCACGGAATCTTTGCGTATTAAAGCTTTGCGCCATAAGCAAGGCTTGGAAACCACATCTGATTTATTGGCATCGCAAGTGCGCACCGATCAAGCACAGGTGATGTTGATTCGGGCTAAATATGATGTACTCATCGCAAAAGCAGCGTTGCTTTTAGCCGCAGGAACTTTAAATGAAGGGGCAGTTCAATGAACACAATAAAAAAACATACAACAATCGCAGCCTTGCTGCTTGCTTCCATATCTTTGGTTGCATGTACCGACGATGCTACACAATCACCAGTAGTGCTACAAACCACACAAGCCAAGACTCTAGCTGTTCAACTTCAACAAGTACCTGAATATTACACAACCAGTGGCTCGGTAGCTTCTGATCATAAAGTATCCATTAGCGCACAAGTTTCAGGTTATATTAAAGTTTTGAATGTCCGCGAAGGCGACCGTGTCAAAGCTGGGCAAATATTGCTTAAAATCGACCCAATAGATGCCAATCAAGCGTATTTACAAGCGCAAGCCGACCTCAAAGATGCCAAAGCAGACTGGCAACGTTTTGAAGAGTTACTGGCATCAGGGGCGGTAAGCAGCCAAAAAGTGGATAAAGCCAAATTACGCTTTGATGTTGCAAAGTCCAATGTGGCGCGCGCTAAAAACCAATTGAGTTATACAGAGGTTCGCTCACCTGTGGATGGTGTGATTGTTGAGAAGCGGTTAAGTGTTGGTGATTTGGCCTCTCCTGGTATGCCGATGTTAACCATTGAAGACCCCAATAGTTTATTGGTTTCTACTTATGTATCCGAAAGTTATGTCAGTAAAATTCATGAAGGTGATACCGTAGATATTAGCATCGCTTCCTTACACAAAACATTTACTGGCACAGTGCGCCAGGTGGTGCAAGCGGCTGATGCTGTTTCACATCAGTTTTTAGTGAAAGTTGCACTTCAAGCCGATGCAGACATTCACCCAGGTATGTTTGCCCAAGCAGGGTTTCGCGTGGGTAAACGCGCTGCGGTTTTGATTCCGCAAGGCGTGATTCAGTCTCGCGCAGGTTTGCACGCTGTATATGTTGTTGATAGGCAAAGTATTGCGCAATACCGCTTGATTCGTTTGGGACAAAAGATCGGTCATAAGGTTGAAGTGGTATCAGGTCTGCAACATGGGGACACCATCGCTTGGCAAGGTAATCCAAGCTTAAAAACTGGCATGAAAGTGCAAGCTGTGAATGGTCAATAATCATGTCTGAATTGGATCATAAAACAGAAGAACCGCTGAATATCGCAGGAAAACTTGGTAAGATTGCGATGACGACCAATCTCACGCCCATCATCAGTATTTTGATTTTGCTGATTGGTATTTTTGCCCTGTATATCACACCACGAGAAGAGAACCCGCAAATTGATGTGCCAGCGGCAAACATCATCATTCAAATGAATGGTGCAAGCCCCATGGAAGTACAGAATCTTATTGTACACCCTATGGAAATGGTATTGCGTGAAATGAATGGTGTTGACCACACCTTTGGTACAGCCATGGGTAATGTTGGTGTCGTGACTGTGAGCTTTGAAGTGGGCGCGGATAAGGAAATCAGCATGGTCAAACTGTATGATAAAATCATGCAAAACTTAGACCGTATTCCCGCTGGTGCATCCCAACCCTTAGTCAAACCGATGGACGTGGATGAAGTGCCTGTATCGGTCATTACTTTATCATCCAACGATTTGGATGGGTTAGCCTTAAAACGTCTTGCCGAACGCGTACGCGAGCAGCTTGCCCCACTTGAAGGGGTATCTGTTGCTCATATTATTGGTGGGCGTAACCACGAAATTCGTGTTGAAATTGATCCTGTTAAAATGGCAGGTTATAAAATTACACTGGATCAAATGCACAATGTATTGATGAGCGCCAATGCTGGTGGTTCGGTGGGTTCTTTGGTGGGTGATAACCGTGTGACCAAGGTCTGGTTGTCAGGTTACCTTGAGAATGCACAGGAAGTGGGTTCTTTGGTTGTGGGTAGTCATGGTGATAGGCCTGTTTACTTGCGTGATGTTGCCACCATTATTGATGGTGCAAGCGAAGCCAACCAATTGCATAGGATTGCATACGGTCCTTCAGCCGAGCAAGGCTCTGTTGCGGGTGATGAGCCTGAAATGAATGCTGTTTCCCTCTCTCTTTCTAAGCAGCGCGGTACCAATGCTGTGTTTGTTACCCAGCGAATTTTGGATAAGTTGGAAGCCTTAAAAGGTGACTTTATCCCGAGTAATGTACGCGTGGATATTACGCGTGATTCGGGTAAAAAAGCCAATGATGCAGTCAACTACTTGGTGGAGCATTTGGCTATCGCCATTGCGTCAGTGATTTTGATTTTATTACTGTTTCTTGGCTGGCGTGAAGCTGCGATTGTGACCATGAACATCCCTTTGATTTTGTTTGTGGTGTTGGCGATTGGCTTCTTGGCAGATCAAACTATCAACCGCATCACTCTATTCTCTTTGATCCTAGCTTTAGGACTGCTGGTGGATGATGCCATTGTGGTGATTGAAAATATTCATAGGCATTTGCATAAGGGTGTCAAAAATACGGCGGAAAAAGCCAAGTTAATTATTCAAGCCACCAATGAAACAGGTAAACCGACCATCGTCGCAACCATTGCTGTGATTCTTGCCTTCATTCCTATGGGTTTCGTTACAGGCATGATGGGGCCATTTATGGCACCCATCCCATTCAATGCACCCTTAGCTATGGCTGCATCACTTATCATTGCTTATGCCTTTACACCATGGATTGCCCAGCGTTTTCTTCCCAATAAAATGGTTGCACCAACCATGGAAGAGCATGATGCCGACCCTAAAGACTGGGTGCATACCACATACATGAAATATGCTACGCCATTGGTAGAGAGCGCTAAAGCACGTCTCATCTTTTGGATTGTTGTGGCTGCTTTATTTATTGGTGCGATGTTGCAACCTGCATGGCAGTTTATTCGCCCTGCGGGTATCAATGGTCCGCTGACCACAGGCGGTGTTGAACTCAAAATGTTGCCCAAAGGTAATCAGAACACCTTCAATATCACCATTGATTTACCAGAGGGAAGCACATTAGAAGAAACCGATCGCGTCGCCCGAGAAATTGGTCATATCTTACGTCAACATGAAATGGTCAAAGATTATCAGACCTTTGTAGGGCGTGGTGGGCCGATTGATTTCAATGGTATCTTGCGTGGTGCTGCATTGTTCCGTGAAGCACCACACTTGGCTGAAATTCGGGTGAATTTACGCAACAAACATGAGCGCGCTATTCGTTCGGATGCGATTGTGCTGGAGTTGCGTGAGATGTTAGCTTCTGTGTATGCACAGCATCCTTTGGCATCCATCAAGTTGGTCGAAGATCCTCCAGGTCCACCTGTTCGCGCCACATTATTGGCTGAAATTTATGGTCCTGATTATGAGAAGCAAAAAGAAATTGCTGCAGAAGTGCGTAAAACCTTTGCTGATACTTATGATATTGTGGATTTGGATGATTCTATTGGCGCATTACAAGTCCAGCTCAATATCAAAGTGAACAAAGAAAAAGCTGCCCGCTTGGGTGTTGCCACAGCGCAAGTTGAAGTGGCATTGCGTGATTTCTTATCGGGATACAGCTTTGGTGCGATACATGTTGAAAGTGAGCGGCATATTGTTCATTTACGGGTACAGTTACCGCGCTCCATGCGGGTGAATGCTGAAAACTTGAATCAAATTTATGTGAGTTCACCGCAAGGTCCTGTGCCATTATCCACCATTGCCACGGTTGAAGAAAGCACGGTGCAAAATCCAATCTTTAGTAAAGATGGACATTTGGTCACTTATGTTAGCGCTGAACCCAAGCAAGGTTCTCAAGTTTATTCGCTGTTGGACATTGATAGCAAAATAGATGGTGCAAATCTTGCAGGTGTTGAGCTGAAAACAGGCGGTATGCGCTTCACCGATACCGCGCCTGAAGACACCTTTGGTTATCACATGCTGTGGGATGGTGAAATGCGTTTAACGCTGGATGTGTTCCGTGATTTGGGTGCTGCATTTATTGTGGCGATGATACTGATTTACCTATTGATGGTGGCTTATTATGGTCAGTTTATTCTGCCCATGTTGGTGATGGCTCCTACCGCGTTGACGATGATTGGTATTTTCCCTGGGCATGCCATTACCAATCAGCCTTTCACCGCCACATCCATGATTGGTATGATTGCGCTGGCAGGCATTGTGGTGCGAAACTCCACCCTGCTCATCGACTTTATCCTCGATTATCGCAAACGAGGTTACGATTTAAAAAC
This sequence comes from Ghiorsea sp., assembly GCA_030949605.1. GTDB lineage: Bacteria > Pseudomonadota > Zetaproteobacteria > Mariprofundales > Mariprofundaceae > Ghiorsea. The sequence continues at coordinate 19,117 of JAUZSH010000028.1, forward strand.
CTCAGTGCTTGAAGCAGGTGCAATCCGCGCCCGCCCAATCTTATTAACCGCGATTGCAGTGGTTGCAGGTACATCCATCATGATTTCCGACCCTGTATTTGGTGGCTTAGGTGTATCCATGGCATTCGGTACGATTGCCGCAACGATTCTAACCTTATTTGTCACCCCATTGATGTATTATCTATGGCAGCGCGGTAAACCTGATCCAGCAGCTAAAGCATAAGTTGAACTGCTGTTTCTGATTATAACCCTCGCAGTTCATCTGCGAGGGTTATTTTTTGCTTAACATACCCAACGGGTTAACCACAGCCCCAAGATTCTGTTGCAACACATGCGTATAAATTTCCGTGGTTTTCATATCGGCATGAGCAGTCCTAAAGTCTTGCTCAAAGATTTTGCGTACTATTTGTAAATGTGTGTGCAGTTTATCCTGTGTTGCGTGAAATCTCCCTGCACAACGTGCTACATGAACGCCCTAATGCCGAAGCAATATCCTTCTGAAAAGTACCCTTCTTACGCTCTAGTTCAATGTAGTGACGCTCTTGTAAGTTTAATTGTTTGTATCTCATATCACGCACCTTAAAATCGCCTTATCTTGTAGCCAACACCCTCACCAGAATGAACTGATAAGAATAGCGATTACATACGATTGCACTTATGATACGAATTCAGGCTTTTGCACAAACAACCGATAAAACCTTTCCTGTTGTAGCGCAAGCTATGATTTGAGCTTTAATCGTATGGCTTTTTTTCTTGCCTGAGTAATATTGTTTTTGATGTTTTACAGGACGCTCTATGGGTTGTTCTGATACATCTACAATCAATGTTTCCCTTTTATTATCAATAAGATCTAGTCGGCTAGGAAGTTTTTCAACGTTAGCTATGATCCTCACATAACGGCTATATACCTTGTGACAGTAGGACTCTTGTATTCCAAAAACATTGCCAAGAACTTGAAAGGTTGGATAGTGGCGAATATAGTAAAGTGCTAACAAGATACAATCTTGCAATGATACTCTAGAACTTTTCAGACCGCGCCTTTTCAGAGGGTTAAGCTTCTTTTCATTTTCAATATGTTGCTCTATTTTATCATATAAATCTGAAAAGTTTTTTTGCGTTATTCCTGTCATACGCAAAAATTTTTGAGGCTTACAGTGGATGATTTCTTTGTATCTTTGTAGGGTTCCATGATGCATACATCATACACAAACCGTGTATCTGAGGTAGGGTTAATAACCAATAAGAGAATCACGTTATTTAGGAAAGATGTCTAATGTATACGGTATGAGCAATACACACTCCCACGCAAAAACATGAGAACGCGTAAAGCGACTTGAAGGCTTGTTCAATAATGAAGTGCGCGATCAGTTTATACGATCAACTTTTTTCAACCCTCCCAAACCAACACAGGTTTCCGTGCTGCTTGGGTTTCATCCAATCGGCGGCGAATAGGTTTGAGTGGTGCATCGTGTAGAGCTTGGGTATCCCCTGCTTCACATTGCGCTGCAATTTCAAGCATGGCATCACAGAAAGAATCTAAAGTTTCTTTGGATTCTGTTTCTGTGGGTTCAATCAACATCGCACCATGCACAATCAGTGGGAAATATACTGTCATCGGGTGGAAGCCCAAATCAATCAATCGCTTGGCAATATCCAAGGTTTTGACACCGTGTTTATTCTGCCACTCATCGGTCAGTAAACACTCATGTTTACACAAACCTTCAAACGGCACGTGATACACACTTTTCAGCTTGCTCAACACATAGTTGGCATTAAGCACTGCATCTTGAGCGATTTGGTGAATATGATTGTGTCCAAATGCAGAAATATAAGCATTGGCGCGCATATACACACCCGATTGCCCAAGTGTGCTCAAAATTGTGCCAATGGATTGTTCATCTTCAGTTTCAATGGAGAACACACCATCATTTTCCACAATACGTGGCACAGGCAAGAAAGGTTTGAGTGTGTCATTCACAGCCACAGGCCCAGCACCCGGCCCACCGCCACCATGCGGTGTGGAGAATGTTTTGTGCACATTGATATGCAAGCAGTCCAAGCCCATATCACCCGGGCGAGCCACACCAACCAGTGCGTTTAAGTTGGCACCATCACCATACACAAGACCACCTGCATCATGTACAAGTTGACAGATTTCTTTGATGTCTGTTTCAAATGTGCCTGCCGTGTTCGGGTTGGTCATCATCAATGCAGCAACATCATCATCCAAATGTTTTTTCAATTCATCCAAATCAATGCGCCCATCCGCGCCCGATTTAAGTTCAACCGTATACATGCCACACAATGCAGCAGACGCAGGGTTAGTGCCGTGCGCAGAATCAGGAACTAACACTTTTTTACGATTTTGTTCGCCTCTAGCATCCAAACATTTGCGAATCATCATCAAACCCGCCAATTCACCATGCGCACCCGCTGCAGGTTGCAAGGTTACATCACTAAAGCCTGCAATTTCAGCAAGCCAGCCTTGAAGCTCCGATAATAATCCCAACATGCCCTGCACTGAATCTTCAGGTTGATCAGGATGAACATGTGCCAACCCTGGCAAACGTGCGATTTGCTCATTCACTCTTGGGTTATATTTCATGGTACATGAACCCAATGGATAAAAACCAGTCTCAATACCGTGGTTCCATTGGCTTAGACGCACAAAGTGACGCACGGTTTCAGGCTCAGATAAACCCGGAATATTGGCTGGTGTTTTACGCTTAAATGCTGCCAAATCGCTAGACACTTCACCCTTCACACCGGGAAGATTGATGGATTCTGGTGCTTCATGCGCATGTTCAAACAATAAGGGTTCTTCTTGCTGAATACCTGATGTGGCTGAATATTTATTTTCACTCATGCTGCCACCTCCATTGCTGCAATCAGCTCATTAACATCATCTTCCTCAATCATTTCTGTGGTTGCAACCAACAAATGCTTAGGTTCAATATTTTTCTCAAATTTCTCTAACGGAATACCTGCAAATATATCTTGCTTGCGCGCTTCTGCGATAAAGGCATCACGCTTATCACCACTTTCAAAGGTCAGGACGGTCTCATTATAATGCGCACCGCTGGCTGCCACGACATGACTTGGCAATTTAGAGACCAATAAATCCAATGCCGCCGCGGAATGTTCGGCAATGGTGGCAAGCCCTGCATCACCCATTAAGGTCATATAAGTTGCTGCTGCTGTACACATCAAACCTTGGTTGGTGCAAATGTTTGATGTCGCTTTTTCGCGACGAATATGTTGCTCGCGAGTAGAAAGTGTGAGTACAAAACCACGTTTTCCATCAGCATCCGTAGTCAAACCACAAACACGCCCTGGCATTTGACGCAAATACTTCTTCTTACAAGTAAACACACCCAAATGTGGGCCACCGTATGCCATTGGGATACCCAATGCCTGACCAGACCCCACCACAATATCCGCGCCATACGCACCCGGTGACTCAATCAAACCAAATGCGCTCACATCAGAGAAGGCCACCACCATCAAACATTTATGGGCATCACATGCTTCACGCAATGGCGCAAGGTCGTATACTGAACCATAAAAATCAGGATATTGCACAATCACACATGCCGTTTTGTTATCAATTTCAGCAATCACTTTGCTTAAATCTGTACCAAATTTACCCATGCCCACTTCGACAAAATCACCTTCAAGACGCGATAAATAATTCTCCGTCACCGTGCGATAACGCGGGTTCACAGAACCTGCTATCACTGTGCGTGTTTTGCGGGTCACGCGACGCGCCATCAATGCCGCTTCTGCCGTTGCCGTTGCCGCTTCATACATGGATGCGTTGGACACTTCCATGCCTGTTAAGCGTGCAATCATAGTTTGATATTCAAACAAGGCTTGCAGTGTGCCTTGGGCAATCTCAGGTTGATAAGGCGTGTATGCGGTTAGAAATTCACCCCGCGAAATCACATAATCCACCACCGCGGGTACAAAATGATGGTATGTGCCACCACCCAAGAAACAACGGGTATTACCCGCATGTCTATTTTTTTCAGCAGCTTTGGTAAATTTTCTTACAATACCTGTTTCAGACAAACCTTCGGGCAAATTCATGCTGCCAAGTTCAATATGGAACTCACTTGGAATATCAGCAAATAAATCTGCAATATTGTTTACGCCAATATCGTGCAACATGGCTTGTCTATCAGTATTAGTATGGGGCAAATATCTCATGGTTTCACTCGCTATAAAACCACAAAGGCACAAAGCCACAAAGAAAATCCCTGCGTTACTTTGCGCCCCCTGTGGTTAAAAAATTATTCGTCTAAAAATTCAGTGTATTCTTCAGGGTTCATCAATTCAGTTTCAGCATTGTTATCGCTAATTTTCACTTTGATAATCCAACCTACACCATAAGGGTCAGAGTTGACCAAATCTGCTTCAGACTCCAAAGCTTCATTGATTTCAATCACTTCACCCGCCACTGGCGCATAAGTATCGGATACGGCTTTCACTGATTCCACCACGCCATAAGCTTCGCCAGCATCAATGCTGCGCCCAACTTCGGGTAGTTCAACAAACACAATATCACCCAATGCTTCTTGGGCATGATCAGAGATGCCGAATGTAGCTGTATCACCTTCAATACGCACCCACTCATGTTCTTTGGTAAATTTCAAATCTGTTGGTACTGACATATTATTTCCTCACATTCGAGCGAACAAACGGTGTTGTTGTCCGCTCTGCTTCAATTTGTTTACCGCGTATTTCAACAGTTAATGCCCCATCTGTCACATGTTCGGGTTTGACATATGCCAAAGCCACGCCGCCACCTGCCAATGGTGAGTGCATACCCGAAGTCACTTCGCCACTTTCCACACCATCGACAAACACTTTATAATGCTCGCGTGGAATACCGCGACCTGTCAACTTCAAGGCAATCAAACGCTTTTGTGCGCCCTCTGCTTTGCGTGTTTCAACGGCTTGTTTTCCGATAAAGTCGCCTTTCGCCAATTTGGTAATCCACATCAACTTGGCTTCAACAGGGGTCACAGCATCAGAAATCTCATGCCCATAAAGCGCATAGCCCATTTCTGTACGCAACATATCACGCGCTGCCAAACCAATAGGCACTGCACCTTGGGCTACCAATGCATCCCATACTTCTAGGGCAATACTGTTGGGGATATAAATTTCAAAACCATCTTCGCCTGTATAACCTGTGCGAGAAATGATTCCGCCAGCACTGCCAATTTTTCCTCGGGCAAACTTATAATAACCAACCGCTTCCAAATCAAACCCTGCAATCGTTTGCAGTGCCGCCTGTGCTTTTGCACCTTGCAAGGCAAGCAATGTGGTATCATCGGATTCATCGGTGACCGTTACATCAAAGTTCGCCGCCTCTTTCAACAAATGTGCCACGTCTTTATGGCGGTTCGCTGCATTGATACAAAGATAATACGCTTCATCGTTGATTTTATAGGTGGTGATGTCATCAATAAATGTGCCTTGCTCATTCAAAAGCGCAGAATATTGAACCTGCCCATCTACAAGTTTGGACACATCATTGGTGGTCACATATTGTAAGAAAGACAACGCATCCTTGCCTTCAACACGCACTTGACCCATGTGTGTGATGTCAAAAATACCAGCCGCACCTTCACGCACCGCAGTATATTCTTTCAGCGCACCATTAGAATATTGCACAGGCAATTCATATCCTGCAAACGGTACAATTTTACCACCTTCTGCCACATGCGCATCAAAAAGTGGTGTTTTTAATAAATCGCTCATATTTATTCGCCGTAGGCTGCAATCGTTGCTGCCATTGCTTTTTTGGTGTCAACATTTGCACCAACACGACCCAATACTTCACCCAAAGCCGATACACATTTAAGCACGTTATCTTGGCGAGATGCGTAACCCATCAAACCAATGCGCCATACTTTTCCAGCCATCACACCAAGACCACCACCAATCTCTAGGTTGTAGTCATTCAATAAAATACCACGAACTTGCGCATCATCCACGCCCTCTGGAATAGTCACAGAGTTCAACTGTGGTAAGCGCACAGCTTCATCCACAATAAATGACAAGCCCAATGCTTCCAAGCCAGCTTTTAATGCATTGTGGTTTTTGGCATGACGCGCCCAAGCATTTTCCAAGCCTTCATTTTGCAGCAGTACCAATGACTCATGCAAAGCGTAAAGTGAGTTGATAGGTGCTGTATGATGGTAAGCGCGTTTTGCACCTTTGCCCCAATAACCCATAACAAGGTTCAAGTCTAAGAACCAACTTTGCACTTTGGTTTTACGATTTTGGATGCGCTCAACCGATGCAGGGCTGAAGGAAACAGGTGATAGACCGGGTGTGCAAGACAAGCATTTTTGTGTGCCTGAATAAATCGCATCAATGCCCCAAGCATCCACACGCAATTCTGTGCCACCCAATGAAGTCACAGCATCAACAATGGTCAAACAATCATGAGCATGTGCCAAGTCGCACATCGCTTTCACATCTGTGGTTGCACCCGTTGATGTTTCAGCATGAACAAAGGCAACAGTTGTTGCTTCAGGGTGGGCTTTAAGGGCTGCTTCCAATTTAGCTGGATCACAAGCTTTGCCCCACTCATCTTCAACCATAATTGCAATCGCGCCGCAACGCTCAACATTTTCTTTCATGCGTCCGCCAAACACACCGTTTTGACAGATAATCACCGTGTCGCCTGCTTCAACAAGGTTGACAAAACATGTTTCCATGCCTGCAGAACCAGGCGCAGATACGGGAATTGTTAATTCATTTTTGGTTTGAAAAGCGTATTGCAACAAACTCTTCATTTCGTCCATCATTTGTACAAACAGTGGATCCAAGTGACCAATTGTTGGGCGAGCCATCGCCTCTAAAATTCTAGGGTTTACATCCGAAGGACCAGGACCCATTAATGTGCGTTGTGGTGGGTGAAATGATGATGTCATGTCTTACCTCTCATGGAATATTTAATTCGATACATTATAGATAAACCCAGTGAATGCACCCGCAAGCGTAGTAAGGATAATCTATTTTAAAGCGGCCAAAGCTCAATACCAAGCAGGGTGAATGCCACAAGAAAAACCGCGCAACACATTATTGCCAAGCCATACAATGATAATAAACTTCGGTTTCCCATGTGTTGCACACCAATATAAATACCTGCGGCAGCAATAAAAAATGCAAACTCATTGATGACCAATAGGCTTAACAATGGCACAGCACGTTGCCCATCTGCACCGACTGAATTGCCAATGATAATAATGGGTAAAAAGGTCAGGCAAAGTGCGACAGCCAAATAGGGGAAATTTACTTTCTTCATGTGGATATAACCTCAATCGTTTGTTGGAGCGTCATGACTCAGCACAATTGCATTTCACGCAGGAACATGGAAACGAGACATTATGGCTCTGAAATTGATTCACTGCGTAACATCACTACTTAATAAAGATAGGCGACTTCAAGACCCAAGTGCAACATGCCAATATGTAAAAAATGCTGATGAAAGTCGAAAGATTCAGGCATCAATATTTCAGCAAGGCATGTTATTCAAGTGTTGGGAAGAATACTCAAGGAGGACTTATGCAGTCGCTTTAAAGTTGCAACTTCTTTGCTGCTCAAGTTGCGCCAACTGCCGATAGGCATACCTTCTTCAAGTTTAATAGGGCCAAAGCGTACGCGAATGAGCCTACGCACAATATGTCCCACTGCATCCAAAGTACGGCGAATTTCACGCCAGCGACCACGTTTGATGGTCACGGTAATCCAACTATGCCCACCATTGTCGGAATCAATGCTCATATCCCAAGGGTCACTCAATTCGCCTTTACCCAAATCAATGCCGCCATTGCGTAGCTTTTCGATGCTTTCCAAGCTTAATGAACCCGTGAATTTAACTTTATATTTGCGTGGAATTTTATTTTTGGGCGCAATCAACGTTTGCAGGATCTCACCATTGCTGGTGAGCATGAGCAAACCTTCGCTATCCATATCCAAGCGACCAATGGATTGGACATGGGCTGGAATATCCAAATGATCATAAATCAGAGGGCGACCTTTATCATCTTTGCGAGAGCATAATAAGCCACGAGGTTTATTATATAGAAGGTAAATTTGTTCTTGGTTGTTATCAACGGGTTTATCATCGACCAATATCAAATCATTCGCTTGAACTTTTGTACCCATTTGGGTAACAATATTTCCGTTGATTTGTACGCGCCCAGCATCCACCATTTTGTCAGCTTCGCGGCGCGAACATATACCACAGCTGGCTAAATATTTGTTGATACGTATCCCTGTATTTTCAGGTTTATGTTGTTGTTTTGATGTGTTTTTCATGCAATGTCCCCACTGTATGTAATTTTTTATTAGTCATCATTCCCGCGAAGGCGAGAGCCCATGAATGTTGATGTAGGCTCCCGTCTACACGGGAGTGACGGTTACTTTAGGCTTGTCATTTCGACCAAACGAAGTGCGTGGAGAAATATTGAGATGCCTTGGTTGCGTTAGTATGACACTTGAATTAAAGTTTGTAGTCCAGTTTTACTGATTTGCGCACCTTATCCATGGTCTTGCGCGCTTCGCGCCTTGCCTTTTCATTACCTTCACGCACCACATCTTTGACAAAATCAGGTTGTTTTACCAAATCATTTCTACGTTCACGAATCGGCTCAAGTTCATCCTTCAAATGTTTGAGCAACACTTGTTTGCAGTCCAAACACCCGATACCCGCCGTGGTGCAACCCACCTTGATTTCAGCGCGCTCATCTTCCGTGCTATACACCTTATGAAAATCCCAAACAGGGCAAAGCTCTGGTGTACCCACATCTTCTCGGCGCACGCGAGCAGGGTCAGTGGGCATGGTTTTGATTTTCTTCTCGGTGTCTTTCCAAGGTTCGCAAAGGGTAATCGCATTGCCATACGATTTGCTCATCTTGCGCCCATCAAGCCCTGGCAATTTGGATGTTGGCATCAACAAGGCTTGGCAATCAGGGAACAGCGGTGGAATACCTTGTCTATACAAATGGTTAAACCTACGTCCAATTTCACGCGTTAATTCAATATGTGGCACTTGATCTTCACCTACTGGCACAGCATCCGCTCTATACATCATAATATCTGCCGATTGTAGCAGTGGATAACCCAAGAACCCGTAAGTACCCAAGTCCTTTTCGCGCAGTTGCGAGATTTGGTCTTTATAAGTTGGCACGCGCTCTAGCCATGAAAGCGGTGTCATAAAGGATAACAATAAATGCAATTCTGCATGTTCAGGCACTTGTGATTGAATAAAAATCGTTGATTTTTCTGGGTCGATGCCTACAGCTAACCAATCTGCCAGCATATCCCAAATACCCGCTTTCACCACTTCAGGATTAGCGTATTCAGTGGTTAAACCATGCCAATCGGCAGCAAAGAAAAAACATTCTTTTTCTTCTTGTAGGGTAAGCCAATTCTGCAACACACCTTTGTAGTGTCCAAGGTGAAGTTTGCCTGATGAGCGCATACCTGAAACGATGCGCTTGATGTCTTGTGAATCTTGTTGTTGTTCTGCCACGGTACTTTTCTCCAAAATCAATGAAGTCGAAAGATTGGGGTTGAAGCCAATTTAAAGCAATGTTTTATTGTTGGTTGCTAGTCTAACGCACCACCACAACTTGAACCTTGCCCAGCAGTGCAGGCATAACAATGATCCATAATGGCGATGGGCTGCCCTGCTAAACCATAACCCAAGGCTTGCGCCAACTCTTCTTGGGCGATGAGTTGGGCGATGTGTAGCTTTTCTTCACCTTCAATGGGTGCGTGAAGCCCAAGCATCTGATTAAAATCACAATCATAGACATAACCTTGCCAGTCTATACTAATGAGCGTTCGGCACATCACACCTTTGACATTGGCTTGCTGGAAGTTGTCTTTAAGCAGCTGCATATACTCATCAAATAAACCTTTGGTAACCAAAGTGCTGCCAAAGCGAGCGATAGGTTGATTGGTGATGGTAAATAGTTCGTTAAAATGAATGTCATAGCGGGATAATAACTCTTTTTTGTATGCAGTTTCCAATTCAACTTGAGAAGGGGGTAGGTTGATGCCTTGCGGGTTGTACACAAGATTTAATGTCCGCCCGCTGTCTTCCATGCCATAACCCAATGCATTGAGTTTTTGGATGCCTATAATACTGCTTTGAAATACACCATCACCACGTTGTGCATTCACATTGTCTTCCAAGTAACAGGGTAAAGATGCTGCGACCTCCACCTTGTTCTCGGCCAAGAAATTCGCCAACCATTCATAACCGTCTTCTTGTAAGATAGTTAAGTTGCAGCGGTCAATCACATTGATTTTCAATTTCCGAGCAGCCAGCACAAGCTTACGAAAATGCGGATTCATTTCAGGTGCGCCACCCGTTAAATCCAAGGTTTTAATACCTGAAACTTCCATCAATTGGATAAGTAAGTTGATGTTGGTTGCATCCATAAGCTCTTTACGCTTAGGCCCTGCATTAACATGACAATGAAAACATGTCTGATTGCAAAGGTAACCCAAGTTGACTTGAAGTGTGTTCACTCTTGCTCGCTTGATGGCGGGAAATTTTGTTTTTCTTAATAAAGGTAGCATATCACGCATGAAGTTTCTCCAAATTGAGGTGTTACGGTTTGGTCGATTATTTCTGCCAAAGCTTACACAGGATGGAAGGTGTATATAGCCAAAAAAAATAAAGCTTGCTATTTGAATGTTGGACGTTAAAGTTCGCCGCGCTTCGGGTTCATACTTTTGAGGCAAACACTCAATAACGCGGGGTGGAGCAGTGGTAGCTCGTCGGGCTCATAACCCGAAGGTCGTCGGTTCAAGTCCGGCCCCCGCAACCAAATTCAAAGCCTCTAAACACTTGGTAAACAAGGATGTTTAGAGGCTTTTTCTTTTTGTTCGTGCCTGTTTCATTTCCTTTGGGTTTCACGTCAGATTTTGTAATGGGAAGAGTTTTGAATACACTTTTCAGTTGAGTTCCTGTGAAAACTTCCCTGCTGTGGGGCAGATTTTAGAGTCAAATTGAAAACCCTCTATTCTTTTTTTATGCTTATTTATCAACAATTTACGTTTTATAATATGGAAACTCGCTTTTCACGTTGAGGTTTAGAGTCCGACGTGGTTATGTTATCGGGCGTGAACAGATATATCTATAACGCATACTATTTAGCTACTTTGTGGCACCCCTATGATAATGACTTATTACTGGATATTCACTTACATTGAGTGGCCTGAATTCAAGTGATAAGTGCAATTTCCACTATCGATTTTATGTGAACTCCTGTATTTTCCTCAAATACTTCGTATGGAGTTTTGAACCCCAAACACTTTTTGGGTCGGTTATTAAGCCTATGAACGGCTTTTAGAACTTCTTTTGTAGTCACTTCAAGCAAGCTCATTGCTTTGGGGAAGTACTGCCGTAGAAGACCGTTTGCATTCTCATTTTGACCACGTTCCCAAGAGTGATAGGGCTTTGCAAAATAGGCATTACAATCGAGTGCTTTGGCGATGGTCTTATGGAATGCGAATTCTTTACCGTTGTCGAAAGTGATCGTGTGTACCCAGTCTTTTATTGGCTCCAAAAGCTTGATAATGGTTGCTGTCACGTCCTTGGCATGCTTGCTCTTAAGCGGTGCTGCAAGGCGAAGTTTTGAGCGACGATCATCGAGTGTTACAAGCACGCCTTTGTGCTCTTTTCCTATCATTGTATCACCTTCCCAATCACCTATTCGCTCTCGTTTGTTAGCCGCTTCAGGGCGTTCATCAATATCCACCCGATTGGTGATACCATGACGAGTATGCGCTGATCCATAACGTTTCCTGTAGGTCTTATTTTGGTGCCTAAGATGAGTATACAAAACACCGCCAGCCTTTTTGTCCGCTAAAACATATTGATAAATCGTCTCATGATGAATGCTAATGACATCATCCTTTTTCAATCGACCAGCAACTTGTTCAGGACTCCAGTCTTGTTCGATATATTCGGATATTACCGTCTTGATATCATTGGTAAGTTTGATTGCTTTCGGCTTATCTTTGTGACGCGTGAAAGCCTTATTATTGGCTTGAATATGACGGTAGCCCCGTTGCCCTGTGTTGCGTGAAAGCTCCCTGCACAACGTGCTACATGAACGCCCTAATGCCGAAGCAATATCCTTCTGAAAAGTACCCTTCTTACGCTCTAGTTCAATGTAGTGACGCTCTTGTAAGTTTAATTGTTTGTATCTCATATCACGCACCTTAAAATCGCCTTATCTTGTAGCCAACACCCTCACCAGAATGAACTGATAAGAATAGCGATTACATACGATTGCACTTATGATACGAATTCAGGTTTGTTCTATAGTAATTCATGAATTGATTTGCCTTTTACCGTCATTCCCTTGAAGAAGGGAATCTACAAATTGCAAGGCATGATCGGTTGATGGATGCCCGCCTGCGCGAGCATGACGGTAAGTCTATTCATGAATAACTATATTTCGAGTTTCCTCAAAAAGTACAGAGAAACACAGCGTTGTTACTACTTTTAGCTCTTGGAAGTGAGAGACCTCTGCACCGTGCACTTTTTTGGCTGCATCTGCGTTAAAAATAAGTCTTCAGCCCTCATTTATTACCAATAAACTGCGGTTTCACCCTTATTTTTGCCTTGATTCGCTCAAAAAATTACTACGGTGCAGAGGTCTCACTGATGTTACGCAGTCGGGCTAAAATTCGTCATTCCCACGCTGGAGCATGGGAATGAGGGGAAATAAACATATCAGCACTTGCTAGACTTTTGAGTAAGCTCTATTTTCTCAAAAGAATGTTGCAAGCTCCGCCGCCGCTTTGCTTGGATGTGGTGGCGATAAGGATATAACTGGAAAATGTGCCGTGTTTTAACCATTGGTAAGTGAAATGTTTAAGCACAGATTTACCTTCTTTGGAATGTCTGCCTTGCCCATGAATAATGCAAAGGTAGCGTTCACTTTCATATATAGCTTGGCTAATAAACTGCTGCATGGCTTGCTCTGCCTCAGCCTGCGTGAGACCGTGCAAATCCAATGCAAGTTTGATATTCATTTGGGCTAATTTTTTTACATCTTTTGTTGATACGCCATCGGCTTTGAGTTCATCATCACCGATACGTTGTACACTTAATCGGGCATGATGTTGAGATGCGGTGGTGTGAAACGCTTTGTTTTCAAGGCGGTTGAGAATGGCATGTTTTTTATTGACCCTTTGCGGTTGAACGCGACTTTCTTTTTGGATGGGTTGCACCTTGTCGCCCATCATTTGTCTAAACAAATCATCCTCATTCATGACGTTGCGGCCGCTCCATCAAGGTTTGCAATGCTTGATTGGGAGATATTTGACTTTGTAATACTGCATACGTCATTTGTGTAATCGGCATATCCACTTGATACTTTTGCGCCAATTGAACGGCGGCAGCGGCAGTTTTTTCACCTTCCACCACTTGCCCCACATACTCCCTAGCTTTTTCAACACTTAGCCCCGATGCCAATGCCACGCCCATTTTTCGATTGCGTGATAAACTACCCGTGCATGTGAGCAATAAATCACCAAGCCCAGACAAACCCGACATGGTTTCAGCTTGACCACCACATGCTTCGGTTAGCCTTGATATTTCAGCAATACCGCGTGTGACCAAAGCTGCGAGTGCATTATGCCCTAAGTGCATGCCATCTGCGATACCTGCAGCAATGGCAATCACGTTTTTCAGCGCACCACCCAAAGCCACACCAACCAAGTCTGTGCTGGTATAAACTCTAAAATTACTATCCTCAAACAAGGTGGCAACATGTTGTGCCAAATCAAGATTGGCTGCGGCAAGCGTGATGGCAGTGGGTTTGCCTGATGCGACCTCTAAGGCAAAGGATGGTCCTGATAAAAGAAGGGTGCGTGATTTGCCAACAAAGCGAATGAGCAGTTCATCCACGCGCTCTAAAGTATCGGGGTTGATACCTTTGTTGGCAGCAATGACAGGGTGTGTCAAGGTTTGTAGTCGCACCAAGGCAACCTCTGCCACAGCGCAGGGCAGTGCCAAGACTGTGGCAGATGATTGTTCTAAAATATGATTCAAATTGGGATGCTCTTGTCCTATGGCATGTAGGGATTTTGGAAAGATGTTACCTTTTAAATACCGCGCATTTTCATGGTCTTGATTCAGCTTATCGGCGGTGCTTTGGTTGCGCGTGATCAAGTATACTTCACACCCGTGTTTGGCGAGTACCATTGCCAATGCTGTTCCCCATGAACCTGCCCCCCAAACTGTTACCCTTTGTTCATTCATATAAACCTCTCTTTGCGGTATAATTGAAACAGTGCCACGCCGATGAAGAGAAAAACAAGGCTAAGAATGGGTGTGTTGCCCCATTTTTGGTATAATGTTTGGTGAAATAAGGGTTCATATTGACCACGCACGATACCTTCTTCCCACCATAGCATGGTCGCTGTTATTCTGCCATCAGGTGCAATCACAGCAGACACACCAGAGTTGGCTGCGCGAAGTACATATCGACCATTTTCAATCGCGCGAACTTGGGAAGCTTGGAAATGTTGCCATGCCGCAGGGCTTGTGCCATACCAAGTATCGTTGGTAATCACGACAAGCACATTCGCACCATTTTTCACCCGATTGAACGACTCCTCAGGAAACATTGATTCATAACAAATGATTGAACCAAACTTTTGCGGATTTTTTTGATGCTGTAAATTTAAAACACCATTGTCAGTTGCAGGGTGGTAATCAGATAATCCAGGCACAATTTTACCTAAAAAGGGTAGCCATGATGGTACATATTCACCAAAGGGCACAAGGTGATGTTTGCCAACAAACTGTAAATTTTCATCATCATGTTGCATAAGAAACATGCCACTTTGCGATTTTCCACCTTCAGCAAGCTGCAAGCTGCCAAAGAGTAGTGAGCCTTGCCATTGGCTGGCGTGATCGGTGAGCCATGCTTGCCAATTGGGATTGCGTTGAAGATACATTGGCACAGCCGCTTCTGACCAAATAATTAAGTCCGCATCAGCAGCTTGATCGGATAACATGACCAGCTTAAACATAATGTCACGCACGAAAGCATTGTCCCATTTTTGGTCTTGCAGGGTAACAGGTTGAATCAAGGCAACAGATTCACTGGGCTGTTTCGGCACATCGATGACAGGTGATAAAACAATGATAAGAGCTGATGCAGTCAGAGCGAGAAGCGCCTGTCTACGTGTTACTTTTGTCAACAAAAGCAGGATGGCAGCAGCGATAAAAAGGATAAAGAAGGTTAAGCCATAGCTACCCACCACGCTTAACCAAGATGATGCTAGGGTGTTGACGCTGATGTTGGCAATAGCTGTCCACGGTAAGCCTGTAAAAACGAAGCTTCGCAACCATTCTTCAAGCACACCAAGCGCAGGAAATAGCCATAAAATATCAAGCTTATTTTGGTAAAGTTTACAGAAAGACCATGCCCAAAATAAGATAAACAGAGTGAACATGAATGCTAAAGTGAGTACCACACCAATGCCTGCGATATAGGGCAGATGACCATATACCTGTATCGTGTCGGCAAGCCACCAACCACCAAAACCAAACCAACCAAAACCAAATGCACCACCCAGCTTGAGTGGATGTTTGGAATACTGCATCAACAGATGCAGCCAACCTGCAAAAGCGACCAATGCAAGCCACCAATGGTTGAATGGTGAGAAAGCATAAGGCATGGCAGAGCCAAGAAGTAAGGCTAGAAATGTAGCGAATCGAACATTCATGGGCGTAACGTAGCATTAAAACTATGGTATTTCATGGACTAGGTTAAACTTGCAATAATGGAAGCGTTATTTTGGATATTTCCCTACCTTGGTTTAGGGCTAATCGTTGGTTTTTTCGCAGGACTTTTGGGTATTGGCGGGGGTGGTATCATGGTGCCATTGCTGGTGATGATATTTACTTACCAAGGTTTTGCTGAAACACAGCTGGTGCATATGGCATTAGGCACATCCATGGCTTCGATTGTGCTTACATCCATGTCCAGCGCTTACCACCATCATAAGCACGGGGCAGTACGTTGGGATGTGTGGAAGAAGATGTTTTTTGGATTGCTGTTAGGTACATTCGCACTTTCATTTTTTATCAATGATTTATCGAAAAATTTTCTAGCTATCTTTTTCAGCGTGTTTATGACTTATGTTGCAATGCAGATGTTTTTAAACATCAAACCCCAACCTCACCGTACCTTGCCCCATAGGTTTGGTTTAGGTTTGGTGGGTTTTGCGATTGGTGGCACTTCGGCATTGGTGGCGATTGGCGGCGGCACAATGAGTGTACCTTTTTTGACATGGTGTAATATCAAGGTGCAACATGCCATTGCCACATCAGCGGCACTCGGTGTGCCGATTGCGCTGGCAGGAGCTATGGGTTATGCCATGAGTGGTTGGGAGCATGAAGGTTTACCCATATACAGCGTGGGTTATGTGTATTTACCCGCAGTGCTACTGGTTTCGTTGGTCAGTGTATTGACTGTGCCGTGGGGGGTAAGGCTGTCTCATCGTTTGCCTGTGGATATGTTGAAAAAGGTTTTTGCGGTGTTGTTGTTGTTACTTGCATTAAAAATGCTGCAAATGGTGTTTTTTGCTTAAAGCCTGTGTTACACAATTGGCTTAGGATCAGCTACTGATGAAACAAATCAGATACTTCATGCGTCATGTAACCTGCGATGCCATGTTGTGAATCTTCAAATACTTTGTACCAAGTTGTTTCACTTTGTATGATTGGTGATTGAACAATATACATAGACTGTGTACTTTCTTTATCATGTTCTCCCATATAAATGTGACATACTCCGCCAGCTTTGACTGGTTCAATCTTCATCACCAAGTTGCAACCAATACCAAAATCTACAAGTTTATTGTCGAGGTGGCGAAGCGTATTGTTTTGCACGCTCCATACATCGCCATTGTGTAGCCCCGCTGATTGAGTGCTTAGCATAATGTCAAAGCCTTGGCTGCGCATGGCTTCTTCAATGTGCTTACCCTCAACCGTGTTGGGGAATATTTTTGTGCCTTCATTGAAAAATATTTGAAACATCGCGTGCTCGCCTGAGTTGGCAGCAGTCGATCCTGCTGTTGGTGTAAGCAGGACTGTGGAGGTGAAAGCTATAATTTTTAGATATTTATTTCTGATGTTCATGATTTACTTCTCCATGTGTTTATAGCTGGCGAATCAATGTTATGGCATTAGATGTCATTTGTTGCACTTTTGCTTTGGTTGCATTGCGTAAACGGTCAACATCTTTTTTGTCCATGCCTGCGTCCTCAAGTTCATCAAAATCTTTCATGTTTTGCATATTAGACTTCATTTTTTTTAAAATGAGTTGAATTTGAGCCATGTTAGCACCTTCAGCGGATAGGCTTGGTATAATGGATTGACTCGTTAAGCTTACTGAAAGAACAGCAACAAACATCAATGAAAATAATGCGGATTTTATCATGTTTTACCTTTTAATTATGTGTTTAATTTAAAGTTAACTCTAGGTTAACTCTAGGCTCGTGTCAATAGAGGTCATTGCAAAACTCTAAGCAAAACCGCAAACTTAGACCGTATTTTTTATATGGTTAAACTGTTTTGGTTTTGAACCTCAATTTTTCTCAGAACATATCATTTTCCAGCATTTTCTGGTTTTTCAGGCGAATGATTCCACTGCATTCTTAAAATGCAGCTTTTCAGTTCAGTGTTCTGGATAGGGCTTATCGTTATTGGATCATGCGCATAAGCTGGTCTGCAGTAAGCGCGAGAATGCCAAACATCAGGTGGCACATGACTTTGACATCGCCTTTCACCCGTACAAAGCGTCCTCCAAATTCATCCTTCAAACGACCATTAACACGTTCAACTGTACTGCGTTCGTTATAGCGGATTGCTTCAGCAGGCTTCATGTTGATTGTTGCACGTGCTTTATTTTCCGCCGCAATCTTCTTTTTTCGTACCGTGGTACGTGGGTTGGTATCAATAATTGGAACATGCCCCAGCTTTTGACTGTGTGCATGAATACATGGAGCATCATAAGCGGCATCCATCAAGTCATACAGACTAGAAACTCGGGCATTGCTTATTTCTGCCAGTGGGATCGCCGCTTGAGAGTCATGCATAGAGGCTGATGACAGTAAGCAACTGATCGGGATTCCGCCATCTGCAGCGTCAATATGAAGTTTATAACCGATCCAGCTGGTTTTATGCCCTTTGCTGTTGCGCTTGGTTCCTACGTCGCAGGCTGTAGGAAGGTCATCCAACATCGCCTGCAAGCTCATGCCATCACTTTGCTTTTCCAGTCGAGTCATTGGCTTAGGGCGTTCTTCCCCTTTCTTCGGACGACCACGCTTTTTGGGTACGGGCTTGGCTTTAGCCTCTTTCTTAGCAGGTTTTTCGCGTGCATGGATAGCCGTTGAATCTTTGGACAGATGACCAATAATTTCTTTCGTGTAACTTTTTAGAATTAACGTTTCATGGACACGTTCGGGCAGGCGACTAGCTGAGAACTCGGCATAAGCGCGGGAGAATGTAGACTCATCGGGTACCTGATATTGCGCCTCCCAACCGCAGATGCGACGCAAGGTTTTATCCGATTTTAAACGTTCAACAAGCATCGAAGTGAATGGCATGTTGTAGACCATTTTGGCAACAAACGCTCGTGCTATGGCAACCCGATTTGCAGGTGGTCGACCAGTCATGCGATAATAACTATGTAGATGTTCCTCAATGCGAATAATCTCAAGTACCTTAACAAGTTGGCACTGCTTTTCGCTCAGTGGACCAAGCTCATCCTCAAGCCAAGGAAATAATGACCCTTGAATTCTTTGCCAGATTTGCGATAATTCATCATGTAGGTGGTTCATCTATAATAGACATCTTTCCTAAATAACGTGATTCTCTTATTGGTTATTAACCCTACCTCAGATACACGGTTTGTGTATGATGTATGCATCAGACATCTTTCCTAAATAACGTGATTCTCTTATTGGTTATTAACCCTACCTCAGATACACGGTTTGTGTATGATGTATGCATCATGGAACCCTACAAAGAAATCATCCACTGTAAGCCTCAAAAATTTTTGCGTATGACAGGAATAACGCAAAAAAACTTTTCAGATTTATATGATAAAATAAAGCAACATATTGAAAATGAAAAGAAGCTTAACCCTCTGAAAAGGCGCGGTCTGAAAAGTTCTAGAGTATCATTGCAAGATTGTATCTTGTTAGCACTTTACTATATTCGCCACTATCCAACCTTTCAAGTTCTTGGCAATATTTTTGGAATACAAGAGTCCTACTGTCACAAGGTATATAGCCGTTATCTGAGGATCATAGCTAACGTTGAAAAACTTCCTAGTCGACTAGACCTTATTGATAATAAAAGGGAAACATTGATTGTAGATGTATCAGAACAACCCATAGAGCGTCCTGTAAAACATCAAAAACAATATTACTCAGGCAAGAAAAAAAGCCATACGATTAAAGCTCAAATCATAGCTTGCGCTACAACAGGAAAGGTTTTATCGGTTGTTTGTGCAAAAGGGAAAAAGCATGACTTCAGCGTATTTAAAGAAAGTCGCCTTCCTATTCACCCAAATTCTAAACTCTTAGCTGATTCAGGCTATCAAGGGCTTAAAAAATATCATGAGAACTCCATGACACCGATAAAAAAACAGAAAGGAGTTGAGCGTTCAAAGGAAGGTAAGAGCTTCAATAAATCCTTATCAAAGAAGCGTATTCTCATTGAAAACATTAACCGATTTTGTAAAATATTCAGAATAGTCAAAGAGGTATATCGGGGGAAACACAAAAACTATGGCTTAAATTGGCGGGTCGTGGCGGCTTTAGTCAATATGAGATATGGGTTTATTTAGGAAAGATGTCTAATCTCCTTGTTGGTTTGTGTCGTTGATGACTTATATTACCAGCAGGGAGTTTTTTTTCAGGTTTTAAATAGCGGTAATTCAACTCGGATGAAGAGTTTTGCAATTACCTCATAATTGTTCGTGATTATTAAATGCTTAATATGTTCAATACCTTCGCCAAGATTCAGCGCGTTTCGCGCAAAGCAAGCGAGTAACCATAACATTCTAGAATATTGTGGTATATTAAAAATAACATCCCCCAAACCCAATACCTTCGCCAAGATTCAGCGCGTTTCGCGCAAAGCAAGCGAGTAACCACAACATTCTAGAATATTGTGGCATATTAAAAATAACATCCCCAAAACCCCGATGTTATTTTTAATATACGCTTTCTAAATCAATGTGTTACAAACACTAGGTTTTTTTACCAATGTATTCTCTAAAGCTGGCGAAGGTATTGCCAAACCCCGATGTTATTTTTAATAGACATCTTTCCTAAATAAACCCATATCTCATATTGACTAAAGCCGCCACGACCCGCCAATTTAAGCCATAGTTTCTTACATTGAGCGGGTATGTTTTATCGTTTTATTGGTTATTTTATCCTTATAAATCAATGAGATAAGGATATACATCACGATTCTGATTATCCTATGAATTTCAATCTACAACCAACTTAAGCAAAAAGTTGAAAATCGATACTTACATTGAGCGGGTATGCTTTATCGTTTTCTTGGTTATTTTATCCTTATAAATCAATGAGATAAGGATATACATCACGATTCTGATTATCCTACGAATTTCAATCTACAACCAACTTAAGCAAAAAGTTGAAAATCGATACCGTAATTTTCATTAAATGGCTAAATGATTCGGTCATAAAAGGCTGTTTTCATTCAATATGATGAGAACAAAGATCATCCGATATCAATTTTAA
This sequence comes from Ghiorsea sp., assembly GCA_030949605.1. Classification (GTDB taxonomy): domain Bacteria; phylum Pseudomonadota; class Zetaproteobacteria; order Mariprofundales; family Mariprofundaceae; genus Ghiorsea. Next base: position 39,967 of record JAUZSH010000028.1, read on the forward strand.
ATCATTTTTTTAGAAAAAGATACCCGCTCAATGTAAGTCGATACCGTAATTTTCATTAAATGGCTAAATGATTCGGTCATAAAAGGCTGTTTTTATTCAATATGATGAGAACAAACATCATCCGACATCAATTTTAAATCATTTTAAAAAAAAAGATACCCGCTCAATGTAAGCACTAGGGTTTTTTACCAATGTATTCTCTAAAACTGGCCACTACTGTCCGACGAAAATCAGTAGGGTCATAAAAAAGGTCTGAATTCCCGAGGAATATGTTAGATTTGTAGTTATTAAGACAGCAAATCAAACGATCGGAGAATCCAGACCATGCGGTACATTAACACAGTATTTTCACAATTACTTTCAGAAATTCCTCGTTCTGTTTTTAAGAGGGCTGTCGACCGCCATCATGGCGACAAACGTGCGGGTAGTATGAGCTGCTGGACGCAGTTTTGTACGATTTTGTACGGTCAACTTTCATCCAAGCAAACACTTCGAGATACCTGCCTATCGTGGGCAAGTCAGAGTCACTTATATTATCATTTTGGAGCCTCAAAAGCTGCGCGTTCGACTTTGTCCGATGCCAATCGAGAGCGTCCATCAGCAATTTACCTTGAACTTTTTTATTGGCTTTTAAATCAGCTGAGAGGAGCAACCATCTCATGCAAAGATGTTGTTCGGTTGATTGATTCGACCACCATTGATCTGTGTAAACAACAATTTAATTGGGCAACATTTCGTAGTGGTAAGGCAGGTATTAAAATTCATACTGTTTACGACCCAAACAACAAGGCACCAACATTTTTCTCTATCACCACGGCAAGTAAGCATGATAAAAAGGCTGCTGAAAAGATGCCTCTACTGGATGGTGCAACCTATGTTTTTGATAGAGCCTACAACGATTATGCATGGTACTATAGCATGAGCCTGCGTGACATTTCTTTTGTCGGGCGCATGAAATCAACGACAAGGTTTGAGGTGGCTGAAATGCTGAAGGTATCAGGGAAAGGGGTGTTAAAAGATGAATTGATTCACCTCTCTTCAACCAAAGCCAAGAAAGATTGCCCCTGTATATTACGCCATATTCGTTTCTTGCGCGAGGAAGATGGCAAGGAGTTATCATTCATCACCAATGACCTAAAACGAACTGCAGTAGAGATTGCAGACCTATACAAACAACGTTGGCAGATTGAGTTGTTCTTCAAATGGATTAAGCAGACCTGAATTCGTATCATAAGTGCAATCGTATGTAATCGCTATTCTTATCAGTTCATTCTGGTGAGGGTGTTGGCTACAAGATAAGGCGATTTTAAGGTGCGTGATATGAGATACAAACAATTAAACTTACAAGAGCGTCACTACATTGAACTAGAGCGTAAGAAGGGTACTTTTCAGAAGGATATTGCTTCGGCATTAGGGCGTTCATGTAGCACGTTGTGCAGGGAGCTTTCACGCAACACAGGGCAACGGGGCTACCGTCATATTCAAGCCAATAATAAGGCTTTCACGCGTCACAAAGATAAGCCGAAAGCAATCAAACTTACCAATGATATCAAGACGGTAATATCCGAATATATCGAACAAGACTGGAGTCCTGAACAAGTTGCTGGTCGATTGAAAAAGGATGATGTCATTAGCATTCATCATGAGACGATTTATCAATATGTTTTAGCGGACAAAAAGGCTGGCGGTGTTTTGTATACTCATCTTAGGCACCAAAATAAGACCTACAGGAAACGTTATGGATCAGCGCATACTCGTCATGGTATCACCAATCGGGTGGATATTGATGAACGCCCTGAAGCGGCTAACAAACGAGAGCGAATAGGTGATTGGGAAGGTGATACAATGATAGGAAAAGAGCACAAAGGCGTGCTTGTAACACTCGATGATCGTCGCTCAAAACTTCGCCTTGCAGCACCGCTTAAGAGCAAGCATGCCAAGGACGTGACAGCAACCATTATCAAGCTTTTGGAGCCAATAAAAGACTGGGTACACACGATCACTTTCGACAACGGTAAAGAATTCGCATTCCATAAGACCATCGCCAAAGCACTCGATTGTAATGCCTATTTTGCAAAGCCCTATCACTCTTGGGAACGTGGTCAAAATGAGAATGCAAACGGTCTTCTACGGCAGTACTTCCCCAAAGCAATGAGCTTGCTTGAAGTGACTACAAAAGAAGTTCTAAAAGCCGTTCATAGGCTTAATAACCGACCCAAAAAGTGTTTGGGGTTCAAAACTCCATACGAAGTATTTGAGGAAAATACAGGAGTTCACATAAAATCGATAGTGGAAATTGCACTTATCACTTGAATTCAGGAGAACCTAAAAATCAAACGTTTTCTTGGAACCAATGAGAATGCTGTGAGAACACAGATTATTATTGCCATGATTAGTTACCTATTACTCAAGCTTGTGAATAAAAAAAAGTGCTTCAAAACTATCCCTGCATCAGGTCGCTATACTCGTTGCGGCAAACCTGATGAGCCGACGAAACATCTTTGATCTACTCTTGCAAAAGGAGCTTCAAAAGCCTCCAGAAAATCGTTCAAACCAGCTAACCTTTGGGTTTGGGTGATTTTCGTCGGACAGTAGTGGGTCTCTATAAAGTTATACGCGTTTGAGAAGTTTGCGTTCGCCAAGCGTCCAAGCGGATGCGAAGAAAGTCAGCATACTTCCAGCGACAAGGGCTGTGAGCCACATAAATTGCATGAATTTATCGCTAGGAAAGCCCCAATAGTTTGGTAAGTAATAGAGTAATGCCGCCATGGGTAAACAGGCAAGCACGGCAGAAGCCATACGCTTCCAGCTTTGCAGATTGAAGATTGCGCCATGTTTTTTTGTGCAAATGCGCCCATAATAAAGCCACATTAAAAAATGATGCCAAGGCGGATGCCAAGGCTAACCCAACATACCCCAAAGGCTGCATCAGAATCACCGCAAGGATGATGTTCACAATCACGGTATACATCGCATATCTCATGGGTGCTTTGGCATCTTTGCCTGCAAAACATGCCGTAGACAACACCCTGGCCCAACAAAATACCAATAAACCAACCGTATAAGCTTGAAGCGCGTGGGCAGTGTTGGCGGCATCAAGGGCTGTGAACGCGCCATTTTCAAACAAGGTGCGGATGATGGGTTCGGCGAGGAATAAAATGCCCACCATGGAAGGTAAGATAATCCAAGTGAGCCATGTTAAACCTTGCCTTAAATCTTGTTTGGCTTCGGCGGTGCGATTGTTGGCGAAATGTTCGGATAATGCAGGTAATAAGGCTGTGCCCATGGCGATACCAAACAGGGCAAGCGGTAGCTGCACAATTCTGTCGGCATAATACAAATAAGAGACTGCGCCTGCGGGTAATAAAGTGGCTAAAATCGTGCCAACCAAGATATTGATTTGAACCGCAGCAATACCCAGCACCGCAGGGCCAAAAAGAAACATGGTATCTGTGATGGCAGGGAGTTTGGGATTCCAAGTGGGTTTGGGAATCCAGCCAATGCGTTTGAGCGCAGGAAATTGAATCGCAAGTTGCAATGCACCACCAAGTATCACGCCAACTGCCAAAGCTTCGGCAGGGTTATCATACAAAGGTGCTAAGATGATGGCAGCAAAGATGATGGCAATGTTTAACAATGCAGGGCTTGCCGCAGCAACAGAAAACTTACGGTAAGCATTCAACACTGCCCAAGACATGGCGGCGAGTGAAATTAAAGCAAGGTAAGGAAACATGATACGGGCAAGGGTTAATGCTTGTTGCCAGCGGTCGGGGTCATCGTGAAAACCAGGGGCAAAAGCGAAAAGTAACCATGGCATAAACACCATACCAATAATGGTGAACACAAGTAATGCTGCTAAAAGCAAGCCTGCCAATGCATTCAAATAAGCATGGGCATCTTCTTCGCCTTTTTTGCGCTGTTCGGCAAGCACTGGCACAAGGGCAACGGTAAGCGTACCTTCGGCAAACATGCGACGGAAAAAATTAGGCAGCTTGAAGGCAACAAAGAAAGCATCGGCAAGCGGGCTTGCACCCAAGAGGCGGGCAATAAAGATGTCGCGAATGAAACCTAAGATACGCGATAACATGGTCCAACTGCCAACTTTCGCCGCAGCCCTGAATAAACTGTTCTTCTGATTTGACTTCACTGATTCCGCACCCATAATGCGCGACCCTTTGCAGGAGTAGACATATAGTCAAGCTTCATACAAAGGCTATACGTTGAGCGTATAAATTTTGCGGTTTGCCCAAGGGGGTGATGTTTTTACATGCCAGGAATTAGAGTGAGTACTGATGAGCCAATTGAAATGGCGATCAAACGTTTCCGTAAGCAAGTTGAGCGTGGTGGTGTTATTAGTGAGTGCCGTCGTCGTGAAGCTTATGAAAAACCTTCTGTGGCGAAAAAACGTAAAGAAGCTGCAGCACGCAAGCGTCTTATGAAGCGTCTTCGTCGTATCCGCGCCCGTCAACGTCGCGAATATTAAGAGAAGCAAACCGAATCTTTGGATTCTTCAAAGCCGTCTTAACCCTTGAGGTTAGCCACTGCTTCGCAGTGGCTAATGCCGAGTTAATCGAAATTTGAAGACCTTGCTCGCCATCGTCCCGATGTCTAACAAGGTCGTTCAAACGGAATCCTTTCAGGACTTCCGCCCCTTCGTCTCACCAAAAAGTGAATGCTTTGCAGCATTTCCCTTTTGGCTCAAGGCGGGGTTCCGCTTAACTCGGCATTAGGGCGGCTTTTTTTTGAATCTTGTTTTTACCAACCGCGCCGTCAAACCCAGTCACCTGATCATTGCCTTGCATATTATTTGACAAGACTATTGTCGCGGCTATGCATCATGAATCAGCACTTTCCAAAAAAACGAGGGCAAGCCCCTCACTTCATGAAGCATTTACACGTTTATTTAAGGCATATTTAAATGTTTCACCTATCAGCTTCAAAGGCAATAAACCCAATGTTATCTTCAATGAAAAACCCTGAATTCAAGTGATAAGTGCAATTTCCACTATCGATTTTATGTGAACGCCTGTATTTTCCTCAAATACTTCGTATGGAGTTTTGAACGCCAAACACTTTTTGGGTCGGTTATTAAGCCTATGAACAGCTTTTAGAACTTCTTTTGTAGTCACTTCAACAATACCTTCGCCAAAATTGATAGGGTAGCCACTTTGTCATAGTATAATTTTTTTCTAAAAACAAATAACCAAACAAAAGAAGCTACCCATGAATGAAATAATGCGCATCCTATCGCCAATAACTTACATTGAGCGGGTATCTCTTTTTAAAAAAATGATTTAAAATTGATGTCGGATGATGTTTGTTCTCATCATATTGAATAAAAATAGCCTTTTATGACCGAATCATTTAGCCATTTAATGAAAATTACGGTACCGATTTTCAACTTTTTGCTTAAGTTGGTTGTAGATTGAAATTCGTAGGGTAATCAGAATCGTGATGTATATCCTTATCTCATTGATTTATAAGGATAAAATAACCAATAAAACGATAAAACATACCCGCTCAATGTAAGCAATACCTGAATTCAAGTGATAAGTGCAATTTCCACTATCGATTTTATGTGAACTCCTGTATTTTCCTCAAATACTTCGTATGGAGTTTTGAACCCCAAACACTTTTTGGGTCGGTTATTAAGCCTATGAACGGCTTTTAGAACTTCTTTTGTAGTCACTTCAAGCAAGCTCATTGCTTTGGGGAAGTACTGCCGTAGAAGACCGTTTGCATTCTCATTTTGACCACGTTCCCAAGAGTGATAGGGCTTTGCAAAATAGGCATTACAGTCGAGTGTTTTGGCGATGGTCTTATGGAATGCGAATTCTTTGCCGTTGTCGAAAGTGATCGTGTGTACCCAGTCTTTTATTGGCTCCAAAAGCTTGATAATGGTTGCCGTCACGTTCTTGGCATGCTTGCTCTTAAGCGGTGCTGCAAGGCGAAGTTTTGAGCGACGATCATCGAGTGTTACAAGCACGCCTTTGTGATCTTTTCCTATCATGGTATCACCTTCCCAATCACCTATTCGCTCTCGTTTGTTAGCCACTTCAGGACGTTCATCAATATCCACCCGATTGGTGATACCATGACGAGTATGCGCCGATCCATAACGTTTCCTGTAGGTTTTATTTTGGTGCCTAAGATGAGTATACAAAACACCGCCAGCCTTTTTGTCCGCTAAAACATATTGATAAATCGTCTCATGATGAACGCTAATCACATCATCCTTTTCAATCGACCAGCAACTTGTTCAGGACTCCAGTCTTGTTCGATATATTCGGATATTACCGTCTTGATATCATTGGTAAGTTTGATTGCTTTCGGCTTATCTTTGTGACGCGTGAAAGCCTTATTGTTGGCTTGAATATGACGGTAGCCCCGTTGCCCTGTGTTGCGTGAAAGCTCCCTGCACAACGTGCTGCAGGAACGCCCTAATGCCGAAGCAATATCCTTCTGAAAAGTACCCTTCTTACGCTCTAGTTCAATGTAGTGACGCTCTTGTAAGTTTAATTGTTTATATCTCATATCACGCACCTTTAAATCGACTTATCTTGTAGCCAACACCCTCACCAGAATGAACTGATAAGAATAGCGATTACATACGATTGCACTTATGATACGAATTCAGGATAAGCAATACTTTGGATTCACAAACATTCAAACAGCTTAAAGTAATCACCGAGGCAGCACTCTCTATGACGGGACGAGTGACGATGCTGGGTTTATCTCGCTGGTCAGGTGATGGTGGAAGTTATCGAACGGTTCAACGCTTTTTTGGTCTACTGAATATAGCATGGATGAAAATGAATTGGCTTTTATGCCGCTCTTTTCTGCAAGATAAAGACGATGTTATTTTACTTGCGGGTGACGAAGTCACCGTTACTAAAAGCGGCAAGAAAACGCATGGTCTGGACTATTTTTTTCTTCCATTCAAGGGCAAGTTGTGCCAGGACTGTGCTTCCTATGCATTAGCCTGATTAGTGTAAAGCGCCGCAAATCTTTTCCATTGCAGATGCACCAGTTAATCAAAAAAGAGCTGACTGGCTGCTCAAAGTATCGCGAAATAAGCACCGAAAAAGAAATTTCTAAAAGCGATGAAAAAACAGTAAAAAAACGAGGTCGCCCCAAAGGAAGAAAAAACTTTAATCGCCGTGATGTTGAGTTATCACCCTATATGACTGTTTTACAAGAGAAAATAAGGGAAGTTAAATCACTTATTTCTGATTCATGTGTGCCAAAGTACTTTCTTTTTGATGGCGAGTTAGGCAATAATTTTGCCTTGCAGATGGTGAGGCAGGTCAATTTGCACCTGATTTGTAAACTACGTTATAATTCTCAGCTTTATTTGCCTTGGCAGGGTGAATATTCAGGACGTGGGCGTAAACGGATTTATGGCGAACGGTTACTGCCACAAAAATATCTAATGAATATCTCGTACATGAAACGTGTGAGGATGGTGTACTTACAGAATACTTTCAAATTGAGGCACGGCACAAAAAGTTTCCAGATGCATTGAATGTTGTCATTATAAGAAAAACGTCAGTGAGTAGCGGGAAAACAGCTCATGTTATTTTGTTTAGCTCTGATCTTGCATTGGGATGGGATAAAGTCGTTGATTATTATCGTTTGCGCTTCCAGATTGAATTCAATTTCCGTGATGCTAAACAATATTGGGGACTGGAAGATTTCATGGTTGTAAAAGAAGCCAAAGTTCGAAACAGCGCATGTTTTTCAATGTTTATGGTTAATATGGCATATGCATTAATCGCTCAGAATGACGGAAAAGTTGGCAGAAGTATGCACGATGTGAAGGTGTGGTTTCTGGCGCGCAAGCAGGTACAAGAAACATTAAAATTATGTGGGGAAAATGCCGAACGTATTTTTATTAACGAACTGATTGATAAAATTTCAATGAAATTCATGGTTAATACGAGCTGAATGCGCGCTATTTTGGCGAAGGTATTGTTCAAGCAAGCTCATTGCTTTGGGGAAGTACTGCCGTAGAAGACCGTTTGCATTCTCATTTTGACCGCGTTCCCAAGAGTGATAAGGCTTTGCAAAATAGGCATTACAGTCGAGTGCTTTGGCGATGGTCTTATGGAATGCGAATTCTTTACCGTTGTCGAAAGTGATCGTGTGTACCCGCTCAATGTAAGTTTTTAGGCTTGGACGTGAGGCTTTAGCCTCGCCCCCCCCCTAAAGCCAAGTACAAGGTTTTGGCTTGATTTCTGGCAAAACCCTTGCCTGCCTAAAGAAGGCGAGGCTGGTGCTCTCTCAAAAAAAAAGAAAGGGGACGCTACCCTTTAAATTGTAAATCTATGTGCTAATGTTCCACCATGCCTAGATTATCACGAAGTGTATTTGAGAATATCCCCCATCATATTACCCAACGAGGAAACAGAGGCGAGGATGTCTTTTTTGCCGATGATGACAGATTGGCGTATCTTGAATGGCTGCAGTCATACTGTGTCTTACATGGTGTAAAAATACATGCTTATTGCCTGATGACGAATCATATTCATATCGTTGCAACCCCTTCCACAAAAGAAGGACTGCAAAAAGTATTCAAACCTTTGCACATGCGTTATGCGCAAAGAATCAACGGAATGAAAGGTTGGAAGGGTCATTTATGGCAAGGGAGATTCTTCTCATCACCCTTGGATGATCAGTACTTGTGGGCTGCTATTCGATATATTGAGCGAAACCCTGTGCGGGCGAAAATGGTGAAACAGGGGCAAGATTATCCGTGGTCAAGTGCCGCAGCACATTGTGGATTGAAAGAAGATAAGCTGCTTGGCAAGCAAGAAGACTGGGGCGAGCTTCTTGTATCCTCAGAGGAGTGGGCAGACTGGCTGCTAACCGAAGAAGACAGTGGACATTTGAATGTGTTACGCAAACATGTTGAAAAGGGCTTACCTTGTGGTTCAGAAGGATTTATCAAAGCATTGGGTGAAAAAGCTGGGCGTGCTTTAGAGCTTCGCCCTCAAGGAAGACCAAGGGTAAGTAATGAAAAAAGGTAGCGTCCCCTTTAAAGCTGGTTTTGCCTAGAGTTTTGCAATTACCTCGATGGTGATATATTAATGAATCAATGTGTGTTGTTCATAGATGTTGTGGTGATGGGTAGACTTTTTGGGTCAGGGTGTGCGTCTCAACTTAATGTCTGATGTTGCGCATCCCAACTTAATGTTTCAAATAGGGTGATATTTCATTCCACATATTATCCAAGACTTGCTCTTGTTGTTGCATAAATAAAGCGGCTTGGGCATTGAGTTGCTTGAGTTCATCGGGTTGCTTTAAAAGGCGTGTTATCGCCAGCTCAAGTTCATGTTTATCTTGCACAACAATGGCAGCACCTTGCTGCTGCATATCTGCAAACACGACTTTAAAGTTTTGAATGTGTTTCCCAGTGACTACACCACGCCCACAAACGGCAGGTTCAAGTGGGTTATGCCCACCAATATTAACAAGGCTTCCGCCAATGAAGACGATATCAGCAATGGTATATAAACCTGTAAGTACACCCATCGCATCAATAAGAATAACACTTTCATGCCCTGTTCGCTCTTCGGCATAGCGGGTGAATGCTATGCCGTTTTGTTCAAGTAGCCCCGCGATTTTTTGAAATCGTTCAGGGTGGCGAGGCACGATAAGCGTGAGTAAGTTAGGTTGAATGCTTTGCCACTCAGGTAAAATGGCAAGTATTTGTGCCTCTTCATCCTCATGGGTGCTGGCAACAATCAGGATAGGGCGTTGCCCACTTGGATCAATCATCTGGCGGACTTGCGAAGCATCCACATCAGGAGCTTGCACAGAACATTTCAAATTACCCACGGTTTTGATTTTCATTTTAGGGATGCCAATTTGAGACAAACGCGCTGCATCAATATCACTTTGCGCCAGAAAGAAGTCAATGGGATCTAGCCAGCGCTGCCAGAGCTTGCGGGTTTTATAATACTTGGGAAATGAGCGATCTGAAATGCGTGTGTTGACACCAATCACAGGCACACCTTGCCGTTTGCATGCTTTCAGCATACCAGGCCAAAACTCGGTTTCATTCAGCAGCAGTAGTGAAGGTTTGAGGTGATTGACAAAGCGCGCCATCAGGAAAGGTAAATCCCAAGGTAGCCAACTTAAGCTGATATGCTCGCCAAAAAGTCGTTGCGCTTGGGCGAAACCTGTACGCGTCACCACGGTCAGGTGAACTCGCTTGTTGGCATCCAGTAGTCGCTGAATTAAGCCTGAGACCGAAGCAACTTCACCCATGGAACAGGCATGAACCCAAACCGAACCATGTTGGACTTGGGGCAAGTCCAAGGTGAAGTGTTGGTAGGTCTTATTTGGCATGAATTGAACTTATCTTTAAAACATACCCAATTCAAGCTTGGCTTCATCACTCATCATGTTTCTGTCCCAAGGTGGTTCAAACACCAAATCAACATGCACATCGGTGACATTTTCCACAGCCAATGTTTTGGCGCGCACATCATCCACAATAAATGGACCCATGCCACAGCCTGGAGCGGTTAAAGTCATAGTGATTTCAACAGCATTGCCGCCTTCATCGGTGTCCACAACATGCACGTCATACACCAAACCAAGGTTTACAATGTCGACTGGGATTTCTGGGTCGTATACTTTTTTCATGGCATTCCAAATGGCTGATTCTTCCACAGGGCCATCGGCTGTTTTGACTTCTTCTTTGGCTTCAGGTTTATCATCATCGCCAAAACCTAAGGCATCAGCATCTTTGCCTTCAACGCGAGCAAGGTTGCCATTCACACTCACGGTATAAGTACCGCCAAGCTCTTGGGTAATGGCCACTTGAGCGCCCTCTGGGATAATCACAGGTGTGCCAAGTGGGATAAGAATCGCATCAATATCGCGAGTGGTGGTAATCATTTGACCAGTTGCCATGCTTTACTCCGTTTTGGCTGGTTGACCAGCATCTTCAATCGCAGATTTGACGGTATGCCAACATAATGTGGCACATTTGATGCGCGATGGGAATTCTTTCACCCCTGCCAACACAGCAAGTTTACCCAACACATCTTCATCGGGTTTGTCATCCATGTCAGCCGTTGCCATATCATGAAATGCGCTAAACATGGTATTAAAGTTGGCTACACTTTTGCCTTTGAGTATTTGGGTCATCAATGATGCTGATGCGGTAGAAATTGAGCAGCCTTGCCCTTCAAACTTCACATCTTCAATGATGTTGTTGTCATCAATTTGTAGATATACATGCAGCTGGTCACCACATAATGGGTTAAAACCTTCCGCATCATGGCTGCATGGCTCTAATTTGCCAAAATTGCGCGGTGCTTTGGTATGGTCGATGATGACCTCTTTGTATAAATCGCCTAAACTGAACATATTAAACCTTTTGGAACCACAAAGGCACGAAGGCACAAAGTTTTTATACTTTTGATACGACTTTGCTCACCTCGCATTGTAGGTATTGTAAAATCGCCAAGGAATGATTGGCATAACCTTGATTTCCTTTGTGTTTTTGTGCCTTTGTGGTTAAGAATTTTCATGCAAACATATCCCGTGCTTTTTCTAATGCTGTAAACAGTGCATCGACTTCAGCTTCGGTATTATAAATCGAAAACGAAGCCCTTGCTGTGGCAGGTACTTTATAAAACTGCATCACAGGCATGGCGCAATGATGACCAGCGCGAATGGCAACACCTTCACGGTCGAGAATCGTGCCTAAATCGTGGGGATGAACACCATCCAAGACAAAGGAAAGCACACATGCTTTATCTTTTGCCGTACCAATTTGGCGTAAACCTGCAAAGCTTTGTGCTTTTTTCGTAGCATAATCAAGCAGCTCTTTTTCACGCTTCTCAATGGCAGAAAAACCGATGTTGCTGATGTATTTTAAAGCTTCGCCAAATCCAATCACACCTGCGATATTGGGTGTACCAGCTTCAAATTTATGAGGAAGCTCGTTGTATTGGGTTCTCTCAAAGGTCACCATCAAAATCATATCGCCGCCACCTTGATACGGTGGCATCGCATTCAATAATTCTTCTTTGGCAATCAATACACCCACACCCGTTGGGCCATACATTTTATGCGCAGATGTGGCATAAAAATCAACATCCAAAGCTTGCAGGTCGGTTGCCATATGTGCCGCAGCTTGTGCGCCATCAATCAATACTCTGGCACCGACTTGATGCGCTTGTTTTATCATGTCTGCAATCGGGTTAATCGTACCCAAAGCATTGGACATATGCACAATACCCACAAGTTTGGTGCGCTCGCTCAATAGCTCGGCATAAGCCGCCAAATCAAGCTCACCCGCTTCATTCATGGGAATGACTTTAAGCTTTGCACCCGTGCGCTCACACAACATTTGCCAAGGCACGATATTGGAATGATGTTCCATGTGTGTAATCAGAATTTCATCATCCTTTCCAATGTTTGCACCACCCCACGATGAAGCCACAAGATTAATGCTTTCGGTGGTGCCACGGGTGAAAATCACTTCTTTGGTTGATTTGGCATTGAAGAAATTACGAATGGTTTCGCGGGCGGCTTCATAATCTTTGGTAGCGCGCTCGGAAAGCGAATGCACTCCCCTGTGAATGTTTGAATTATCCTTTTCGTAATACTGACGAATCGCATCAATCACACATTGTGGTTTTTGCGTTGTCGCAGCATTATCCAAATACACTAAGGGATGCCCAAACACCTCTTGATGCAGGATGGGAAAATCATTGCGGATGTTGTCTATATTCATGAGCCTAACATTTCCTCTAAATCATCGCTGTGCGGCAATTTGGCAAAGGCAGCTTTTTCAACATAACTGCGCACCGTTTGATTGCGCATCGCCACCAACACTTCATCGGCAAAAGCGAAGGTTAATAATTCTTGCGCTGCTTCGGCTGAAATGCCGCGAGAGCGAAGATAAAATAGCTGTTTGTCATCAAGCTGACCAATGGTTGCACCGTGGGCGCATTTGACATCATCATTATAAATCTCAAGCTCAGGTTTGGTGTCGATTTCAGCATTCTTGGATAATAAAATATTACCATTGCTCATGTTGGAATCGGTCTTGATGGCACCTTCATGCACCAAAACTTTACCATTGAATACACCATGCGAACGTCCATCAAGCACTGTGCGATAAAGCTCGCGACTGGTGCAATGCGGGGCTTTATGGTCGATGCGAGTATGATGGTCGGCATGTTGCCTTCCGCCCAAGACAAACAAACCGTTTAAGTCGCAAGATGCGCCTTCACCGTGTAAGTTGACCACCAAATCGGTGCGCGATAAGGCTGCACCAAGCTCCACGCCGTGAAAGGTGTAGGATGATTTTTTGCATTGTTTGACCTGCACACGCGCCACATGCGACTGTTTGTCGCCTTCTTGTTGAATGCGGCTGTGTTCTAAATGTGCTTCGGCTTTGAGGGCGACAAAGCTGCATGAATTGCTCAGTGCTTTGTTATCACCTGTGCTGATGAAATGTTCAATAATTTCCGCTTGTGCATGTTGCCCAATCATAAAACTATGACGAATCACATTGCTTTGGTTGCTAATATGCAGGATATACAAAGGCTTGGTCAAAATCGCATGGTCTGCCAGTATAATCACAGCGCCATCGCTGGCTTTGGCAGCATTGTAGGCATTAAAACCATTGATGAGCGGTGCTTGTGTGTCCACTGTGAAAAGCTTGGCAATACCTTCGGCATCATCACCCACACTATTTTTCTCAAGCTCAGCCAAAGATAAAATGCTCACACCTTCAGGCAAGTTGGATTCTGCTTCGGCAAATAAACCATTGATAAATACCATGCGGTAAGCATCAAGCCCCGTAATGCCCATGTCTTTGATATGAATATTTTCATCTACGGGGGTGGGTTCTAATAAATCTTTAAGGCGTGAAGCATCGGTATATTTCCAATCTTCATCGCGTTGGGTTGGTAAACCCAGCTTCTCAAATAGATTTAATGCATCTTGTCGGGTTTGTGTTAAAACACTCATTTGTTTTCTTTCACCCAATCGTAGCCATGTTTTTCAAGTTCCACAGCCAATGATTTGTCACCTGTTTTTTGAATCACACCATCTGCCAAAACATGTACAAAATCAGGCTCGATATAGTCCAATAAACGTTGGTAATGGGTAATCATGACAATGGCTTTATCGGGTGAGCGTAATTTATTCACGCCACCAGCCACGATGCGAAGTGCATCAATATCCAAACCTGAATCGGTCTCATCAAGCAAAGCTAATGATGGCTCAAGCACTGCCATTTGAAAAATTTCATTGCGTTTTTTCTCGCCACCAGAGAAACCTTCGTTCACCGAACGGCTTAAAAAGGATGGGTCAAGCTCAACCAATTTGGCTTTTTCTTTGACGGTTTGCATAAAATCAAAGGCATCCAATTCTTCCAAACCTTGATGTTTACGTTTGGCATTTACGCCGGCTTTAAGCAGGTAAGTGTTGTTCACCCCTGGAATTTCAACAGGGTATTGGAAGGCAAGAAACACACCCGCCCAAGCGCGCTCTTCTGGGCTCATTTCAAGCAAATCATCATTTTTATAGGTAATCGAACCTGATGTGATTTCATAACCATCACGCCCAGCAATCACATTGGATAATGTGGACTTGCCCGCACCATTAGGACCCATGATGGCATGAACTTCACCTGCGTTGATGGTGAGGTTTAAACCTTTAAGAATCTTTTTGCCGTCAACGGAGACGTGTAAATCTTTAACTTCTAACATGTTTATATTCCTTAATATCTCTTAAATTATCCGACTGAACCTTCAAGGCTGACTTCCATCAAACGGTTGGCTTCCACAGCAAATTCCATGGGTAACTCATCAAACACATCTTTACAGAAGCCATTCACAATCATGTTCACCGCATCTTCTTCGGAAAGCCCACGTTGCTGGCAGTAAAACAGCTGGTCTTCACCGATTTTGGAAGTGGTGGCTTCATGCTCTAGCGTTGCTGTTGCATTTTTCACTTCCACATAAGGGAAGGTATGCGCACCACATTTGTCGCCCAGCAACAATGAATCACATTGGGTAAAATTACGTGCATTTTCAGCACCTTTACCCATACGCACCAACCCACGGTATGACTGTTGTGCGCGTCCTGCGGAGATACCCTTGGAGATGATGGTCGACTTGGTGTTTTTACCCAAATGAATCATCTTCGTGCCTGTATCTGCTTGTTGGCAGTTGGTGGTCACAGCAACGGAGAAAAACTTGCCTACCGAATTATCACCAATTAAGACACAACTTGGGTATTTCCAAGTGATTGCCGAGCCTGTTTCCACTTGTGTCCAGCTCACTTTGGAGCGAACACCGCGACATTCAGCGCGCTTGGTGACGAAGTTGTAAATCCCGCCTACACCATTTTCATCACCAGGATACCAGTTTTGCACTGTCGCATATTTGATTTCTGCATCATCCAAAATGACCAGCTCAACTACCGCAGCATGAAGCTGATTTTCATCGCGCATGGGTGCAGTGCAACCTTCGAGATAAGAAACATGCGAGCCTTCATCAGCAATAATCAAAGTGCGTTCAAATTGCCCTGTGTTGAGCGCATTGATGCGGAAATAGGTGCTTAACTCCATAGGGCAACGCACACCTTTGGGGATATAGACGAATGAACCATCGGTAAATACCGCAGAATTGAGTGCGGCAAAGAAGTTGTCCCCTTGCGGTACAACAGTACCTAAGTACTGTTTTACCAACTCAGGGTATTCGTGTACGGCTTCAGAAATAGGGCAAAAAATTACGCCTGCATCTTGAAGTTTTCCTTTAAATGTGGTGGCAACGGATACTGAATCAAACACGGCATCCACGGCGATATTCTTCACACCAGCTAAAAACTCTTGCTCGCGCAAAGGAATACCAAGTTTTTCATAGGTTTCTAATAGTTTAGGGTCAACTTCATCCAAACTATCAGGGCCATCATCACTGGATTTAGGTGCTGAATAATAAGATATGGATTGATAATCGGTGGGAGTGTAATCCACAGCTGCCCACGTTGGTTCTTCCATGGTTAACCAATGGCGATACGCCTCTAAGCGCCAATCAAGCAGCCATTGTGGCTCATCTTTTTTGGCTGAAATATGACGAATCGTATCTTCGTTTAAGCCTGGTGGAAGAGTGTCGGACTCGATGTCGGTGATAAAACCAGCATCATATTCGCGTTTTTCCAAATCTTGTTGAATTTCTTCATTGGTTGCCATGGTTATGCAGCTCCATTTTGTAATCGAATCGGTACAACTTTTTGCATGGTGAAGATGGGTGTGAAGCTTTTATCTACCATGTCTTCTAAACTAATATTTTGCAGGGCATCACATACCGCTTGATTAATTTTTAACCAGTTATTGCGTGTGCCGCAAACGCTTGCTTGTTCACAAGCTTTACTACCTGCTTCTTCACAGCCTGTGAGTGCAATATCACCTTCCAAGCTGCGGATAAGTTCGCGCACGTTAATGTCTTGAGGTAGCCGTTGTAATTTATAGCCACCGTTGATGCCGCGCACAGATTCCACAAGGTTATCTTGAATCAGTGTTGTCATGATTTTACGAACTGTGGGTTGGGGAATAAAAGTGGCTTCTGCCAAGTCTGGCGCGCGCTGGGTTGCATCGCCGCTTTTGGCAAGCTCAGACATCAAAAGAATGCCGTAATCAGTCATTTTCGATAAGCGAAGCACGTATACTTAAACCACCTTGGCTGCGTGTGCGTTGACACACGTTTGTAAAGTGGAGCATTTTAGTCATGTTTAGAAAATAGAACAAGGGAATATTCTCATATTTAAAATAAGGGATTAATTGAAAACGATAAGTTTGGCAGTTATATCAGTGAAGTATAGATTATGCATATCTCATGATGCGGAGGCAACAAATGTTAAAAGGTAAAATGGTCATAGGTCAATCGGGTGGTCCAACAGCGGTCATCAATCAATCTTTGGTGGGTGCAATTTTAGCCGCCCGCGAGCAAGCAGCGATTACAGGTATCTTAGGTGCCAAACATGGCTTAAAAGGTATCATGGAAGAAGACTTTATTGATTTAACAACGCAATCGGTAGCGCAACTTGAAGAAGTCGCAACTACACCAGCCGCAGCATTGGGTTCGGTGCGCCTCAAACCAGGCAAAGCGGAATGTGAGAAAGTATTTGAAGTATTTAAGAAACATGATGTGCGTTTCTTCTTTTATATCGGCGGTAATGATTCAGCGGAAACAGCTCATATTATTGCGGAAATGGCAAAAGAAGAAAATTATGATTTTTGCACCATGCATATTCCCAAAACCATTGATAATGATTTAAGAGTCACCGACCACTGCCCAGGATTTCCTTCTGCGGCTCGTTTTGTAGCCCTAGCATTTATGGGTGATGATAGGGACAACAAAGCTTTGTCGGGTGTAAAAATTAATGTAGTGATGGGGCGTGATGCTGGATTTTTGACGGCGGCATCCGCACTTGCACGCCAAGGCGAGGGTGATGGACCCCATTTGATTTATTTACCAGAGCGTACTTTTGATGTGGCTGGGTTTCAAGCCGATGTGGCAGCGCAAGTTGAAAAACACGGGCGTTGTGTGATTGCGGTGTCTGAAGGTATTGTGGATGCTGATGGCAATCCGATCATTACGACGGGTGAAAAAGATTCGCATGGTAATTTGCAACTTTCAGGCACAGGTGCTTTGGGAGATACATTATCGGCATTGGTCAAAGAAGCCTTGCCTCAAGGTACTAGAGTTCGGGCGGATACCTTTGGTTATTTGCAACGCAGTTTCCCAAGCATTGTCTCGGATGTGGATAGCCAAGAAGCGCGGGGCGTGGGTGAATTTGCGGTGAACCATGCAACATCATCGGCAGAGAATGGTTCTGTGGCGATTAAACGCGAAAGCAGTGTGCCTTACACCAGCAGTTATTTTGTCACACCACTTTCCACCGTGGCACGCGAAGCGACCTCCATGAAAGGTGAATACATCAACGATGCAGGCAATGATGTGACTCAAGCATGGCTTGATTATCTCGCACCACTTGTGGGTGATTTACCGAAGATGGGTAGATTGTAAAAGGTGGGAAAGGGGATAATGAATACACTGTCCCCGATTTTTCAAAAAGGGGTGAGGAATGCGAATCAATAGGGTCAGACTC
>JAUZSH010000029.1 GCA_030949605.1 Ghiorsea sp.
TTTCAAACTGGGAAATCCCCTTTTGCGAACCTGCTTCCTCACTCATTACTAGAACAGATACGTCAATGTGGCAGAGATCGAGATACAGTCTTTACGCCATTAGTCACTCTAAAAGCCTTTTTGTGGCAAGTTTTAAGCCCAAGTGGCTCATGTAAAGGCGCGGTCGCGCATGTATTAACAGACAGGCTCAGTTTTAATCATCCCGCAAACTCCATGAATACAGGTCCTTATTGTAAGGCACGGCAGCGGCTTTCCTTGCATCACCTCAAAGCTGCTGTCTCCTCCTCAGGCAAGGCTTTACACAAGCAGGCATCTTCATCATGGCTGTGGAAGGGTTTCCGAGTCTTGCTGGTTGATGGAACGACCTTGTTGATGCCAGATACAGAAGACAATCAAACACATTATCCTCAACAATCTGTACAGAAAAAGGGATTGGGTTTTCCGATTATGCGTATGGTTGGATTACTGTCACTGGCAACGGGAAGCTGTGTTGATTATGTAACTGGGGCTTACCAAGGAAAAGGCAGTGGCGAGACCTCACTGTTTGCACAGCTTATTGGAAATCTGGGTAAACAAGACCTTCTTCTTGCAGATCGTTACTATACAACATTCGCAATTATGGCATGCCTGATTCAGCAGGGAACGCCTTTTGTTTTGAGGCAAAGAGCAAATGTTAAAAGTGATTTTAGCCGTGGTGAAAAGCTTTCTTCAAAAGATCATATAATCTCCTATGACAAGCCTAAAAAGAAGCCAGTTTGGATGACTCAGGAAGCGTATGATGAACTCCCAGATGAGATTAAGATTCGTGAATTTTCAGTCAATGGTACTGTGTACGTCACCACACTTTTAGATGCGAAAACATACCACAAAAATGAACTTGCCAAGCTCTATAAAGAACGCTGGAATGTTGAGCTCGATTTCCGAAGCATCAAAACCCATATGGGCATGGAAATGCTTCGTTGTAAAAGTGCGAACATGGTAGAAAAAGAGGTTGCTGCACATCTTTTAGCTTACAACCTTATTCGTTCAAACATGGCCAATGCAGCCAATCAGAATGGTGTTAAACCGCGTGAAATTAGTTTTATGGCAGCTGTAAATCTTATGAGAAGTATCGTCGAAAAAACTGTTGCTTTGACTTCAGAGGCATTGGAAAAATGGGTTGAGCAAATTCTTAATGCCATTGCCTATACAAAAATAGGGGGCAGAAAAAGGAAAAGTCAGCCTCGGGTCATGAAGCGAAGACCCAAGGCCTACCCTTTGATGACTAAGCCTCGAGATGAGTATGCTAAGTAGCTAAAATAACTTCATTTTATCATGTCAGGTAGCGGTATTAGAGTCTGACCCTATTGATGTGAAGTTCATCCACTGCGTAACATCAGTTACCAGGTAATATCTTGCAACGCTTGCCAGAGTTTACCTTCGACTTTACCTATGGGTCTATTCTTTTTACGCACCAAATAAACATGCGCCTTAAATGATTGAAAATCAGGTGACGTGAGCAAGGCCAGTCTCCCTTGTTGAATATCATCAACCACCAAGTGTAGCGGCATTCTTCCCCAGCCTTTTCCCGAACAAATAATCCGTTGTTTGGTGGAAAAATCATTGACCACCCATTGCGGCGCACCCTCCAATATGCCTTTGCTAATCCGTTCAGAATGATGACTGGTATCACGCACCACAATCATTGTTTCATGCTCCAAGTCTTGCTCGGTTAATACATCAGCCTTGTTTGCCCACCCGGATTGACTGGGTACAACACTGACAAAATCAACACGGGTAAGTTCTAAAATTTCAAGGTGGGCATCAGGGTCTAAGCTATCAGTGAGTGCAATATCGACATCATCATCCAATAGCCGCTCTATCGTGCCACTTAGATTCTCCACAGAGATATTCATGCGTGTTTCAGGATAAGTGTCATCAAGTGTGTTTAACACTTTAAGAATAGGTTCAATCGGCAAAATACCTGAAATAGCGAGACGAAGTTCGGCTTCAAAGCCTGATGCTAGATGTTCGGCCAAGTTCTTTAAGTCATTACTTTTGTTTAACAACTCTTGCGATTTTGTATAAATAGCCTTGCCTTCTGCGGTCAATTCAGGTCTATAATTGTTTCGGGCGAAAAGTTTGATGCCCAATTCTTGTTCAAGTTTCTGAATGCTAATACTCAATGAGGACTGGCTACGAAACACAACATTTGCCGCAGCCCTAAAGCTACCATACTCTACAATGGCTTGAAGATATTTTAACTGTTCTAATGTCATCGCCTACCTCAATAGATAAAAACTATCATAATGATAAATTATATATGCTTTTTAACAATCATGCTAGAGATATACTTCGCCATGTTAGGCGTATTGTTGCGAGGTTGTGATGCAAATAAGAAACACCCATCAAGTGTATGGTTGGATGAGTATTGGAATTCATTGGCTGATGGCGCTTGCCATATTTGGCATGTTTGGTCTTGGGCTTTATATGGTTGAGCTGACGTATGTGGACGAATGGTATCGCGCAGCTCCCAATTTACATATCAGCGCGGGAATATTGCTTCTATTTATCCTGTTTTTTCGTTTATTTTGGCGACTCATTAATCCTTTGCCTGAGTTGTATGGCAATTCATTTGAGCAGTTTGTCGGGCTGTTTGTTCACCGTTTACATTATGTATTTATGTTTTTCTTGATGGTCAGTGGTTACCTCATTGTCACTGCCGATGGGCGAGCTATTGATGTTTTTAACTGGTTTGAAGTTCCCGCGATATTTGCTGCTGAAAAAGGCAGAGAAGAGACGGCAGGTTTGATTCATTTCTATTTGGCCTGGGCGTTTATAGGTTTTATCGCCCTTCATGCAGCGGCAGCACTTAAACATCATCTGATAGACAAGGACAGAACACTTTTGCGCATGTTAGGTATAAAAACGAATGACGGAAAAGGAGAGAGCGATGAGTGAAAATAAAGATGAAGTTGTGATTGCAGGACATGGACCAGCCAAGGTCAGCTTGAAAAAAGGGCAAGACTATTATTATTGCACATGTGGTCGCTCAAAAAACCAGCCATTTTGTGATGGTTCACATCAAGGTACATCGTTTGAGCCCATGCAATTCACAGTGGAGCAAGATGGTATTTTTCAGCTTTGCCAGTGTAAACATACCAAGCAAGCACCATTTTGTGATGGCGCACATTTAAAGTTATCGTGAAAACAAATCAAAACAAAAAAGGAGAAAGAAGGTGAAACTAAAGACGATATTATTAGCAGGGTTATTAGCCGTAGGTGTGAGCACCACGGCACAGGCGGCAACTTACGATATTGATGATAAAGGCGCACATGCGTTTATCCAATTTAAAGTCAGCCATTTGGGATACAGTTGGTTGCTTGGTCGATTCAATACTTTTGATGGCACATTTAACTATGATGAGAAGAATCCAAACGCATCATCGGTGCAAGTGGTTATTGATACCAACAGCGTAGATTCCAATCATGCGTTGAGGGACAAACATTTGAGAAGCAAAGATTTCTTGATGACGGGTCGTTACCCCGAAGCCAAGTTTGTCAGCACATCATTCACAGAAAATGGCAATGATATTGAAATCAAAGGTAAATTTACCTTACATGGTGTGACCAAAGATATTGTGCTTCAAGGCAAACATATCGGTGCAGGCAAAGACCCGTGGGGCGGTTATCGCCGTGGTTTTGAAGCTTGGACAACGATCAAGATGAAAGATTATGGTTTTTTGATGGATTTGGGACCACTTTCCCAAGAAGTGAAGTTGTATTTTTCCATTGAAGGTATTCGACAGTAAAGAATCGATGGGTGCAGCAATCTTTTAAACAATGAATGAAATATGGATTCCCATTTTCATGGGAATGACGAAGTAAAAGGATAAATTATGGGTTTATTGGTAGAAGGAAAGTGGGTGGATCAATGGTATGACACCAAGGAAAGCGGCGGAAAATTTGTCCGCAAAGATTCATCTTTTCGCGATTGGATAGGTGCAGATGATGGCAAATTCCCTGCGGAAGCAGGGCGCTATCATTTGTATGTTTCGCTTGCTTGCCCTTGGGCGCACCGCACATTGATATTTAGACAACTTAAAGGTCTGGCAGATTTGATTGGTGTCACCGTGGTATCGCCCGATATGTTAGATAAGGGCTGGGCATTTTCTGAACCTGAACCCTTGTATGGTTTTGACTATGCTCACCAGCTTTATACCCATGCCAAGTCAGATTACACAGGGCGAGTGGTGGTGCCGATTTTATGGGATAAAAAGACGCTAACCATTGTCTCCAATGAATCCGCTGAAATCATTCGTATGTTCAATTCGGCATTTGATGAATTAACAGGGAACACTGATGATTATTACCCTGAAGACTTGCGTTCTGCCATTGATGAAGTGAATGATGATATTTACCACAGCATCAATAATGGTGTGTATCAATGCGGCTTTGCCACCACCCAAGAAGCGTATGACGAAGCGTTTCAAGATTTGTTTTCATCATTGGATAGGGTTGAGGCGAGGTTGTCTTCCAACAGATATTTGCTAGGCGAAGGCATTACCGAAGCCGACTGGCGGTTATTTACGACCTTGATTCGTTTTGATGCGGTGTATTTTGGGCATTTCAAATGCAATCACAAACAAATTGTCGATTACCCCAATATGTACCGTTATCTCAAGGATTTGTATGCACAGCCAAACATTAAAGGCACGGTGAATATCAAACATATCAAACGCCATTATTATTACAGCCATGAAAGCATTAATCCTACACGGATTGTGCCGCAAGGATTGCCTGAAATATTTGCATAGGAGCGCCAACATGAAGAAAGTAAAAGCTATAACTGTGCCTGAAGGTAATGGTGTGGTGGTTAGCCGTTTGATGCCTGTTCATGGTTTGATGAATTTTGACCCGTTTGTGTTGATGGATCACTTTGATATTGAAGGTGACGGTTTTCCAAACCATCCGCACCGTGGCTTTGAAGCCATTACTTATATGTTGAGTGGTGGTATGCAACATGCGGATAATTTGGGTAACACATCCACAGTTCAAGCTGGTGGTTTGCAGCGATTTACTGCGGGAAAAGGTATTATGCACTCAGAGATGCCAGAGGGTAAGGCGCAAGGCATTCAGCTTTGGATTAATCTGCCCAAGCGATTAAAACAAATGGAACCCAGCTATCAGCAAGTGAATGCAGGAGAAGTACCTGAAGATACCAATGATGGTGTTTTGGTGCGTACGGTAGTGGGTAAAGGCTCACCAACGCAGTTGAATACGGAGGTTTTATATTTGGATGTGAGCATAAAACAAGGCAGTGTTTACCAACGAAATATTGATGAACACATGCACGGGTTTGTGTATATGCTTGGCGGCGAAGTCACGTTAAATCAACAGCCTTTATTCATGCGCGAAGCTATGTTTTTTGATGCAGGTGAAACACTATCCTTGCTTGGAAAACAAAATAGCCGTTTGATTGTATGTTTTGGTCAGCCGCATGGTGAACCGATTCATCAACACGGTCCTTATGTAGATTGATTTTTTTAAGAGAGGAAATAAAAATGGCTAAACCAGTTGTCGCGGATAACAAACCAGCAAAAGTAAACTTAAAAAAGGGTGAAACATATCATTTTTGCACCTGTGGGCGCTCTAAGAGCCAGCCCTTTTGTGATGGTTCACATGCTGGCACTTCATTCAAGCCCAAAGCCTTTGTTGCAGAAGAAGATGGTGATGCGTATTTATGCGCTTGCAAACATTCAGGAAACATGCCTTTTTGCGATGGTTCACACAAACAATTTTCGCAAGAAGATGTGGGCAAAGAACGTGTTGTAAAAGTTGATGCTGGTGCATCCCAAGCTGTGCAACCCACCGTTGAAGAACCAACAGTGGCATTTATTCATCAACTGGCAAAAGAGGGTTTGAGTCAAGTGGGGCATCATGGCCCGATGACATCCATGGGTGTGCCACGCCATCAATTGCCACACTGGGATGATATTCAAATCATGACTGCGCAAATGGCAACCAAACCTCTATTGGAAGATGCGTCAGTAGGCACAGGGCTTATTATTGGCCCCCAAGCTGATAAACCATTGCAATTAGACATCCCTTTGTTTGTTTCAGACATGAGTTATGGCGCATTATCGGAAGAAGCTAAAATTTCTTTGGCAAAAGGTGCAGAGCTTGCTGGCACGGGTATTTGTTCGGGTGAAGGGGGTATGTTGCCTGAAGAACAAGATGCGAATTCAAGATATTTTTACGAACTAGCAAGCGCGGGTTTTGGTTTTAAAGATGAGTTGCTAACCAAGGTTCAGGCATTTCATTTTAAAGGTGGGCAAGGTGCAAAAACAGGTACAGGTGGTCACTTACCAGGTGCAAAAAACAAAGGAAAAATATCTCAAGTTAGAGGCCTGCCCGAAGGAACGGATGCAGTTTCGCCACCAACGTTCAAAGATTTGTCATCGGTGTCTGATTTCAAACGTTTTGCCGACCATGTGCGCGAATTAACAGGTGGTATTCCAATTGGTTTTAAATTGAGCGCCAACCATATTGAGCAAGATATTCAATTTGCACTAGATTCGAGTGCAGATTATATCATTTTGGATGGACGCGGTGGTGGCACGGGTGCTGCACCTGAAATGTTCCGCGACCATATCAGTGTGCCAACTATTCCAGCATTAGCGCGGGCGCGGAGATATTTGGATGAACAAGGCGCAAGTGGTCGCGTTACCCTCATTATTACAGGTGGTTTGCGTGTGCCGATTGATTTTGTGAAAGCGATGGCATTGGGTGCTGATGGGGTTGCGATTTCCAATAGTGCGATGCAAGCTATTGGCTGTGTGGCAGCGAGAATGTGTAACAGCAATAATTGCCCAGCAGGCATTGCAACACAAAAGCCAGAACTTAGAAAACGGCTAAATATTGAAACATCAGCCAAGCAATTGGCAAACTTCTTCAATGCCTCGACAGAACTCATGCAAGTGATGACACGGGCATGTGGACATCATCATTTTAACCAGTTGACACAAAATGATTTGGCAACATGGCATCGTGAGATGGCATTGTTATCGGGCGTAAAATTTTCGGGTGTGCAAGAAGCCTAATGTCTTACATTGAGTGGGTAACTTTATTCAAAAAATCATTTATGCTTCGCCTCTAATTTCACAAGGTAGGTATAGAGCTATTAATACAAACAGCTACTCAATAGAACGTTTAGATCACTTAGGTATCATTGCTGGTGTCATCAAAGATTTGAATATTGTTGAGCTTATTGATAAGCGACTTGGTTCTTTTCAAGGTGAGACCTTATCAGCAGGGGAAACTGTGGCCGGCATGATTATGAATGGGTTGGGTTTTTCTAATAAACCATTGAGTTTAACGCCCTTATTTTTCAAAAAAGTGCCGTTATCATTGCTTTTTCGTGAGGGCGTAAAAGCGGAGGATTTTAATCGTTTTAAATTAGGGCGCGTACTGGATCGCTGTCATGGTTATGGAACTGAACTATTGTTTAGTGAAATTTCTTTGAATGTTTGCCGTCAGGAGAAGGTTGATACGCGTTTCAATAGCCTTGATAGCACCAGTTTTACGCTGTCTGGTGATTATTTGAAAAAAACGGATGATGAAACCGTTGCGATTAAATTAGGGTACTCCAAGGATCATCGCCCTGATTTGAAACAAGTCATGTTGGAGATGATGGTCAGTCAGGATGGCGGCATCCCGTTGATCGGTAAGGCATTACTTACATTGAGCGGGTATCTCTTTTTAAAAAAAATGATTTAAAATTGATGTCGGATGATGTTTGTTCTCATCATATTGAATAAAAATAGCCTTTTATGACCGAATCATTTAGCCATTTAATGAAAATTACGGTACCGATTTTCAACTTTTTGCTTAAGTTGGTTGTAGATTGAAATTCGTAGGATAATCAGAATCGTGATGTATATCCTTATCTCATTGATTTATAAGGATAAAATAACCAATAAAACGATAAAACATACCCGCTCAATGTAAGTAATGTGAGTGTTCATCAAAAGAATACCACCTGAATTCGTATCATAAGTGCAATCGTATGTAATCGCTATTCTTATCAGTTCATTCTGGTGAGGGTGTTGGCTACAAGATAAGGCGATTTTAAGGTGCGTGATATGAGATACAAACAATTAAACTTACAAGAGCGTCACTACATTAGACATCTTTCCTAAATAACGTGATTCTCTTATTGGTTATTAACCCTACCTCAGATACACGGTCTGTGTATGATGTATGCATCATGAAACCCTACAAAGAAATCATCCACTGTAAGCCTCAAAAATTTTTGCGTATGACAGGAATAACGCAAAAAAAACTTTTCAGATTTATATGATAAAATAAAGCAACATATTGAAAATGAAAAGAAGCTTAACCCTCTGAAAAGGCGCGGTCTGAAAAGTTCTAGAGTATCATTGCAAGATTGTATCTTGTTAGCACTTTACTATATTCGCCACTATCCAACCTTTCAAGTTCTTGGCAATATTTTTGGAATACAAGAGTCCTACTGTCACAAGGTATATAGCCGTTATCTGAGGATCATAGCTAACGTTGAAAAACTTCCTAGTCGACTAGATCTTATTGATAATAAAAGGGAAACATTGATTGTAGATGTATCAGAACAACCCATAGAGCGTCCTGTAAAACATCAAAAACAATATTACTCACTTACATTGAGCGGGTATTCTTAAGAGGAATTTGATATATATTTTCCACTGTTTTTCCAAATAAAAGTAATATTTTTTGATGCAATGGCGTAAGTCCTTCAATTACCTGCTCTGTTTGATGTTGCGTGGTAATTTTAAGGCAATGAATGCCATGTAATAGCTGAAAAACCCAACGTAAAGTTGGCTTAGCAGTCGCTTGATTAATTTGATTGGGTAATGTTTTTTTTTGCTCAGCAAGGCTGGCTCGCATTCGCCTTTCTGCAATACCATAAACAAGTAATGAAAGCAGCATGACCATTAATAATGCCATGATTCGCCTTGGTTTTTTTACAAATAATGTAGATGTGAAAAACAATGGATCTTTGAGAAAACGAAAGCCTCGTTCAACTTGGTTTTGCTCTTTATAAGCCAACACCACAGCTTGATCACTAAGCTCTTTTGGGTCGGTATTGCTACCAATAATATAATGAGCTTCTTTCATTTTTGTGCGTTCAATTTTATTCACATCCTGTTCATTTTCAGCGATAGCCTGATACTTTATACCTGTTGGTGCCTGATATTTTTTTGGGCGACCTTTGCCTTCATAGCTTAAATACTCAATGATTTCAATATCTTTAAGCTTATGGAATTTCCATTTCTTGGCAATTTCTTCTACTGCTTCTGTGGCATCCACGGCACAATTGAATCGTTTGGCTTGCAGGTGAAAAAGCTGCTTCTCAATGGTGATCAATGCCTTGGCTACTTTTTTATCAACTTGCTTTATTGCCCGCTGTTTTGATGTTTCAGAAGAAAGTACATGCCACCGCTGTTTGATATCATAATGCTCGATTTCAACAGTTTTCATCATCCGACCATCATCCAATTTTTGCCAATCGTTGGATGCAGCAAGGGCTTGCTCAATGATTTCATTGACGCGTTTAATATTGCTAGGAATGCGTGTTATAAACAGAATCTCCTTTAGATTGAGGGCATTTTTCTCGGTGTAAAGTTTGCAATCAGCAATCAGATAACGTGGTGTTTCTGAAGCTTTAAAGCTTTCGAGTAATTGTTCGCTACGCTCTTTAAAAACAGTATTATCTGAGGCATTTCCATCTAATGCCTTACCGATCAACGGGATGCCGCCATCCTGACTGACCATCATCTCCAACATGACTTGTTTCAAATCAGGGCGATGATCCTTGGAGTACCCTAATTTAATCGCAACGGTTTCATCATCCGTTTTTTCCAAATAATCACCAGACAGCGTAAAACTGGTGCTATCAAGGCTATTGAAACGCGTATCAACCTTCTCCTGACGGCAAACATTCAAAGAAATTTCACTAAACAATAGTTCAGTTCCATAACCATGACAGCGATCCAGTACGCACCCTAATTTAAAACGATTAAAATCCTCCGCTTTTACGCCCTCACGAAAAAGCAATGATAACGGCACTTTTTTGAAAAATAAGGGCGTTAAACTCAATGGTTTATTAGAAAAACCCAACCCATTCATAATCATGCCGGCCACAGTTTCCCTGCTGATAAGGTCTCACCTTGAAAAGAACCAAGTCGCTTATCAATAAGCTCAACAATATTCAAATCTTTGATGACACCAGCAATGATACCTAAGTGATCTAAACGTTCTATTGAGTAGCTGTTTGTATTAATAGCTCTATACCTACCTTGTGAAATTAGAGGCGAAGCATAAATGATTTTTTGAATAAAGTTACCCACTCAATGTAAGTAGGTGCTGACGGCCTCAGTGAAGTCCACTTGTGACTTGAACCAGCTCAATGGCATTGCCATCAAAATCATAAAAGAAAAGTGCGGCTCTGCCTGATTTACTCACGGTGTATGATAAAGCGGCAACATCTAATTGATGCTTTATTTCATCCAAGTCTGAAACAGCCAGTGCAAAGTGACGATACCGCCCACCATGCTGGGGTTTCATGCTTTGTGCATCAGGATTGTCCAAGAGCATGATATGCAGTTGTTGCCCATTACCCAAGCTGTAAAAAAGACCTTCAAAGTTTAAATCAGGGCGTGTATCTTGCTCTAAACCCAAAATACCACCATAAACTTTGGCTGCTTTATCCAAGTCCGAGACAATGATAGCCACATGATGAAATGCAATGGTCATTTATCCATCCTACGAATCAAATCTTTGGTGGAAACCACTTTATCGATAAACAAAATACCATCCAAATGGTCGATTTCATGTTGAATTACCCGCGCTTCAAAGGCTTTGGTGGATAACTCTTGCTGCTGCCCATCAATGTCTTGATAGGATACTGTAATTCGCCGCGCCCTTGGTACAGTACCCACCCATTCAGGTACGGATAAACAACCTTCACGCCCCAGCACTTCGCCATCGTGTTCAATGATTTCAGGGTTTATCATGATAAGCCGCCCATGATTCTTATTTTTATGCAACCCCAAGGAACAATCCACAATAATGATGCGTTGCAATACACCCAACTGCGGCGCAGCAATACCCACACCACCCGCACCATGTAACATCGCAGCTTCTAAACCTTGGGTGAAAGCAAGTAGCTTGTCATCAAATGTAGTTACAGGTTGAGATACTTGCCGCAATCGCTCATCGGGCAAGGTAAGAAGCTCATACATCAAACGTTACATCACATCATCGTCAAGATGATGCACTTCAATGGATACGGACAGTTGTTCAGAAACATTAATCAAACATTCTTTTAAATCATTAATTTTATCGC
Source organism: Ghiorsea sp. (assembly GCA_030949605.1). GTDB lineage: Bacteria > Pseudomonadota > Zetaproteobacteria > Mariprofundales > Mariprofundaceae > Ghiorsea. Next base: position 11,384 of record JAUZSH010000029.1, read on the forward strand.
CCGCAACAACTTCAAGTACCATCATATACACATCACCACGAGAACGCGTAGACACATCATCAACAGAAATATCAAGCCCTACCAAACTGTTTGTCACCGCATATACAATACCAGGCTTGTCTGCACCACTGACCGTAATCACGCAGTCTGGTTCAGCGGGAATATACTGTGCTTCCTTATCCGCTAGAGTTTGAGATTGCACCGTTAAACCTGTGTGCTGCTCCATCGCTGCAAGTGATGCCTTGAGGCTCGTTAAATCCCCACCATCCTCTAACGACACAATCAACATCATAGTAAACCGACCGCGCAACACCGTCATTGAAGAATCAACGATATTCGCTTCCGCATGTAGCAAAACTTCACTCACATCGCGGACAATTCCCGCTCTATCTTTTCCTGAAATGGATAATAAAATGGATTGGTTCATGGTAAACTCCTTGTGGGCTTAGTGAGAAACCCCATCTTTTCGTATCACTTTGATAAAGGTTAACCATAAAATATAAATATCAAAGAAAAATGATTGTTTTCGCATGTATTCCACATCTAAATCTACTTTTTGTGGAATAGGTAGTTCATCGCGCCCATTCACCTGCGCCCAGCCTGTCAAACCTGGCGCAAGCTTGTGTACATCCTTGGCTGTGCGTAGAGCAACCAAGTCATCTTGATTAAACAAGGCGGGTCTAGGCCCCACAAAACTCATATCCCCTTTAAGAATACACCATAGTTGCGGCAGCTCATCCAAACTAGATTTACGCAAAAAATCACCAATCGGTGTTAAGACGCTTTTAGGGTCTTGCAACAAATGCGTGGCAACCGCAGGGGTATCCACCTTCATACTGCGAAACTTCGGCATCTTAAAGATCTTGTTATTTTTACCCACCCTATCCGACCAATAAAGTGCAGGACCTTTAGATGTCAGGCGCACAGCAATCGCTATCAATACAATCGCTACAAACAAGATGGCTGATGCAAACAAAGCGAGTGCGAAATCAAACAGCCGTTTCACGTTTATATACCTCTACTGTTTTTTGTAGCTGCTCATCCATACTCACCACAGGCTGCCAACCCAATAGTTCCCTTGCTTTAGAGCTATCCACCTGCAGCGAGCCAAACAAACGCTCTGCCACATCTGCTTTACCTAAAAGCTTGGCTGCAAACCGCATCAAACCCACAGGCACAGGTATAAGGCGAGCAGGTTTACCCACCGCTTTGCCAATTTTTTGCAGCAACTGCGTGGTTGAAACATCTTCGTCATCTGAAATCAAAAACACTTCATTGGCAGCTTTAGGATGAGCTGTACACAGCACAATAAAGTCCACCAAATTATCCAAGGCAACCAAGCTACGTTGATTATGTACAGCACCCAAAGGCAGAGGTATGCCCTTATACACAGTTTCCATCAGTTTTTTAAAGTTCGCTTTAACATGAGGTCCATAAATCAACGGCGGACGAATCACCACCACTTCCATGCCTGTTTCCTGAGCTAACTTGAACAAACCTTGCTCAGCTTCAAGCTTGGATAAGCCATAAGGGTCGGTCGTTTGATATGTATCATCTGGTGAAAAAGGCGGTTTGCCTGTTGTGGTTTCACCATTCACTTTAATTGAGCTAATAAACACGAAGCGTTTGACACCTGCCTCGGCCGCTTGCTTCGCCAAATTCAAAGTACCATCTACATTCACTTTACGAAACTCCGCCAAAGGATTGGCGGCATCATCATCCATAACATGCACACGAGCAGCCGCATGAACAATGACATCAACACCGCTCAACGCTTTGGTATAGTCTGTATCCAAGGATAAACCACCCACACGAACTCGCTGCACAGCTTGCGGAAGCTGATCTGACACCTTTCGCACAGCCGCAACCACTTGATGCTCACCAATATTCACAAGCCTTTGCACAACTGCTCCGCCGACAAAACCTGTTGCCCCTGTTATCAACACGCTCATGTTATCGACTCCTGCATCCATGATTCCAACTGCTCCACCAAGTATTCACGATCAAAGTTTTTAAGGTAATATGCCCTCGCTTGCTTACCCATCTCTGCCTGTTGTTCTGGTGTTAGGTGACTCATCTTTAAAACTGAACCTGCAAAGGCTTCAATGTCACCTGAATCCACACAAAAGCCTGCGCCACTCTCCTGAATAACAGCTTGCCCCGAACCACTCAACGCACCAACAATGGGCTTACCACATGCAAGATATGATTGTACTTTACCAGGAATCGTTGTGGCCATCACAGGGTCATCACGTAATGTGACCAACATCGCATCTGCCAATGAAAAATAAGCTGGCATAGTCGCCATATCTCGCCGCCCAAGAATATGCACCTTATCTAATCCTTTTTGCTGCACCTCGTCTTCTAACCACTTACGCCTACGCCCATCACCCAAAAATACCCAATGAATATCGTTGTCTTTTAAACGCTCAGCTGCACCAACAATCGTTTCTAATGATTGTGCCGCACCAAGGTTGCCCGCAAACATGACAATAAACCCTGAACTAGGAATTTCGCTTCTCTCTTTCGCATCCTTAGGCAAGTTTATAGGCTGATATAACGATTCTGCCCAGTTTGGGAAATAGCGTATTTTTTCTGCTGCGGCACCTGCTGCAATCGCAGGTTTCTCAAAACCTTTGGATTGCACTAAAATAGTGTCACATTGCTTATATATCCAGCGCACCATACGCCCAACAGCTGATAAGATTTTTGGTGATTGAATAGCGCCTGTAGCAGAAAGTGTTTCTGGCCATAAATCCTGCACCCAAAAGAAGTGCTTAGCAGATTTTTGTTTGGCAATAAAATTAGCTGGGATACCTACGGTTACAGGTGATACCTCAAAGGTAAATACGACATCAAATGTTTGTTTCCTAAGCATCCAACTACCCAAGACACAAGCCGAAATCGCAAATGAAACGTAATTTAAAGCCAGTTGCCATGATTTACTTTCACGCCGAGCAAACAACGGTACCCGCACAATAGGAACACCACCCATATAATCCCGACGCTTTGCCCACCAACTGTACCCTTCATACACCTTTCCAGCAGGGTAATTCGGCATACCTGTTAAAACGGTGACATCATGCCCTTTCTCTTTTAACACCATTGCAAGGTCATTAATGCGGAAATTCTCTGGCCAAAAGTACTGACTTACTATCAAAATACGCATGTGTATTAGCCCTTAATACTTTTTCCATACAACTCGATTCACATAGTCTGTATAACTATGCAGTATTCGAACAACCTTGTCCGAGACATTCGGCATTGAGTAATCGGCAACCTGACGCAACAACCTCTTATCTCCCCTCGGCTGTTTATCAAGGATTGAGAGCCCTTGCATGATACGCTCCACATTTAGACCGACCATCATTACTGAAGTCTCTTCCATGCCCTCTGGGCGCTCATGCGCTTCTCTGAGGTTTAATGCAGGAAAATTCAAAATTGATGACTCCTCATTAATTGTCCCGCTATCCGATAGCGCTACTTTTGCTGAAACCTGAAGCTTGTTATAATCTTTAAAACCTAAAGGCTTCAACAGACTAACCAACGGGTCAAATGTCAATTCCATTTCATCTATTCGTTTCTGCGTACGTGGGTGTGTTGAAACAATGACTGGCATCTGATACTTCTTAGCTATGCCATTCAAAGACTTCGCAAAGTTCAGAAAGCTTTTATCTGAATCCACATTCTCTTCCCTATGCAAACTAACGACAAAAAAATTGTTTTCTACTAGATTTAAGGTTTCTAATATATTGGAGTCATATATCCCCTGTTTATATTCACTGAGCACTTCAAACATTGGACTACCTGTTTTAATCACCATATCTGGTGACAAGCCTTCCCTTAAAAGATATTCGCGGGCAATACTACTGTAAGTCAAATTAATATCTGCCATATGATCAACTAAACGTCGATTAATTTCCTCTGGTACCCGTTGGTCAAAGCACCTGTTACCAGCTTCCATATGAAATGTTGGTATCTTCCGTCGTTTGGCTGGTAAAAGTGCCATGCAGCTATTTGTATCACCTAAAACAAGTACAGCATCAGGCTTAACCTCTTCAAGCACCTTATCCACGGATATGATGACATTACCAATTGTTTCTGCCCCTGTAGACCCTGCGGCACCTAAGAAAAAATCTGGCTTACGAATACCTAAATCACTAAAAAATATTTCATTGAGTTCATAGTCATAATTCTGCCCAGTATGAACCAATATATGCTCACAGAATTTATCAACCTTTGGAATAACACGTGAAAGCCTAATAATTTCAGGTCTCGTACCAACAACAGTCACAACTTTTAATTTATTCATGTCTTTTCCTTATACGGTTTCTGCAAAAGTGTCAGGGGCATTACGGTCAAACACTTCATTCGCCCAAAGCAGAAGTACCATCTCATTGTCTCCTGTATTGGTAATATCATGTGTATAACCAGGAATCATCTCAACAACTTCCATTTTCTTATCACTGACTTTGTACTCTATGACTTCATCCCCATGAATCTGACGATGTTTAATACTTGCCTCACCTTTAATAACTAAAAACTTTTCATTCTTTGTGTTGTGGTAATGGTTACCACGTGTGACACCAGGAGCCGTAGTAGAAATAGAAAACTGTCCACTGTCCATAGTTTTAAGAAACTCATAGAAAGTTCCCCTTTCGTCTTCATGCCCTTTTAGCTTATAAGAAAATTTATTCGTAGGCAAAAAGCTGAGGTAGGTAGCGTAAAGTGCCCGTTCAAACCCCACCCCTACACAAGGCACCAACAAGTCCTCTCTACTTTCCTTAAATCTCTGGAGCAAACCATGTATTTCTCCAAGGTTTTTCGATACACCGGGGACACGTCACAATAGTATATCCCGTTACATACTGAGCTTTCAAGGTGCTTAACAAAGTGGTTCACCACATCGTCAATGTAAACTAAGCTTACTTCCGCGCTTTCATCACTCACCTGAATCGGCAAGTTTCGTGTTAGGTTATAACACCATGTTGCTATCACTGTATTGTAATTAGGTCGTGACCACTTGCCAAAAACATTTGGTAGGCGATAAATGTAGACAGGTGCACCTGTACTTTCAGCATAAGCAACTAAAACATCTTCACCTTCACGCTTGCTTTTTCCATAATCATTATCCAAGTTAGCTTGCGTTGAAGATGTCATCAAGATAGGTATTTTAACACCATTGGCTTTTGCCAAATCAACTATTTTTTCTGTTAGCCCAACATTTCCTTTATAGAATTGATTAGGCGTTTCAGGTCTATTTACCCCTGCAAGGTGAAAAATAAAGTCGGCTTTCTTGATTAAAATATTCAGTGTTTCAGTATCATCTTCCCTATCAAAAGTGGATATGGTGATATTTTCAATCCTGCCTAAGCATTCTAAAAGGTTCTTAGCTATAAAGCCTCGGCTTCCCGTCACAAGCACCTGCATTATATAATACCAAAATCCTTCAGGTCACCTTCAATCTCTCGTAAGTCTCGTAACATTTGGGTCAACTCTTCTTCACTCAACTGATGTGTATTATGTGAATGATATTCATGAGCCTGCGTGATAACGGCTTCACCTTCATCAATAAATTTAGAGTAATTCAGATCCCTAGTATCCGCAGGGATACGGTAGTACTCACCCATGTCTTCAGCTGTTACCATCTCTTCTTTGGTCAACAGCGTTTCATAAAGCTTCTCACCATGGCGTGTTCCTATGATACGCACTTTATGCTCAGCTCTACCCAACAGTTTCTTCAACGTGTTTGCTAATAGTTCAACTGGAGCTGCCGGTGCTTTTTGAACAAAAACATCACCATTTTCACCATTTTTAAATGCAAAAAGAACCAACTCAACTGCTTGCTCAAGACTCATCATAAATCGCGTCATCGCTGGATCAGTAATGGTAATCTCTTTACCATTACGAATTTGGTCAATAAAAAGTGGGATAACAGAGCCTCGAGATGCCATGACATTCCCGTATCTCGTAATCGCAATCATAATATCCTTATCATCAAGGTTACGTGACTTTGCCACAGCTACTTTTTCCATCATAGCTTTAGAAACACCCATAGCATTAATTGGGTATACAGCTTTGTCCGTACTTAAGACAATAACTTTCTTAACATCAGCATTGATTGCACAGTTTAAGACATTTTCAGTGCCAATCACATTGGTTTGCACCGCCTGCATGGGATAAAATTCACACGATGGAACCTGCTTCAATGCCGCAGCATGAAATACATAATCTACACCACGCATGGCATCGATTATAGAGTTCACGTCACGAACATCCCCAATATAAAACTTTAATTTCGGATCATTATAAAGTTTACGCATATCATCTTGTTTCTTTTCATCACGAGAAAAGACTCGAATCTCTTTAATATCTGAATCTAAAAAACGGCGTAAAACTGCATTACCAAAAGATCCTGTCCCTCCAGTTATAAGTAAAATTTTATTATTGAACATAGTTTCCTCTTTTATTTTTTAGTAACTTAATCTTTGCTGTAACCATACCTATTAAACCTTTAATTATTTGCAACATCTTTTTTATGGCAATCTAAATTACTTTTAGCTGGGTAAACCTTAAGTAAAAAAACCATCAGAAAGAGCATGGACAAAGGAAACACAGTTAATATAAAATAGTTATCTATTACCATTAAAATCGCAAGTGCAAAAAAAACCTTAAAAGGCATATAATCCTTCATTTCCACAGCTTCTAATGTGTTTTTTAATACCTTAACAAAAAAGGCAAAGAAAATCAGCATGCCAAATATCCCTAGCACAAAGAATATATGCAAATATTGATTATGGGCACTCGTAGTTATATCAGATATATGCACAAAATTATTTATGAAGCCATTCCCATACAATAGACCGTAGTTCTCTAAAGTATAATTGGTGAAGTCAGCATATATTTGATCTCTACGAGTCAACAGCCTTACAACATCCATTGGTAAAATATCTTTAAGTGCAACAATGATAAAAGCCGAAAGAAAAAACATAGCATACAGAAGCATTAACAAAGCGTCTATTACATATCTAGCACCTTTTTTATAAAGAAACTTTAAAAGAAAAATAGACAAGTACACTAAAATTAAGTTGCTATTGTTGATAGCTTCCCCAGCTTAAATATTAATGCTAAATTGACTAATTTTATAATATACATGAAAAATATATTTTTAAGTGAGTCTGATAGAATAAATGCTAGGATAGCCACTAAAGATGCCACGCTTAATGGTAAAAAAACTTAGTTCAACTCTTTCAATCAGTATATCACCTACAAGCTTCGTTCCTTCATAACTCGATTCAAACGTATAATACAAGTAAAAATTAATAAAACTAGAAATGAAAATATAAGCGGATAACTTGTTAACAAGGTATTTTGAATCAAATTGTACAATATAATAAATTGCACATATAACCAAAATATTAATTATAGCATAATATGCATACTGACCACTCATTATCATCGAAACAATTAGCGCAAGCAAAAGTAACGCAACATAAGGATCAATCCGAAAATCTTTATTTTTTAAATCAACCATAAACAAAATAAAAAAATAACAGTTAAATAACGTCAGTGCATAAAGTGCAACATCCTTAATCGGAAGATAAATTGACAGAATCATAGCTATTAAATATAAGTGTATAATAACCTTATTGAGGTTTTGTAACATTACAGGTTTTTGTTGCTACTAGATATTTTTTTGATAAACTCTTCTATATTATTCATCAAGTCAGAATGCTTCTTTATTCTACTATCATCCCAGTCCCACCATCTTGAATCTAATAACCTTTCAATAGTTTCATCATCAAATCTCTTGCGAATAAATCTTGCCGGGTTCCCTGCCCATATTTCATATGCTTTTACATCTTTTGTAACAATTGACCCCATTCCGATAACTGCACCACTCCCTATAGTTATCCCACTTTTAATTAAACAGTTAGACCCAATCCAAACATCATTCTTCACAACAGTCCTAGAAGTTGTTTCAAATGGGTGATTAAAAAAGTTCTTTTTCAATATGTTTTTCCCTTTCTGGAAAACCGGAGAGGTAGAAACCCATTCCAGAGGATGAGAAGCCCCTCCAATAATTACATTATCCGCAATTGAACAAAAGTTTCCAATATCCGCATCAATGACTGTCGAATAGTTTCCTACATATGAATATTTTCCCATCGTTGTATCAACAATATGAGCAGCTGATGCCACTTTTGAACTACTATCAATACTTGAGTTTTTTATAGCTGGTATTTGTACTTTTTTAAATATCTTTGCTAATAAATACATTTCACTCCCCCCACACATCCCTTTAATCCTTTTCAGCTCTTAAATAGTTCATGAAAATCAACTTTAGGGAAAGCATCAACATATGAGTTTGCATTTGCATTTGCATTGTAAATATTACTTTTTAACTTTTGCAGTTGTTTGTACTTATAGAATATTTTTGAATGTATCTGCATATGATACAAACTATCTAGCTTAAGCCTCTTGAACCTTTCTGCTGTTGTATCTTCAAAATACTTATTATACTTTTCATTATCAAAATACCCGCCACCTTCAAACCAATTATGATCGAAACCCAGTATATAATTTTCTTTAAAGCCTAAATATAACGCTACGCTAATGGCTAATTCCGACACGGAAGCACCTTTTTCTAAATATTTCAGGTCAATTTCTGATATATTTCCACCATCATAATACTCCATCTGATACCAATATATTTCTTTGTTCTTAAAAAAGGTTATACTTATCTAAAAACGGCTTATCACCAGCATCCATGAACATTATCGTTGAATCAATAAGTGTCTCGTCCATAGCTCTTAACCAGTTAATAAATTTCTTTTCTTCCATAACCTTACCATGTAAACCAAAAACAGAGTTTACTAGGTAATATTTTGGGTTAATAATATGTATTAATTCATGTGTGAAAAAACCCGCAACTGCAATCGATACCTCACCACTTAAAAGTTTCAAATTTTGCTCGTTTGTTGAAGCGCCTGTCCCTAGAAGAAAACAGCGATTGTTCGCTTCAATATTCTTTAATTCTATATTTTTTTTTAAACAGCCTTTGGTCATTTCTATAATAGTTTCGCGCTCTTTCCCCAAGCTTCAACAGCAGCGTTTTGAGTTTCTTAGGGATAACCCAATCTAATATATCTTTTATTTGTTCATTGGTCATATTAATTCCTCAATAATTTCACATACATAAATGTAAAGCTACTTCTCGCAAAAATAATTATTAAACATGCATGAAGTAAGGAAACACTATATTCATTAAGCAGGTATACTGCTAAAGCAAACGAAATTACTTCTACTACGAATAACGACATCGTAAAACTTTTGTACGTATCGCTAACATAAATATATACATCGCTAACATATTTAAACGATGATATCCAAAAAATAAGTATCGCATATGGCATCACAACAAAGATATTTAAAGCTTTAGCATCTAAAATTCCCAAATCTTGATTTATATATAAAATAATTTGATAAACCAAATAAGCCAATGCGGCTAGAAGAGAGTAAATAATTAATATTCTTTTTGAAAAAACATAGGCATCATTTTTATTTTCATTGTAAAGTTGTCTAACTTTAGGAGAATAAACTTGATTAATACCGTTAGCTAACATCAAAAATATACCTAATAAATTAATTAGGTAGCCATACTCAATAGTTTTTTCCTCTGTTGAAATAAGCTTTCCTATATTTAAAAATCCATATGACCCTAACCATCCAAAAAAGGCAATAATAAACAAAAATTTTGATCTCGTTAAATACTCTTTCAAAAAAGATGTATCTACTTTGAAATGAACAAGGAACACATCCTCTTTAAACATCAAGTATATAAAAGCAAAAAAGTAGCCCGTAGTTTTCCCTATAAAAAAACCAGCTATTGGATCTTCTAGCCATAAAACTCCACCAAGAGCGCCTAAAAAAGACAAAAAGAATGGCATGGACTTAAAATAAATTGCTTTAGCATGATTCCCATGCAGCTGCTGGTATAGGGACAAGAACTTAAAAAAAACGAAGAAAAATATATTAATTGGTATTGCTAAGTATGTAAATAATGATTCGTATTCAAAATACTGATAGAGATATGATTTTGCTATCAAAATCATAATCAAGAGCAATAGGCATGATAAAAAAGTTATTGTTAATATGGTAGAGTATATATTTGACTGCCGATACCTATCTTTGATGGTGTAAAGCACTTCACTATAGTTGCTCGCATACAAAATCGGTAAAAATGTCTCAAGTGATATCAATAGCATGAAAATCAAATATGTTGCAGGAGGTAACGCATAGGCAACATACAGCAATATCAATAGACTTCCACCCTTTGATAAACCTTCAAAAAGCATGTACAGTATAGAGTATTTCACAAATTTTTTAGAACCTGTCCCCAAACTCATAATCTCTATCAGCCTTTTTCCCTAACATATCTTTTATATGCTTGGGGTGCATCCCATAACCTGGTCTTACGCTTCGAATATTTTCTTCTGTAAAGACATCGCCTTTCTTAATGTCTTGTGACACATAGAGGCTGCGTGAGAACTGCCGTGACTTTTCTTTTTATCCGTCATCGAGTAATCAACTTTTCCAAGTAGTTTTTCCGTATCACGTATTGCTTGCACCATCCCCGAAAACTCAGCTTTATCCATTGAAAAATCAGCATCAGCCCCGCCAATAGATTTATCTAAAATAAAGTGCTTCTCAACAACTCTCGCACCAAGCGTTACTGCAACTATAGGAGCTGTCGCACCAAGCGTGTGATCTGAAAAGCCACTGATTACGCCAAAAGTCTCAGCTAAATTGGGAATGGTTCTTAAATTTGCATCTTCTAATGCTGCGGGATACGCAGATGTACATTTAAGCAATATAATATTGTCATTTCCTTCAGCTCTGCAAATATCAACAGCATCTTGAATCTCATCAATCGTTGCGATGCCCGTAGAAATAATGATGGGTTTTCCTTTAGACGCAGTATATCGAATAAGTTCGTAATCGGTTATTTCAAATGAGGCAATTTTATACGCTGTTGGATCAAATTGCTCTAAGAAGTCCACTGCACTTTTATCAAATGGCGAGGAAAAAATATCTATATCAATTGCTCTAGCATAATCAAACAACTCTTGATGCCATTCCCATGGTAGGTGCGCCTCTTTATATAAGTCATAAAGTCTTTTATTATCCCAGAGTGTCCCCCCCTTAATGATAAAATCATCTTTATCACTATCAAGTGTTATGGTATCTGCTGTATACGTCTGTAGCTTAATCGCATTAGCACCTATCTCTTTGGCAGCCATAATTGTTTCTTTGGCAATGTTTATATCTCCGCCATGATTTGCACTAAGTTCTGCAATGATAAACACACCACCAGAATCAAAATTAAAGGTACCTATTTTCAATTGTCTAACTCTCAATTTTACAGGATATCGATACCATCTATTGCAGAAGCTTGTAAATCGTTATTACTCGTTTCTTCAGTAAGTTGAGCTACTCTTTATGGTATAATTTAACGTGCAGATTTGTTATCTTCGCAAGACTTTCAGCAACTATTTCTTTCCAACTTTAATGTTGAACGCGCATAATCTATAGAACTGATAACCCATTATAGAGACCTCCAACACATTTCATTATAAGCTCTGGCTTGTTGCTCTATATAGCCCAATTCAGCTCATAGTCCTTTTAACTAAAGGCTTATCTTTGTCAGACTAACAACACCTAGACCCTGACCATTCCTCTTCAATAGATAGTGAACACGGTCACTTCATTTTCTTTCTAACAGCCTCTAAATATAGGTGCACAGCATGTTACCTTTATGGCACGCAATCATGATCATTCTGTAGTAAACGATCCATTTTCAGTAACTTTGAGGAATAATTTCATGGCCACGCAATATGAAACAAGTATCGTATGTTAGGTCGCTCCATGGATAAATCATATAGAGTTCAACCTCACAGGTTCAATTTTCAATGCCTCAATTAGCTGACCAAGCTTATCCTTGAATACCTCAACATCAAATGTACCCATTGCCAAATAGCCATTACGCATTAAATACTCACACATTTTACTTTGATTGTCCGCTGTCTTAATGGCAATAAATGGCAACCTCATATAAGCGGCCTCATTCACAATAACGCTAGGAGTAAGAATAGCCAAATCGACTTTATTCATTAGTTTTGCCATACAATCCGTATTAAGGTGAATAGTAATATTTTCTCTTTTTTCCGCATATTTATACAACGCTATTAAATGTTTGTTCGCTGTCGTTGTCACAACATGTGTGTGGATACTTGGAAAACACTCAATAATCTTTAGAATATCTATATTTTTATTCTCTGTATCTGCACCACCCATAGCAATCATAATACTCTCTACTTCAAGATGATAAGATCTTTTTTCACACCTTTCTATTCTAAATTCTTCCCTTAAAAGCGTGTATTCAGCGCCACACCTGATTTCACAGTTATTAGGAACTAGCCTCCTATAGCGCAAAGGATCTGCGTATATATTATGATTCAGTAAAATATCACAATGATGTTTCTCATAGGTGTCATCCAAAACCAATAGTTTTATGTCAGCTCTTTCTTTCAACTCTTTCTCAAACTCATAATCAATCTTGTAATGGTCAATCACAACTAAATCGATTGAATAGCATTTAATTAACCCTATTAGCTCATCTAAATCATTGGACTGCAACAGTTCAATATCAAAACCACTTGCCTTGATGGTGTGATTAATATTTCCTGGCAAGTCTTGCGTTGCAAAAAGAATATTCTCACCCTCAAACTGAGCCGCAAGAACCAAGTCTCTCATGATGTGACCCGTACCTATAGTTGATGAAGAATCAGCCCTAAAAAGAATGTTTTTCATTTGCTTCTTTCTTGCTCTTCAAGAACCTTATATAAAATCTCAGCGCGTTGCCAATCTTCTAAAGTGTCTATGTCTTGAACTAAATATCTTGGCAGGATAATTGGAATACTCGCCTTACCAAACATGGTTTCAGTCGTTTTTTCACAAGCCTTTGCCCAGTAGAATTGACCAGCATCTTGATAGGCTTCAGGTAAGTCCTGACTTCTGGTGCCATAGTTTTCTGGCCAAAACATCTCACACCTTTCATCAGGCGTGACTTTAAAAGTTCTGTGGATTGGAAATGGCATTGAGGTCGCAGAAAAAGCGTGGGCCGCATCAGAGTGCATCAGCTTTTCAAAACCTTCTTTTAAATATACTGACTGTAACAATGGTGCTGTTGCATAGATTGTACAAACATAGTCGTACTTCTCACCCTTCTTTTCTAACCACTGAAGAGCATGCGTCACCACGTCAGATGTGCCTGTGAAATCATCAGCAAGCTCTTTTGGCCTTATAAATGGAACCTCTGCCCCATAGCTTTTTGCAACACTTGCAATCTCTTCATCATCCGTGGTTACAACTACCTTATCAAACAACCCTGAGTCTATTGCTGTTTGAATAGAATAGGCAATTAAAGGCTTTCCACAAAAATCTTTGATGTTTTTCCGTGGGATTCTTTTGCTCCCCCCTCTAGCTGGAATAATCGCGATATTCATTCTAACACCACGCTTGCTTCCACCATATACTGAGCGGCTACAGTTTTCATCATGCTATAGCTCGGCGGATTGATTCAATCACCCTATCTTGCATATCTTCTGTTAAACCAAAGTACACTGGTATACTGATGGTTTCAGAGTAATACTTTTCCGCTTCAGGGCAGTATCCTTTCTCAAAACCTAGCTTCTCATAATACGGCTGAAGATATACAGGAATATAGTGCAGGTTCACTAAAATTCCCGCCTCCCTTAAGAACTTATAAACTTCATGCTGTGTCTGCTTGATTTTATCAAATTGCAACCTAATTGGGTAAAGGTGATAACTAGAGTGGCTATCCTGTGATTGCCATGGCGTAGTAATCGGAAAATCACTCAAAAGTTGATTATATCGCGATACCAAGCCATGTCGTTTTGCAATAAAATTATCTAGCCTAGCCATCTGACTCAGGCCAAGTGCGGCCTGAATATCAGTCATACGATAATTAAACCCCAAGTCGATTTGCTGATAGTTCCATATTTCCTGTTGCGGTCTTGAACACATATCTTCCGGGGAGGATGTAATGCCGTGGCTTCGTAACAGACGCATCTTATTTGCCAACTGGGCATCATTGGTTATAGCCATACCGCCCTCAGCAGTGGTAATGATCTTGACTGGATGAAAACTGAATACCGTTATATCACTATAGCGGCAATTGCCAATGGGCTCACTTTTGTATTTTCCACCAATCGCATGGGACGCATCTTCAATAATTTTAAATCCATACTGTTGCCCCAATGCAAAGATTCCCGCCATGTCACAAGGCTGTCCACATAAATGCACGGGAATCACAACTTTAGGTAGTTTCCCCACATCTTCCGCCAACTTCAGTTTGTTGGCTAAACATTCGACGCTCATATTGTATGTGCACGGATCAATATCAACGAAATCAACATCCGCACCACAGTAGAGTGCGCAGTTAGCGCTAGCCACAAAGGTTACTGGCGTAGTCCACACCACATCGCCCTTTCCCACACCCAAAGCTAAACAGGCCACGTGCAAGGCACTCGTCGCACTGTTTAATGCTACACCATTTTGTGCGCCACAATAGTCAGCCAAACACTTTTCAAATGCTGGCACTGCAGGTCCCTGTGTCAAATAATCAGACTGTAATACATCCACAACGCTTTGAATATCTGACTCAGTTATATCCTGCCGACCATAGGGGATAGGGTTCATTATTCTGATTGCTCCATCTGTAAAAATTCTTCATGGGACAACCATTCCGTATTATTTAAAGAATTATATTCAAAACCTTGCTCGACCTTTTTACCTACTTCACCTATCAAATTCTTAGTAAAATCTGTTTTATGTGCAAACTGAATTGTAGGGCATATGACATAGTGATCATCAAACTCCAAGGTTAAATGAGAGTCATCTGCAGGACACATAATCTCATGAAGTTTCTCACCTGGTCGAATGCCAATGATTTTATGCGACAAGTTAGGGGCTATGGCCTTAGCCATTTCAGTCATATACATAGATGGGATTTTGGGAATGAAAATTTCTCCACCCTGCATCCTATTAAAATCTTTAAGTACAAAGTTCACACCATCTTCAAGCGTAATTAAAAACCTGGTCATTTTAGCATCAGTTATAGGAAGCTCTTTTGCCCCCTCTTTAATTAACTTCTCAAAGAATGGAATAACCGAGCCTCTAGAGCCAACAACATTACCATACCTTACGACAGAAAAACGTGTCCTTCTTTTTCCAACCATATTATTAGCCGCAACAAACAGCTTGTCTGAAGCTAGTTTTGTAGCACCATAAAGGTTAATCGGATTTGCCGCCTTATCTGTTGAGAGAGCCATAACCTTTTCAACGTTATTATACAGTGCGGCTTGGATTACATTTTCTGCCCCATGAATATTTGTTTTAATACACTCCATTGGATTATATTCAGCCGCAGGAACTTGCTTTTGTGCTGCGGCATGAATCACAAAGTCAACATCTTGCATCGCATCTTTCAAGCGCTCTTGATCCCTTACGTCACCAATGAAATACCTCATGCAGGGGTCATTATAAACTTGTCCCATTTCAAACTGTTTAAGCTCATCCCTTGAAAAAATAATAATTTTATTTGGCTTATATTTACCTAATAAGATTTCCGTATACTTTTTTCCAAAACTTCCTGTTCCACCCGTAATTAATATATTCTTATTGTTAAACATTTACTCCACCTTGAATTACTTATCCTTATTGTACCAACCACCTGACAGGGTCAAGTTTTTCAGCCAAATTACGTCTAAAAAGACTGTCTATGAAGCCACTTGCCTTAAAACCAGTCCCTTATAGGCGCCATACATCAAAACCATTCTCTTCTAAGACTTTTTTATCGTATGCAGACTTCACATCCATAAAGGGCGCATTTTCTTTAACTTTTGTCGCAAGGTCACTTACCTTTATTGATAATATACTATCATGCGGTACCGCAACGATAATTGCATCCACTTGAGAAACCTGCTTTAAGGTGATTAACTGAATACCATATTCTTTGCGCGCATCTTCAGTATTTGCCACTGGATCAAGCACCTTCACTTTGACTTCATAAGATTCCAGCTCCTGAATAACATCAATCACCCTAGAGTTTCTCAGGCCCTCACAGTTCTCTTTAAAAGTAAGCCCTAAAACAAGAACAGATGCCCCTTTAATCTTACAATCAGCCTTAATCATCTGCTTTACAGTTTTGCCAGCAATAAACTTACCCATACCATCATTAATTTGTCGCCCAGACAAAATAACATCTGGCTGATAACCCATCATCTCTGCCTTGTATGTTAAGCAATAAGGGTCAACACCTATGCAGTGACCACCAACCAAGCCAGGTCGGAATGGTAAAAAATTCCACTTTGAACCCGCAGCTTCCAACACATCCAATGTGTCAATATCCATTTTATCAAAAACAATTGCCAGTTCATTCATCAGTGCAATATTCAAGTCACGCTGTGTATTTTCAATCACCTTCGCTGCCTCAGCAACTTTAATTGTTGCCGCACGAAAAACACCCGCTTCAATCACTTGCTCATAAAGCTCCGCAACCTGATTTAAGGTTTCTTCATCTTGCCCTGACACTACTTTCACAATCGTTTCAAGTTATGGACTTTATCGCCAGGGCTCACGCGCTCGGGAGAATAGCCAACTTTAAAATCTACCCCGCACTTTAAACCTGACTCTCGCTCTAAGATAGGTATACATATGTCTTCAGTAACACCTGGATACACCGTAGACTCAAAAATCACAACGGCTCCAAGCTTAAGATTTCTTCCTACAGCCTCTGTTGCTTTAATCACAGGTGTTAAATCAGGTTGGTGCGCACTATCCACTGGTGTAGGTACAGCCGCCACCACAAAAGAAGCTTTAGAAATATCCGCCGCATCTGTTGTGTAGGTCAACTGCTCCGCCTTATTAAACAGTTCTTTTTCCATCTCACCCGTTGGATCATAACCTTCGCAATAGGCATCTACTTTCTCTTGTGAAATCTCAAAACCAATTGTTGGTATCACCCGACCAAAAGCTAACGCCAATGGTAAACCAACATAACCAAGCCCAATGACAGCAACAGTCGCTCCTTTCACAATATCTTTCCTTTTATCTCTTTACTGGCACCGCCCTCAGCACTCCTAATAAAAGCAACTACCACACCCAACAAAAACCCCATCAACCCCGCCAAAATAATGATGAGCATTCTCTTTGGCTTAATAGGCTTTTCAGGCACAATCGCCTTTTGATCAAAATAGAAAGGCTTTATTTTATCCCCTTGAATACTCACCGCCCCAAGTGAGGCCATCTTCTCTTCCAAGTCACGCAGCCCTTTAATAAAAGGAGCATCATCTTGACGGCTTTTTAACACCTTGATTTCTGCCTTCAATGCATTTGGACTAAGCAGATACAAGGGTAGTTCCTTAGTATTAACAGCGATGCTATTCAAACGCTTAACCTGCTGGTCTTGCTCACTTAAAGACTGTGTAACACTTAAGGCTTCCTGCAAAATAATAATACGGTCTTCTCGCCGATCCTTAGCCAAAGTTTTCTTACCAAGTATTAAATCTTCAACACTGGTCTCCAGAGACTTTACTTTACCCTCAACTTCACCCACTAAGCGCTTTCTAACGATATTCGCTGTCTCTTCAACAAACACATTCACCCACTGAGCCATCAACTTGGGATCCTCACCTTCAAGAGAAACAGAAACAAAACCCTCCTCTTCTTTCTTTTTTACATTTTGATTAACCAAGAGCTTTTTACTAAACCTCTCTTCAAAAAAGGTGTCAGGATTATCACCCTCTTTTAAACCTAACTGCTTTGCAACACTATAACTCTCATAAAACCCCCTGCGAACAGACTTCGACTTAAGGGACTGAATAAATAAACGATACACGTCTTCAGATTCATAATGAGATAGGCGCTCTGAACTACGTGAACGATCCAATACTGGCACATTCAAAGGTTGAATATCTTTTTGACTTGGCGGCAGCAAAAAAGCTTCCACCTTATATATTGGTGTTGCCAATGACACATAAGCCAAGGCTAACAGCACAGCAACCAACCAAACAGCACCAATCACCACCTTCTGTTTCACCAACACTTCCCACAGGTCTACTAAACTAATTTCACCTTGCTTTACTTCTACCACTTCATACCCCCAAGCCCTAGAAACATATTATAACCGCCAAACTTTAAGCCCTAAAGCTTCAAGTTTACTTTGATCAAACGCAGATTTAACATCAATGAATGGCATACCTTGATAACCTTTATGCATAAATTCAGCTGACTCGATTGCCACCAACTCATCATGCGATACCGCCGCAACCACCGCTTGTAAATCACCCACACCTTCAAATGCTATCAAATCAATGCCGTATACTTTTTTCGCTTGTTTCGCATTAACCACGGGGTCGCATACCAAGACATTCACCCCAAAATCTTCAAGCTCTCGAATCACATCGATGACTTTAGAATTTCGAATATCTTCACAATTTTCCTTAAACGATAAC
Organism: Ghiorsea sp.; assembly: GCA_030949605.1. Taxonomy (GTDB): domain Bacteria; phylum Pseudomonadota; class Zetaproteobacteria; order Mariprofundales; family Mariprofundaceae; genus Ghiorsea. The sequence continues at coordinate 29,983 of JAUZSH010000029.1, forward strand.
CCTAAGACCAAGACCTTTGCACCTTTAATCTTGCTCCCAGCATCAATCATTTTTTTAATGGTCACACCCGCAATAAACTTGCCCATGCCATCATTAATTTGCCGACCAGACAAAATCACATCGGGCTGGTAGCCCATCATTTCGGCTTTATAGGTCAAATAATAGGGGTCAACACCTATACAGTGCCCGCCTACCAAACCTGGGCGGAAAGGCAAGAAGTTCCATTTTGTGCCTGCTGCATCCAACACATCTTGCGTATCAATATCCATTTTATCAAAGATAACCGCAAGCTCATTCATCAAGGCAATATTTAAATCTCGCTGTGTATTTTCAATCACTTTGGCAGCTTCAGCAACTTTTATAGTTGTCGCTCTATGCACGCCAGCTTCAATAACTCTTTCATAAAGCGTTGCCACGTGTTCAAGCGTTTCTTCATCTTGCCCTGACACTACTTTCACAATCGTCTCTAAACGATGTACTTTATCGCCAGGATTAACACGCTCTGGCGAATAACCCACCTTAAAACCTTCCCCACACTTGAAGCCTGATTCCTTTTCTAAAATTGGTACGCACACATCTTCCGTCACGCCTGGGTAAACTGTGGATTCGAAGATAACAATCGCGCCTTGTTTAAGATTTCTCCCCACCGTTTCTGTTGCTTGAATGACGGGTGTCAAATCAGGCTGATGTGCGCTATCCACAGGTGTGGGCACTGCCACGACCACAAAGTCAGCCTGTTTTATATCCACAGCATCGGTGGTATAGGTTAAATATTGAGCCTGCTCAAACAGCGTATTTTCCATTTCTCCAGTTGGGTCGCAGCCTGCTTGGTAGGCATCCACTTTTTCTTGCGAAATTTCGAAGCCAACTGTTGGCATCACCCGACCAAAAGCTAAAGCCAATGGTAAACCAACATAACCTAAACCTACAACTGCTACTTGTTTATGTTTCATTTTTTAACCTTTAAAATGCAAAAAGCAGGCATCGCAGCCCGCTTTTTATGTTTCATTTTTTATTGTTCACTTAGTCGTTTGACTTCACTTTACCTTGAGACTTCGATGAACCTTCCCCTGCTTTAACCGAATCTTTCATCTTCTTTAACTTTTTCTCGCCAATACCTTTGACATGAATTAACTCGGCAATATTTGAAAAATTACCATGTTTTTTACGGTACTGCACAATAGCTTCTGCAGTTTTTTCACCTATACCTTTCACAGCTTGCAACTCTTTTACAGTGGCCGAATTAATATTCACTTGATCCGCAGCAGCAGATACTTGGGCAAAGAAGAGTGAGCTTAATAATACTGTCAGCACCATGATAAATTTCATAAAACCCTCTCCTTTTTTGCTATCTCAACGCATGCAACGATAAGTGATAAAGGAGAAACATCAAGTTTCACATAACTGCCATAGGTGCTTGGTATAAATGAACATCGTTCACTTCAAACCCGTTAAAGGAGTGTCACATTGCAAAAACGACATGAAAACTTACGCAACCTTGCCATTAAAAATACTCAAAATCGCATCAGCACACATGGACTGCACGCCTTAAATTCCCGCTTTATCGCCAAGAAAATAGGTTGCTCCGTAGGTACACTGTATAACCTTTCCTGAATTCAACGCTAAACAAGCTGATTATGGTAACATATTGCTTGTGACTTTTGCCCTGACTCTGTAAGCATCAACAACTCCATTGTTATCAAAATGTCCCATCAACCGATAACATACATCGGACATTTCTATTGTGCTAAAAATGGACTTTTTCACTTTGCACCTACACAAAAAAGGAAAAGCTTGCAAGATAGTCCCAAGCACACTAGAAATCGCAACTCTGAAAAATGTGGTAAATCATATTTTAAGATTGGCCTGATAGCTCAGTCGGTAGAGCAAGGGATTGAAAATCCCTGTGTCCATGGTTCGATTCCATGTCAGGCCACCATCTAACCTCTTGACTTACAAGGGATAAATTCAAAGGCTGCCTTCGGGTGGCCTTTTTTATTTCTGCCTGTGGGATGTGAAGTTTTTTATTCACACTACAAAAAAGTACGCTTCCATACTGGTTTTACTTTTTTATCACGTTTACAATTTCAACACCTGCGCCAATTTTCAGAGTTTCAGTGAAACCTTGTTTATCAGTTGGGCAATAAAAATAGCATTGGCATTTCCGCCACATAATTTTAATGTGTTAACTGATGTTACGCAATCGGGCTAAAATTCGTCATTCCCACGCAAGAATACAGGAACGAGAAAATATATGGCAGAAAGTCATGATTGAGGAAGTGCGACTCAAGGTGAAGGCGTAAGCCTGAGAAAGAGTTCTGAGGTGTCAGTCGCGCATGCATGATGATGCTTCTCATACGGGGCTAAAGCCCCATTTCCTATATTGAGATCGCAGTATTACCGTTCATTTTTAACGAATAAAGGTATTATTGTAGTTGACGCGCTGCAAATGAGAATGGTGTCATTCTTTCTCAACAAAGTGCGTAACATCAGGTGTTAAGCACCTGTTTCCGTGTAGGAAACCAAACTTTCAGGTCATGTCCACTTTTACCACCACTGTTGATGATAAGGGCATAGCTTATATTCACCATAAATATTGAAAAGAAAGCGCTGTTTCGCACCTAAACCCTGAAAGTGCCACTTGCAGGGTTTAGGTTTCATATAATCTTAATGCTTTCTTTTCAACGTATGCCACTATCTTATGCAGTGAGGGGTGCTGGTTCAAAAGGAATATCGGATAGGGTATTTCTTTTGAACCAGCACCCCTTTAGACGATAATGAATGACATTAATTAAAAGTAACAGGGGCTGTTATACTTATGAGCATGATATATTCACGGCATGATAACAAAGCTATGCCTTTATGGTTAAGAGCTTCACTCACAGGTAGTTTCTTATTGTTATCTTCGTTGGCTTCCGCTGAAGAAAATAAACAGGCACTTTCATTAGAAAAAAGTATTCAAATGGGCATAGAGCATACACCCGAAATGAAAGCGGCGCGCGCGAAAATTGGTATGCAGCAGGGAAAGGTCAAGCAAAGCACAGTATGGGCAAATCCGAATGTGAGTATACAGCTGGATAATGTCTTAGGGGCTGAAGATGGCTCTGGTGGTTATGATTTTACTGAGGTTGCAGTATCACAGGCCATTCCCATTTTTCATGCTAAAAAACAGCAACATCAAGCAGCATTAGGTGTGAGTAAAGTTGAGGCGATGTATCAGCAGCAACAGTTGCAACTGGAATATGCCATTGCTCAATCTTTTTTTGATGTCCAAATGAAACAAGCATTATTACGCTTAAATCAACAACATTTACGTGCCATTCAACAAAAACAAAAAACAAAATCATACCAGCGTGATGCTTTAATACGCTATTTAACGCCGCTAGATCTGATGCGCTTGGACATTGCACTACAAGCAGCAAAGCAGCGACTTTCTCAAAGCGAAGGACTGTATCATGAAGCATCACTCAGTTTGAAAGCATTGCTTGGGTTGCCGCTTGAGCAAACTTTAACATTACCTGATTTGGAGCCTGTGACTACACCTTATCAGCGCAATGCTCTGAATGTTGCTTTAGAGCAACACCCTTCTCTTCAAATGAATAGGCAAGCCATTGCCGAAGCTGAAGCAGGTATTGCCGTTGCACATGCCCAGCAGTTTGCCGACCCTGTGGTCACACTGTTTGTACGTCGTGAATTTTTAGCGGGGCAAAGGGATACCGTGACAGGTCTCGTGGTCAGCATGGATGCGCCAGTATGGAATAAAAATGAAGCTGGGGTTACACAAGCCAAATACAGCGTTCAACAAAATCAAGCAGCTTTAGCGACTGCACAGCGTGATTTAAAAACCAATGTACATAAGAGCTTTTTACATGTGAATCACTTGATTGAACAAGCCAACCACTATCAAAAAAATGTTCTTCAACCTGCGAAAAAGATGCTTCGCTTAACCTATCAAGCATTTGATGCAGGAGAACTTAGCGTGCTAAATGTTATCGATGCCTACAAAACCTCTTTTGACACCCAAGCGGCATATATTCAAATGCTTGCATCAGCTTGGCAAGAACTTGCCTTGCTACGCCTCAACGCAGGTATTTCAGTGATTGGATACACCGATAGCACACCACAACTGGAGAAAACACAATGATTGCTGCGTTAGTACGTTTTTCACTCACCCAACGTTTGATGCTATTGATTTTAGCCGCTGCCCTTGCCGGTGGTGGTATCTGGTCATTCAAAACTTTGCCGATTGACGCATTTCCTGATATTTCTTCGCCCCAAGTACAAATTATTATTAAAGCGCCAGGTTTATCACCCACAGAAGTGGAGAGTCGCATTACTTTCCCTGTGGAAATGCAAATGCAAGGTTTGCCGAAGCAGAAGATTCTACGCTCGGTTACCAAATCTTCCTTAAGTATCATTAAAATTGATTTTGAAGATGGTACAGATATTTATTGGGCGCGGAATCAGGTCACAGAGCGACTGAACCAAGTATGGGCCAGTTTGCCGCAAGGTATTGATGGTGGTTTGGCACCGATTACCACACCACTTGGTGAAATTTTTATGTACCGTATTCAAGGTGAAGGTTACATCAACAGTGAACTTCGCTCTTTGCAAGATTGGACGATTCGTCCGCGTTTACGCACTGTGGATGGTGTTGCTGATGTCAATTCTTTGGGCGGTGAAGTACGTGCCTTTGAAATCAACCCAAACCTGAAAGCTTTGATTCGTTATGGCTTAAGTATTCAAGATATTCAACATGCTTTGGAGCAAAACAACCGCAGCGCAGGTGGTGACAGAATTGAACGCAATAACACCATGTTGCTGCTACGTACGGTTGGATTATTGCGAAATGCGGATGATATCCGTCGCATTACAGTAGGCGTGCGCAATGGTGTTCCTATTTTACTGGATACAGTTGCTGATGTGCATATCGGCTCGCTCACACGCTATGGCGCAGTGACGGCTGATGGTGAAGGTGAAGTGGTCACAGGTTTGGTCTTGTTGCGTAAAGGTGCAAACAGTCGGACGACCATTGAAGGCATCAAACAGGAGCTTGAAGCTCTAAAATCCAGCTTGCCCAAAGGTATATCATTGGTTCCCTTTTATGATCGTAGTGATTTGGTTTCAGAGGCGGTGATGACGGTAGAAAAAGCCCTGGCTGAAGCTGTAATCTTGGTGCTTTTGGTATTGATTGTGATGTTGGGTAATTTAAGGGCAGCATTAACCGTTGCCATTATTTTACCCCTTTCTGTATTATTTACCTTTATCATGATGCGTTTAACGGGTATTTCCGCCAACTTGATGACCTTAGGCGGGCTTGCCATTGCCATTGGTATCTTGGTGGATGCGGCCGTGGTGGTTGTGGAAAATGTTTATGAGCGATTAAGTCATGCCCCCAAAGGTGTGAGCAAGCTGCATATTGTGTACCGTGCAACCACGGAAGTGGCAACACCTGTGATTAGTGGTGTGTTGATTATTATTGTGGTCTTTTTACCCTTGTTTAGCCTGACGGGTTTGGAAGGTAAAATGTTTATGCCTTTGGCAGCAACCATTTCTTTTGCCTTGATTGGCTCGCTCATTTTATCACTCACTGTTATTCCCGTGGTTGCCAGCTTGGTGATGAGGGGTGGTAGTGAAGATGACGGTTGGTTGATGGGTACACTGAAGAAAGTTTACCGCCCAGTGGTTAATGCAGCACTTCGCTTTCGTTTAATAGCAGTGGCAGTGTCTGTGGCAATGTTGGTCGGCTCACTGTCTCTTTTCCCATACATTGGTAAAGAGTTTATGCCCATTATGGATGAAGGTTCAACGGTGATTTTGATGGAAAAATCATCGGATGTATCGCTAAAGCACTCTTTGGCATTGGATGCCCCCATGCAAAAAGCTTTTATGGAAATTCCTGAAGTGGTAAGCGTGGTATCGCGAACAGGTGCTGATGAGTTGCGTATGGATCCTATGGGGTTGTATCAAACGGATAACTTTATTATCACCAAACCCAAGGATGAATGGACGATTGATCAGGCAACCTTGTTAGAAAAGCTGCGTGAAAAAATGAAACAATTTAAAGACGTTGATTATGCGTTTTCTCAACCTATTGATATGCGTGTGTCCGAGATGCTAACGGGGGTGCGGTCGGCGATGGCAATCAAGCTGTATGGTGATGATTTGCAAACTTTAGAGCGTTTATCCGAAGAAATTGAAACCATCGTTTCCAATGTGGATGGTGCGATTGATATTTTTAGGGGTAAGTTATCGGGGCAAACTTATCTGCAAATTGATATTTTATCAGAAGCCATTGCCAAATATGGTTTGCATGTTGAAGACATCAATATGCTGATTGAAACAGCCGTGGCAGGTCAAGTGGTGTCAGAAATCATTGAGGACAACCGCAGAACATCAGTATTGCTGCGCTATGCCGCAAAAGACCGCACATCGACCAAAGATATTCAACACCTTTTGGTCACTACCCCGCGCGGGGCAAAAGTACCTCTGCATGTGTTGGCAAACATTCATGAGGTGGATGGCCCCGTAGAAATCACCCGTGAATCAGCGCGTCGTCAAGTCGTGATTCAGGCGAATGTTGAAGGGCGTGATGTGGTCAGCTTTGTGAAGGATATTCAGGCGAAAATTGATAGCAAAGTTGATTTTCCCACAGGTTATTATGTGACCTTTGGTGGTCAGTTTGAAAACCAACAGCGAGCAGCAGAGCGACTCAGCATGGTTGTGCCGATTGCCATTGTGTTAATTTATTTGATGCTTTTTGTCACCTTTGGTTCATTGCGACAAGCGGGATTAATTATTATGAATATCCCGTTTGCCATGATTGGTGGTGTGGTCAGCTTATACCTTTCAGGCTTGTATTTATCCGTACCTGCATCGGTTGGTTTTATCACCCTGTTTGGTGTAGCGGTGCTTAATGGCGTGGTGATGGTAACATTCTTCAACCAACTGCGCGAAAATGGACGCACAGTGCTTGAAGCCGTGAAAGAGGGTGCCGAGCGACGTTTGCGCCCTGTGTTGATGACTGCGATGATTGCGAGCTTAGGGCTTGTACCGTTGTTATTTGCCACGGGCCCTGGCTCTGAATTGCAGCAACCGTTAGCTGTTGTGGTGATTGGTGGGTTGGTGAGTTCGACATTGTTAACATTGATTCTTTTACCTACACTGTATGCTTGGTTAGAAGAAAAGAATGAGCATAAGATTCAACAAAGTGCAGACAAGCTGCAAAAGGATCTGGTATGAAGAAATTAACACTGGTGATGAGTCTAAAAGCACAGCAAGATGTATGTGATTATTTGCGTATGATGCCACAGGTGCATGGTTTCACACTGAGCCATGTAGAAGGGCACAGCGAGCAATCTGAAACCAACCCTATGCTTTCTGTACGCGATAAAGTGGTGGGTTATACGCCTCATGCTCGTATTGATGTTGTACTGGGTGCGGTTGAAATTTCAGATGTGCTCAAGGCGTTAAAAGACCTTAGAGAAGAAGGTCATATTAAGGATTTGTTTTATTGGGTTTCACCAGTGGATAAATCAGGGTATTTGTAAAGACATGGAAACATAATGTTCTCATGTCTTTTCATTAAATACCAAAAATCAAAATAAAGGGTGCGGAATGTCGGGTGTATGGAACCACCATGCCCCTCATTTCAGCCTAAAAACGCACTCAAAGTGGGATTGCCACTCATCCACCCAGAGTTTTGCAAGTGGCTCTCTAAATAAAGTAATATTGATTTAGAGGTGCGGAATGTCGGATAAAGGGCTACAACTCATTAAAAACTCCTCAATCTAACACCACTTTTATCATGGGCGGACTTAAAGGTTAATGAGCGGGTCACTGCTGCTATAACCAAGCGTCCAATCCATTCACCGAGCAAGACATGTTTCCCGCAAAATTTAATCGCTGGTGAAGCATAACCACTGGCAACGGCAATCGCATCAGTTCCAGTTCCCGTGGCGATTAAGCCAGATATAGGGCTTAAAACTTTAGCATGTTGTAAAGCGGCGGCTTTGGCTTCTGTGGCAATCATCATGGCTTCGACCATAGCTGCATCTGTTAACTGTGCTGAGAAGATGAGTACCAGGTTAATCGTACCAATCTCATCAGTGGTGGCTAATAATTTTTGTATATCAGCTTTATCGCCTGCACGCCGCGCGTTACTCAAACCTGTCGTAACGAGAACGGTTATATCAACATCTTCAACACAAGCCTGCTCAATACGAAGAGAATCCATTGAAGCGGCAGTCATCATACCCACAACATGACCTTGCCAGCCTTGAACCTTGGCATAGTTGCTTAGGCTTTTTTCAGGTGCTTCACAAGCGGATGCATGTTTGGGAACTTTCCAGTTTACAATATGGTCGGCTTTCATTAGACCACCGTTCAAAATAGCAGAGCTTATCACCCGCTGTGGCGATGAGAAAGCGATATGGATATGGTTTTCATTGTGTTGTAGCTGGGTAAAGGCGTTAATGTTGATATGCATAAGTTCGCGATGTTAATCTACCCTGTTTGAAAAATACAACTGCAAGGCAAGTCATCATATGCAATGCCATTAGCCCCTGACGCACAACCGACAATGATCAAAGAAGTCAATCGCCGCTCATGAGTTTTGCAAGTGGCTCACCTTACTTTCTGTAAAAATAGGATTCACCTTAGCCCCACTTCCTTAACTTAGCCCGCATTATTCATAAATCGTCGTGATGGTTGCGTAGAACCTTTGTTTGCAACGAATTTTAAAGAAATCGCTCGTAGCCGCGCTTACTAACGATTGATGAGAGATTTGTTGCGAATAAAGGGGCAAGCAAGGGCGCGGCTGTATTTGTGAATAATGCGGGTTAGGTCATTGCGCAGCGTCCTTTTTTTGTACCCACCAAGCTTAAAAAATTAAGTCACTACCCCAACGTGTTTTTTAAAGGCGGTGACCGTATTGCCTAACAACATGGTAATGGTCATAGGGCCAACACCACCAGGCACAGGTGTAATCCAGCCTGCACGTTTGGATGCTGAGTCAAAATCAACATCACCCGTCAGCGAACCATCTTCTAAACGGTGAATACCCACATCAATGACAATCGCACCTTGTTTAATCCATTCACCTTGAATCAAGCCTTGTTTACCCGCCGCCGCAACCACAATATCTGCACGTTCAACGTGTGATTTTAGGTTGTTGGTAAACCTATGCGCCACAGTCACGGTTGCCCCTGCAAGCAACAGCTCCAAAGCCATCGGCCGACCTACATTGTTGGATGCACCAACCACTACGGCTTCTTTACCGTGTAATTTTATGCCTGTAGATTCAATCAACTTCAAGCAGCCATATGGTGTGCAAGAACGCAACTCTGGCTGACGCGCTGCCAAACAGCCGATGTTATACGGGTGAAACCCATCCACATCTTTATCCACTGCAATCGCATTCAAAATACGCTTTTCGCTGATATGCTCTGGCACAGGAAATTGTACCAAAATACCATCAACCAAAGGATTTTGATTTAATTCAGCAACCAAACCCAGAATATGCTCCTGCGTTGTCTCCGCAGGCAACGCATACGAAAATGATTTGATGCCCACTTGTTCACAGGCGATTTTTTTGTTTTTAACATACACATGTGATGCAGGGTCATTCCCCACGATCACGACGGCAAGCCCTGGCGCTCTACCGTACTTCTGCGCCAAGCTGATAATTTCTACTTGCATATCCACCTTAAGTTTGGCGGCCAAAGCTTTACCATCAATAATTTTAGCTGTCATCAGGCTACAAACCCTTTGCTGCCACGGCGCATACCTACAGGGCCAGTGCGCGAAGCTTCAATGATATATTCTGCATCAATACTGGCTAAGAAAGCATCCACTTCTTCAGGCGAACCTGTAAGTTCAGCAATAAAATAACTGCCTGCTTCATGGTCAATGATTTTAGCACCTGCAGCTTCTGCATTTTTGCGTAAATCATTGGCATCAATCACTTTCAACATCAACAAGCCACGTTCAAGGTGAACCATGTGCGAAATATCTTCGGTTTTAATCACAGGAATAAGTTTATTGAGCTGTTTCTTGATTTGCTCGACAGTTTTTTCATCACCAATCGTCACTAAGGTTAAGCGACTCACTGTTTCATCCAAGGTTGGTGCAACATTTAGCGTTTCGATGTTGTAACCACGCGCAGAAAACAAGCCTGCAATACGTGTCAAAACACCAAACTCATTTTCAACTAAAATTGTAATTGTATGTCTCATTTCATTTACCCACGAAAATCAGGATTTTGTTTATCATGACAACACCATCTCATTCAATGCAGCACCTGCTGGCACCATCGGGAATACATTTTCTTCTTTTGCCACCGCAATATCAATAAACACAAAACTCTCTTGGTTACCAAATGCAACGTCCAAGGCTTTGTCCAACTCGTCCAAAGTGTTCACCGTGATACCAACGCCACCATAGGCTTCTGCCAATTTGGCAAAGTCGGGCAATGAATCAAAATAGGAGTGTGAAAAGCGCGATTCATGGAACATTTCTTGCCACTGACGCACCATACCCATGTAGGCATTATTTAATAATACGACCACGATTTTCTGGCGGTATTGATAAGCCGTTGCCAACTCTTGGATACACATTTGAATAGATGCATCACCTGTAAACACCACAATCGGTTCATCAGGAAAAGCCATCGCAGCACCCACGGCTGCAGGAAGACCATAACCCATCGTACCAAGTCCGCCCGAAGTTAGGAATTTATGCGGCTCTTTAAAGCCATAATGTTGCGCTGCCCACATTTGATGTTGTCCCACATCGGTGGTGACAATGGCATTGCCCTTGGTAATGTCATGCACTTTATGAATCACCGTTTGTGGTTTAATCGGCCCTTCGTCACTCTGCTCAAAACCCAATGAATCTTTGGCACGCCATTCATCAATTTGTTGCCACCACAATTTCAAGGCTTCCAAATCAGGCACACCACCTTGATGACTTAACTCATCCAAAAGCTGCTGCAATACAATGCCTACATCACCCACAATCGGTAAATCAGCATCTACATTTTTAGAGATCGATGTTGGGTCAACATCAATATGGATAATCTTAGCATCGGGGGCAAAGGCATTCAGACGACCTGTTACCCTGTCATCAAAACGCGCACCAATAGACACCAATAAGTCACAATGCGATACCGCCATATTGGCTTCATAGGTTCCGTGCATACCCAACATGCCGACAAAGTGTTTGTCATCATACGGAATGCCACCCAACCCCATCAAAGTATTGGTCACGGGTGCATGTAGCTGATGCGCCAAGGTTTTCAATAAAGCTGCCGAACCTTGCGCATTCATGATACCACCACCCGAATACAACATCGGGCGCTTGGCTGCGAGCATCGCTTTTATCGCTTTCTTAATTTGTCCTGCATGACCTGATGTGCGCGGCTGGTAGGAACGTATATTCACTTCTTCTGGCCACACAAACTCACATTTGGCAAAACCCAAGTCTTTAGGAATATCAACAACAACCGAACCTGGGCGACCTGTAGTTGCAATATGAAAGGCTTGGCGAATGGTCAATGCCAAATCTTCAACATTTTTCACCAAGAAGTTGTGTTTGGTGGCGGAGCGGGTGATGCCAATAATATCCGCTTCTTGAAACGCATCCGTACCAATCATGGCAAGCGGAACCTGCCCTGTGAAACAAACATTGGGAATTGAATCGGCATTGGAATCGGCTAAACCTGTGATGGCATTGGTTGCACCAGGCCCTGAAGTTACAAGGGAAACACCACATTTGCCTGACACTCGTGCATAACCATTGGCAGCATGAAGTGCTGCTTGCTCATGGCGCACCAAGATATGTTTGAAGTGACTTTGCTGAAAAATAGCATCATAAATCGGCAGCACTGCACCACCGGGATAACCAAAAATGACTTCCACGCCTTCACGTTTCAAACATTCTACAAAAATTTCAGCGCCAGTCATTTGCATGAGAAATCACCCTAAACCTAGTAATATCAAAGAGCGGCAAGCTAAAACTCTGCGTACCCCTGTCAATGCCTGTAAAACAAAGACTTTGGGGCAACTTCAGGATTTCCTCAATCGATTCCAACGTCGCACTGACAAGGTGAATGAGTGGTAATATAGTGAATCATGAATTGACTTGCCGTCATGCCCAAGTTCTTTTATCGGGCATACACCCAAGCTTATATAGAGCTTACTCACTGATGTTACGCAGTCGGGCTAAAATTCGTCATTCCCGCGTAGGCAGAAATCCACCTTTACACATACATTATTTTTACGCATTCCCATGCTCCTGCGTGGGAATGAGGGAGTAAATTAACAGGCTCTCATTGGAAGTGAGGTGCGGAATGTCGGTTATATAGCTAAATGACCGACCTAAAAAGTGCCCTGACTTTAAAGCGCCATATGAAGCATTTGAGGAAAACACAGGAGTTCGCATGAAATCAATATTGACGATTGCATTCACGACTTGAATTCAGGTCTTTTAAAATATGCGGGGCTAAAAACTAACGTGCATAGCTATTCCAACCTTGCAAGTAATATTCGAGCAACACAGGTCTGTCTAGCGTGTTCACGGCTTCATCATGGGCTGCCATGTCTTTAGAGAAGACAAACAAACTTGGCACATGATGTTGCTGCAAATATGTTGTGTCTACTTGCAATACAGGATGCGCAAGATCTAACGTTTGACTACCTGCTAACACAAAGCCCCAATCACCAAATGATGGAATTAAAGCATGGTAAGGGTAGGTGTAATCAAAACCTGCTGCGGCAATGGTTTTTTGAATGCTCCAGAAGGCTTTTGGAGCAAAGTAAGGGCTGGTTGCTTGGGTGACAAACAGTCCGTCTTCAGACAAGTGATGGCGCAACAAACGGTAAAACTGCTTGCTGTATAATCTTGCCAGCTCCTGATTATTAGGGTCAGGCAAGTCACTGATGATAAAATCAAACAATTTTTCATTTTGATTCAAATAGCTGAAAGCATCAGAAATAACCACTTTCACCTTAGAAGAACTTAAACTATGTTGATTAAGATCCGATACATACGGATTTTCTTTTGCCAACTTGATGATTTCTTTATCCAAATCGACCAGTACAATTTCTTCAATAAAAGGATATTTCAATAATTCACGCACCGCCAAACCATCGCCCGCACCCAGTAACAACACCCTGCGCACAGGCTTAGCATGTAAAGACAGCGGCACATGCACCAATGACTCGTGGTATCTGTATTCATCTAAAGAAGAGAATTGTAAATTACCATTTAAAAACAGTCGTATATCATCCCTATGTTTGGTCAGCACAATTCTCTGGTAACGTGTTTGTTCGCTAAAAACAATCCTATCATCATACAAGCGACTGTCCCAAAAGCTTAAAAGTGAGGCTGAACATACCATCATCAACACCAATATGCCGCTCAACATCGTCGTCATCATTTTAAGCTTGGCAACACCCTGCTGCAATACATCAGAGAACATCCACAACATCACCACGCCAATCGACATATTGACCAAACCAAAAAGCAATGATGATTGATACACACCGAAAAATGGTAACAATATAAAGGGGAAGGACACCGTAGCAATCAAAGCACCCAAATAATCAACAGAGAGGATATTGGCGATATTAAATTGGAGCTGTTTGTATTCTTCCATCAAGCGGGTAAGAAAAGGAATCTCTAAACCAATCAGGAAACCAATACTAAGCGTAAAAAAAATGTAACATGGTACAAAAGCATTGCCTAAGGTGAAAGCAAAATACAACACGGGTATACTCATGCCGCCCAGCACACCCAACCACAGCTCTGCAATGATGAATTTTCGCAGCAAGTCGCGCTCTATATATTTGGAAACAAAAGAACCCATGCCCATTGCCGCCATATACATACCAATGGTCAGTGAAAAGTATTTCACACTATCACCCAGGAAATACGACACCGTGGTTGCAATCAGTAATTCATAAATAATGGAGCATAAACCAGCAATAAATGCAGCGTAAATGATAGTAAGGCTATGTTTTCTTGCCAATGGTGATTGAGGAAGTGTATCTATTGCCTGTTCAGACATTATTTACCACTGCCTGGACCACCTCCACGCACCCCAGAACCATTCACGCTACCACGCCTCACTTCTCTATCACGATAAATAGTCGTGCCTCCTCCCCCCCAATAGAAAAAAGATGGACCACTGCTGTATCCACCATGCCCAACATAGCCATAACCATTGGCAGCAGGCAACATCAGGGAAAAATAGGATATGCCACATACAGCAGCAACAATAACAATGGTTTTTTTTGTCTTAGTCATTAAACCTATCTCCCATGCCTTTCAATACTGTACGCATGGTGCGGTTTTGGATTTCATTGCATACAATACCAATCAACAGGAAAATAATACCCAGCCATATATGCGGTAGACTACTGCCCATCTTTTTCGTCACTGTAACGGCAATAATATCGGGTTGGTTGTTACTTTCAGCTTGGAGCTGGATATAATACTCGCCCGCTTTAGGGAAATTTACCTTAATTTCAAAGGCATCATCCTTTTCACTCCAGCTATAGCCTTCATAGTCAACACCACTTTCTTTCCACAGGTCTTTACCAAAGGAAAACAAATACTGTTTATTTTTATCCAAAACCTTACCTTCTATAAACGTCCATGATTGCATAGACATTTGCACTGCTTTCACACGCACTTGATAAGTTGCACCATTGCTTTTGATATGAATCGGGCCAGTTAATGCAGTATTATTGTCCTGTCCTTTGTAAATATCAGGGCTATCTATTGTTTCTGTTTCAAAGCTATAAATCCATGCGGTGAGAAAACTCAGCATACTAAACATGACAAAAACCGAGGCAACTTTCCCCCAGTCAATGGCATCAGGATCTGTGGCGGGAGCAGGTTTTTCATAACGCTTACTAAATACCACTACAAAACACTCCTTAAAACAATAGCAAAACTAATGGCCACCGTTGCTTCAAGAAAACCAGCCCCTAAATTTTTATCCCGTATAATTTCTTCGCTTAAGTCTGCCCCAGGAATAACCAGCTTATCCATCATCAACCGCACCAAGGGCAAAAAGACAAATGCCATCACATTCACCAAGGCAAGATGTGTCAAATTGACTTGCCAACTTACAAAGTCTCCAGCTACACCATTAGAAACAATCACCCCTAAGGCAATCAAAGTTCCGCCTAGTGCTGTGCCCGCTGCTACATTGCCATTTCCAATGGCTTCTTGTATCGAATATGGTGTAATAAAATCATAAATATAGCTGAACAAAAACAGCGAAAGTTGACCCAAAATAAAAAATACTACCGCCGTTGCAACGCCGCCACCTGTGCCCATCACAGCACCCGCCGCAATCATTCCAGTGGCAACATATGTACCAAACTGCACTGCCCCTACTGCTACATTTTGATCTTGGGTAAGCTTTTCTACATTACAAAAGGTTCTTAGAATAAGTTTATCATTGACAAACCTTGATAGATTCAAAAAAACCAAACCCAGTATGGAATAACCACCCACCTGCATCAAATCGTTGATCAGCCCTTGTGACGGACCTGTCAGCGCACCAACAAATATCGCCACAGTCGCAAAATAGTAGCCGCACATAATCAAAGCAATGGCCAAGTTATCTTTCTCTGTCAGCTCGTCATGAATACGATACGGTGTTAAAAAATCTTTGAACCACTTGGCTAAAAAGAACAACACCACATACATGATAACAAATGCTGATGTGTTGATGAAATCTTGGAATATACCATCTATGATGCTCATGCTTACTCCTTTTACTCGGTCATCAACTCAAGCATGATGCGTTTGCGAATGTCCAGTGTCGCAGTGGCATCAAGACCATATTTTTTTCCCAGTATGGCATAATCTTCCACCGATAAAGACACCGTTAAACGCGGTCTTTTCGGTGGAGAAAATGAAAGCCCAATCATTTTACGAATTTGACTCGATGGTGTTAGCCCAGATTGGGCTGCCAAGCTATGAATATGGCGTGCTGTTGCTTGCTCAAATTCAAAGGCAACTTGCGTTGCTTTGGCTGCCTTGGTTGGCTTTTTCCATTTATCAGTCTCAGCCATGATGCTTTAAGTGTCGCTTACCTGAGCTGGCCACATTTCATCAATGTCGTCAATATCATGGTACACAGTCACACTAAGTTCGATTTCACCCGTTTCATAAATCTCTATTTCTAAAGCATATTTATCAGATTTATCCACCAGCGTATGCGAAGTAAAACGCTCTTGGCGACGGCCTTCTTCAGCAGAAAGCGTGCGCATATCACCTTTGACAAATGAACCTTTTACATTGTCATCAGTTTCTCTGTATTTCTTGGTTAACCACTGCTCAAGCCCTTCAGGTTGGGAGGCAACCTTCACCTTGGTTCCCGTGCCACGCTGCATCACCGCATCAAGATCTTCTTGGCTGATGACTTCTCTAATTTGAGCTTTTTTTACTTTTTTACTCAAAGCAAGATATTCTTCACCATCTTCCTCTTCAACCATAAGGTAAACAATGTTACCTGAGCGATCTTTCAGCACCAACTCAGGATAATCCAAGCCGCCGTACACATAAGTATTGATTTGCGCAACTTCAAACTGCTGCGCACTCAAGTCATGTTGCTTCAAGTATGAAAACTTGATGATATCACCCACCAGCAAGTCGCGCGGGTGACGCAAACGGCGCTCAACCTTTGCTTTGTCACCCCCACCAAACAAACGAGAAAAGAAGCCGCTCACCTTAACCTGCCTTCTTGGCTTTTAGCTTCGCCAGAATATCTTGCGCGCCACTATTGGTGCTACCAATACCTGCTGCTTGCAGCCTCGATTCAAGGTCATTACCAGCCAAGTCGCTTTTTAACTGGTCACCAGCTGCCAACCTGTCATCCAAATCTTGCTGACGTTGCTTGATACGATCCAACGACTCTTTGGCAGTCAGCAACTTAGAGCTTCCTGAGGCATAGTTATCCGTGATCGCTGTGGTTGCTTTTTGCACGCTTTCGGTAGTCTTTACCATCACCAGTTGACGCTGCATATCTGCAATCGTTTTGGTGCTTTGTTTGATCATACCTTTCAAGCGTGTCACATGAGCAGCAAAGCTTTCTTGTGCCTTAGTTTGGATATCAAGCTCGCCCTGCAACTCCACCATTTTATTGGCAATATCCATCGCCAAGGCTTCATCACCTTTATCAAGGGCTTGTGCCGCAAAGTTTTCATGTTTTTGCACATCTGCAGTTAAACTTTCAACTTTACGCGCCGCTTGCATTTCTTGTGCCATCACTGCTGTTAAGTCACGCTTGGCTTTTTCGATTTTACCCTCCGCATCTTTGATTTCTTGTTCAAAAATACGCACACCATTTTGATCGGCAATAGATTCACCCATCTCTCTAGCTCCACCTCGAATCGCTGTGAAAAGTTTTCTTAAAATAGACATCATTTTACTCCTGTTGGTTACGTTTTATATATACGATAGCTTATTGAGCCACTTGCAAAACTCATGAGCGGCGATTGACCTCCCCATTCTGGCGCGTTTTTAGACTGGAATTTCGGTGTATGGAACCACCATGCCCCTCATTTCAGCCTAAAAATGCACTCAAAGTGGTATTGCCACTCATCCACCCAGAGTTTTGCAAGTGGCTCTATTTAGATTTAAATTTGGATGTATCCGTCTCCAAGGGGAATACACAGGAAACAGATACACCAAGACTGATCTCAATAGCTATTATTTAAGAAAGTCGCTCATGACTTCAATGGCTTCAACCATATTGCTCGCCAACACATCGATTTCATGCACGACATCGTCAAGGTTAGAGCTCACCGACAAAGCACCGTAAATCACATATTGGTCACCAATTTTAGCAAAAGACGACAAAGGAATAGAGATATTAGCAGACAACATGGCGTTGTTCATTTCATGCACCATATCAGCTTTGACTTCTTCATTTTTAAACAAGTAAGCAATGCACAATACTTGATCATCCGAAGTTGAAATAAAGATGGGGAGTTCTTCCCTATCTTCCACAAGAATTTGCAACACTTCCACTTCGCCTGGAATTGCATTGACGGTAAAAAGAAAATCTTTTTCCGCATCTTGCCCACGTTCTGCCAACTCACTCGCTAATGTTTTTAGATTTAGCATCTCTCTTCTCCTTCTTTCTTGATCGCAACTGTAAAGCGGTGACATAATATGTCAAGACATATTATGTCACCGCCACAGCAATACCTTCATTTCACTTCAATTTTCTGACTGGCTCTCCATAAATAGATCAAACCCGCAACACCCGTTGCCAGCCAGATACATATCCATAAAATCTCTGGAACACCTGTCAAATCCGACAAGCTTGCACCATCACCATAGTTACGCCCATCAATCAGGTGCAGCGGTGCGCGCACCGCATCCAGCAATATATACAAGCCCAAAAACTTCAATATCAACTTCGTTACCATGGCTTTTTGCAACTTCATAATACTCATAAACATGGTAAACAATACTGCCAAAATCAACCATGTCACCACATCCCTAGCATACAACACAGCAAACAGAGCAACCAAGCCCGCAAAAAAACCAGCAAGGATATTGGTATATTTATGGCTGATATCATCAGCCATTTCATAAATCAAAATACCCCACAGCACCGCGCCCATATAACCCGCCTGTAAAATCACAAAACGATAGCCACCCGTTGTGTAACACAAACCCGATCCTCTGATGTGAATCACAATCTTTTCAATCGATCCGCCTGTCAACACCGCCGAAAGACCATGACTAATCTCATGGAAAAACGTCATAAACCAAGTGAACGGTATATTTAGCAAGGGAATATATGATAATATGAAGGCTGAAAGCAACAGAATGACAAACCCAATGTTCCACTTGTTTTCAACCACATCATCCATGCACGCCTCTTTTTACTTCTTTCATATTAACTTTCTGAGGCCTAAAGGCTGCCACCAAAGGTGCAATCGCCAACCGCGCATTGCAATCACCACAAACAAACACGTCTAGTGCCACAAAACCAGTCTCTGGCCAAGTGTGAATACTAATATGCGACTCTGCCAACAAAACCATGCCCGTTACTCCACTATTTTCGCCAAATGAATGAAGCTTCATATCCAAAATCGTAGCACAACAAGCCTTCGCCGCATCTGTAAGCGCCCGCTCAATATGTTGCACACTGCTCAAATGATGCGCACCATAAAAATCCAAGAGCAAATGCTTCCCTGGGGTATAAACAGTTTCTTTTGGTATCATTCCCCTCTCCTCTGTGCCGACTGCCGCTTTGTCTGTTATGCCAGTTCACATCAAAGCGCATCCCAGACATCCACACGTAATCTGGTTTTGACAGTATCGTTGACATTTCGACACCCCTTCAGGGGGTTCACTTACGCTCATCTCCACAACACCTACCTGACAGGTCAGCCCTGCCTTTCTCTTTTGAGAGAATCAAGGCGAAAACAAGGGTAAAACCGCAGATGCAGCCAAAAAAGTGCGCGGTGCAGAGGTCTCTAACATGAGTTACTCATCCAGCAGCCATGTGAGTGCATCATCTTTATGTTCAAAGAAACGCACTTCGCCTGAAACAAACCATGATGCTACTTTAGCGATGGTACTTTGCCATGTGGCATGACCATAAATGGCGATTTTATGGAAGTCATTATTATGGCTCAACCCTAATTTGAAGTCATCCCATGCGGCACGAAGTTCCCAACCTTGCATCTCTGTTGCATCAATCAAGACTTTGACATTGGGTTCTTTCACCTCTGCCAAGGCAGAGTCAATCATGGGTGTGATAATTTGATAGTCGTCGTGTGTTAGTTTACCGATAGCTTTCAGGGCTATAAAAAATTCATTATTGATGCGCTCAATACCAACGGATAAACCATGTGATTGTTGTGTGTTCATATCAATCCTCCTTGATGATTTGATGTCTTTTTATAATATCTTAAGCCACAAAATAATCAAGGTCTTTTGCGATGCTAACATATTCATGCCAGAGTCCTTTAACTTTAGATAACTGATGTTACGCACTTTGTTGAGAAAGAATGACTCCATTTTTCATTTGTAGCGCGTAAACTGCAGTATTACCTTTATTCGTTAAAAATGAACGGTAATACAGCGATCTAAATATAGGAAGCGGGGCTTTAGCCCCGCATGAGAAGCATCATCATGCATGCGCGACTGAAGTCGCACTTCCTCAATCATGACTTTCTGCCATATGTTTTCTCGCTCCTGTGTTCTTGCGTGGAAATGACGAATTTTAGCCCGACTGCGTAACATCAGTTAGATAAAGCTCATACCCAAGCGGTTCAATGTTTGTACCAAGAAAATGTCTAAGAAGTAAACAATCATTAAAGCAATGATAGGCGACCAATCCACACCACCCATATATGGAACACGGCGACGTATGGGGAAAAGAATAGGTTCTGATATCTGATTAATCATACGTACGATAGGATTGTATGGATCGGGTGATACCCAAGACAAAACCGCACGAGCGATAACCACAATCATGATGATATTGAGAGCAATCCCCAATACTACTGAAATCGCCTGCAATAAATAACCAATGATAAACATTAACTTAATTCACGCGACCGCTTATGTGCTGCTTGAATGGCTTTGCGAATAGCCGTTGGAAAATTTTCTTCATACATGGTATCAAGGGCTGCTTGGGTTGTACCCCTTTACTGGAAACTTGTTCCCGCAGTGTTGCGGCATTACGTCCACTTTCAGCAAGCATTTTACCTGCACCAAAGGCTGTTTGATTGGTAAGCTTAGCTGAAAGCTCTGTTGAGAGCCCTAGTGATTCAGCCGCTGCCTGCATGGCTTCAGCCAGTAAAAAGAAGTAAGCAGGGCCACTACCAGAAATGGCAGTGACGGCATGTAGTTTTTTTTCCGTATCGACCCATGCCGTTTCACCTGAAGCTGCCAATACATATTCAGCATCATCTTTGTGGATTTGGTTTTCATCACTAAACAATACCGACATGCCAGCACCAAGCATGGCTGGGGTATTGGGCATGACGCGAACAAATGCTATATCTTGTCGGCCAGCAGCATCTCTAAGTGTTTCTATGCTTGCTCCAGCGGCGATGCTAACCATCGTTGTCGTGGTGGGTATCCTACTTCCAATGCCAGTAAGCGCCTTGACAATAACTTGAGGTTTAACCGCTAAAACAACGATATCAGCATGTTCAACTGCTGCATAATTATCTGATGTTGTATGCACAGCATAGGTCGTGCTAAGGGTCGTAAGTTTGGCTTCATCAGTGTCGGTAATCGTAATGTTAGCAGCACTATGCCCCGCTTTGATTAAGCCAGAGACCAATGCTTCAGCCATATTTCCGCCACCGATAAATGTAATATGTTTTGTTTTCATTTTTTTCCTAAGTTTCACCAAAAATTTCTGAGCCAACACGAATCATCGTTGCCCCTTCTTCTACAGCAATGCGCCAGTCATTGCTCATGCCCATACACAACGCTGTTGCTTTTGAATGGCTGCGCAATATATCATCCCTACACTGATGCAACAGCTTAAAAGATGTGCGGGTATCACCACCCTTGGCCGCCATACCCATCAGCCCAACCAACTCCAGTTTATGTATAGTGGAAAATTCTTCTAAAAACAAGGGTAAGTCGGATGGGAGAACACCTTGTTTTTGAGGTTCGCCTGAAATGTTGACCTGAATAAGCGTCGGTAAAGGCGTTGTACCGACATGTTTGGCAACGGCTTCAGCGGCTTCAATATTACAGCATGAATGCCACATATATGCGAACCTGCCGACATATTTAGCTTTGTTTTTTTGCAAAGGACCAATCATATGCCAGTGTAGATTTGGAAACTGTTGCGCCCTATCACGCAAGTTCTGTGGCTTGGATTCGCCGAAATCCACTTGCCCCATCTGAGCTAAAACTTGGATATTGGTATTTGTGGTATATTTGGATACTGCAATAAGCTGCGTGGATTGCGGTAAAGTATTCAAGATATTTTGCCAACGTCTAATCATGATTTACTTGACCTTATGAATGCGTAACATAAAGAAGCTTAATAGCGCATAAAACACCAATGCTTGCCCCAATAGCAGCCATACCGATATCATAGAGCTTTTCACTAAAGCAAGGGCTGCAAGCCCCATCAAGGTCGAAAAACCAACGATGATAACAACAGCTTGTGCTTGTGTGCATCCGAGATCCATGAGTCGGTGGTGCAGATGGTCTTTTCCTACATATTCAATCCATTCTCTGAAATTATGCACATCACCTCGTGCGATACGAGAAACTGTGGTGTATATCATATCAAAAATCATCACAGAAAAGATGAGCAATGGTGCGGCATAAGCCTTGATTGCACCATCACCTGACCAATCACCCAGCACTGCAACAGAAGCCATGACCCAGCCCAAGTAGGTGCTACCGACATCACCTAAAAATGAACGCGCTTGACTATTGTATCGCGCATTATCAGGCAAGAACCCTGCGGCAGCACCTGCTAAAGCAAGGCATAGAAATAGCATATAGGGTTGCCCTGTATGCCAAGCTAACATGCCCATAAGGAAGCATGTGACCGCCGCTAAAGATGCTGCTAGCCCATTAATACCATCCAAGAAATTGAAAGCGTTGGTGATACCAATGACCCAAAATACAGTCAGTGCATATTCCAGCCCATTGCCCCACCATGTGTCGGGGGCAAATTGAATGGTGACATCGCAATAAATAAGCACAGCCACTGCGGCAAGTTGCCCTGCAAGCTTGATTTTAGCTGATAGTTCTTTGATATCGTCCCATAAAGATAATAAACCTACAATCAATGCTGAAATCACAACACCTTTAAACTCAAGAGAATAATTAAAATTGAAAAATAAGGTGATATTCACGGCGATAATGACAGCTAAACCGCCAATGCGTGGGGTAGGAATAGCATGGACGCGCCGAGCATCTGGATAATCGAGCGCATCAATATGTTTGGCAAAATCGATAATGAGCGGCATCAAGGAGAAGGTGAGCAACAGGCTGGCAAAGAAAAGAAAAATACCTTGGGTGAGTAGCCCTTGCACTTGCCATGGCACGACCAAAATCATGCCCAATATAAAGGCTGAAATACGTGTGGGGTTATGGTCTAAAAATGAAAACATGCTTGCATACCTTGTTGTATCTGATGAAATTCTATATCTGCCATGTCGGCTAATAGTGGGAGTGAAATACAATGCTGCCACGCTAGGCTGGCTTGCGGGCAGAGTGTTGCTGAATGGGTGTGGTGCAAGGGCTGTTGTATGGGTTTGCTTGCGCCAATACCCCTATCACGAAGCTGTTGAATCACAATGTTTGCATGTTGTTCACTGCGCACAATATAGCGAAAATCATTGCCCACACTTTTGGCGCTGCTTTTGATAGGAGTTGCATCAAGATTGCTCAATACAGCATCATATTTTTCAGCCCACTGCCCACGTTGCTGCTGTGTTTTGTCTGCTTGTCGTATGCGTACACTCGCCAATGCTGCATGAATATTGGAAAGCTGATGGTGACCAACATATTCAGCATGAATATGTGCGGCATCGGGATTAACCATGCTGGTGATGGTTGAGATAAGAGGATGCTGGTGGCTTGCGATAAAGCCACCGTATGCAGCTCCCCACGGCTTGGTGGCATACAGTGAGCCCATGCAAATGTCACCAAAGCTACCCACAGGTTTACCATCCAATGTTGCCCCCACCGATTGCGCAATATCTTCAATCACAGGGCAAGGGAAGGTTTGCGCAGCCAAGGGTTCAACCATGCCAAAAGGGTGTACCAAGACCAAAATATCCAGCGTATTGGCTATGGCGAAGGCTTGCTCGGCATCCAAGGTTAAATCAACACTGCAATCCATAAACACAGGCTCTGCATTGGCAGCTTTGACGGCAAACAATAATGAGGCACAAGCCAATGATGGGATACCGACACGAGGTTTTGTTTTGCCCTGAGTCAGTCCACGAATGGCGAGCATCAATGCCGATGTGCCTGAATCCACAGCTAAAGTGTGTGGCAGACCAAGCGCCTGAGAAATATGCTTTTCTAAACGGGTGGTGGCTTCACCCTGTGCCAGTTGTTGTGATTGGATAACTTGTGCAGCAGCCCGTTCAAACTCTGCATCAAAAGTGGGGCGTGAATGGGGAATATTTTGCATTAGAGTCGGATACGAATAGGCATAAATGCTTCTGCACACGACATTTTACCCTGCACACCACGGAAATGGGATGTTGCCATCGCAATTTCAATAATATTAAGGCGTACACGGGTGCGTTCAACTTGCGAATCATGCGCTTCCAATGCCGATATTTTTAGCGTTAGTGTATCTGAAGTATCCATATAAACAGTCGGCTCGAAATGGGTTGTTGAAGGTGTTTCATATGCCAACACATTGGGTACATAGCGGGTAGCAGAGTGGGCAACCTGTGCTATTTCTCTATGGTCTTGATGGGTATCATGGATATGATTTATATATACGGTGTCAGGATTAGTTTCTTGCATGACCGCTTCAAGGCTACACATCAAATCAAGGCTAACTTCAGGGAGCTTGGTATCCTCAAACATTCCCCAAAATACTTTTTTGACACCTAAAATTTTTGCGGCAGCTTCTTGCTCTTGGCGGCGTATTTGGGCAATCCCGCCACACTCACCTGATGTGGCAACGTAAATAAACACATCATCCCCGCGCTGTGCATGGACTGCCAAGGTGCCACCACAACCAATTTCCAAGTCATCGGGATGGGGAGCTAAGGCCAAGATGGTACTCATGATATTTTATCTCCCATATTACGCACAATCACCTGCGCTTCATGACCCATGTTAAACAACAAATCAAGTACGCTCAAGTAAGGAATGAAATCACCGTGCAGTTGGGGGTAGGTGGGTGGTTGAACATTTTGAAAGTATAAGTCGAGGTTGGCTTTGGCGAACGCATCTTTTTGTAAATAGCTCCGACCTTCCGCGCCAGACAAGTAAGCTGTGCCTTGAAGGTGGGTGCAAATATCAATCAATCGCGTGGTAGGGTCGGTGTTTTCAATGGGTAAATTTGAGGCAATATGGAGTGGTGCAGTACAGCCAAGTTGCTGCCCAAGGGCTACAATCAAAGCAATGTTTAGTGTGGAAAGATTTTGATGCTTGGCTTGTAAAATCGTTTTAATCGGTTGCCAAACCTGTTCAAAATACGGTGCTTTAGCATAGGCTTGCTCGATGCTAGATATTTGTTTTTTCGCCCAGTTACCCTGTGCAATGCCAACATCATGAATCAATTGTGGGAAACGGTATGTCACAGGCACGGTTATCCATTGCGCACCTTGTGAAGTCTTGATTTGGTTGCGGTTTTGCCATTCATTTTTATGGTATTGCACCGTATCAAGAATGACAAAAGCATCAGATATAAGCCATTTATGAAAAAAGCCTGACCAAGGCATGTAATTGGGTTGGTGGATGGTGATTGTTGTCATGGTTATCCTTTTAACGCACCTGCACAAAAAAAGGGTTGGTTTCAAGGCGAATACCTTGCTGTGCAGGAATTTGAAAACGTATTACATATTTCCCTAAGGGTAAGTGAAGCTTGGAGACCATCATTTGGGTTGATGAAATAGGTACGGTGACCTTTTCATGAACCTGCCCATTGATAATCCACTGCCCTGATAAGCGGGTAAGACTGCTATTTTTTCCACGTTCTTCAATGCCAATGCTGAGCTGAATATCGGCAACTGTCGCAGCCTTATCGCCTGTGAAAAGCTGCACGGGCTGATTGCTAACGGGGTCAAAGGATGTCAAAGATAGTGTGTGCACACTTAAATTTTGTTGCTTATTCATGTGCCATGCCGTCATTCGCCCTTGTCGTAGAGCAGCGAGAATATCGACTTCACTGTTGCTTTCCGCCCAAATATCCATAGGAAAATTACCCAAATACTCATTGGCTTGCCCTTCTTCATGGTAATCCCCAGCAGCAACGCCCCACATGGGCTTGGCAATGTAGCCTTTCATATAGTCCATCAAATGCTTATCCCATAAACCAAAAGGGGCGGTATTGGTATCGGTGTCACCATAAACCGCAGCAAAGGCATCTGCGGGAACATCAAAAATATGTTTGTTGTAGGGAGGGGTGGTCATCAGCACCCCCATTGGTCCCTCTCGGACTCCAGATAATGTGCCAGGATGTGTCCATATGGTGAATAAACCTTGCTCGGTGGCACTTTGCATAAAATCTTGATCGCTATGGATACCAGGTTTGATAAACCAAGTGCTAACAAAAGCAACGACTGAAATAACAAGGAATAAAGCTAGGCTACGCTTACGCTGACGTATTAGCATCCGCAATAGAATAAAAATAAGCACAAACCAAAAAATAAGAGATAAGCCCTTGTTACCATAAGCATGGGTTAATGTGTAGCTGGTTAAGCCTTGAATGTGTTCAGGTTTCTGCGCACCAAGGGTAATGAAGTGTTTTTCCACATCATGCAGGCTAAGGTTTTTGAAGGGGATGCCTTGCCAATAATAACCAGGTGTAGATTCCGTTCCCGCCATGATGGTGATGTTTGCTTCTTCCTGCGCACGATGGATGTCACGGAAAAAGGCATCCACTCCCGAAAGATACAATGATGGATGCTCTTGACTGTATCCTATCCATAAAGGCATAGGCTCTAACCCCAAGCGAATGGTGAATCGGTCATGTTCAGTGAATGTTAAAGCATCAATGTGTCTCTGCTTAGCCCATTGAATCAGTGTTGAAAAGTCATGTGCGCCATCCGAATGATTGCTACGCACATCAATCAATACACGCAGCGGTTTACTGGTGTTTTCAAGGCGCGGCATATTGATGCTTGTATCTTGCTGGGGTTGAGCTTGTTTGAGTTCATGCAAGAGCATGAGCCGTTCAATGCTGGGTTCAGAAGCAACGGTGACTTGCGCCCAAAATAGGCTGAATAAAATATTGAATGCAACAAGAAAAGTGATGTGTTTGATACGATACTCCCTAAGCTCTTACCCTCTTTCTCTCACGCTACGACAGCAGAATTGTTGCCAATCATTGGTTTAATGCCAGTGTTTTGCTGTCGTAAATGCTAACAAGTGTTGGTATGAAATCTACAAAAGGTGAAAATTATTGATGCAGCAACACCATAATACAACAAATCAATACGCTGTAAAAGGCTTTGTCCATCAGGCTTATGTCGTTAGCGATAATAATGGCTTGAAAAGTTGATATGGCAGCCTTCAAATATATTCATCATATCCAACAAACTTACCCACAAGCCATGGCAGAACAAGAGTCTTTGCGTGATGGGTTGCTTGCTGGCAAACAATTGTTTCACCTTATCCTCACAGAGCATCCACCCATTTATACACTCGGCACATCTGGTGTCGAGCAAGATGTACTCACGCGTGAAGTGGATGGGGATACGATTGAAGTGTATCAAACGGGGCGTGGTGGTGAAGTGACCTATCATGGGCCAGGGCAATTGATGTGTTATATTGTTGCTAATTTATCCAACGAACAGGACTTACACCAACATATTTGGCGTTTAGAAGAAGTCATCATTCGTACGCTTTCAGATTTAGGTGTTGAAGCTACGCGCGACAAACGTGGCATTGGCGTGTGGGTGAATGGGTTGAAAATTGCAGCAGCAGGTGTGCGGTGCAGGCGTTGGGTGGTTTGGCATGGTATTGCTTTAAATATCAACCCCAACCTCAATCACTTTAAAGGCATAGTACCATGCGGGATGCGGGATGCACCTGTGACCGCGTTGAATCAATTGGGTATGCAAAAAACGCGCGAAGAAGTTGAAGCGTTGGTGGTCAAACATACGCAAAGTGTGTTTGCAGGCTTGTTAAACATGAATCCTTAACTGATGTTACGCAGTCGGGCTAAAATTCGTCATTCCCACGTAGGCGGGAATCCATCTTTACACATTCTCATGCTCCAGCGTGGGAATGAAGAATAGGTGCGTAACATCAGGTCCTTAAGTCTTAAGGTGGCAATCACACTCCACAATACTTTGCAAATGTGTAAGCGCTAAAATATAGCGCAGCCGAAGCTGTTCTAAGGGTATTTTTTGTACCTCTGCATCTTTTGGCAATAAGCTGCGCAAAGCTTGCTGCAAGCTGTGACTTTCCCAGGCTTGCAAGAGTGCGACCCGTTTTTTCACAGACAAAGCAAGCATTTCTCTTGCGGCATACACCTTGAGCAAACGCAATCTGCCCAGCCACTCTCGACGCAAAGCATGGGCTTCATCACTTGCCCAAAGCGGTGTTCGCAACACATTTTCCAACGCGGTAAAGGGTAATACCGTTAAACACTGTGCCGTCACCTTCAAGCATAAGCGCAGAGGTTTCTCCATATCATTAGCCAGTGTCACTGCTGTCACCAAGGGTACTAAATAGGCAATACCTTGACCTTGTGATGTCATATCATGCGCCAATGTTGTTCGCGTACGTTGCAACCATGCTGCATCCACACCCATGATATCGGGCAATGCCAACAAACCTTCGGCGAAACTCAGCACATCTTGTTGCACCACATACCAATCAGCAACGGCATCATCACCCTCTGCAAATACATGCTGGTACAATTGTTCGGTGTTCAACAAATTATCCGCCAACAACAAGGCTTGTACGATATGTGATATGGGTAAAGCTGTTAAATTTTGCAAGTATTGCACAGCCGTAATGCCATAACGATTGATGATGTGGCTGGTCAAACGTGTATGCGCAATATCTGCACCTAAAGCATGGTTTGCAATGTTGTCTGCAAAAGGTTTGCGCAGTGACTTGGGAAAGTATTGCTGTACAAACAGACTGCCAAACACACTTCGTCGGTAGAATCCATCATCATCCAAGGCTTGATGAATGCGGTTCTTTTCATGACCCAGCCACTCCGCATACACAGGGCGAAAAGTGAACCTATCTTCTTCAAGCATATATTGAATATAACCTTCATCATACAAGCACTGTTGCAAATGTTGCAAACGCGGCAAATGGATCTTGGCAGTGGCTTCGCTCAACGATAAAGCAATGGCTTGCGCCTGATTATCATCCAAACATTGGCACGAAACATCTTCAGCCACTTTTCGCAGCCATTTGTTGCGTGTGTTGAAAGGTAGGTCTGCCAGTAAAATCTTTAAGTTCACTTCATGGTCAGACATATTCACACCCGCCGCATTATCAATGGCATCGGTGTTGATATAACCGCCTTGCTTGGCATATTCTAAGCGCGCGGATTGGGTTAAACCAAGGTTACCACCCTCGCTCAACACTTGGCAACGCAAGCTTCTGGCATCAATACGCACAGCATTGTTGGCAGGGTCTTGGGCATCAGCATCTGTTTCATGGCTGGCTTTGATATAAGTGCCAATACCGCCGTTGTAAAGCAAATCCACAGGTGCTTGCAGAATCGCACGAATCAATGCCTCTCCCGACAATTTATCTTGAGTAATACCAAGTGTTTGCTGCACTTCGGGTGTTAAAATAATGCGTTTGGATGTGCGACTAAACACCCCGCCCCCTGAGCTAATCACATCCACATCATAATCTGCCCAAGCTTTTACTGCCGCAAATAAACGCTGGCGTTCCGCAAATGCGGCAAGCCCATCAGGGTTGGGGTCTAAAAAAATATGTTGGTGGTTAAATGCTGCAATCAATTTCATATTCGGATTAAGCAACATGCCATTGCCAAATACATCGCCGCCCATATCACCAATGCCAACGACGCTGACTTCATCTTGCCACAAATCGACACCCCATTTGGCAAAATGATGCGCGGCGCAAACCCAAGCCCCACGCGCTGTAATACCATAAGCTTTATGGTCATAGCCATAGCTACCACCGCTGGCAAAGGCATCACCTAGCCAAAAATGTGCATTCAACGCTTCTTCATTCGCATCGTCCGAATATTTGGCTGTGCCTTTATCGGCAGCAACCACCAGATAGGCATCATCGGTATCTTGGCTCGAAACATTGACTCCTTCAGGCGGTTGAAGCTTACCCAACACACGGTTGTCGGTAATGGATAATAAAGCATGAATAAACTGATGATACTGCCCAAGTACGTCCTTGGTCTCCCGAATAACAAAGCCACCCTTGGCTCCAGTGGGTACAATTTGCCCATTTTTGACCACTTGTGTTGCCATTAACTCTAAAACTTCCGTTCTAAAATCTGTGGGTCTATCCGAGTAACGCAAGCCACCACGCGCGATTTTTCCCGCTCTCAGGTGAATGCCTTCCACGAATACCCCATGCACAAAGATTTCTCGATAGGGTTTGGGGTATGGTGCAAAGCTTAAACATGATGTATCTATTTTGATGGCAATCGCATCCGTTTTGCTTTTGACCCATGCATTGCAACGCACACTCGATGCCACCAACTCTGCCAATGCGCGAAGCCATGTATCTTCTTTTAAACTTTGCACTGCAACCATTTCATGTTCAAAATCAACTTCGGCTTGCGCCCAATATGTGGTTGGCATGGCTGCTCGGTGTTTACCTTCAAACATACGAAACAAAGCAAGGCTAACACCTCGATATTTTATCAAGACTTGCGAAAGTGCGCCGACCGACACTTCCATCATCAACTGTGCCAAGTGGTTACGTAAAGCAATCATCACCAATACATCTTGCACACCCAGCCCGCATAAAATAATCAATGCGTTAAGCGCATCGTGGTCTGCACTTTGATTCAACACATCTTCAATACCCTGACGCAACCTTGGCAAGCCTTCATGATGCAGTTGCTTGGGTGCTTCGCAGCGGAACTTACAAATATGTATAATGTGTTCATCTTGCCCAAAAGGAACAAGAGCTTGCTCCATGGTGACCAAAGCAAAGGCATTCAATTTTTCCGTCATCCAAGCCAAAGGCATGGTATCTTGGGATAACACCTGAACCTCAACCTGTTGCCCCGCGTCATGGGGTAGCAGTTGCAAGCGAACAACAACCTTGCCTTGCTCCACTGTTTGCTGTTGTCGCACATCTTGCACAAATTGTTCGGGTGGAAAAATATCCTGATAAAGACGTGAAGTTAAACTTAATGTGCGTAACGCATCAGGCAACATCGTTGTCGGTATATCTGCATCCAATAAAGCTTGCTTGGCTTTATCCACCCAAAAAATAATACACTGGTGCAGCGCATGATAAAGCTGGCGTGAATGCGGCCATGTTTGCACAGATACCGCAGCAAAAGTAAGCCGTGTTGTGCCAACGACATAACCTTCAAAACCAACCACCGACACCCCCAAATCTGCAAGAGAAGCCTGCATGTTTGCCCAAATTTTATCACCAAAACGGTGCTGACTGAGTGCAATCATAATGTATTCAATATTTCCATACTTGGGGGTTAAACGCTGCACCACCATTTGCGTTGGACTATGCAAATCAACCATGCTTTTAAAAGGCAGAAGCCATTGCTTGCCATCAACGGCATGAACCAGTGATTTGGGGGCGCGGTCAAATAATAAGCGCATTTCACGCTGATAAAATGCCGATTGCTGCAACACATTATCTTTGACCATCTTCGACCAAGTATCATTAAATACAGGAAGTTGAGAGGTGTTGGTATAACGCGCACCACGCGAAAAATGACCCA
Organism: Ghiorsea sp.; assembly: GCA_030949605.1. Classification (GTDB taxonomy): domain Bacteria; phylum Pseudomonadota; class Zetaproteobacteria; order Mariprofundales; family Mariprofundaceae; genus Ghiorsea. Next base: position 61,580 of record JAUZSH010000029.1, read on the forward strand.
GCACAATCAAACGACATAACTTGCCTTGCTCTACCCAAGTGAGCTGCACAGCACGCACATTGGTACGACTATACAAGTGAGAAAATAATGCACCCAAGTGCAACCATTGCAGGCCAATATCTGGATGCGTTTGGATGCTAAGTAACTCATCATATGCTTGCGGAATAATAGATGATAACAACCGCTTGTTGCTGCAAACACCTTTGTTTCGGCGAGGGTATTGCGCGTTAAATAAGCCAAAAAGTAAGTAGTGGTCATCCAACATCCAGCGTAACAATTTGGCATCTTTAGGGGCATCTTCCACCATGTGTGCGGCAATATTTTCCAAGCAACCCAGCATATCAGGGAAATCAGCCACTGAATGTTGAACACCCAATAAAACATGCTCTATCGACCGATGCACAGCTTTGATAGACGGTAATGTTGCTGCTGCAAAATGAAAAACAAGCAACAGCCCTTTTTCCGCTTGCAAAGGTTGAGTCCAACATGTGCTGTCGTATAAAATCGAATGCTGTTGCAAGGGTTGTAAGCTTTGTTTGTGTAAGTATGCGCGAATGGCATCAGGGTAAAACGCTTGATCGGGACAAGCGATAACCATGATATGTCGATGTATTTTTTCAATAGATAGTGGGGCGCAAGACACGGCATGAGGTTTCGCTGCTAACGATTGTAAAACCTGAACGGCTAGCTCCAGTTCCATATTTTGGATATCCGATGGAGGCAAGGTTCCCCGTTGCCAAACAGTTTGAAACAAGGGTAATAACTTCGCTTTAAGTTTTGGCATCGTTGCCCCCTTTTACTGCATCATGATTCACTATGACTTGACGAAGTTAGCACAAATATCATCATCGCTCTACCATGCGCCCCTTTCACGATTATCAACCACCACCCAACCACGGTCTACGCCTTCTTTATGAAGATGAACACTTGTTGGTCGTTAACAAACCTGCGGGCTTACTTTCCGTGCCTGGTAATAGCCCGCAAAAGAAAGATTGCATGGTGTCGCGCCTGCAAGCGGAGTTTCTTGAGGCATTAATCGTTCACCGCCTAGATATGTCTACTTCTGGCATTCTTTTGTTTGCACGCAATAAAACGATGCATAGTGCCATGAGCCAATTGTTTGCCGCACGTGAAATCAGCAAAACATATATTGCTGTGGTGGATGGCTTGGTTGAAAAGGATAGTGGCGAAATCAATGCCCCATTGATGGTGGATTGGTTGAATCGCCCCAAGCAAAAAGTTGATGTTGAGGGTAAACCTTCTTGCACACATTACCAAGTCATCCATCGCGATGACAGCAACAGCACAACACGAGTGAAGCTCACTCCTATCACGGGTCGGTCGCATCAATTAAGGGTACACCTAATGTCAATCGGTCATGCGATATTGGGTGATGAGTTCTACGCATCGGATGAAGCATTTCAAAAATCCGACAGGTTATTGCTTCATGCCACAGCACTTTCATTTGTTCATCCATTAACCCACCAGCTCATACATATCGATTGCCGAGAAAATTTTTAAAGCTAAGGAAGCTCTGAATAAGTCTGGATGAAGCAGATTGTATATTGGACTTTTTTTGATAGGCGATGAAGGAAGGTATATCCCAAAAATATTGAGTATTTATGGCTAAAGGAATGATTCTGGTGAAACGGCTGGTAAAAAAAGCTTGAACTTTAGATCTTCTTCTGAAATGATTTATGAATCTTTCGCCTTTCATCAACATGTTGTACTTGAAATTTTAAACCGCCAAATTTATGGAGAATGTATGTTAAAAATAATTTTATTGAGTTTGTTATTGTTACCAAATATTGCTATGGCAGGTGAAACACGAAGTGTGAATTTTGCTGCATTTCAAATTGTGGATAAAGACTTTGAATTTGAAGCGATTGTTGAAGGAAAGTTTAGTGATTTTATTGCTGAAATGAAAGGCTCGCAAATCTTAGCCTTGGTGCATACCGCAGGTGCTATTGATGGTGACATTATCACCATGCAAACCAGCGTTCTTCGTGATGATCATGGTTCACTGGGAGACTTTGGAGTGGACTGCCAGCTTAATTTTAAAGATGAAAGCGATGAGGACGATACTTCTTACCTTTTGGGTGGGGTGTGTCGCATCATTCAGGTAGGGAATGGTAAAAATTTGAAAACCGTGTTAATTATTCCGCATACGAATATTCCTGATACAGCGCAAGGCTTTGAAGGTTGGTTTATGCTGGATGAAGATGAGGCAACAGGCATTGCATTTTATGCCAATGTCAGTTTAGATCATTAAGCTTATTAAAAAAACAACACTATTGCATGGCGAAAGTCGCATATCGACATGTCCGACTTAATCGGGTACCCAGAAAACCTTGCAAACAATGGATTCCCGCCTTCGCGGGAATGACGTAAAGAGTGAAAGAGCTAAGTGAGAACTTAGCTTTTTTTATGCCTTGATTTTATTTACCAATACAAAATTCAGAAAATACTTTATCCAAAATCAATTCCACATCACCAATACCCAAAATTTCACCCAATGCTGACCATGCTCTGCGCCACTCCATAGCCGTCAGGTCAATCATTTCTTCGCGTCCAAGCATATCTAAGCCAGCTTGAATATGGGACAAAGATAGCTTTAAGGCAGTACGATGCCGAGATGATGTTACCATTGCTCCTTCGTCGGCTAAATCTACATCGCCAAGTAAAGTCGCCATAGCTAACATCAATTCACTTAAACCTTGCTCTTGTTTGATAGATATGGGCGTGAAATCAGAGTTAACGATTGTAGATGATGATACTTTATCAATTTTATTCATCAATTTAAGTTGAATATGAAGGTCTTGGAAGTGTATTTCAGGTTTCCATGTTTCAGGGCGGGTTGCATCAGCCACAAAGATGATTAAATCTGCAGACTCTGCTGCTTGCTTGGCACGTTTGACACCCTCTTGTTCTACAATGTCCTGGGTACAACGCAAACCTGCTGTATCTATCAAGCGGATAGGGATGCCAGCCACTTCAAAATCAACTTCCAAGGTGTCACGCGTTGTACCTGCAATGTCAGTTACAATCGCTCTATCTCGCCCCGATAAAACATTGAGCAAGCTGGATTTACCGACATTAGGTTCGCCAACAATGGCAACGGTTGCCCCTTCAAACAAACGCTCACCAAGCTTGCTGTTTAATTGAGCTTGAATGGGTGCGATTAACTCATTTTCAACACGGGTGCGTAGTTGACCATAAAACAATTCAGGAACTTCATCTTCAGGAAAGTCCAAGCAGGCTTCCACATGCGCCACCACGGATGTTAAGTCATCCATGTATTGGGATATTCTGCGCCCAAAGGCACCGTCCAGTTGTTTTTGTGCTTGTTGGGCAGCACGTAATGTTACAGCATCAATACATGCGACAACGGCTTCAGCTTGAGACAAATCAATTTTACCATGCTCAACAGCACGGCGAGTAAATTCACCAGGCTCTGCAGCCCTGCAACCCAACTCTAAGCTGCGCTCAAACAAAGACTTCAGCAACATCGGACTGCCATGGGCTTGAAGCTCGATAGTATCTTCGCCTGTATACGAATTGGAGCCTGCAAAGTAAATGGTTAAACCATGATCTATGGTCTTACCTTGCCCATCATACCAATGATGGAAATGGGCAAAACGCGGCACAAATGATTTGTCACGCTGAGATAGCTTTAAGGCAACACCCACAGCGTTCGCCCCTGAAATACGGATGATACCAATGCCACCCCGACCATTCGGCGTGGCAATTGCAGCAATAGTATCAGTCAACATTCATACTTTTCATTACTAAGCGTTGTTGGATGATAGAAAGAATATTGTTCACAACCCAGTAAAGTACCAAGCCAGCTGGGAAGAATAAAAATAGTGCCGTCATCATAATGGGTAAAAATTGCATCACTTTGGCTTGAATCGGATCAGTGGGTTGCGGGTTAAGTTGCATTTGCACATACATAGAAATACCCATTAAAATTGGCAATACGAAAAACGGATCTTGCACAGACATATCTTCAATCCAACCATAAAATGGGGCTTGACGCATTTCAATAGAAATCAGCAATACTTTATAAAGGGCAAAGAAAATAGGCATCTGTATCAGAATGGGTAAACAACCACCCAACGGATTAACCTTGTTCTTTTTGTATAATGCCATGACTTCCTGACCCATTTTTGCACGATCATCACCATATCTATCTTTAAGCTTGACCATTTCAGGTTGTAACTTACGCATGGAAGCCATGGAGCGATAACCACTTTGGGTTGGCATAAAAAGAATGATTTTAAGGGCAATGACCATTAAAACGATAATGACACCGTAGTTGGATACATATTGATTGAGCCATAACATGACCTGATGTAGGGGTTCAGCAATGACTGTAAACCAGCCAAAATCAACGCTGCGTTCAAGCCCAACACCCAGCTTTTCAAGGGTGGGTACAGACTTTGGACCAATATACATATTGTTATCAAAGACCATGTCGCCTTGCTCAACCACACCGTCATTAATCATACCTGCTTGGTAGGAGCGACCATCACCTTGATAGTAGTAGCGATAGCTTTCATCTTGGTTTGCACCATAAATAGAGGAGATGAAATAACGGGTCATCATACCTGTCCAACCACCCAATGCAGCCAGTTTTTTCGCGCCAGACTCATCAAGGTCGTCATAACTCACTTCAAACAGTTTACCGTCAAAATAACCAATGGGGCCAATATGCTCGTTGTAGGTATCCATACTTTCTGCAAGCGGATTTTTTTCGACAACTTGGCGGTAAAGCTTAAGCCCTGCACCACCAACAATACGGTCAACCACATTCACCAAATAAGAGCCTTGCTCTAAAGTATAGGTTCGCTGCCAAACATAACCATCACTCAGCTTGGCTTCAAATGATGCCAGTGTTTGGTGATTTTTTTCTTCAAGAGAAGTAAGTTTAAACGGTTCGGCTAGGTTTTGCCCTACCACACCACTGTTGATATATGCTTCATGAAGCTCGCCGCTAGTGAGTGGTTTGATTTTCTCAGGGTTGTCCAAAGATACTTGATAGTTCAATAAGACTGCATCAGTGACCCAGCCCTTGGCATTGATCGTAAGCTCTAAAACATCATTACCGAAGGTTTGGATGGATTCGGCATGCACTGTTTGCGGAATGGAATCCGTAGCCTTGCGCTCGCCCATATGCGTGACAGGTGCTGCTTGCATTGCAGCGACACCATTGGTTGCATTGTTTACTGTATCAAGCTGGGTTTGTTCAAGCTGCTGGGGAGTGGGTTGTTGGGGTGGAAACATCCAGCTCCAACCAAACAAAACAGCCATGGAAAGTGCAAATGCTAGAATCAGGTTTTTGTTGTCCATTAAAATAAAATCCTATGTATTAAAGTGTTAAAGAAACTACTGTTCATGGCAGTGGATCGTAACCATGACATGATGAAAAAGGATGGCAACGCAGAATACGTTTGAGGGCTAGCCAGCCGCCTTTGCATGCACCATATTTCTGCAATGCTTCAAGTGCATATTCCGAGCATGTCGGCATAAAGCGGCAGCGTGAAGGCAACATAGGCGAAATACAGTAGCGGTAAAATTGCACCAACTTAATCAGTGTCCATTTCATGCTAAACCCGTATAAGGAGTTTATTCAAGCAAGCAACAATGCTTTGCTCAGACACTGTTTTGGATTGCAGTTGTGGTGTGGGAATGACCAAAATATCAATACCTTGATTGCGAATAAGATGTTGGCGAAATGCACTTCTTAAACAGCGCTTGAGACGACCACGCCGTACAGCATTACCATATTTGGTGGAAACAGCGAACCCCAAACGTGCATGATTGCAAGCATTTGGGGCTACGATAAAATTCAATCCTAATATTCTGAAGCGTTTACCTTGCTTCATTCGCGCAAAATCAGCTTTGCTGATTAAACGGAATTCGCGAGGAAAATCTGTTTTATGCAGATAAACGCTTACGGCCTTTAGCACGACGGCGATTAAGCACGGCACGACCACCACGAGTTGCCATGCGAGCACGGAACCCACATGTGCGAGCACGACGAATACGACTTGGTTTGTATGTAAAACTCATTTGAAACTCCTACGAATCTAAAAAAGGAAGCGCATCATAATCGCAGCACAGATGGTGTCAATCATAAAGAATGATTTTTCATAGGCATGCTCTGAAGACTAAGAGAAGGTATTGACGCACCTTAAAATGACATTAGCTTGTAGACAGCACCCTCACTAAGGGAGCATGGAAAGTCACGACGGTCTAAGTTGTATTGATTGACACAAATTCAAGGTAACAATTTTATCAGTTCAAGTACGTTTGTATAAACTTTTCGGAGGAAAATATGGCACAACTCAATATTGTATTTATTGCATCAGAAGCAATACCACTTGCTAAAACGGGGGGGCTTGCTGATGTTGCAGGCTCTTTACCCTTGGCATTGCAAGATTTGGGACATAAAGTGACTGTTCTTCTTCCTTTTTATCGCCAAGATTTAAACAATAATAATATCACCACCCAACCGCTCCATACCAGCATTGAAATGTGGGTGGATGGTCAGCAGCGTCAATGCCTATTGCATGAAGCAGTGATTGATAACCTTAGATTTCTTTTGGTTGAGCAAGATGATTTATTTGACCGTGAAGGCATCTATGGTTCAGTTGGTGGTGCGTATGAAGATAACTTGCTGCGGTACACCTTGTTTGACCGTGTTGCTCTTGAAGCCATTGCCCAAATGAATAAACCTGTGGACATTATCCACTGCCATGATTGGCAAACAGGCATGGTGCCCTTGCTTAAAAAAACACAATACATTCATCATCCCAACCTCACCAAGGCTAAAGTTGTGTTCACCATTCATAACCTTGCATATCAGGGTGTGTTTCCGCCCGAATGGATTCACAGGTTGGGGTTGCCTAGCCAGTATTTTCACATGGATGGTTATGAATTTCACAACCAAATCAACTGCATGAAAGCGGGAATTGAAGCAGCGCACGCGCTCACCACAGTTAGCCCAACCTATGCCGAAGAAATTATGACACCTGAATATGGTTGTGCGCTTGAAGGCTTTTTGCAACATCATGCCAGCAAACTTTTGGGTATCGTTAATGGACTCGATTTGGATGCTTGGAATCCTCTCACAGATACCGCCATCAACAGTAACTTTGGTGCAGGTAAAATTGCTGGAAAAGCCAAGTGTAAGAAGGCATTGCAACAGCAAGTAGGCTTAAAAGTAGATGCTAAAGTTCCCTTGTTAACCTTGATTTCTCGCCTTGCCGAACAAAAAGGCATTGATTTGATGCTCGCCAATATTCAAGCATGGTTAGACCGTGGTTATCAACTTGTCATTCTTGGTTCTGGTGATGCAAATGACGAACAAGCCTTAACAGCATTGGCAGAAGCCAATCCAACACAGATGTATTTCTACCGTGGGTTTAGTGAAGACCTAGCTCGCCAAATTTATGCGGCAGGTGATATGTTCCTGATGCCTTCGCGTTTTGAGCCCTGTGGCTTGGGGCAACTCATGGCAATGCGTTATGGCAATGTGCCGATTGTGCGCGCAACGGGCGGTCTGAAAGACACCGTGGTAGACTACAATCAAGATAAGAAGCAAGGCACAGGTTTTCATTTTGAAGGTGCCATCGCCGAGGCATTTGATGTAGCGGTTGAGCAAGCGGTAGCTGTTTACAAAAAACCAACAACATGGTCTCGCATTCGTACACGCGCCTTAAAGCGTGATTCATCATGGCAAGCATCGGCTGAAGCTTATGTACAATTATATACAGGGCTATTGGATGACTAACACGAGCAATGTTATTGCGGCAGATATTGGTGGTACGAATATTCGGCTTGCCCGCATTTGTGATGGTTTAATCCTTGAAGAAGTCCGTCATCAAGCGGACTTTAGTATTTTGCAAAACATGTCCAAGCTTGAAGCAGAGCAGCATATCTTGCATACGCTTGAAGCTGCCGTACAGCAATTACCCCTCGATAATATTCAAGGTGTTGGCATAGGTTTCCCTGGTTTTTTTATTGGCAATTCAGGTGTGTTGGCAGCATCCCCTAATATTCCACAACTTTCTAACTTCGCACTGGCAACAAAGCTTTCGGGTAGACTTTCCATGTCAGTGACAGCCCAAAATGATGCCTTATGCGCCGCCATTGGTGAGCAAACCTTTGGTGCAGGGCAAGGGCATAAGAATTTACTGCATATTACGCTGGGTACAGGCATTGGTGGTGGTTTGATACTGAACAACACGCCATATACAGGTGAAAGTGGCATGGCGATGGAGTTTGGTCATCTCAAAGTTGAGTATGGATCACAAGCAAGGTTGTGTGGCTGCGGTAGTTTTGGTTGCGTGGAAGCTTATGCCTCTGCCACGGCAATCAGTGACCGATACAATGAGATTGCAGGTGTACACACATCAACCCAACATATTTATCAACGCGCTGTAAAGGGTGATAAACAAGCGGCTGATGTTTTTGAGAGCGCAGCTATGTGTTTGGGTGCTTCCATTGCCCAAGCCATCACACTTTTAGACATCCGCACCGTGACCATCAGCGGCGGTTTAATCGGCGCATGGGATATACTTCACCCCAAGATTATGGCTTCACTCAATAAAAACCTCATCCCGCCACTTCAAGGAAAAATAAACGTTATCCCATCAGCTTTGCAGGATAACGCTGGCATTTTGGGTGCAGCAAGCTTATTTCATAAAGTTCCTCTACACGATTAAAACAAAAGGCTTGACCCTTGACCATACTCTATGGTTTATCATTACAGCATGAAAATTGGCGAATTGGCAACAAAAGCAAAGGTAAACATTGATACCATACGTTATTATGAAAGGCGTGATTTATTGCGCCAGCCTAAGCGTTCAGCATCAGGATACCGTATATATTCAGCGACTGATGTGAAGCGATTGTTGTTTATCGTTCATGCGAAAGAACTTGGTTTCACACTTGAAGAAATTAAAACCTTATTGTCATTACAGTCGGGGCGAAGTAACTGTAACGAAGTTCGGCAAATTGCAACGAACAAAGCCAGTGAAATATCTCTGCGCATCCAAAGCCTTTTACGCATACAAAATGTATTGCTTGAGCTTGCTGAGAAATGTGAACAAAAAGGGACCAATGATTCATGCCCTATTTTAAACGCTATGGAGAATGATGATGAATAAGTTGGTTATTTTGAATCAAAAAGTGTCATTGTTTGGCGCTATTATTGCAGGAATGCTGGCATCGGCTTGTTGCATAGGACCATTTGTACTTGTTATTTTAGGTATGGGTTCTGTCTCAGCTTTGATGATTTTTGAACCGTTTCGACCTTTGTTTATGGTGATTACTTTTGGGTTACTTGTTTGGACAGGCTGGTTATACTGGCAATCTCGAAAAACATGCATTATTCAGGGGTGTCCGCCACCCAAACCACTATGGCTTTGGATCATGGGGTTTATTGCAATGGCCCTATTATTTTTTCCTTATCTATTACCTTTCCTTCTTCAACTAGGTCGCTAAATATGAAACAATCACAATTACTTAGACTTGGGATTTTGGGCACAGTGGTTGCCGCTGTATGCTGCTTTACACCTTTACTTGTCGTGTTATTGGCGAGTATTGGTCTTTCGGCTTGGGCTGGATATCTTGATATTGTTTTATTGCCAGCACTTGTGTTTTTTATGAGTGTGGTTGTATATGCCTTATTGAAAAATAATAAATTGAAGGAGAGTGAGCATGACAAATCAAATCATTCCTGATTCAACCATAACCTGCCCAGAATGTGGCTTTCAGAAAAAGGAACCCATGCCAACGGATGCTTGCCAATGGTTTTATGAGTGTACATCTTGCCAAGCAGCACTTAAACCCAAAGCGGGTGACTGCTGTGTTTATTGTTCTTATGGCTATACCCCATGCCCACCCATACAACAAAAAGGCATGTGCTAAACCTAAAGAAAAAGGGGCCGCTTCCGAATGGCACTAAGTTAAGCAATTTAGCATGGCTCGTTTGGAACGAAAAACCTCAAGACTTGTTGAAAAACAACGCTTTATGACTCGGTAAGTTTGGCTATTATATTTCTGGTCGTAAAAGGCACTTAGACCAATGTAACATTGAATAAAAGCACTTCGTATAGTAGGAGGAATCGAATCGGTTGTGTTGAAATAAAAGACAATCTTCACACATTTTAGTGATAACGTAAATGCGGTGAAAAACGTTGTAAACACAGCATAAATTGCTTAACTTAGTGCCATTCGGGCCGCTTCCCTTTAATGAGGTGAATGGATGCTAAACATATGTTTTATAATGATTTATAATGATTTATAAAGACTTGTTGGTTAGGAAAAGGGAAACGTCCCCTTATTATAAAATCGCAAAAAGTATGGAGGGAAGTATTAATGATTTTGAGACCGATATTTTATTTGTTTCTTCTAGTTACTTTTGCCTCTAGCTGTACTTGGGCGGCTTCATTTGGAGCCAGCTTAATTATGCCAGAAGAATTGGTTAAACTTGCGAAGAAGAACAACTGTAGCCAACCAAATGATTTTTTTGTTAATAAACCAGGCCCAATTGATCCTCCTTATCTTTATGGAGTGGTAGACGGAAATGCTGAAGATAGTGCGGTGTTTTGGTGTGTTCGTAATGATAAAGGCCATAAAAAATACTCATTGATGTTTATGCTAAGAACAGAAAATGGCCCAAAATTATCTGGTGAGCTACGTTGGATTAATTCTCCTATGGGGCTTTCATTTTTCAATGCAAAAAATCCAGAAGCGATCATTAATAGGTATGTTGAAATTGGAAAGGAAGATGCTGCCTCTATGCCGAAGGATGAGAGATTCGAAGACCGGTATATTATGAATAGTTACGATGGAGTTGCCGAGATTTTTGTTATGGAAAATGGAAGGTGGCTAGTTTCACAACAGCATTAAAGCGTCGTCCCCTTATTATACTTATTAGCCACTGCTGCGCAGTGGCTAATAATATGTTTTAGCGGACAAAAAGACTGGGTACACACGATCACTTTCGACAACGGCAAAGAATTCGCATTCCATAAGACCATCGCCAAAACACTCGACTGTAATGCCTATTTTGCAAAGCCCTATCACTCTTGGGAACGTGGTCAAAATGAGAATGCAAACGGTCTTCTACGGCAGTACTTCCCCAAAGCAATGAGCTTGCTTGAAGTGACTACAAAAGAAGTTCTAAAAGCCGTTCATAGGCTTAATAACCGACCCAAAAAGTGTTTGGGGTTCAAAACTCCATACGAAGTATTTGAGGAAAATACAGGCGTTCACATAAAATCGATAGTGGAAATTGCACTTATCACTTGAATTCAGGAGAGGCTTCTTTGACAGAAGTAAAAACACTCTAAACTAATGATTACAAAGGGTAAAATGCTAAGAAAAAATGGGGTGGACGACGGGACTCGAACCCGCGACCACCGGCATCACAAGCCGGGGCTCTACCAACTGAGCTACGTCCACCATATTTCTGATACGGTTGCCGAAATGGCGCGCCTGGCAGGATTCGAACCTGCGGCCTACGGATTAGAAGTCCGTTGCTCTATCCAGCTGAGCTACAGGCGCTTAATTCCAGCAGACCAATCTAATCGAACATGTTTGTTTTAAATGGTCGGGGCGGGGTGATTCGAACACCCGACCCTCTGGTCCCAAACCAGATGCGCTACCAGGCTGCGCTACGCCCCGACATTTAAAAACATCTCCCAACTTTGGAAGGCGGCGAAACATAGGGATTTATTTATCATCCGTCAACTGTAATATTAACCCTCACACTATTACCGTATGAGGTAACTGTAACAACTTTGGATCAAACTATTACCTAATCCTGCATTCCTATTACTCTAAAAGGGTAAAAAAGGTATATTATACAAGGAGTTAGGGACTAAAAAAACAATGCAGAATAGTCACCTTTTCATGAACAAACTTAAACGAATATCAGCCCTTAAGTCCAGTCCCAAAACTAAAATTGAGGCGAATGCTAAAAACCTCACCACCCATGCAGGAATGGAACGCATAAGCCTTGGAAAAAGTTGATGCCTATTGTCATGGTGTATGCATTCCCACCGAGGACGGTGGGAACGAGGAATTACAAGAGTTCAAGATGCTGGGTGCGTAACATCAGTTACTATCTCAACACATGCAACGATAAGTGATAAAGGAGAAACATTAAGTTTCACATAGCTGCCATAGGTGCTTGACATAAATGAACATCGTTCATACTGTTCAAACCTCAATTGAACATCGTTCACTTCAAGCCCGTTAAAGGAGAGTCACATTGCAAAAACGACATGAAAACTTACGCAACCTTGCCATTAAAAATGCTCAAAATCGCATCAGCACACATGGACTGCACGGCTTAAATTCCCGCTTTATCGCCAAGAAAATAGCTTGCTCCGTAGGTACACTGTATAACCTTTTCAAGAGTATCGATTTTCTTATCTTTGCTGTGAATCTCAAAACACTATCAACATTAGAAACACTGCTCCAACAAGCAGCAGACACATCAGAAAAAGGCGAGCTAGCCCTTCAAGCCATGGCCAATACCTATATCAATTTTGCTCGAAGCAATCCCCATTTATGGCTAACCTTGTTTGAACATCAATTCACCAACACCGAGGATACACCACAAGATTATTATGAGCAGCGCACCAGCTTGTTTCATATATTGGAGTCTCAACTGCAACATATTCACCCCGAGCTTCCCCTACAGCATATTGCTATTGAAGCGCGTGCTTTATGGGCGGGTATACATGGCATCTGCATGCTCAATATCACCAACAAACTCAACGATGATGGGTATACTTTGCAAGATATCGCAGCCACATTGGTGGCGAAGTTTACAACACAACATCAAGGGGGTGCAGTATGACGCTTCTCATGTTTATCACCAAATGGATGTTTAAAATCATTTATCGCGTTCGCCTAACAGGTTTAGACAATTTCAACAATTCAGGACAACGCACTTTAATTATCGCCAACCATATTTCATTCTTAGATGGCATATTACTGGGTCTATTTTTACCACAAGGCATCAGCTTTGGCATTCACAGTAAATATTACAACAGATGGTGGTTTGCACCCATCAAGCGCACCATGCCAATCTTTGCCATTGATCATAGCGACCCCATGGCGATGAAAACCATCATTCAACACATTCAAGCAGGGCAAAAAGTAGTCGTATTTCCTGAGGGTCGCATTAGCAACACGGGCTCATTAATGAAGATTTACCCAGGCTCAGCTATGATGGCGGATAAAGCAGATGCTTATATTCTGCCTATTCGTATCAATGGCGCACAGTTTACACCATTCTCTCGTATGCAAGACTTGTTGAAACTTCGTTGGTTTCCTCAAATCACCTTAGACATCCTACCCGCCCAAAAGCTTGAGCTACCTGAAAGTCTAAACCATCGTGAGCGCAGAAAAAAAGGTGCGCAAATGCTTGAAGACATCATGCGTGATATGTTGTTTCACACCTCAAACTACAAACTTCGCTTATGGGACAAGCTTCTTGAAGCCGCCAACACCCACGGTAAAAAGCATGAAATCATTGAAGACTTAGAACGCACGCCTCTCACATATAGCGATGTATTTACCCGCGCTATGGTGCTACAACAGCTTTTACCCCAATCCATGCAACATGGTGAGCGTGTTGGTCTTTTACTACCCAACGTCAACGCTTGTTATATCACCTTCTTCGCCATACAAGCTAGAGGTGCTGTGCCTGCATTACTCAACTTCACCATGGGTGAAAGCGCCACCACCGCTGCACTTGAAACAGCCACCATTCAAACGGTAATCACCTCACGAAAGTTTATTGAAGCAGCTGAACTCGAACACCTGGTTGAAATCATCGAAAAGAAAGCCAACGTGGTTTATTTGGAGGACCTCAAAAGTAAACTATCCATCGCGCATAAGCTCAAAGGGCTGTTTATGGCAAAGTTTTCATCCATAGGCATTCGCCGACTTATTAAAAACGTTGATTCTTCTGATGCTGCAGTTGTTTTGTTTACATCTGGCTCTGAAGGAACACCCAAAGGCGTTGTATTGTCGCATGAAAACATCCTTGCCAACATTGAACAAATCAATGCCAGCATCCCATTTAACACCCATGATGTCTGCTTGAATACTTTACCTTTTTTTCATTCTTTTGGATTTACAGCGGGTTCAATGTTGACCACATTCAACGGCATCAAAACCTTTTTTTATCCATCACCTTTACACTACAAAATCATTCCTGAATTTGCTTATGATATTGATGCCACCATTCTTTTTGGAACCAATGTATTTTTGGCCGCGTATGCCAAACACGCACATCCCTATGATTTTCAAACCATGAAATACGCTGTGGCGGGTGCAGAAAAACTGCAAGATAAAACCCGTGAAACATGGATGCTGAAGTTTGGTATTCGCATCCTTGAAGGTTATGGTGCGACAGAAACCACACCCGTCATTTCAGTCAACACCCCCATGCACTATAAACTTCACTCCGTAGGTCGGATGATGCCAGGTATGCAATACCGCTTGGAGCATGTGCCAGGCATTTCTAAAGGTGGACGTTTGTTTGTCAAAGCACCCAACGTCATGAAAGGTTATTTGATGCATGACAATCCTGGTGTACTCTTACCACCTGAAGGTGGTTGGTATGATACGGGTGATATTGTTTCTATTGATGATGAAGGTTTTCTCAGTATTCAAGGGCGTGCCAAACGCTTTGCCAAAGTTGCAGGGGAGATGTTATCGCTCACGGCTGTGGAAGAATTGTGCAAACATTGTTGGCCAGAACATGATCATGTTGCTTTGGCCTTTCCAGACCCCTGCAAGGGTGAAAAAATTGTCTTGATGAGCACTCTTGAAAAACCAAACCGCAAGGAGCTTGTTCAATTCTCCCATGAGTCTGGCGTCAATGATATGCTTGTCCCTCGCCAATACTTGTTTGTATCTGAAGTGCCACTTTTAGGTACGGGTAAAATTCACTATGTCGCAGCACAAGCTTTAGCCGAAAAGATGCTTAAAGAAAAAGATGAATAATGACCTAAAAAAGCTTCTTTCAGCCCAGTTTCTCACTGCCATGGCAGACAATGCTATCTTATTTGTCGCCGTGGCGATGGTGATGCAGGGTGCGCTTGAAGGAGATTGGTATATTCCTGCGCTACAAGGCTGTTTCCTGATTGCCTTTGTTGTGCTCGCACCATGGGTTGGCACATTTGCCGACACCACTTCAAAACCCCGTGTTTTGCTTCTTGCCAATATCATCAAAGCCACAGGTGCACTGATGATGATTGCAGGTGTTGAACCGCTTATTGCCTATGCCGTGGTGGGTATTGGTGCTGCCACGTATAGCCCTGCAAAGTATGGTATTTTACCCGAACTTTCCGACAATGAATCCTCACTCATGAAGAGCAACAGTTGGATTGAAGGAAGCACCATTGTTGCCATCTTATTAGGCACTGTGGTTGGTGCGAAAATCGCTGACCAATCTATCTTTATTGCCTTGTGTTTTGTGTTGGCTATGTATTTACTTTCAGCTTTGATTACCACATTCATGAGTCAACTTCCCGCTGCTCATCCCAAAGAAAAAAAAGGTGTGTTGGGAAGCTTCAAAAAGACCATCAACACCTTGATGGCAACACCTTCCATTCGCTTTGCCACATTGGGCGTGAGTTTATTTTGGGCATCTGCCGTCAGCTTACGCTTAATTATCATCGTATGGGCTCCTGCCACCTTACTTTTAAACAGCAGTGAGGATATATCCTTACTGACACTTTTTATCGCATTAGGCATCGCTATTGGCGCATTATTAGCCCCTAAACTTATTCCCATGCACAACCTCCAACGCACACGTTTGGCCGCCTATGGTTTGGGGCTTTCGGTATTGGCATTGATGATGGTTGATGACCTCAATGCAGCGCGTGGGTTACTGTTTATAGCTGGTATTTTCGGCGGTTTATTTGTTGTACCTATCAATGCTTTACTGCAAGATGTTGGGCATAAAACGGTGGGCAGTGGTCATGCGGTTGCGGTGCAACATTTCTTTGAAAACATCGCCATGCTACTGGCTACGGGGCTTTATACTTGGGCAGTAGCGATGGAGGTTGATTCAACAACGTCCATGTTGTTCTTGGGTACTCTCATTTTACTCACCACCAGTATTATTGCGCTGAAGCTTCCGAAAACATCTTAACCCGCATTATTCATAAATCGTCGTGATGATTGCGCAGAAACTTTGTTTGCAACGCGTTTTGAAGAAATTGATTCGTAGCTGTGCTTACGAACAATGGATGAAAAATTTGTTGCGAATAAAGGGGCAAGCAAGGGCGAGACAGTATTTATGAATAATGCGGGTTAAACCAATGCGCTGCCAGGGCGTTGCCAACTCACTTTACCATGCGATTCAATACTGACACGCATCACCAAGCCTAAGGCTAGCAACATACTTAATAACGCTGAACCACCATAACTGATAAAAGGAAGTGGTACACCAACCACAGGCAACATACCTGATACCATGCCAATATTCACAAACACATAAAGAAAGAAGATGGTGGCAATACCGACGCATAACAAGCCACCAAAACGGGTATGGGCTTGCAAAGCAATAATCAAAATTCTAGCAATCAATACCGCATACAGTATAAACAACACTGTCGAAGCAAACAAACCACCTTCTTCAGCCAACACAGCAAAAATAAAGTCTGTGTGTTGCTCGGGTAAGAAGTGGAGCCGCGACTGGCTACCTTCCAAATAACCTTTACCAAACAAACCACCCGAACCAATCGCAATCGATGATTGAATCACATGATAACCTTTACCCAAAGGATCAGATTCAGGGTTAAGAAAGCTTAAAACCCTACCCTTTTGATAATCATGCATATTGTGCCACAGCACATAACCTGCAACAGGGCTAAGTGCCAGCAAGCCCATGAACCATTTCCACGGAAAGCCTGCCATCAAAATCACAACCATCGCCGCGATCATCACCACCAATGCCGTGCCTAAATCAGGTTGTATGACAATCAAGCCTGCGGGTATCAGTGTGCATAACAAAGCAATACTTAAATCTTTCACTGAAGAAGCTTCTCGTGTTGAAAACCAATATGCCAACATCATCAACAATGCCCATTTCATCAACTCCGATGCTTGAAGATTAACAATACCCAAATCCAACCAGCGCCTTGCCCCCATATGCACATCACCAATCAGTGGAACAAGCATGAGAGCCAACAATGCCAGCGCATAAATCGGCCACGCCATCAGACCGATAAAACGAAGTGGAATAAAACACATCGCAACCATCGCCGATAAACCAATAGACCAGTAGACACCTTGCTTATACCATACCGATAAGTCACCTGAATGTACCGCCGAAAATAATGTCAGCATACCTGCCGTTGCCAAAATAAAGAGGCACAATAACAAGATCACATCCATTTTTTTCAATGTCTTCATGGCTGATCCTGTTCACGCTCTTTCTTCATTTTATCTGCCCAAAAATCTACGATTTTACGCGCCACCGGCCCTGCCGCACTTCCTCCATGCCCTCCATGCTCCACAAAGACTGCAAATGCAATTTCAGGCTTCTCAAATGGTGCATAGCCCATAAACCAAGCATGGTCTTGATGCTCTCGTGCATCAGAAAATGTTCGTTTATCATCAGCAGATATTTTCACAACCTGCGCTGTTCCTGTTTTGCCTGCCACGGTCCACTTCGCCTGTGACAACTGCCAATGTGCCGTGCCTTTGGGTTCTGCGACAACATCACGCATACCTTGCCTTACGCTTCGCAATGCTTGTTTGCTCACCTCTATGGATCGAATCACACGGACAGGCTCACCTTTTTCCAAAAGAGGGGTTAAAATTTTACCACCATTGGCAATGGCTGCAGCAAACCTTGCCATTTGCAAAGGTGTGACGGTGGTTGAACCTTGACCAATCGCCGTAATCATGGTTTCTCCCCGATACCAGTTTCGTCCACTTGGATGGCGTTTTGAAGGCACGTTGCCACGAGACTCTGGCGGTAAGTTAATGCCTGTACGCTCGCCAAACCCCCAATCTTTAATAGCTTCAGACAACCTTTCCATGCCCAGAGCATCGCCCATTTCATAAAAGTAAACATCACATGAATGCACCAGCGAATCATGCAAATCAACCTTTCCATGCCCTCGCTTTTTCCAGCAGCGAATTCTCCGATCCGCCAGCTCCACATAACCAGGGCATTGTGTACTTCCCTCGGCCAAACGAAGGCCCGCAGCAAGCCCCCCAAAGCTGGTCACCATTTTTAGCGTTGAAGCAGGCGGATAAGCAGCTTGCGTGGTTCGATTGAGCAGCGGCCGTTCAACATCTTCTAACCATGACTTCCATTGTGCGCTGTTTAGGCCAGTAATGAATTTATTACTGTCATAGCCAGGCATACTCAACAGGGTCAAGACCTCACCCGTGTGTACATCCAAAACCACCACGGCCCCTGTTCTTCCTTGAAGCGCATTTGCAGCAACCTCTTGCAGTGTAATATCAAGACTTAACTGAACATTTTCACCCGTTGTCGGGCGAATTGTTTTTATCAAAGCGACACGCCGCCCCCTTGCATTCACCTCTTCGTATTGATAGCCCAATTCACCATGTAGGCGTTGTTCTAAAATACGCTCCAAACCACTGCGCCCCACATACTCCATACGCAAGTAACCTTTTTGAACATCCACATCACGCACCAAGGATAAATAACCCACGATATGGGCAGCTTCCATAGCATATGGGTATTCTCGGTGAGTAGCCGCCACCACATTCACCCCCGAATAATGATGCAGACGTGCTGCAATCGGGGCAACACTTTGCCAAGTCAGATGATCTTTGAGTAATACTGCTCTATCAGAGCGAGACAACTTAATTTTCTTTTTTAGCCGTTGAATGCGCTCGTTCTTCCACTGCATTAAATGCTGGATAAAAGCCAATGTATCATCTAAATTCTCAACGCGCTCAGGGATTAAAGTAATTTTGTAAGATATTTTATTCACCGCCAAACCTAAACCATTACGGTCTGTCATCATGCCACGTATGGGTAATATCGGTGATACATGAATACGATTATTTTCAGATTGAACAAAATATTGATTATACTGCACCCATTGCAATTGCACCATGCGCGCAAATAAAACAACTACCAAAACAACGACAGCAACTAAGAATAAATAAATGCGTAAATTATAGCGTTGGCGAATTTCAAGTGGGTTCCACATAAACCTTCTCACGTTTAACAGACAAATATGACCATATCCAAACGGTTAACGTCACGGTCAGTAACCACGGTAGCCAGCCAACATCGGCAAACAACAGGGGGGCACAAGCTAAAAGTAAGCTCGCCCAACGTTGGTATTGCCCAGGGGCTAAACTTACATCAGCATACATTAACAGCAGTGCTGACAGCACTGCAAAAGGAAATACTACCCACACCGAGCAAAACAATAAATAGTCATGTAGGCCAATCAAGGGAAGCACCCAGTACCATGTACTTCTTTGGCTTAAAAGCATCGCCAATAATATGGACAAGCTCCAATCAGGCATCACGAGTAACCATGAAAAACTCATATTAATGAACAAACCCAGCAGTGCAGCACCTGCCAGAATATAATAACGTATATTACTTTCCATCAACGGCATTTAACTTCACCACAACAGCCAACCAAGCATCACGCTGCCATGCAGCAATGGGGCTTGCCTGCACCTCGGCAAACACACCGCCATCAATCGCAATCACTTTCTCAACTCTCGCCACAGCTAAACCTGCAGGGAAAATACCCCCAGCACCACTGGTCACCAACACATCACCAACATTCGGTGCTTGGGTCAATGGCACAAAATCAACTTTCAAATATTCGCCATCACCACGCACCAATGCGGCAAGGTTGCTGCCAAACATGGTCACAGGCACCGTTACAGATGCGTCCAAAATCGTTCGTACAACAGCATGAGTGTCATTGGTTTCCGCAATCAAACCAATCAATGCTTGATGCGATACAACAACATCATCTTTCTGAGCGCGTTGAACTTCAAGCATTAAGTGCCTACTTTTACGCTCTGGACCTCGACTAATCACGCGCGCCACCCGCCATGCGTAGTGTTGAATCTGTTGAATGTTCAGAAAAGCACGCAACTGTTGGTTTTCAGTGCGTAGGGCTTCAGTTTCCAACACCAAGGCTTGTTGCTTGGCATGAGCCATTTCTAAAGCAAGGTAACGTGACTGCAATTCCTCTTTACTTTCAAACCACAACATCCAATCTTGATACCAGCGAACAGGTGCTTGAATGCCATGCAAAAGAGGAGCAACAGCCAATTGAAGCCGTTGCCCAACAGGATATTTAAATGATAAAAGGATAATGATGAGAAATAAGAAGACCCACCAAACATGGGCGCTTTTAAAGCGTGGACTACGCCCTAAAGTCATTCTTCAAATAAAACGCCGCGCATTTTGTCCAACTCTTCCAATACATGACCACTTCCTACCACAACACAGTCCAATGGGTTTTCTGCAATCGTCACAGGGAGACCTGTTTCATCGCGCAGCAAGGTATCCAAACCTCTTAACAATGCGCCACCGCCCGTGAGGACAATGCCTTTATCCACAATATCTGCCGACAATTCAGGCGGTGTTTGCTCCAAGCATACTTTGACACCTTCCACAATCGCATTCACTGGCTCAATCAATGCTTCAAGAATATCCGAATCATTCAACGATAAGTTTTTAGGTACACCATTGATTAAATCGCGACCCTTCACATCCATTTCACGGCGTGTTTCTTGCGCACATGCACTGCCCAGTATCATTTTAATCCGTTCAGCCGTTGGCGCACCCACCAACAAACTATATTTGCGACGCAGGTGGTTAATAATGGCTTCATCAAACTTATCACCACCGATACGCACAGAGCGTGAATATACGATACCACCATAACTGATGATTGCGATTTCAGCTGTACCACCACCAATATCCACAACCATAGAACCATTGGCTTCTGTGACGGGTAAACCCGCACCAATCGCTGCTGCCATTGGTTCTTCAATCAAAAACACTTGGCGTGCGCCCGCATTTAGAGCTGAATCACGAATAGCACGGCGTTCTACTGGTGTTGAGCCATAAGGCACGCAAATCACAATGCGTGGTGAAATACCCCAAGCGCGTTTATGTACTTTGCGAATAAATTGTTTGAGCATTTCTTCGGTAATCACAAAATCAGCAATCACACCATCTTTAAGGGGGCGAATCGCGCGAATCGAGTCAGGTGTACGCCCAAGCATACGTTTGGCATCTTCACCAACAGCCAGCACCTTTCTGTTTTTCATGCCGCCACCTTCATAAACAGCAACAACAGAAGCTTCATTCAGTACAATACCTTCACCACGCACATAAATCAGTGTGTTGGCAGTGCCTAAGTCAATGGAAATATCCTTTGAAAACATCCCGAAAAACTTTTGTAACATCACTCACCTCTCACTTTCTATACGCAATACTATAACCATGGATGAACAAAAAAGGCAGCCTAAGCTGCCTTTTTATTACACTGATTTGGCTTAAACTTCTTCTTTTGATTCTACTTCAATCGCAGCTTCATCTTGCGGAGCATCTTCGACAACCGCTTCTGTTTCCGTGATACCAGCTACAACTTCTCCCTCTTCTTCACTTTTAGGTTTGGGTGCATTGCGCACTGCCATACCCGTGCCTGCTGGAAGCAAGCGACCAAGAATCACATTCTCTTTCAAGCCACGCAACCAATCCACTTTACCAGCCAAAGCTGCTTCAGTAATCACACGCGTGGTTTCTTGGAACGAAGCCGCAGAGATAAAGGATTCCGTATTCAATGATGCTTTGGTGATACCCAGCAGCACTGGCTCAAAGCGTGCTGGTGTTTTACCTTCAGCTTCAAGTTTGCGGTTTTGGCGTACCACTTGTTTACGCTCAACCTGCTCACCTGCAACATACGTTGAAGAACCTGCATCCATAATTTGCACACGGCGAATCATTTGACGCACAATCACTTCAATGTGTTTATCATTGATTTTCACACCTTGTAAACGGTAAACTTCTTGTACTTCATCAGTCAAGTACGTTGAAAGTGCTTCAATACCCAAAACCTTAAGAATATCATGTGGTGCTGGTGAACCTTCCATCAATCGCTCACCACGACGCACACGGTCACCCTCTTGTACATTGATATGTGAACCTTTAGGGATTTGATACTCAAAGGCATCTTCACCATTATCGGGTTCAATATAGATACGGCGTTTACCACGAATATCCTTACCAAATACAATCGTACCATCAGCAGCAGCAATAAATGCCAAGTTTTTCGGCTTACGCGCTTCAAACAATTCAACAACACGTGGCAAACCACCTGTAATATCTTTGGTTTTTGACGTTTCACGAGGAATACGTGCCAACACATCACCCGCACGCACCTCTTCACTATCTTCACGGTTCATAATCGCACCTGGCGATAGGAAGTAACGCGCTGGAACATTGGTACGCGCAATAATGATAGGGTCATCATCTGCACCTTTGGGGTCAACCAAGTGCATTTGTGGGCGAAGTGCTGCAGAACCTGCATCCGATCCTTGAATCACCACACGGCTGGACATGCCTGTGACTTCATCGACTTCTTCACGAATGGTTTTGCCTTCTTCAATATCGACATAACGCACTTTACCATCCACTTCAGCAATCAATGGCATGGTGTATGGATCCCATTCAACCATGGTTTGACCAAGCTTCACGGTCTCGCCTGATTTCACCAATAAACGCGCACCGTATGGAATACGATGACGTTCCACTTCTTTGCCATTGGCATCCATCACCAACAACTCAGTATGACGGTTAATCACAATTTCCGAACCTTGGGTATCGGTTACCACAATTTCATGCTCAAGTTGGGCTGTACCATTGAATTTCGATTCAACAGATGCCGCTTCAGTGGAACGCGATGCCGTACCACCAACATGGAATGTACGCATGGTAAGCTGAGTACCTGGCTCACCAATCGATTGCGCTGCAATCACACCCACAGCTTCACCCATGGCAACAGGTGTACCATGTGCAAGGTCACGACCATAACATGTTCCACAAACACCTTCTTCAGCTTCACAAGTCAACACCGAGCGAATACGCAAGGATTCAATCGTTGATTTCTCGATTTGTTCAACCAAATCTTCATTAATCATCGTGCCTGCTGGCGCAATCTCAGCACCCGTGATCGGATCAACTGCTGCTTCAAGCAATACACGACCCAGCGCACGTTCAGACATGGCTTCAATCACTTCACCACCGTCAACCAAATCGGAAATGGTAATACCTGTTTCTGTACCACAGTCCTGCTCACGCACTACGGAGTCTTGTGCAACATCAACCAATCGACGTGTCAAATAACCCGAGTTGGCTGTTTTTAGTGCGGTATCGGCAAGACCCTTACGCGCACCATGGGTAGAGATAAAGTATTGCAGTACGGTCAAACCTTCACGGAAGTTCGCCGTAATCGGTGTTTCAATAATTGAACCATCAGGTTTTGCCATCAAACCACGCATACCCGCCAACTGACGAATTTGCTGCGCTGAACCACGAGCACCCGAATCAGCCATCATGTATACAGAGTTGAATGTGGTCATTTCTTCTGATTGTTTACGGTCGGCAGAGTATACCACTTCGGTTTGAAGGTTATCCATCATAGAACGCGCCACTTTTTCTGTGGTGTTCGTCCATAAATCAATCACTTTATTGTAACGTTCGCCTGATGTAATCAAACCATCTCGGTATTGTACTTGAACGTCTTGCACTTCTTTTTCAGTCGCTTCAACCATCGGCACTTTGTTATCAGGGATAATCACATCACCCAAACAGAAGGATGCCCCCGAACGTGTTGCATAGGTATAACCCAAGTGCTTCAAGCGGTCGGCAAGCAATACTGTCGCTTTGTTGCCTGCAGCAACAAAACATTGCTCAATCAGTTTGGCCACTTCTTTTTTGCCCAACACACGGTTGATGCTTGAGAATGGAAGCTCATCTGGCAACACTGTGGATACAATCGAACGACCCACAGTTGTTGACTCTATATTACCACGAATACGACATTTGATACGCGAGTGAATGCGTACAGCCCCTTCATCATAAGCACGCAACACTTCATCAGGTGATGAGAAAGTCATACCTTCGCCTGGCTCAAATGGGCGTTCACGGGTCAAATAATACAAGCCCAAAATCATATCCTGAGTTGGCACAATCACAGGTTTACCCGTAGCTGGTGACAACACATTGTTCGATGCCATCATCAATGAACGGGCTTCCATTTGTGCTTCAGTGGACAACGGAACGTGAACAGCCATTTGGTCGCCATCAAAATCAGCATTGAATGCAGTACAAACAAGCGGATGCAATTGAATCGCTTTACCTTCAATCAAAATCGGCTCAAAGGCTTGAATACCCAACCTATGCAGTGTTGGCGCACGGTTCAGCAACACAGGATGTTCATGAATGACTTCTGCTAGAATATCCCAAACTTCAGGAATACCTTGCTCGACAAGTTTACGCGCTTGTTTGATGGTTGATGCCAACTCACGCACTTCAAGTTTATGATAAATAAATGGTTTAAACAATTCCAACGCCATTTTTTTCGGCAAACCGCATTGATGCAGTTTCAACTCAGGGCCAACCACAATCACCGAACGACCAGAATAATCGACACGTTTACCCAATAAGTTTTGACGGAAACGACCTTGTTTACCTTTAATCACATCAGACAATGACTTAAGCGGGCGACGGTTGTTACCAGCGATTGGTTTGGAGCGGCGAGCATTATCAAACAAAGCATCCACAGACTCTTGCAACATACGTTTTTCATTGCGTGCAATAATTTCTGGTGCGTTCAATTCCAACAAACGCTTTAAGCGATTGTTACGGTTAATCACACGGCGATACAAATCATTCAAATCAGACGTGGCAAAACGGCCACCATCCAAAGGAACAAGCGGACGAATTTCTGGCGGAAGCACAGGAATCACTTCCATAATCATCCACTCAGGGCGGTTACCCGAACCCACCATCGCTTCAATGGTTTGCAAACGTTTGGTGAGTTTGGTGAGTTTGGTAATTGCCTTAGTTGCTGCAATTTGCGCGCGCAACGATTGGCGTTCTTCTTCCAAGTCAATGTTTTTCAACATTTCTCTTAGTGCTTCACCACCCATAGCGGCACGAAATTCTTCACCATATTCTTCAAAGGCTTCAATATATTCTTCTTCAGTCAAAAGTTGGTATTGATCCAAAGATGTTAATCCTGGGTCAAGCACCACATAAGATTCAAAATACAAAATACGTTCGAGTTCTTTTAATGTTTTGTCTAAAATGAGACCAATGCGCGAAGGCAAAGACTTCATGAACCAAATATGCGCAACAGGTGCTGCCAAGTCGATATGTGCCATGCGCTCACGACGAACTTTAGACTGAATCACTTCAACCGAACATTTTTCGCAGACCACGCCACGGTGTTTCAAACGTTTGTATTTACCACACAAACATTCGTAATCTTTAATGGGGCCAAAGATTTTGGCACAAAACAAACCATCACGCTCAGGCTTGAATGTACGGTAGTTGATGGTTTCAGGTTTTTTAACCTCACCATACGACCATGAACGAATTTTTTCAGGGCTGGCTAAACCAACACGAAGGCCATCAAAATCTTCAGCGCGACTTGGTTTTTGGAATAATTTAAAAAGTTCTTGCATGATTATTCTCCTTCACCTTCTTTTGGTTTTTTAACCATAGACATATCAATGCCCAATGCGTTCATTTCTTTGACCATCACGTTGAATGATTCAGGGATACCTGCATCAAACGACATTTCACCACGCACAATAGATTCATACATTTTTGTGCGACCTTGAACATCATCGGATTTCACCGTCAACATTTCTTGTAGCGTATAAGAAGCACCATATGCTTCCAATGCCCACACTTCCATCTCACCAAAACGCTGACCACCAAACTGAGCTTTACCGCCCAAGGGTTGTTGTGTCACCAATGAATAAGGACCTGTTGAACGGGCATGAATTTTCTCATCCACCAAGTGATGAAGTTTTAAGATATACATCTGACCCACAGTCACTGGGCGATCGAACTTTTCGCCTGTATAACCATCATACAAGTTCTGTTTGACCATCCAAATCCACTTCTGCCAAATCAAGCATACGTGTGATGTCTGCTTCTTTTGCACCATCAAAGACGGGTGTGGCAATAGGCACGCCATCACGCAATGTATCCACAAGCCCTTTGATTTCTTTTGCACCCATTTTCTTGATGGAAGCGACTGCTTTATCATCATTTTCATAGATTTCTAAAAGATATGCACGCAGCTCTTCAGCCGCAACTTCAGCTCGCATCATTTCATCCAAGCGGCGACCCAATTCTTTGGCAGCATGACCCATATGTACTTCAAAAATCTGACCAATATTCATCCGTGAAGGAACACCTAGAGGGTTCAAACAAACATCCACGCTTGTTCCATCGGCAGCATATGGCATATCTTCTTCAGGCACGATCACTGAAATCACACCTTTGTTACCATGGCGACCCGCCATCTTATCACCCGGTTGAAGTTTGCGTTTCACCGCAATGAACACCTTAACCACAACAAGTTCGCCTGGTTTCAATTCCGAACCTTCGCGCACTTTCGCTACTTTTTCTTCAAAGCGCGTTTCCACTTTAGCCCGTTCTTCATCCATATTGCTCAAAATCGCAGCAACTTGTGTGTTGATGGCATCATCATCCACAGATAATGACGACAAATTCTTCACCGTTAGTGAAGCCAGGTGGTCATCAGGAATAATATCACCTTTGTTCAAACCTTTGACCGATGCTGCTTTTTCACCTGCAAGCAAAGCTTGTAAGCGTTGACGTACATTCTCTTCTAATGTACGACGCTCTTCTTCTTTGTCTGTATAAAGTTGTTCAACTGAAGCTTCTTCAATCGATTTTGCTCTATCATTCTTTTCATCACCACGGCGGGTGAAGACTTGCACATCAATGACCACACCTTCATCACCAGGCTTAACACGCAATGATGAATCGCGAACATCCGATGCTTTCTCACCAAAGATAGCACGCAATAATTTTTCTTCGGGTGAAAGCTGACTCTCGCCTTTGGGTGTAATTTTACCCACCAAAACATCGCCAGCCGTCACTTCAGCACCGACAAATGCAATGCCTGATTCATCCAAGTTGCGAAGTGCATCTTCACTCACATTGGGAATATCACTGGTAACTTCTTCGTCACCTAGTTTGGTTTGACGCGCCACACAGCTCAATTCTTCAATATGAATGGATGTGTAAACATCATCTTTGACCAGCTTCTCAGAAATCACAATCGCATCTTCGAAGTTGTAACCACGCCAAGGCATCAATGCCACCTGCACATTGCGACCAAGTGCTAACTCACCACGATCCGTGGATGGACCATCAGCAATAATATCACCTGCAGCAATCACATCATTCACTTTCACAACAGGACGTTGGTTAAAACATGTATTTTGGTTGGAGCGGCGATATTTAAACAAACGATAAACGTCAATACCTGGCTCACCTTCAACCTGTTCATCATCAGCAACACGCACAACAATACGTGATGCGTCCACTCGCTCAACCAAACCTCCACGACGTGCCACAGCAGAAACGCCAGAGTCACGCGCAACTTCAGCTTCCATGCCTGTACCCACAAGCGGCTTCTCAGCCCGAACCAGCGGTACAGCTTGGCGTTGCATATTGGAGCCCATCAGTGCCCTGTTTGCATCATCATGCTCAAGGAAGGGAATCAAACCCGCAGACACAGATACCACCTGCGATGGTGAAACATCCATGCAGTCAATCTCTTCAGGTAAAACCATCAAGAACTCACCGTCTTGTCGGCACTGTACAAACTCAGCTTCAAACCCGCCTTTGTCATTCACTTTAGCATTGGCTTGAGCAATAATTAGACCTGCTTCATCAATCGCCGATAAATACACCACATCACGAGTTACCTTACCTTTTTCTACTTGACGGTAAGGGGTTTCAATAAAACCAAAATCATTCACTTTCGCAAAAGAAGACAACGAGTTAATCAAACCAATGTTTGGACCCTCAGGTGTTTCAATCGGACACAAACGACCATAATGGGTGGGATGTACGTCACGCACTTCAAAACCAGCACGATCACGTGAAAGACCACCAGGACCAAGCGCCGAAAGACGACGTTTATGTGTTACTTCGGATAAAGGATTGGTTTGATCCATAAATTGAGATAATTGTGAAGAACCAAAGAATTCACGAACCGAAGCAATCAGAGGCTTAGAGTTGACCAAGTCAGATGGCATCATTTCCGCAATTTCTGCCGTGCTCAAACGGTCACGAATGGCACGCTCCATACGAATCAAACCAATACGAATTTGATTTTCCAACAACTCACCAACCGAGCGTAAACGACGATTACCAAGATGATCAATATCATCCACTTCGCCAATGCCATCACGCAATTTCAATAGTGTGTCGACAGTTAATAGAATGTCATCAACACGGAGTGTTCCTTGATCCAAAGGTACATCATTATCAGAAATATCAAGACGACTATTCAATTTCATCCGACCCACACGCGACAAATCATAACGTGACTTATCGAAGAACATGGATTCAAACAATGCTTTGGCGGTCTCCACTGTTGGTGGTTCGCCTGGGCGCATCATGCGATAAATTTCAACTTGTGCTTCTTCTTTGGATTGCACCATGTCCATACGTATCGTGTCTGCCAGCCAAGGTCCACGACTAAATGGGTCGATAAACAAACATTCAAACTCTTTCACTTGAGCT
Source organism: Ghiorsea sp. (assembly GCA_030949605.1). Classification (GTDB taxonomy): domain Bacteria; phylum Pseudomonadota; class Zetaproteobacteria; order Mariprofundales; family Mariprofundaceae; genus Ghiorsea. The sequence goes on from JAUZSH010000029.1 coordinate 90,459, forward strand.
GTACGCAAAGCTGCCAACGTTTCTTCTGCAACTTCGTGGTTCACATCCAACAACATTTCATCATCGGCCAACATCACAGGCTGTGCAATCACTTCACCCAATACATTTTCTTCGGGTACATCCAACCAATCAACACCAGCTTCAATTAGCTTCTTAATCGCAACGCGGTTAACCTTTTTACCTTCGGCAACAATACGTTTACCATCAATTTCAATATCACGAATCGCACGACTACCCAAAAATAAATCAGCATCAAACTTCACCTGATAGCCATCTTTGGTGATTTTATAAGTGCGACGTTTGTAGAAGTGGTTCAAAATGTCTTGTGTGCTCAAGCCCAAAGCTTTGAGCATAATACCAGCGGTCATTTTCCGGCGTAAATCAATACGGAAATAGAGTTTATCCTTGGCATCAAACTCAAAATCCAGCCAAGAACCACGGTAAGGGATGACGCGTGATTTAAATAACAACTTACCCGACGCATGCGTTTTACCACGGTCATGGTCAAAAAATACACCTGGAGACCTGTGCATTTGTGAAACAATGGCACGTTCAGTTCCGTTAATCACAAATGAACCATGATCTGTCATCAAAGGAATTTCACCCATGTAAACGGTTTGGTCACGAACTTCTTTAAGTTTTCTTTTCTTACCTTTGCTTCCATCTTGCTCAAATGTTTTAAGGCGCAACTTCACTTTTACAGGAAGTGCAAATGTTAGGTCACGACGAAGGCATTCTTCGAGATCGTAACGCGGGCCCATGTATTCTAGACCTTCAAAATGTAATTCTGCACTGCCTGAGTAATCACGAATAGGAAACACTGAACCAAACACAGATGCCAAACGCGAATCTGCAATACCTGTTTCTCCTGCACCTACACCTACGAATTCACGATATGAACTCAATTGTAGTTGTAACATATTTGGCATTTTAATCACTGAATCAATTTTACCAAAATTCTTACGGATACGCTTCACAATCGCTTGTTTGCCCATGGATTACCTCAAATACTTATCTTTTCAATCTTTCTAACTTCAATTTTTAACCTACAACGCGAAAAGACCAAACCCTTAGCAGAAAACTACTAAGGGGTTAGCCTTCAATTACGCGTCAAACAAAAAGCGATAATACGCTATTATTTCAACTCTACGGTTGCGCCAGCATCTTCAAGTTTTGCTTTTAAAGCTTCAGCATCATCTTTAGAAAGACCTTCTTTTACGTTGCCTGGAGCAGCATCAACAACAGCTTTAGCTTCTTTCAAGCCAAGGCCTGTTGCTTCACGAACTGCTTTGATCACTTGAATTTTCTTCTCGCCAACAGAAGCCAACACAACGTTGAATTCAGTTTGCTCTTCTTCAGCAGCTTCGCCAGCAGCTACAGCAGCTACAGCTACAGGAGCAGCAGCAGATACGCCAAATTTTTCTTCCAATACAGATACCAACTCAGAAAGCTCAAGAACTGTCATTGTTTCGATTGCGGTGATTAAATCATCTTGTGTAATAGCCATTTTACTTGTTTCCTTATTATTTATTTTTAAATTAATTGTTTGCGGATCAACTCGATTATGCTTCTTTTTGGTCGCGTATAGCTGCCAAAGTGCGCACAAACGATGCTGGAATTTCGTTCAAAGTACGTACAAATCCACTGATAGGTGATTGCATGCTGCCCAACATTTTGGCCAACAACTCATCCCTAGATGGTAAGTTTGCTAGTGCTTTGATTCCTGCTGCGTCAATAATCTTCCCATCAAGAACACCACCTCGAATTTCTAAGGCCTTGTTCTCTTTGGCAAAGTCAGAAACTGCTTTGGCCATACCCACTGGGTCTGAACCATATGCAATTGCAACAGGACCGGTAAAAAATTCTTCAGCTGCTTCGAAACTTGTATCTTTTGCGGCACGACGCGCCAGTGTGTTCTTTACAATACGTAAGTTCACATTTGCGTTGTGTAAACGACCCCTAAGGTCACCCATCGCAGATACATTCAAACCACTGTATTGTGCAACAATAACAGAGTCTGATTCCGACCAAGCAGTATGAAGTTCTTCAACAATACTTTGTTTATTTTTCCGATTCACTTCTACCTCCTTGCTTATTTTTGACCCGCGCAAGTGAGCTATCACTTCCATCTGTACTGGCTTTCATGATTAAGCGCCCAAGGGTGCGCCTGTAGTCTGGGACGGATCGTTCTTCAACTACTTGCGTAGTTAACTGGTTTGTTTCTTCATGTTAAAAATGAAGAAACAAAAATTGTAATTGACTTACAGTGTTCCTAAGTCTACGCGAACACCAGCACCCATGGTTGCTGAAATTACGAAGCTTTGCATATAACGTCCCTTCGCACTTGAAGGTTTCATGCGGTTAAGCTCTGAAATCAAAAACTCAAGATTTTCATTCAATTGCTTTTCATCAAACGAGCGGCGACCAATCGGCGCATGAATTACACCCGATTTATCGGCACGAATTTCAATTTGACCTGACTTGATTGCAGTGACAGCTTTTTTAACATCCATTGTCACTGAACCCAACTTAGGATTTGGCATCAAACCACGAGGTCCAAGCACACGACCCAAGCGACCAACCAAACCCATCATATCTGGGGTAGCAACCACGCGGTCAAAGTCCATGAATCCACCTTGAATTTTCTCAAACAAATCATCTGAACCGACAATATCAGCGCCAGCTTTTTCTGCTTCTTCAGCTTTAGGTCCTTTGGCAAACACAGCTACACGTGCAGTTTTACCTGTACCATTTGGCAAGGCAATAGTGCCTCGAACCATTTGATCTGCATGACGTGGGTCAATACCTAATTTGATAGCAACATCAATCGATTCATCAAATTTTGCTTTAGGTTGTGCTTGAACTGCAGCCAACGCTACTTCAACAGCAACTTTTTTTTCTGGCACGCTTTGCGCGTGACTCTTTCATCCGTTTTGTTAACTTTGCCATGACTTATCCTTTAACCTCTAGGCCCATAGAGCGAGCTGTGCCAGCAATAATTTTCGCACCTGCTTGCACATCATAACAGTTCAAATCAACCATTTTAGCATTCGCAATTTCTTCTAATTGTGCTTGGGTTACTGTGCCAACTTTGTTTTTATTGGGTTCGCCACTGCCTTTTTTAATGTTCGCGGCTTTCATCAATAAAATTGATGCTGGCGGAGTTTTAATCACAAAATCAAATGATTTATCTTTATAAACTGAAATCACTACAGGAAGCGGCATGCCAGCTTCAGTATCTGAAGTGCGTGCATTAAACGCCTTACAGAACTCCATGATATTCAGACCAGCTTGACCCAGTGCAGGACCAACTGGTGGGGCAGGATTTGCTTTTCCTGCTGGAACTTGAAGCTTAACCAGCTTCTCTAATACTTTTGCCATGTTGTTTCTCCAACCGACTTCCAGGCTGTTGCCTTTTCATCTTTATGCGTAACTCATATAAAGAATTACTCCCGCTCTTGACGGTATGCCCGATTTTTTTCAGGCTAAACTTTTAACGCTAGGCTTTTTCGACTTGGAAGTATTCAAGCTCAACAGGCGTTGGGCGACCAAAAATTGAAACACTCACTTTCAACTTCGCTTCATCTTCATTTACTTCTTCTACAAGACCGTTAAACGAGGCAAACGGACCGTCTGTGACACGAACAGCCTCTCCAATTTCAAACAAAACTTTGGGCTTAGGACGCTCAATACCCTCTTCAATCTGATGAATCAGCCTATCCACTTCCACTTGCGGCATAGGACGAGGCTTACCTGTTCCGCCTAGAAAACCACTAACCTTTTCGGTTGACTTGACAGTATGCCAAGTCTCATCATTCAACTCCATTTCAACCAAAACATAACCTGGAAAAAACTTGCGCCGACTGACAACTTTCTGCCCATCTCGAAGCTCAACCACTTCCTCACGGGGAACAAGAAGTTCACCAAAGAAGTCTTCTAGACCAGCGCGCTCAATATTCTCCGTTAAAGCCTTTACAACTTTATCTTCACAGTTGGAGTGCGCTTGAACTACATACCATTGCTTTGCCATCTATATCACCTTCTGCACAAGCCAACTTAAAAGCGAGTCAACGCCATACAAGAAAAGGGCAATGAGAATCACCAACACAAACACCATCAATGTTGCCTGAATAGTCTCTTTACGCTCTGGCCAAATCACTTTTTTCGTTTCGATTTGAACTTCGCGCACAAACTTCTGTGCATTGCCAATACGACTCATACTTTTAACCTCAACCTAAAACAAACTTACAATCATTTATACAAAAATGGCAGGCCAGGAGGGACTCGAACCCCCAGCATGCGGTTTTGGAAACCGCCGCTCTACCAATTGGAGCTACTGGCCTATCTTGTTAAACTTAAACTTTGCTTTCTTTATGAAGCGTGTGCTTGCGGCAAGAATTACAGTATTTTTTCAAAGATAACTTTTCAGTCATCGTACGTTTATTTTTATCTGTCGTATAGTTACGACGCTTACAATCTTCACATGCCAATGACAATAATTCGCGCATTATTACTTTCCTCTACTAACGGCAAAAGCGGCAACGGATTGCTCCGCGACCGCCCTGACCGAATAACTTTAATTTACTTGTTAATATCAGTTACAACGCCAGCGCCAACTGTGCGTCCACCCTCGCGGATAGCGAAGCGAAGTTCTTTATCCATTGCGATTGGTGTAATCAATGTAACATCCATGGCTACGTTATCACCAGGCATCACCATTTCAGTACCTTCTGGTAATTTAACAGAACCTGTCACATCAGTTGTTCTAAAGTAAAACTGTGGACGGTAACCGTCGAAGAATGGCGTATGACGACCACCTTCATCTTTGTTCAAAATGTATGCTTCAGCTTTGAACTCAGTATGCGGTGTGATTGAACCAGGTTTAGCCAATACTTGACCACGCTCAACGTCTTCACGTTTTGTACCACGAAGCAATGCACCAATGTTGTCACCAGCTTCACCACGATCAAGAAGCTTACGGAACATCTCAACACCAGTACAAGTTGTTACTGTCGTGTCACGAATACCAACGATTTCAATGTCGTCACCAACATTCAATACGCCTTGCTCGATACGACCTGTAACCACAGTGCCACGACCAGAGATTGAGAACACATCTTCGATTGGCATCAAGAATGGTTTATCAACATCACGTGCTGGTGTAGGAATAAAGGTATCAACAGCTTCCATCAAACGAAGGATTGAAGGCATCCCAATATCAGACTCGTCGCCTTCCAACGCTTTAAGCGCAGAACCAGTAATCACTGGAATGTCATCCCCTGGGAAATCGTAAGAGTCTAAAAGTTCGCGAACTTCCATTTCTACCAATTCAAGCAATTCTTCATCATCAACCTGATCTGCTTTGTTCAAATAAACAACCAAGTGAGGTACGTTGACTTGGCGAGCAAGAAGAACATGTTCACGTGTTTGTGGCATTGGACCATCTGCAGCCGATACAACCAAGATGCCGCCATCCATTTGTGCAGCACCTGTAATCATGTTTTTCACATAATCAGCATGCCCTGGGCAATCAACGTGTGCGTAGTGACGCGCTTCTGTTTCATATTCAACGTGCGCAGTTGAAATTGTAATACCGCGCTCGCGCTCTTCTGGAGCACCATCAATGTCAGCGTAATCTTTAAATTCTGCGCCGCCAGTTAATGATAAAACTCTTGTAATTGCCGCAGTTAATGTGGTTTTTCCATGATCCACGTGACCAATGGTGCCAATGTTTACATGCGGCTTGTTACGTTCAAACTTTTCCTTAGACATGCCTTCCTCCTACACAGTAGAAACTTTTCATACAATCATCTGGAGCCCAGGGCGGGAATTGAACCCGCGGCCTCATCCTTACCAAGGATGTGCTCTACCCCTGAGCTACCTGGGCAATCTGCCAAAACCCAAGCTGGAGCGGGTAGCGAGAATCGAACTCGCATCATCAGCTTGGAAGGCTGAGGTTCTACCATTGTACCATACCCGCAACCGAAACACTTTTACAGTGCTTCAATATGGTGGAGAGGGGTGGATTCGAACCACCGTAGGCGGAGCCAGCAGATTTACAGTCTGCCCCATTTAGCCACTCTGGAACCTCTCCATTTTCACCAATACCTTTAACAGGTACGGTTGATATGTGCAAGCACGCAGCACATACACTATCTTTAACTGGAGCCGGCAACAGGAGTCGAACCCGTGACATCTTCATTACAAGTGAAGTGCTCTACCAACTGAGCTATGCCGGCTAATCTATCACCCAAGTTGCAACTACAACATCGGGCGGCGCACTTTATCGGGCAAAAACAATAAAGCAAGCACTAATTTATTTTTCATCTTCTTAGATGATAGACATCTTTCCTAAATAAACCCATATCTCATATTGACTAAAGCCGCCACGACCCGCCAATTTAAGCCATAGTTTTTGTGTTTCCCCCGATATACCTCTTTGACTATTCTGAATATTTTACAAAATCGGTTAATGTTTTCAATGAGAATACGCTTCTTTGATAAGGATTTATTGAAGCTCTTACCTTCCTTTGAACGCTCAACTCCTTTCTGTTTTTTTATCGGTGTCATGGAGTTCTCATGATATTTTTTAAGCCCTTGATAGCCTGAATCAGCTAAGAGTTTAGAATTTGGGTGAATAGGAAGGCGACTTTCTTTAAATACGCTGAAGTCATGCTTTTTTCCTTTTGCACAAACAACCGATAAAACCTTTCCTGTTGTAGCGCAAGCTATGATTTGAGCTTTAATCGTATGGCGTTTTTTCTTGCCTGAGTAATATTGTTTTTGATGTTTTACAGGACGCTCTATGGGTTGTTCTGATACGTCTATAATCAATGTTTCCCTTTTATTATCAATAAGATCTAGTCGGCTAGGAAGTTTTTCAACGTTAGCTATGATCCTCACATAACGGCTATATACCTTGTGACAGTAGGACTCTTGTATTCCAAAAATATTGCCAAGAACTTGAAAGGTTGGATAGTGGCGAATATAGTAAAGTGCTAACAAGATACAATCTTGCAATGATACTCTAGAACTTTTCAGACCGCGCCTTTTCAGAGGGTTAAGCTTCTTTTCATTTTCAATATATTGCTTTACTTTATCATATAAATCTGAAAAGTTTTTTTGCGTGATTCCTGTCATACGCAAAAATTTTTGAGGCTTACAGTGGATGATTTCTTTGTAGGGTTCCATGATGCATACATCATACACAAACCGTGTATCTGAGGTAGGGTTAATAACCAATAAGAGAATCACGTTATTTAGGAAAGATGTCTAATCTACGCAACATTACAATACAATACAAACCCTTTAAATCTAAAGGGAATTACACACATAAACATTCAAAATTTTCGCCGAAATTAACAAGGTTCAACCAAGCTTTAGCACTCATCCTTCACACAAAACAATGAAGGGTAAAGAGAAAACATCCAACAGGCTTCTGCATCATAGCAACAGTAAATAATTATCATTAGAGCCACTTGCAAAACTCTGGGTGAATGGGTGGCAATCCCACTTTGAGTGCGTTTTTAGGCTGAAATGAGGGGCATGGTGGCTCCATACACCGAAACTCCAGCCTAAAAACGCGCCAGAGTGGGGGAGTCAATCGCCGCTAATGAGTTTTGCAAGTGGCTCATTAACCTATGTTTAACTTGATGAACTACGCATGAAATTTTAAGCCTCAGTACCACCCACAGTTAATTCATCAATACGAATGGTAGGCAAACCCACACCCACGGGCACAGATTGCCCTGCTTTGCCGCATGTACCCACGCCGGGATCAAGTGCCAAATCATCACCAATCATGGATACTCGCTTGAGCACTTCATGCCCTGAACCAATCAAGGTGACATCTTTGACAGGGTGCAATATTTTTCCGTTTTTCACGCGGTAGGCTTCAGATGTGGTAAACACAAACTTACCCGATGTGATGTCCACCTGCCCACCACCGAAATTGACCGCATAAATACCATCATCCAAGCTTGCCAGAATATCATCAGGATTATCCTTGCCTGCCAACATAAAAGTATTGGTCATACGTGGCAGCACTGGGTCGGCATAGGACTCTCGTCTACCATTACCTGTAGGTTCAACACCCATCAGCCTAGCATTTTGTTTGTCTTGCAAATAACCCACCAACACACCATCTTCAATCAAGGTTGTACACTGGGTCGCCGTGCCTTCATCGTCCACGTTCAGCGAACCTCTACGCTCAGGTATAGAACCATCATCCACCACTGTCACACCTTTGGCAGCAATCTGTTGCCCCATCTTACCTGCAAACACCGATGTGCCTTTACGATTAAAATCACCCTCTAAACCATGCCCAATGGCTTCATGTAATAAAATACCTGGCCAACCATTACCCAACACCACAGACATAGTGCCCGCAGGTGCGGCTTCGGCTTCAAGATTAAGCAATGCCAAACGAACAGCTTCACGAGTTAACCGTTCTGCTTCTCCGCTTTCCAAAAGCCGTTGCAAATCAAAACGACCGCCGCCGCCAGCACCACCTGTTTCGCGTTTACCCTTATCTTCCACCACCACAGATATATTAAAACGCACAAGCGGTCGTTCATCAGCAAAAGTTTGACCATCCATACCAATGATTTGCACTTGCTTGAACACCGATGACACACTTGCCGTCACCTGCTGCACCCGTGAATCAATGCTTCGTGCCAAAGCATCCAATTTCTCAAGCAACACCTTGCGCGTTTGCATATCCACCTGCTGCATAGGATTGCCCGCAGGATACAAATTGTGTTTTAAAGCGTGTGGGCGAATCGCAAGCGGGGCGACTTCTTTGCCATTACTGGCAATAGCTCGTGCAGCTTTTGCTGTATCCATTAAGGCTGCTGTATCAAAGCTATCGGTATAAGCATGACCCGATGCCTCGCCCATAATCACCCGCGCCCCAATGCCTTGGTGCGTGCTTGCCGACACATGTTTGACTCTGCCTTCTTCCAAAGATACCGATTCCGACACGCTATGCTGCAAATACAAGTCCGCATCATCTGCGCCCGCAGGTATCATCTGCTGCAACATTTGGCTTAATGTGGTCTCTGAAATATGGTTAAAGATAGATAAGGTTAATGAATTCATGGCAACATCGTCTGCAATTGGTAGGTTTTGGTCAAGCTTCATATCGCAGTTGGAGCATGCATACCATACCTTGATAGCATGATGACATGTGTATGACCTTCCTATTTCCTGAAAATATAGCATCAACGTGTTCTTGATGCTTGGCTTCTTCGAGGTTCATCAAGACTCACGCTTAAACCTTTGCCAAATATAGTTTGAAATTGCGCCGTTAATCCAACCGCTGATACACGATAACAACAGCAACGGTGGCAAAAGATAATAAATTGCAGGTTGTTGGATAAACCATGTTTCCACGGCGATAAACTGACCACTCATGTGAGCAACCGCAGCCAATAGACTAAGGCTGATTAAGCTCATACGTGGAAACATTTTATACAGAACCACGAGCACAGTTGCGGCAGTTAGCGCACCTGCAAGGCTGATGAAAAATGTGGGTGTGAACAATGTACCGATAAATATGCTGCCGATAATCACACGGGCAATGGCAAGCATCAATGCGGCGCGCGCACCCAGCATCACCAAAGCGAGCAAGGTCATGATGTTTGCCAAGCCCAGTTTAAACCAAGGACCTAAGCTGGGTAATGTCGCTTCAAAAACGTGCAAACCAATCGCCAACAAGACAAAAGATAGCCAAACAGCTTTATCTTCTAAAGATTTTAAGCTTGGGCGGGGTGGGATATTTCGCTTTACATTTTCCGACATATTTATTCCGTCACCGCATCAAAATGCGGCTGTGTGTTATCGCTTGCGCCGCGAATCACCACCATAATATGGTTGGGTACGCAAGCAATCACGCTTCCTGTATGTTTCTTATGCCCTGATAACATACAATAATGAGTCGTGCAGGGTGATGAAACAAAGTGAATGCCATGTTTAGATATTTCAATGTCGGATACACCAATTTCACCCTCAGCAGCCACATGAATCACCTTATCATCGTTGGGTAGGGGATAGGATGCCAATAATATTTCACCATGATAAACATGCGCTGTGGGCAGACCGTGGCTAAGTGTTTTCTCAATTTGAAACCATAACAAAGCAATGCTAATCAACAAAAAAACAAGCAACACTCTATCTGTCCAAGTGCCTTTAAGACATTGGCGAAAGCTAACCTTATCCGTTTTGAGGTGGCTGTTTGCATCATTCATCTATACTATTTCCACATACGTAAGCTAGATGATGGGGAATGATTTTGGAACACACACGCATTTACAGGGAAGAATTGGCTGATTATTTTCGCAGCGGCAACAAACCACGCGACGCATGGCGCATTGGTACAGAACATGAAAAGGTGGGTTATTGCACCCGATCCTTGCGCCCAGTTCCTTATTTTGGCGAAAAAAGCATTCAACATTTGCTGGAGCGGCTGGCAGACTGGAATCATGATGAACATTGGCTTGCTGTGCTTGAAAATGGCAACCCGATTGCGCTGAAACATGGTATGGCTTCGATTACGTTAGAGCCAGGCGGTCAGCTTGAATTATCAGGTGCACCGCTTGCCACCATCCATGAAACCCATGATGAAGTGGGTCGGCATTTTGATTTACTGCGACAGCTTAACAAAGAATTAGAGATTGGTTTTTTAGCCGTTGGCTTTCAGCCCAAATGGAAGCGCGGCGATATTCCGTGGATGCCCAAGTCGCGCTACAATGTGATGCGTGAATACATGGTGAAAGTGGGCGATAAAGGTTTGGACATGATGCTACGCACGGCAACCACCCAAGCGAATTTAGATTTTGAATCCGAAGCTGATATGGTGAAAAAAATGCGGGTCGCCTATTGCTTGCAGCCCATGGTCACGGCCATGTTTGCCGCATCACCATTTAAAGATGGCAAACCATCGGGTTTATTATCCACCCGTGCCGATTGTTGGTTAGACACCGACCCCAACCGCACAGGTATTCCTGCATGTGTATTTGAAGATGATTTTGGCTTTGAGGCGTGGACAGAATGGGTGCTTGATGTCCCCATGTATTTCGTGCTTAGAGATGCCGAATATATTGATTGCACTGGCGAATCATTTCGTGATTTCTTGGAAGGCAAACTACCCATGCTTAAAGGGCAATACCCTACACGTGCTGATTGGGAGTTGCATGTCAGCACCACATTCCCAGAGGTGCGCTTAAAGCAGTTTATTGAAGTACGTGGTGCGGATGCAGGGGGCTGGGATTGGATTTCTGCTTTGCCAGCATTGTGGAAAGGTTTGCTTTATGATGAAGCCACGCTGAATCAAGCATGGGACTTGGTCAAAGATTGGCAACATGCCGATGTGGTTGAATTGATGGAAAATGTGCCAAAAACGGCACTAAAAACACCATTTTTGGACAAAAATGTGCATTTCTATGCAGAAATTATCTTAAACATGGCAAAACAAGGCTTAAACAATATTGATATTTGTGATGATCAAGGCAGATGTGAAGCACAATACCTGTTGCCCTTGTTTGATGTGGTCAAATCGGGCGAAACCCAAGCCGATAAATGGCTCAAATTGTATCATGGTGAGTGGAATCAAAACATTGACCACCTATTTAGAGAAGCTTCGCATGAATAAGGCTCTGGCCGCCTAAATAATTGATGTTACGCAGTCGGGCTAAAATTCGTCATTTCCACGCAAGAACACAGGAGCGAGAAAACATATGGCAGAAAGTCATGATTGAGGAAGTGCGACTCAAGGTGAAGGCGTAAGCCTGAGAAAGCACCCTGGGGTGTCAGTCGCGCATGCATGATGATGCTTCTCATGCGGGGCTAAAGCCCCACGTCCTATATTTAGATCGCAGTATTACCGTTCATTTTTAACGAATAAAGGTATTACTGCAGTTTACGCGCTACAAATGAGAGTGGAGTCATTCTTTCTCAACAAAGTGCGTAACATCAGTTAATAAATCTATCAGCGCCCAATTGAGCATTGCGAAATACCGTATGCTTATTGGCCCAGTCTTCAAAGCCACCATAAGCTTTGGAAAAAGTATTAAAAATAACCAACGGTATTTGGCACACCAAGCAACGCTCTTCGGCGATCAATGTCGTACCTTCTGGCAAAGCAAGCAACGCAGATTCATTGCCAAACAGAGCGTGAACACCCATCTCACAACTCAGATTTTTACCACCTACATCTCGGCTTGCAATCGCGCGACCAAAAGCAATGATATAAAAATAATTTGAATGGCCTTCTTCAAGCAATGATTGCCCTGGCTCAAATTCTTTGAGCAGAGCTTCTTCACCCAACCAAGCTCTGTCTGCATCTTCTATATTGGCGAATAAGGGGTGAGAATGCGAAACTGAAACAACCATACGCCGTTGCACAACACCAATCAAACTCTCGCCTGATTCAGGCGATATATTAAGCAATGCCGTAATCACCCTATCTTCAAAAGCTAAAAGTGTGACCTCAGTAGAGGCTGTCACTGTTGCAGTTCTTGGCAGTTGATAAACACAAGCAAACTCACCGAAAAAACTGCCCTTTCGCAAGTTGGTCAAAGTAATATCTTGCCCTTGATCTGTTGCCACATGCGCACACATTTCCCCCTCTAAAATAAGGTAAAATATTCGACTAATTTCACCTTGCTTCAGAATACTTTCACCCGCTTGAACCTTCAGCAGTGTGCCTTGTTGGAGAAAACTTTGAGCTTCAGCATCCGACAATGCTTCAATCAATTCAAACTTCTTTGTATCATGATCTTGCTGTATCGCATCATGTGTCAGCTCTGCCATGGTTCGAATGGAATCAATTTCATACACATCAGGATGTTTCAACTGTTCGCAAATCGTAATAAAAGCCAAGGCATACGCCGAGCAACCTAAAGCCAGCATGCGCCTTGCCATATCCATAGCTAAATTTCTAGCTAACGTATGATCTCCCCGATGTCGTAGCATGGCAATCATAGGACGGGCAATGCGTAAGTCCTCAGGGAAAGCACGTAAAAGTTTTTGGTAAGTGTATATTAGCTCTTGCTCATCTAATGACATGAAGCAAAACCTAGACGTTTATATTTATAAAATCTAGTTCATCCTTTGGATTGATAAAGCTTTGTATCCATTGCACTTATTTATACGGGTACGTAGTCTACGCCAACTTTTTTATGCAGAGGCTTATACCATGACAGCAATATCCCCCATCCAATACGCACTTTTAAGTGTGTCCAACAAGGCAGGCATTGAAAATTTTGCTCGCCAGCTGATTGAGCAAGGGTTCAGCTTATTATCTACAGGTGGCACAGCCAAATTATTGCGCGAAGCAAACATTGAAGTGCGCGATGTATCTGACTACACAGGTTTCCCTGAAATGATGGATGGCCGCGTCAAAACACTTAACCCCAAAGTACATGGTGGCATCTTAGCTAGGCGTAACAATGAAGGCGACTTGGCTTCCATGAAAGAACATGGCATTGAGCGCATTGATGTGGTTTGTGTGAATTTGTATCCGTTTCGTGAAGCCGTGGCTAAAGAAGGTTGCACCATCACCGATGCCATTGAAAACATTGATATTGGTGGACCTTGCATGGTTCGTGCTGCGGCAAAGAATCATGAGTTTGTCACCATCGTGGTTGACCCTTCAGATTATAACATGGTGATTGATTCGATGAAAGACATCTCGTTGGATGTCAACAAACGTCGTGGTTTGGCTATCAAAGCTTATGCCCATACGGCTGCTTATGACGGCGCTATTGCCAATCATTTCTCTGCATTAAATACCGATGGCAGCAAACGCCAGTTCCCTGATATTTTTACCCGCCAATTTATCAAAACAGCAGATGAGCTTCGTTATGGTGAAAACCCGCATCAAGCAGGTGCATTCTATGCTGATGTTGAAGACCCTGTAATCTCACTTGCCGATTGTGAAGTTTTACAAGGCAAAGCGTTGTCATACAACAACATCGCCGATGCTGATGCCGCCTTTGCTTGCGTACGTGATTTCTCGGAAAATGCAGCTGTGATTGTTAAACATGCCAACCCATGTGGTGTTGCAGTGAGTGGCACACAAGCTGAAGTCTATGAACGCGCAAGAGCAGCGGATAGTACCTCGGCATTTGGTGGTATTGCGGCATTTAACCAACCTTTAGACGATGAAACAGCATCGCTCATCGCACAAACCTTTATGGAAGTAGTGATTGCACCAGGCTTTTCTGACGAAGCTTTAAAAACATTAAGTGCCAAGAAAAATTTACGGGTATTGCTCGCGCCATCCATCACACCTGTGCAAGGTGGTTTGGAATTTAAACGGGTGAGTGGCGGTTTACTGGTGCAAGAGCGCGATGACCATATTTTAACCCGTGACATGTGCAAAGTGGTCAGCAAACGCCAGCCTACTGAAGCAGAGTGGGCAGACATGATGTTTGCATGGTCTGTCGCCAAACATGTGAAATCCAATGCTATTGTCTTTGCCAAAGACGGTGTCACCTTGGGCGTAGGTGCAGGGCAAATGAACCGCGTTAACTCAACCCGTATTGCCGTCCAACATGGTGGCGAAGCCATCAAGGGTTCTGCTGTAGCCTCTGACGCTTTCTTCCCCTTCCGCGATGGTGTGGATGCGCTCGCCGCAGCTGGTGCAACGGCTGTGATTCAGCCAGGTGGTTCAATTCGTGATGAAGAAGTGGTTGCTGCAGCCGATGAGCATGGTTTAACCATGATTTACACAAGCATTCGCCACTTTAGGCATTAAGCTATTTACGATATTCAAACCACACATAAGGGTTTTGTGCTTCCCAACTGGGTCAACGACTGGGTAAGCACTTGCCTGCGTATTCATAGTGATTTTTCTAGCCTTGAGGCGCGCATGGGATTTGTGATTCAACTGTCCAAACAGAATGTAGCTAAACAAACAGGTGGGCCTTTTGCTGCTGCGATTTTTGATATGGATAAACGGCAGTTATTATCTGTGGGTATAAACATTGTTGTACCCAGCCACAACTGCACCAACCATGCAGAAATGGTCGCCATTATTCTTGCTCAACAGTCCTTGCAAACCTTCAACCTTGCCGAACATGGCGACTTTGAATTGCTTACAAGCTGTGAACCGTGCGCCATGTGTTTTGGTGCCATGCCGTGGTCAGGCATCAAACATTTGGCTTATGCCGCCACCTCAACTGATGCCGAGTCCATAGGTTTTGATGAAGGTGCCAAACATCCCAATTGGATAAATGAACTAGAAAAACGAGGTATTGATGTTTCCCAAGCTATTAAGCGTGAGCAGGCAGCAACCGTGTTGCAACAATATAAAAGTAGCCAAGGCATGATTTACAACCCCTCCTGAATTCAAGTGATAAGTGCAATGTTAGTCGCGGGCGCATTATAATTGATGTTACGCACCTTCCTTATGTCGCATAAGACGTTGGGACTTCAATGTCCCCTCCATTGGGCTCTCCGCAGCAAACAATAACGCGCGCGCCTGTATGTGTTATCATAGGCAACGTAGCCTCCGCCGAAAATATCATCGCCTCCGATGTGTTTACCTCTTTGCCATTGATTCTTATTTGCCCAACCGCCACATAGACAAAACCTTTAACCCCTTCAGGAGCATTCCACATATATACACTTTTTGCACCCATCGTAATATCGATAACTTGAGCCTTCACTTGCGTCTCAACAGGAGAGCCCTTCCCTACAACCGTGCGCACAATGACATTGGGTGTCGCATCAAGCGGTATATCTTCCGCATCAAATTTCTGATAGGTGGGCTTTGAATGCTTCATATGCTCCGGTAGGTCAAACCAAATTCTAAGACCATGCGCTTTACTTTCGACCATTTCAGCATGAAGTAAGCCATGCCCTGTATTAAACAATTCTACGCCACCAGCGTAAATATCCTCATGATTCCCCAAGCTATCATCATGATGCAATTCTCCACTAAATAAATAAAACAACCCTTCAAAACCGTGATGTGGCTGGTTGGGAAAACCACCATGCTCAATAAAAAAATGCTCCACTCGCATAAAAGGATCCAAGTGTGGAAGGTGTACTGTGGGCATCAATCGTCTTTCTAAAATAGCCTCGCCTTCAAGTACTGATATTGATTGAACAGCTTGCATAAGCACCCCTACCCTCTTAAAAACTCATCCAAAACATAGTTTAAACGTGATACTTGTCACTATTTAAATGTGCTACTCGAGAAATTCTAAACACGTTTGGGTGAAGCAGAGGCATGATGGAAGAGGTTTCACTCTGAAGGCGTAGCTTAAGAAAACACAGTGAAATATTAGCCGTGTACATATCATGACTTTAAACATGCAGGGCGAAAGCCCTACCTCCTCTCATGTCTCTCATGCTTCGTTCTAAAGTTCACCCACTGCGTAACATCAGTGCTCGAGGTCTTCCTTAAACAAACCACAGCAATAGTTTTTATTCTGGAAAACAAAGCTACACTCGCCCCATGTCATCCTCAATAATTCAACATACTGTGATTGGTTTAGCAGGTTTAAACTTAACCAACCAAGAAAAGGCTTGGCTGAAAAAAAACACGCCCAAAGGTGTGATTTTGTTTGCACGCAATGTGAAAAGCCCTGAACAAACCAAGGCTTTGTTGGCTGATATTCGCAAATATGCAGGTCAAGACATTTGGCTTGCCATTGATGAAGAAGGTGGTCGTGTCCATCGTATGCCTTGGGCTCCGTTTGATGCGCGAACCCAAGCCGCTGATTTTGGCGCGTTACACAAAACTGACCCTGATGAAGCCATCAAACAAGTATTTCAAGACAGTTACCAAGCAGGCAAAGCACTAAAAGACTTGGGTTTTACGCATAATTGTGCGCCTGTGTTGGATATTTTTTACGCTCAAGGTGACCCCATTATTGGCAACCGTGCTTACGCTGAAAATCCTGACACTATCGCCGTGTTGGGTGCTGCATGTATGTTGGGGCTGCATGACGCAGGCATTGAAGCGATTGGGAAACATTTTCCTGGTCATGGCAGAGCCAATGCCGATTCACATATCGCTATGCCTGAAGTGAACACGGACTTAAAGACTATTTTACAAGAAGCTGATGCCTTTCCGCAACTGTTCGTCAAAGGTTTAAAACATACCATGACCGCACATGTAGCATACCCGAATATTGATAAAGAAGTGGCGACATTTTCTAAGTTTTGGCTGCAAGATGTGCTGCAAGATGACATGGCATTTAAGGGCGATATTTGGAGCGATGATTTGTGCATGAAAGGATGCGGTATGCCGATTCCAGAAGCGGCAACCAAAGCTATGGATGCAGGTTGTACGGTATTGTTGGTCTGTGAACCTGAAGGTGTGCAAGCATTGATGCAGGCATTTTCATCATGAAAAAAAACTTAATAAAACATCGTCATACTCAGCTTGACTGGGTATCCATAGACTCCCAACTTCGCGGGGGGAGGAAATAATCATGGCTGCTACGAAACCTTTATATATCTGTAGCTCTTGCGGCTCAGAGCAGCGCAAATGGCAAGGGCAATGCCCCGATTGTCATGAATGGAATTGTATTTCTGAACAAGCAGTGGAAATCACAGGCTTCCGCAACCAGAAACAAAACACCATCACCAACGCATTAAGCCCTGAACCCATCACTGAAATCAATAGCCAAGATGCGCCGCGTCGTACCACGCATATTGAGGAGTTTGACCGCGTGTTGGGTGGTGGTTTGGTGCGGGGTTCTGCTGTTTTAATTGGTGGCAACCCAGGTATTGGAAAATCCACATTATTACTTCAGGCCAGTGCTAAATTGGCAGAGCATCATGGCACTGTTTTGTATATCACAGGTGAAGAGTCGGCAAGGCAGGTGCATTTAAGAGGTGAACGCGTTGATGCGCTTCACAAAGACCTGCAACTGGCGACATCATGCGAGCTTGAAGCCATACTTTCGACCATCGCCAAATACAAACCCCACACGGTGATTGTTGATTCCATTCAAACCACAGTTACCAGCCAGTTATCTTCCGCACCTGGAACCGTATCCCAAGTGCGTGATTGCGCGGCCGCTTTGATTGCCAGCGCCAAACAACTGGGGCATGCCTTAATTTTGGTCGGGCATGTGACCAAAGATGGTAGTATTGCAGGCCCTCGTGTGTTGGAACATATGGTAGATGCTGTGTTGTATTTTGAAGGAGACAGAGGGCATAATCATCGTGTCATTCGTGCGGTAAAAAATCGCTTTGGTCCTGCGGGTGAGATTGGTGTGTTTGAAATGAGCGACAAAGGGCTAACGGGTATTCGTGATGCTTCGCGTTTATTTTTGGCTGAACGCGCTGTGGATGTACCTGGATCCGTGGTGGTCGCATGTATGGAAGGCACACGTCCAATCTTGGTGGAAATTCAAGCTTTGGTTGCACCCACTGTATATGCCACACCCAAACGCTCAACTGTGGGTGTGGATGCCAATCGTGTGGCGATGCTTACGGCTGTTTTAGAAAGACGTGTCGGTATTCCGCTGGGTACTCAAGATATTTATGTCAATGTCGTTGGTGGTGTCAAGCTTTCCGAACCTGCATCCGACTTGGGTGTGGTGCTTGCTATCCTTTCCGCATTTCAAGAAAAAGCTTTACCATCCGACTTGGTGGTATTTGGTGAAATTGGTTTAACTGGAGAAATTCGTGCCGTGGGTGCGCCAGAAATCAGAGCCAAAGAAGCTGCCAACTTAGGATTTTCAAAGCTTTTGTTGCCCCAAGGTAATCATACAAGGGTGCAGGAAGCCAATATCGCTGCTATCCTTCGCCCATCACATCAAGGAAACAGGTGGCAATCTATGCCTGCAAAGCATTTGAGCCAAGCGGTACAACAAGCATTTTGAACGCATTACAATGAACTTTTTTGACTATATATTAATTAGCATTGTGGGTCTTTCTATGGTGCTGTCATTATGGCGGGGTTTTGTCCGCGAAATTGTTTCACTGATTGGTCTGGTGCTTGCTTTTTTCTTAGCCAGTCGCTTTTCGGGCGATGTTAGCGGCTTACTCGACCCATGGATTAGCCAAGATAACATTGCCAATATTGTCGCCTTTGTACTTATTTTCGTACTGGTGATGTTTAGTGTGGGTATGCTTGGTTTTGTCGTGCGTAAGCTTGTTGATTTGGCTGCACTGACTGCCACGGATCGCACTTTGGGTATCTTTTTTGGTGCTGCGCGCGGTTTGCTTCTGATCGGCACTGCCTTTTTAATGTATACAGCCTATGCCAAGCCAGACCAAGTATGGATGCAAAAAAGTGCGCTCACCCCATATGCCATTCAATTAAGTGAATTTATTGGTAAAACTATCCCTTCCGATTATCCATTTTCTACCCAAGAGGGCGGCTCTGCACCTGACATTCCTTCAGCCGAAGTGATGCTAAAAACAGCAGTCGATAAAGTTAAAGAAGTTAAAGATAGCATGACCGAACAAGATCAAGAAGACATGAAAGATTTATTGATAAACACTTTAAAGGACAATCAACCATGACCAGTCAAGCCAAGCCAAGTGAGTCCGTAGAAAGTCATTATGATGATGACCACTTCCGCGATGAATGTGGTGTATTTGGAGTTTTAAACCTCCCCGAAGCCGCCAATTTAACCTACCTGGGCTTATACGCCCTGCAACATCGCGGGCAAGAGTCCACTGGTATTGTTTCCACCGATGGCACCAACTTTAACAACCATCGAGGTATGGGATTGGTCTCTGATGTGTACCAAAAAGAAGACATTACCAAGCTTGAAGGCAATAGTGCGATTGGGCATGTGCGCTACTCCACAGCAGGTGATTTGGGCTTACGCAATTGCCAGCCTTTTATGTATCAATATGCACATGGCGGCATTGCCATGTGCCACAATGGTAACATTATCAATGCTGAAGCCTTACGCTCTGAGTTAGAAAAAAATGGGTCTATTTTCCAGTCTACTTCCGATACTGAAGTGATTATTCATTTGCTTGCCAAAAGCCAAGGCAGTAGCACACGCGAGCGTTTAACCGAAGCCGTACAGCGTTTAGAAGGTGGGTTCTCTGTATTATTGATGACAGAATCACGTCTATTTGGGGTACGCGACCCCAATGGTATTCGCCCGCTGGTGTTGGGTAAGCTGGATAATTCATGGGTGATGGCGAGTGAAACATGTGCTTTT
The DNA here is from genome assembly GCA_030949605.1 of Ghiorsea sp. Taxonomy (GTDB): domain Bacteria; phylum Pseudomonadota; class Zetaproteobacteria; order Mariprofundales; family Mariprofundaceae; genus Ghiorsea. Next base: position 110,609 of record JAUZSH010000029.1, read on the forward strand.
GATTTGATAGGTGCTGAGTTTGTTCGAGATGTTGAGGCGGGTGAGTTGGTTGTCATTGATGATGACGGTTCACTTCGCTCCTTTTTCCCATTCTTAAATGTTGAGCCGCGTTTTTGTGTGTTTGAATACGTTTATTTTGCCCGCCCAGACTCCAACCTTGAAGGCGTAAATGTGTACAATGCGCGTTACAATATCGGCGTTGAACTGGCTAAAGAATCAAGTGTTGAAGCTGATTTGGTTATTCCTGTGCCTGATTCTGGTGTACCACCAGCCATGGGGTTTGCGCTTGAAACGGGCATTCCTTTTCAAATGGGTTTGATTCGCAATCACTATGTTGGGCGCACATTTATTGAACCCAAACAAAGTATTCGTAATTTTGGTGTCAAACTCAAACTCAACCCCAACCGTAAAATGATTGAAGGCAAGCGTGTTATACTTGTGGATGATTCAATCGTACGCGGCACAACCAGCCGAAAAATCGTTGAAATGGTACGTGCGGCAGGTGCGACCGAGATTCACATGCGTATTTCCAGCCCGCCCACCAAGAACTCATGTTTTTATGGTATCAACACACCCGATTCCGAAGAGTTGATGGCAAACCGCATGGATTTGGATGAAATGTGTAAAGCCATTGGTGCGGATTCTTTGGCATTTGTATCGAATGAAGGTTTATTTAAAGCTGTGGGTAAACCGCGTGAATTGCATTGTGATGCTTGTTTTTCGGGTGACTACCCTGTGGCGATTGATAAAAAACGTTCGCCACAACTTTCCTTGCTTCGTTATTACGACAAACGACCCAAGTGAAACCCCAACACCAGCCGTTTGAGCATTTGTTTCATGCCACCAAGTGGTCATGGCAAGGGTTTCAAGCGGCATGGAAATATGAGCAGGCTTTTCGCATCGAGGTCGTGGCTTCTGTCTTCATCATCCCCTTGGCATTCTATCTGGGAAACACTGCCATTGAACAGGTGATATTGCTGGGTGCGTGGCTATTGGTCTTGATTGTGGAGCTTCTAAACTCTGCCATTGAAGCCACTGTTGACCGTATCGGCAGTGAACACCATGAGCTATCAGGGCGTGCTAAAGATTTGGGTTCAGCGGCTGTTTTTTTATGTAATATCACATTTGTTGGCACTTGGTTGCTGATTTTGCTTTAGCCTTTGATGACTCGCTATTGTTTAATGCTATTGTAAAATCAAGGTTAGGAGAATATTTTGCACATTTTAAACAAACCATTCATAACACTGTATCGCCACCCTTAAACCCATGAAAAACTGGAAAGAAAATCCATATATTCGCCTGATGCGGCTCGATAAACCCATTGGCACTTTTCTTTTGCTCTGGCCAACGCTATGGGCATTATGGCTAGCCTCAGCAGGAAACCCTGATCCTTTTATACTCAGTGTGTTTGTGGCGGGTGTATTCCTCATGCGTGCAGCAGGCTGTGTAATTAATGACTTTGCCGATAGAAAAGTGGATGGCAAAGTCGAGCGCACCAAAAACCGACCTTTGATCACGGAAGAGGTCTCGTCCAAACAAGCTTTAGCTCTTTTTGTTACATTGGTGCTTGCAGCATTTGGTTTGGTGCTGATGCTGGATTGGAACACCATTGCTTTATCGGTGGTTGCACTACTCTTAGCCGTGATTTACCCCTTTATGAAGCGATATACTCACCTGCCGCAAGTGTTTTTAGGTGCAGCATTTGGCTGGGCAATTCCTATGGTCTATATGGCAAGTAGCGGTCATATTCCCGTTGAAGCTTGGCTACTTTTTATGGCCAATATTTTATGGGTATTATCCTACGATACCATGTATGCCATGGTCGATCGTGAGGATGATATCAAGGCTGGTATCAAATCCACGGCAGTATGGTTTGGCAAATACATACCCTTTTGGACATCCTTATTTCAAGTCTTTTTTATTGTACTGATGTTTCAAGTCGGGCTAATGACCTTTCAAGGTATGTATTATTATATTGCCATTCTCATCGCTTTAATCCTCGGCGCGTACCAGCAGAAACTCATTCAACTCGGTCAGCGCGAATTTTATTTTAAAGCATTTTTGAATAACAATATCTTAGGTGCTGTCATTTTCTTGGGTTTATTCCTAGATTATGCGCTTCATTCATAGGGAGCTTCAACCATGACCCATATTCGTATCGCAACTCGCAAATCACCCCTCGCTTTATGGCAGGCGGAATGGGTTTCGGCTGAACTCGAACGTTTATTTCCAGGCACCACAACGGAGCTGGTTAAAATCGTCACCCGTGGCGACAAAATCTTGGATGTACCTCTCGCCAAAGTCGGCGGTAAAGGTTTGTTTACCAAAGAAATTGATGAGGCTTTACTTGATGGTCGCGCCGATATTGCGGTTCACTCCATGAAAGATGTACCCACAGAACTTCCCGCAGGCACTTCTATTCGCGCCCACCCCAAACGTGCAGACCCGCGTGATATTTATGCTACTGTCACAGGTGGTGACTTGGATTCACTGCCTGAAGATGCCACCATTGGTACATCAAGTTTGCGCCGAATCGCTCAAATCAATGCCAAATATCCCAAGTTTAAGTGTGTGTCCATTCGTGGCAACATCCAAACACGCCGCAACAAATTAGGCACCGAAGTTGATGCTGTCATTCTTGCAGCCGCAGGTATTAAACGCATGGCTATGGATGACCAAATGCACGGTTACTTGGAAGTTGCTGATGTGCTTCCCGCTGTTGCCCAAGGCACTTTGGGCATTCAGACCAAAGATGATAATGATGAAGCCAACCGTATGGTGGATGCGCTTAATCATGCGGAAACAGTAATACGAACCCAAGCCGAACGCGCTTTTTTAGCCCGCCTTGAAGGTGGCTGCCAAGTGCCGATTGGTGCGTATGCCACATTGGATGGTGACACCCTGCATTTGGACGGATTGGTGGGTTCAGTTGATGGTAAAACCTTGATTCGTCGCCAGGTATCTGGTGCGAAAGGTGATGCAGCAAGTTTGGGTATTCAGCTTGCCGATACGATTTTAGACCTCGGTGCGCGTGAAATCCTTGCCGCTTTGTATGAAAGCCAAGGTAATGGCTGAATGAATTTCAATAAACTTGTTATCGCCAGTGGCAACCCAAAAAAACGAGCCGAAATTGAACGCATACTCGCAAACTTAGGCATTGAAGTTGTAGCCGCAGAGCAAACCGTATTTGTCGATGTGGTTGAAGATGCTGATTCGTTTGCAGGTAATGCCAAGAAAAAAGCAGATGCCTTTCAAATTGCCAATGGTTGCGCAGCACTGGCTGATGATTCAGGTTTATGTGTTAGCGCATTAAATGATGCGCCTGGTGTTTATTCGGCGCGTTTTGCAGGTGAAAATGCTTCTGATGATGAAAACAACACCAAACTCCAGCATGACTTGGAGGGCATCCAAGACCGCACAGCCTATTTCATCTGTGCGTTGCATTTATCTTTGCCTGATGGCTCGGAAATTACCGCAGAAGGAAAGGTGGACGGTTGGATTGTTGAAGAACAAACAGGCGACACAGGTTTTGGTTATGACCCTCTATTCTTTTGCTCAGAATTAAACAAAACCTTTGCCCAATCAAGCCCTCAAGAAAAAGCAGCCATATCCCATCGTGGATGCGCACTTCGAGCTCTTCAACAGAAGCTCACTGTTGTGTAAGCTGTTTGCACACCAGCAAATATTTGCCACCATGCTTCTTTAAATATAAAGGATATTCACTCATTGGAGCTTACTCAAAAAGTATGGCGTAAGCGTTGCGTATAGGTTGGAAGTGAGGCTTTAGCCTCGCATTGATGAATGATATTCAATCACTTCGCCAGAAATAGAACAAAATCTAACACTTGGCTTTTTTTGGCGAGGCTAAAGCCTCACTTCCTATGAAAATAACCGCATAAGTTTCCAGTTATGAAAACAACGGGGGCAAGTCTTGCAATCATACATTTTCGCTTCTTATGTTCATACCTACCTTAATTCAAAATGAGAAATACAATAAAATGTCGTACTGCAAGTACTTGAACATCCCGCTAGAATTATCAAGCACTTTTATCCCAATTAAGATGCTTTTCATACAATCGGTTATTTTTCACTAACGACCAAATCACACGTGATAAATGCCTTGCCAGTGAGCGCACGGCTTGGTTGTGTTTTTTGCCTTCAGCTCGTTTTTTGTCGTAGTATGCTTTGGATTGAGGTGTGTGATAATAGTAGCGAGCGGCAGCAACCATCATGGCGGCTTTGGCTCGCCTGTTGACCTGTTTATATCCTTTGGTTCCCGTGAATACTTACATTGAGCGGGTATGTTTTATCGTTTTCTTGGTTATTTTATCCTTATAAATCAATGAGATAAGGATATACATCACGATTCTGATTATCCTACGAATTTCAATCTACAACCAACTTAAGCAAAAAGTTGAAAATCGATACCGTAATTTTCATTAAATGGCTAAATGATTCGGTCATCAATACCTTCGCCAAGATTCAGCGCGTTTCGCGCAAAGCAAGCGAGTAACCATAACATTCTAGAATATTGTGGTATATTAAAAATAACATCCCCCAAACCCCGATGTTATTTTTAATATACGCTTTCTAAATCAATGTGTTACAAACACTAGTTTTTTTTACCAATGTATTTTCTAAAGCTGGCGAAGGTATTGGTCATAAAAGGCTATTTTTATTCAATATGATGAGAACAAACATCATCCGACATCAATTTTAAATCATTTTTTTAAAAAAACATACCCGCTCAATGTAAGTGAATACACCAGAGCTATTATCCAGCGGCGCAATACCCATATAACGTGCCAGCGATGCTTCTGTAGCGAAGCGTTGCATGGTGCCTATTTCAGCCGCTAGCTCTGTGGAGCAAACCAAACCAAAGCCTGTAATCGAGGCGATGGTGGTTGCCAGTTGGGATTGTGGCAACAAATCATCCAACTGTTTTTCAAGGCGCTTGATATTGGTGGTTAGTGTCAATATGCGCTGTGCATCCTCAATCACCATATCACCCATCATCACCACATCGGTAGAAAGTATTGCAGACTTTTGCCAACGGCGAATCAACTCGAAATATACCTTGCCCACACCTTTAATCTTTTCCACGCTACGACTGTGCATCCGCATCAATTGATCAAAGCTTGATTTGCTGGTGAGGAAGTTAAGAAACCATTTATTGCTGATGCTTCCTGTCAACTCAATTAAGCCTGGTGCAATGCTTTGTACGTTGCCATACATACGATCTGTGACCATCGAACGCTCATTAACCAACTGTCTGCGACGACGAGTTAAAAGCTTCATATCATGGTTCACTTGAGGAGCTGGGATGACTTCATTGAGAATATCTTTGGCTTGCGGCAACAAAGGGCGAAGCCGCATCAATTCAAGGATTTTGCGTGCATCAATGGCATCGGTTTTGGCGGGTGATGGAAAGATTTCTTTATAGCGAGCAAGCTTGAGATTGTTCACATTTAACAGTGTCCAACCCTTGCCCAAAATCATTTCATCCAAAGGTCTTGCCCAGCCGCCATAGCCTTCCATACCTATCGAAACAGGCAGCTTAGCCAGTGATGCTTGCTTCTCAACACGCTTGAAAAAATCATCAAAGCCTGCGGGTTGATGCGTCAAATCAAACTGCTCAAGCAGATGCCCATCAGGCATACCAATCGCTACACGATGCTTGCGACAACCGACATCGATTCCCACCAATAATGCGTCCATATCGAACTCCTATCTTACAAGAATTCACCCGATATCACGTCTACAGCACAGAGCCACGATTCACTAAGAATTGGCATCATCCCGGAAGACCTTCTCGGATGATACATAGGTGGCAGGGGCGGCATTTCAAGGTCGAGAAGAATCTAATAAAAAGACCTACGGACCCCAAGAGCCACACCCCTACCATATACAAGCTTAGCAGGAGTGTTTAACCTCGGCTACTATGTGAAATCCAATGGTAGACCCCTTTTCCTTAAGGAATTTGTATCAAGTTTGCTTGCAGGGCGATTTTTATAGTATATTTCTACCAGAAATATTGTTTTTCAACTTCAAACAGCATATTTAATGGCGAAAATACCTGGGATATAGGTGTTAAGCTTGCTTGATTCGATAAATTCTATATTGTTTTTCCATAAATATTAGGTGATATGATATTATTATAATGAATTTCTATGGGTTATAAGGTTTTTATATGATGAAAAAAGCAGGGTATGCAGCACTGAAGGAGATGTATGGCTTGCCAGACATTCCCCATCATGTCACCTCATACATTGTGTCAGGCGCACGGAAAACGGTTGATCATCAAGAGTATTATCCCCCAATCTATGCCCCAGAAGATACATTGGGTGGTCATCTGGAGTTTGCCTTCAAGTTTGAAGGTGTAAACTTGGGATTACTGACCGAACTATTTGCCGTTACTCCTATCAATGATCTTGTCAGCTATATTCAATCCAAACCCAATGGTATCAATACCCGTCGCGCTTGGTTCTATTATGAATTTTTGACTGGTGAACAACTGGACATTCCAGACCTTGATTCAACAGTTGGCTATGTCGATGCGCTAGATCCAAAAGCCTATGTGGTTCGGACAGGGGCACGAATGCAACGCTATCGGGTGCGCAACAATCTTCTGGGCAACCAACACTTCTGCCCTGTTGTGCGCAAAACGGAAGTCCTAAAGCAGTACTCATGGGAAAACCTACGTGATCATGCGGCAGCAATCGTAAGCTCGTATGATGCAGAGACACTGGCGAGGGCTGTGAACTATCTTTATACGAAAGAAACGCGCTCATCATTTGCGATTGAGCACGAAGAGCCAACGGCAACAAAAATGGAGCGTTTTGGTAAAGCCCTTCAATCCGTGCGCAAATTCCCGCATTTGGATAAGCAGGCATTGATTGATCTTCAGAGCATCATGCTCGATGAGCGGTTTGCTGCATCGGATTACCGTGATGATCAAAACTATGTCGGTGAGACCGTCGGACGGAGAGAGATATTCCACTTTATTTCACCCAAACCAGAAGATGTGTCACAACTTATGCAGGGGTTGATTGATTTCTTGGCAAGCAGTGATGATATAGATCCTGTGGTTGTGGCAGCTGTGGCATCCTTCGGTTTTGTGTTTATCCATCCATTTGATGATGGCAATGGCAGAACCCACCGCTATATGATTCATCATACATTGGCAAATCGTGGGGTTACACCTGAAGGTGTGATTTTTCCCGTTTCGGCAACGATGCTGAACCATGTGCATGAATATGATGCGTGCCTCGAATCGTTTTCTAAAGCCATTAAACCGCTGATTGATTTTGTGTCGAATGATGATGCCTCAATCGAAGTGTTGAATGAAACGGTAAACTTATACCGATATTTCGATGCCACACGAATGGCGGAATATCTCTATGCATGTGTTGATGCGACGATTGAAGGTGAACTCAAAGTCGAATTGCAAACTGTATCGGCATTTGCACATGCCAGAAAAGCCATTGATGCTGCTTTTGATCTGCCAGAAAAACAGAAAAACTTGTTCCTCAAACTCTGCTGGCAAGGCAAGGGGCAAATATCAAAGGCCAAGAGAAAGTCGCATTTTGGTGTGTTTACAGATGATGAAATAGATATGATGCAGCGGCTTGTTGCACCATACTTTGCAGTAGAATCAGGAGCAAAACAACGGGGGCAAGTCTTGCAATCATACATTTTCGCTGCTTATGTTCATACCTACCTTAATTCAAAATGAAAAAACTACGATAAAATATCATATTGCAAGACCTGAACATCCCGCTAGAATTATCAAGCACTTTTATCCCAATTAAGATGCTTTTCATACAATCGGTTGTTTTTCACTAACGACCAAATCACACGTGATAAATGCCTTGCCAGTGAGCGCACGGCTTGGTTGTGTTTTTTGCCTTCAGCTCGTTTTTTGTCGTAGTATGCTTTGGATTGAGGTGTGTGATAATAGTGGCGAGCAGCGGCAACCATCATAGCGGCTTTGGCTCGCCTGTTGACCTGTTTATATCCTTTGGTTCCCGTGAATACACCAGAGCTATTATCCAGCGGCGCAATACCCATATAACGTGCCAGCGATGCTTCTGTAGCGAAGCGTTGCACGGTGCCTATTTCAGCGGCTAGCTCTGTGGAGTAGACCAAACCAAAGCCTGTAATCGAAGCGATAGTGGTTGCCAGTTGGGATTGAGGCAACAAATCATCCAACTGTTTTTCAAGGCGCTTGATATTGGTGGTTAGTGCCAATATGCGCTGTGCATCCTCAATCACCATATCACCCATCATCACCACATCGGTAGAAAGTATTGCAGACTTTTGCCAACGGCGAATCAACTCGAAATATACCTTGCCCACGCCTTTAATCTTTTCCACGCTACGACTGTGCATCCGCATCAATTGATCAAAGCTTGATTTGCTGGTGAGGAAGTTAAGAAACCATTTATTGCTGATGCTTCCTGTCAACTCAATTAAGCCTGGTGCAATGCTTTGTACGTTGCCATACATACGACCTGTGACCATCGAACGCTCATTAACCAACTGTCTGCGACGACGAGTTAAAAGCTTCATATCATGGTTCACTTGAGGTGCAGGCATGACTTCATTGAGAATATCTTTGGCTTGCGGCAACAAAGGGCGAAGCCGCATCAATTCAAGGATTTTGCGCGCATCAATGGCATCGGTTTTGGCGGGTGATGGAAAGATTTCTTTGTAGCGAGCAAGCTTGAGATTGTTCACATTTAACAGTAGACATCTTTCCTAAATAACGTGATTCTCTTATTGGTTATTAACCCTACCTCAGATACACGGTTTGTGTATGATGTATGCATCATGGAACCCTACAAAGAAATCATCCACTGTAAGCCTCAAAAATTTTTGCGTATGACAGGAATAACGCAAAAAAACTTTTCAGATTTATATGATAAAGTAAAGCAATATATTGAAAATGAAAAGAAGCTTAACCCTCTGAAAAGGCGCGGTCTGAAAAGTTCTAGAGTATCATTGCAAGATTGTATCTTGTTAGCACTTTACTATATTCGCCACTATCCAACCTTTCAAGTTCTTGGCAATGTTTTTGGAATACAAGAGTCCTACTGTCACAAGGTATATAGCCGTTATGTGAGGATCATAGCTAACGTTGAAAAACTTCCTAGTCGACTAGACCTTATTGATAATAAAAGGGAAACATTGATTGTAGATGTATCAGAACAACCCATAGAGCGTCCTGTAAAACATCAAAAACAATATTACTCAGGCAAGAAAAAACGCCATACGATTAAAGCTCAAATCATAGCTTGCGCTACAACAGGAAAGGTTTTATCGGTTGTTTGTGCAAAAGGGAAAAAGCATGACTTCAGCGTATTTAAAGAAAGTCGCCTTCCTATTCACCCAAATTCTAAACTCTTAGCTGATTCAGGCTATCAAGGGCTTAAAAAATATCATGAGAACTCCATGACACCGATAAAAAAACAGAAAGGAGTTGAGCGTTCAAAGGAAGGTAAGAGCTTCAATAAATCCTTATCAAAGAAGCGTATTCTCATTGAAAACATTAACCGATTTTGTAAAATATTCAGAATAGTCAAAGAGGTATATCGGGGGAAACACAAAAACTATGGCTTAAATTGGCGGGTCGTGGCGGCTTTAGTCAATATGAGATATGGGTTTATTTAGGAAAGATGTCTATTTTATGTGAACTCCTGTATTTTCCTCAAATACTTCGTATGGAGTTTTGAACCCCAAACACTTTTTGGGTCGGTTATTAAGCCTATGAACGGCTTTTAGAACTTCTTTTGTAGTCACTTCAAGCAAGCTCATTGCTTTGGGGAAGTACTGCCGTAGAAGACCGTTTGCATTCTCATTTTGACCACGTTCCCAAGAGTGATAGGGCTTTGCAAAATAGGCATTACAATCGAGTGCTTTGGCGATGGTCTTATGGAATGCGAATTCTTTACCGTTGTCGAAAGTGATCGTGTGTACCCAGTCTTTTATTGGCTCCAAAAGCTTGATAATGGTTGCTGTCACGTCCTTGGCATGCTTGCTCTTAAGCGGTGCTGCAAGGCGAAGTTTTGAGCGACGATCATCGAGTGTTACAAGCACGCCTTTGTGCTCTTTTCCTATCATTGTATCACCTTCCCAATCACCTATTCGCTCTCGTTTGTTAGCCACTTCAGGGCGTTCATCAATATCCACCCGATTGGTGATACCATGACGAGTATGCGCTGATCCATAACGTTTCCTGTAGGTCTTATTTTGGTGCCTAAGATGAGTATACAAAACACCGCCAGCCTTTTTGTCCGCTAAAACATATTGATAAATCGTCTCATGATGAATGCTAATGACATCATCCTTTTTCAATCGACCAGCAACTTGTTCAGGACTCCAGTCTTGTTCGATATATTCGGATATTACCGTCTTGATATCATTGGTAAGTTTGATTGCTTTCGGCTTATCTTTGTGACGCGTGAAAGCCTTATTATTGGCTTGAATATGACGGTAGCCCCGTTGCCCTGTGTTGCGTGAAAGCTCCCTGCACAACGTGCTACATGAACGCCCTAATGCCGAAGCAATATCCTTCTGAAAAGTACCCTTCTTACGCTCTAGTTCAATGTAGTGACGCTCTTGTAAGTTTAATTGTTTGTATCTCATATCACGCACCTTAAAATCGCCTTATCTTGTAGCCAACACCCTCACCAGAATGAACTGATAAGAATAGCGATTACATACGATTGCACTTATGATACGAATTCAGGAATATCAGTTGGATGATATTTATGGGAGAGCTCAACCAAACACTATTTTCTTCGCAGCAAGTATTCGGTGGCAGTCTACAAGCTGACCTTTTTGATAATCTTGGTATTCGTGCAGAAGGGCACAGCAGCAAACAAGCAGGGCAAGACACAAGTGAATGGGTGCTCGGCTTAGAACAGCGACTTAATGCCGATACAACATGGAGTGCCGAATGGTTTTATCATGGTGCGGCAGCCATCACCCTGCACTTACCTTATGCAGGCAAACAGTACCTTGCATTGGGTTTAACCTATCAGTTTACCCCCCTACTTTTGGCAAACTTCTTACATTGAGCGGGTATCTTTTTTTTTAAAATGATTTAAAATTGATGTCGGATGATGTTTGTTCTCATCATATTGAATAAAAACAGCCTTTTATGACCGAATCATTTAGCCATTTAATGAAAATTACGGTATCGATTTTCAACTTTTTGCTTAAGTTGGTTGTAGATTGAAATTCATAGGATAATCAGAATCGTGAAGTATATCCTTATCTCATTGATTTATAAGGATAAAATAACCAATAAAATGATAAAACATACCCGCTCAATGTAAGAAACTTCAGTATAATCAGAAATATAGATGACCAATCCCAACTCAACACCGCATATATCAATTATTCATTATCTGATGAAAGCACCGTTAATCTATCCGTTTTATTGCCTACAGGTAAAAACACTACTGAATTCGGCTTATACCCCAAAATATATGCTTTGGATTATCAAATCTATTTTTAACGGTGATGTTTAAGCAAATGGTTGGGCACTTTTGCACCCAAAGCACGTCTCTTTTCGAGTTTCTTGCGTTGCGCATCCTTGAGCGACATGCCCAAGTGCGTTTCTCCGCGTTGTTTAGCCAACATTTCTTGTTTTTGCCGCTCTTCCAAACGCTTTTGTTTATCAGGGGTCAACACATCATAACAACGCGAACAACATACACCCTCGCGGAAGTGTTTTGATTCTCTATCTTTATTATTAAGCGGCCAGCGGCAGCCGCGACAAAGCTGGTATTCGCCTTGTTCTAAGCCATGTTTGACGGCTGTTCTGTCATCAAACACAAAACACTCGCCTTGCCACAAGCTTTCTTCCTTTCGCACTTCTTCCAAGTATTTGAGAATACCGCCTTTGAGGTGAAACACCTCTTCATAACCTTGCTGCAACATAAATGATGAAGCTTTTTCACAGCGTATGCCACCTGTGCAAAACATGGCGACTTTTTTATGTTTTTTGGGGTCGCAGTTTTTCTCAACATATTCGGGAAACTCGCGGAAAGTATCGGTTTTGGGGTCAATCGCCCCTTTGAATGTGCCGATTTCATATTCATAATCATTGCGCGTGTCTAATACCAACACTTCAGGGTCAGAAATAATCGCATTCCAATCTTGTGGGTTCACATAAGTACCCACGCACACATTGGGATTCACCCCATCAATGCCAAGGGTTACAATTTCTTTTTTCAACTTCACTTTCATGCGGTAAAAAGGTTTGTTGTCCGTGTATGATTCTTTGTGTTCCAGTGCTTCCAAACGCGGGTCATCACGCAAAAATGTTAGCAACGCATCAATGGCTTGGCGCGAACCTGCCACCGTGCCGTTGATACCCTCAGAGGCCAGCAAAAGCGAGCCTTTGATGTCGTGTTCATCGCAAAAGGTTTGCAACGGTTCACGAATATCTTTGAAATCATCCAAACTCGCAAAATGATACAACGCAGCCACAACAGTTTTCATCGTTTTCAAATACCTCATTCAAAAGTTTGCGCTATCTCACACCATCCTAGGCTTTTTACAAGACCTGAATCAAGTCATAAATGCAATCGTCAATATTAGACATCTTTCCTAAATAAGCTGAGTAGCTTATTCAGGATGCCTAATAGCTTGGCTTCCTCGGTTATGCTCGACCGTGCGTGTAAATACTTCCGAAAACCTCAAGCGTTCGAGTAGCTTCACCACGGGGATCATTCCTGCAAGCGGCTCATTCGTCTCAACTTTAACTTTGGGACTGGACTTAAGGGCTGATATTCGTTTACGCTTGTTCATGAAAAAAGTGAGCATTCTGTATTATTTTTTGCGTGTCTAACTCGGTGGATAGTCTACCTTTTTCACCCTTTGAGAGTAATAGAGATGCAGGATTTAGATAATAATTAAAGGTTATTAACAATTTTATGATACTAATTTTATAAGTTCTCGCTACATTGCGGCGCATTAGTCTGTTGTGCGCATGTGAAATAGTGATATAAATTCTTAATCCTGGTCTTCACGTCAACACACGATTTATCACGCGAAAGCGGATAGAAAATGTGGCGTACACGTGGAGATACAGTTGCTTCAATGCATGTATCCCTTGAAAAACAAGTTTAATTAAGCGATTGGATACCAGTTATCCTGTTGTTATGTTGTTTTGAGGGTTGTCTGTGTTTCCTTATAGATAATAATAAGAAAAGACACGTTAACGTGTCAGGAAACAAAAAATGACAGAAAAAACAGAAGTTACACCAGAAAAAGAAATAGAAATTACATTTAATGACTTGGCGTTAAGCCCCGATGTCCTCAAGGGTTTGGAGAAGGTGGGTTATGAAAAACCATCGCCGATTCAAGCCGAAATTATTCCACATGTGATTGAGGGCAGAGACGTGCTTGGTCAAGCGCAAACAGGTACAGGTAAAACTGCCGCCTTCGCACTTCCAGTATTATCAAAAATTGATTTGAGCCAAAAGAACCCACAGGTATTGGTGTTAGCACCGACCCGCGAATTAGCGATTCAGGTTGCTGAAGCATTTCAAAAATATGCATCCCACATGAAAGGTTTTCATGTGCTGCCGATTTATGGTGGCGCAAGTTATGATGGGCAATTGAAACAATTAAGACGTGGTGTACATGTTGTGGTCGGTACACCTGGGCGCGTGATGGATCATATGCGTCGCAAAACATTGAAGTTGGATAACCTCAAAACATTGATTCTTGATGAAGCCGATGAAATGTTGCGCATGGGTTTTATTGATGATGTTGAATGGGTGCTCGAACAAACACCACCAACCCGTCAAATCGCCTTGTTTTCTGCAACCATGCCTTCACAAATTCGTAAAATCACCAACAATTATCTGAACAAACCTGTTCATATTACAATTAAAACCAAAACATCGACTGCGATTACCATTCGTCAGCGTTATTGGATGGTCAGTGGTCGTCAGAAGTTGGATGCACTTACCCGTATTTTAGAAGCGGAAACATTTGATGGTATCATCATTTTCGTGCGCACCAAAACTGCAACGGTGGAGCTTGCAGAAAAGCTTCAAGCGCGTGGTTATTCGGCAGCAGCTTTGAATGGTGATATTGCACAAAATCAGCGTGAGCAAATTGTAAGCAAGCTGAAAAAAGGTCAAATTGATATTCTGATTGGCACAGATGTTGTAGCGCGTGGTCTTGATGTTGAGCGGATTTCACATGTGATTAATTATGATGTACCACATGATACGGAATCTTATGTTCATCGTATTGGTCGGACTGGTCGTGCAGGTCGTTCTGGTGATGCAATCCTATTCGTAGCACCACGTGAAAAGCGGATGTTGTATGCGATTGAACGCGCAACCAACCAAAAGGTTGAGTTGTATGTGATGCCATCTGCGGATGAAATCAATGACAAACGTATTTCAGAATTTAAACAAAAAATCACAGATACTTTAGCAAAAGAAGGTTTAGAAACTTTTGCAAAGATTATTGAAGAGTATGAAGAAGAGCACAATGTGCCTGCGCAAGAAATTGCAGCGGCATTGGCTAAATTGGCACAAGGCTCTGAGCCTTTATTGCTTAAAGATATGCCACCAGTACGTGCGGGTCGTGATCGCGATGAGCCAAGAGACTTGCGTAGTCATGGCGGTGAGAGGACGTACCATGAAAAACCACTGGCAAAAGGATTTACGCGTTACCGCTTAGAAGTAGGCAGTAGCTTGGAAGTTCTCCCTGGTAATATCGTGGGTGCAATTGCCAATGAAGCGGGTATTGATAGTGAGTTTATCAATAATATCGTGATTCGTGATGATCATTCAACGGTTGATTTACCAGAAGGTATGCCTGATTCGATTCTTAAAACACTAAAGAAAACACGTGTAGCTGGCAAAACACTTGATTTGGAAGAAGTTGAAGTGGAGTTTGGTGGAGGCAGCGACAAACCGCGCCGTAACTTCCGTGGTGGTGGTCGCGGTGGAGACCGAGGCGGACGTAGTGGCGGCGGCAGAGGTCGTGCAGGTAATAACCGTGGTGGCCGTAGTGGTGGTGGCGAACGCTCAGGTGGCGGCCGTGGACGCGGCGCACCAAGACGCGGACGTTAAAATCTACTGAATAAATATAAGCCTCGATGTGAAAACATCGGGGCTTTTTTTTGTTAAATTGTGTTGCGAGTCACCTGAATTCAAGTGATAAGTACAATTTCCACTATCGATTTTATGTGAACTCCTGTATTTCCCTCAAATACTTCGTATGGAGTTTTGAACGCTAAACACTTTTTTGGGTCGGTTATAAACTTCATATTGATGCTACATATGGCGGAATCCCGATCAGTTGCTTACTGTAGACCAGCTTATGCGCATGATCCAATAACGATAAGCCCCATCCAGAACACTGAACTGAAAGACTGTATTTTAAGGAGAATGCAGTGGAATCATTCGCCTTAAAAACTGATGTTACGCACCCAGCATCTTGAACCTTTGTAATTCTTCGCTCCCATACTTCAGCGTGGGAATAAGGGAGTAAATTAATAGGCTCTTATTGGAAGTGAGGCTTTAGCCTCGCCCTCTTGTAGCAGGTGTAATAGATTTGAGAATCAGGCGAAATCCTTATCATAGCCTGAGTTGGGCGAGGCTAAAGCCTCACTTCCGAGGAATAGGTGCGTAACATCAGTTAAAAACCAGAAAATGCTGAAAAATGATATGTTCTGAGAAAAACTGAGGCTCAAAACCAAAATAATTTAACCATATTTAAAATACGAGTTAAGTTTTCGGTTTTGCCTAGAGTTTTGCAATCACCTCTGTCTAATGTGCATTTATATCCGTCAACAATGGAAAAACCCTACATCCTGTGTATCGACAATGTTGAGGCTATTGGTAATGTTTCATTTCTTTTGATGGAGGTAAGATGGCAGAGCAAATATTGTTATCAGCATTAAGTAAGCTTCTGCCAGCATCGGCGTTGCTGACCTCCAAAGAAGCACTTACACCTTATGAATGCGATGGTTTGTCGGTATACAAAGGTTTGCCGCTTGCCGTGGTTCTTCCGCAAACCATTGAAGAGGCACAGTCCATCATCAAATTATGCCAACAATATCACACACCCATTATCGCAAGGGGTGCAGGTACTGGTCTTGCAGGTGGAGCTATGCCGACCAAAGGTGCTGTGGTTTTATCTTTGGCTAAGTTTAATGAAATTCTTGATGTTGATGTCGATAACCGCACAGCAACAGTGCAACCTGGTGTACGCAACTTAGCGATTTCCGATGCTGTTGCCCAACATGGTCTTTATTACGCACCCGACCCATCTTCGCAAATCGCCTGCACCATCGGTGGTAATGTGGCGGAAAACTCTGGTGGTGTTCACTGCCTTAAATATGGTTTAACCGTGCATAATGTGTTGGGCGTGACGTTTTTAACCGTGGATGGGGAACTTATCGAGCTTGGCGGCAAAGCTTTGGATGATGCGGGTTATGACTTGCTTGCGCTGATACATGGTTCGGAAGGTTTGTTGGGCGTGATGGTTGAAGTCACCGTTAAACTCTTGCCCACGCCTGAAGTTGCTAAAGTCTGTATGGCAATTTTTGATGATATTGAAAAAGCTGGGCAAGCGGTGTGTGATATTATAGCAGAAGGCATTGTACCTGCGGGCTTGGAAATGATGGATGCGTTGGCGATTCAAGCGGCAGAAGCCTATGCCAAAGCGGGTTACCCGACTGATGCGCAAGCGATTGTGTTGTGTGAAATTGATGGCACAGAAGGTGGTGTGGCTGAATTTATTGAGAAAGTTGAAATTGTGTTGACCAAGGGTGGCGCGGTGGAAACGCGAGTATCCCAAAGTGAAGTAGAGCGAATGCAATTCTGGGCAGGTCGTAAAGCTGCATTTCCTGCCGTGGGCAGGCTTGCACCTGATTATTATTGTATGGATGGCACGATTCCTAAATCACGTTTGGCAGAAGTGTTGAAGCAAATTTCTTTGTGGTCGGATGAATATGGTCTGCCTGTTGCCAATGTGTTCCATGCTGGTGATGGCAATATGCATCCGCTTATTTTGTATGATGCAAATAAACCCGGTGAGCTGGAAGAAACGGAAGAGTTTGGCAGAAAAATCCTTGAATTATGTGTACAAGTTGGCGGCACAATCACAGGCGAACATGGTGTAGGTGTTGAGAAGCTAGATTCCATGTGTGTGCAGTTTGGCAAACTTGAACTGACGCAGTTTTTAGCCATTAAAGATGCGTTTGATGATGAAGGTTTGCTCAATCCTGGTAAAGCCGTGCCAACATTGCATCGCTGCGCAGAGCTTGGGGGTATGCATGTGCATAATGGGGAATTACCACACCCTGAATTGGAGCGGTTTTGATGGGTAATTTAACGCAACAATTACAAGCCCAAGTTGAAGCGGCATATCAGGCTGAAACAGCCTTAAATATTATCGGTGGCGATAGTAAATCGTGGTATGGGCGCGAGCCTGTGGGCGAGGCGTTACATGTTGGCGAACATCAAGGTATTATCAATTATATGCCTACGGAATTGGTGGTGACTGTTCGTGCAGGCACGACATTATCGGAAATTGCAGGTGCTTTGGATAAACACCAGCAACGTTTACCTTTTGACCCACCATACTTTGGCGAAGCAGCCACCATTGGCGGCACAGTGGCATGTAACTTTTCTGGACCACGTCGCCCGTATGCGGGTTCATGTCGTGATTTTGTCTTAGGTTGCACCATGCTCAATGGCAAGGGTGAAAAGCTTAGGTTTGGTGGTGAAGTGATGAAAAATGTGGCGGGTTTTGATGTGTCGCGTTTGATGGCAGGGAGCCTTGGCACATTAGGTGTGTTACTCGATATATCCTTCAAAATATTGCCGCATCGCTTGGCAGAACAAACCGTGGTCATTGATGCAGACTTCAAGCAAGCGATTAAGTTGATGAATCATTGGGCAGGCACACCCTTGCCCGTGACGGCAATGTGCGCAGATGGTCAATCGGTTTACTTTCGCATTTGCGGTGCGCCATCAGCGGTTGAGCGTAGCTGCAAAGAGATTGGCGGCACTATTTTTGATGATGGCAAAAGCTTTTGGAAAGATTTGAGGGAGCATCATTTACCCTTCTTTGATACGGACAAAACATTGTATCGTTTATCTGTGCCACCTGCGGCTGAATTTATATCACTTGATGGTGCAAGTGACAGTGATTGGTTTATCGGCTGGGGCGGTGCGCAACGCTGGTTAAAGTCAGACTTACCCTTTGATGTGATTCAACAGTATGCGAAAAAACTGGGTGGTCATGCCCGAATCATGCGTGGCGGCGATAGAAGCGAAGAAGTGTTTGCACCATTGTCACCAGCTTTGATGACATTGCACACAAAGCTTAAACATAGCTTTGACCCCAAGGGCACTCTCAACCCTGGGCGCATGTACAAGGACTTATAGATGCAAACCAATATCCCCCAATCCATACTTGATACACCTGAAGGTAAAGAAGCCAACGATATTTTGCGCTCTTGTGTGCATTGCGGCTTTTGCACTGCCACTTGCCCAACCTACCAAGAACTTGGTGATGAATTGGATGGGCCAAGGGGTCGCATTTATTTAATTAAAGATATGTTGGAAGGTGGTGAAGTAACCACAACCACCCAGCAACATTTGGATAGATGTTTAACGTGCCGCGCTTGCGAATCCACATGCCCATCGGGTGTGGAATACGCACATTTAGCTGAAATTGGTAAAGCTATGGTGGAAGAAAAAGTGGGCAGACCTTTGGGGCAGCGTTTGTTGCGCAAAGCCTTGGTTAAAGTGTTGCCCAATCGTGCCTTATTTTCAGCTTTGATGACAGTAGGTCGTGTCTTCCGCCCTGTGTTGCCCCAAGTGCTTAAAGCTAAAATCCCCAAAGGTAAAAAGGTTGCGGCGTATCCGAATAAAGAACATTTACGCAAAGTGTTGTTGATTGAAGGTTGTGTGCAACCATCGATGTCACCTGAAATTGATGTGGCAGCAGCACATGTGTTGGATAAGTTGGGCATTCAAACGCTGAGAACAGGGCAAGCGCAATGTTGTGGCGCTGTGGAAAACCATTTACACGCCAAAGAGGCAGGTTTACAGCGTGTTCGCGCCAATATTGATGCGTGGTTGCCCTTTGTCGAGCTTGGTGTTGAGGCAATTTTGTCTTCAGCAAGCGCATGTGCCTTGGAAATTAAAGAATATGCACATTTGTTAAAGAATGACCCTGAATATGCTGAAAAAGCCAAAATTATTTCCGAGAAAGCCAAAGATTTGGTGGAGGTGTTGGCGGTAGAAGATTTAAGTGCGTTGAAATTGGATGCAACGAAGAGAATTGCTTTTCATGCACCATGCACCTTACAACATGGGCAGAAGTTAAGTGGTAGTGTCGAGGCTCTTTTACAGCAAGTGGGCTATGACTTATCACCTGTGATGGACGCGCATTTGTGTTGTGGTTCATCAGGCACATATTCTATTCTACAACCCAAATTATCAGAGACCTTGCGCGATAATAAAGTGCAACATTTAACAGCCCGCCAGCCCGACATCATCGCTACGGCAAATATTGGTTGCTTGCATCATATTCAGGCAGGAACAGATAAACCTGTACAGCATTGGATTAACCTACTAGAGGATTGAGTGTGCAAGAATAAAAATCAATGGGGTCAGACTCGAATGGCACTAAGTTAAGCAATTTAATATGCTTTAGCTAGGTGTTAAGTAGCGTTTAAAATGTTAGCTTTTAACATGTATTTTATACCTTTAACCCTACCAAACTTACGCCTTCCAAGACAAAGAAAAGCAGCGCGTTCAGTGCAGCAGAAGCTTGCTGGTGAACTGGCGAAGTTAAAGCAAAAATCATTCGTCCAGCTTGGTGAATGTTTCGGCAAGTTTATTCCTTCCCACCTTCTTACACCATCCAAATCAGGTCGGCATAGCCGCAACCGTATTTTCAGCAAACAAAACACTTTTTGGGCATTTCTTTCTCAGGTGCTGGATGCAGAAGGAGGCTGTAAAGAGGTTACCTTGAAGTTTCAAGCTTTTATGACGAAGAGTTGTGGGAAAGTAGTTGCCTGCTCCACCTCTGCATATTGCCAAGCACGCAAGAACATAGATGAAAGCTGGCTTGAAAACATTTTCAAGCACCTGTCGCAACAGTTATCACATGCTAAGGGAAGAATAAGCCTTCAAGGTAGGCGAGTTATCGTTGCTGATGGAACAGGCTTGAGTATGCCAGATACTGTGGAGAACCAAGAGGAATGGCCTCAGCAAAAACATCAAAAAGTGGGGTGTGGCTTTCCTCAAGCTGCGCTATGTGCTTGCTTTAATTTGGATAATGGCGCACTTCTTAGTTATGCGTTGGGTAATAAGAAGAGCCATGAGCTACCCATGTTGCGCCAGCAAAGTGACACGTTTAAAGCAGGTGATATTTTTCCTCGGCGATAAAGGTTTTTGTAGCTACTACGATCAGTCTACATTTAAAGATAAAGGCGTGGATTCTGTGGTGACATTGGCACGCCGCAAACCTGTTTCAGCATCTCATGCGGTGAAGGTTATTGACCATAACGACTTGCTTATAACATGGCCTAAACCCAAGCATACTAAGGCTTCAAGTTACTCAAAAGATGACTGGGAACAATTGCCTGAAAGCCTACCAATGCGACAAATAAAGGTTGTTGTAAGCCAAGCAGGGTTTCGTGTTCAAGCGTTTTATATTGTGACAACTTTACTTGACCCAGTGTTGTATCCAGCAGATGAAATCGCAGACCTTTACTTTGAACGCTGGGATGTAGAGTTATTCTTTAGAGATATCAAAACAACCATGGATATGGATATTCTACGCTGCAAATCACCAACGATGGTTCGGAAAGAAATTACCATGCACCTGATTGCTTATAATTACATACAAAGCCTTATTGTAGAAGCTGTTGCACACACCAAACAGAAAGTTCGCCGCATAAGTTTTAAGGCAAGTTTGCAAACCATTAGGTCATGGAGCATACAACTTGCTCAAAAGATGCCAGATAAAGAGCGTCAACGTTTGCTTCGACTTTTATATCAAGCCATTGCTAAAAATGTTGTCATCGAAAGGGTGGGAAGAAGTGAGCCAAGAGCTGTCAAACGAAGGCCTAAAAACCATCACCTATTAACAGCTCCAAGACACGAAATGAAAATAACCCAACACCGGAATACGCATAGAGCTGAAATTGCTTAACTTAGTGCCATTCGGGACGCTACCGAATGGCACTAAGTTAAGCAATTTAATATGCTTTAGCTAGGTGTTAAGTAGCGTTTAAAATGTTAGCTTTTAACATGTATTTTATACCTTTAACCCTACCAAACTTACGCCTTCCAAGACAAAGAAAAGCAGCGCGTTCAGTGCAGCAGAAGCTTGCTGGTGAACTGGCGAAGTTAAAGCAAAAATCATTCGTCCAGCTTGGTGAATGTTTCGGCAAGTTTATTCCTTCCCACCTTCTTACACCATCCAAATCAGGTCGGCATAGTCGCAACCGTATTTTCAGCAAACAAAACACTTTTTGGGCATTTCTTTCTCAGGTGCTGGATGCAGAAGGAGGCTGTAAAGAGGTTACCTTGAAGTTTCAAGCTTTTATGACGAAGAGCTGTGGAAAAGTAGTTGCCTGCTCCACCTCTGCATATTGCCAAGCACGCAAGAACATAGATGAAAGCTGGCTTGAAAACATTTTCAAGCACCTGTCGCAACAGTTATCACATGCTAAGGGAAGAATAAGCCTTCAAGGTAGGCGAGTTATCGTTGCTGATGGAACAGTCTTGAGTATGCCAGATACTGTGGAGAATCAAGAAGAATGGCCTCAGCAAAAACATCAAAAAGTGGGGTGTGGCTTTCCTCAAGCTGCGCTATGTGCTTGCTTTAATTTGGATAATGGCGCACTTCTTAGTTATGCGTTGGGTAATAAGAAGAGCCATGAGCTACCCATGTTGCGCCAGCAAAGTGACACGTTTAAAGCAGGTGATATTTTTCTCGGCGATAAAGGTTTTTGTAGCTACTACGATCAGTCTACATTTAAAGATAAAGGCGTGGATTCTGTGGTGACATTGGCACGCCGCAAACCTGTTTCAGCATCTCATGCGCTGAAGGTTATTGACCATAACGACTTGCTTATAACATGGCCTAAACCCAAGCATACTAAGGCTTCAAGTTACTCAAAAGATGACTGGGAACAATTGCCTGAAAGCCTACCAATGCGACAAATAAAGGTTGTTGTAAGCCAAGCAGGGTTTCGTGTTCAAGCGTTTTATATTGTGACAACTTTACTTGACCCAGTGTTGTATCCAGCCGATGAAATCGCAGGCCTTTACTTTGAACGCTGGGATGTAGAGTTATTCTTTAGAGATATCAAAACAACCATGGATATGGATATTCTACGCTGCAAATCACCAGCCATGGTTCGGAAAGAAATCACCATACACCTGATTGCTTATAATTGCATACAAAGCCTTATTGTAGAAGCTGTTGCACACACCAAACAGAAAGTTCGCCGCATAAGTTTTAAGGCAAGTTTGCAAACCATCAGGTCATGGAGCATACAACTTGCTCAAAAGATGCCAGATAAAGAGCGTCAACGTTTGCTTCGACTTTTATATCAAGCCATTGCTAAAAATGTTGTCATCGAAAGGGTGGGAAGAAGTGAGCCAAGAGCTGTCAAACGAAGGCCTAAAAACCATCACCTATTAACAGCTCCAAGACACGAAATGAAAATAACCCAACACCGGAATACGCATAGAGCTGAAATTGCTTTAGCTAGGTGTTAAGTAGCGTTTAAAATGTTAGCTTTTAACATGTATTTTATACCTTTAACCCTACCAAACTTACGCCTTCCAAGACAAAGAAAAGCAGCGCGTTCAGTGCAGCAGAAGCTTGCTGGTGAACTGGCGAAGTTAAAGCAAAAATCATTCGTCCAGCTTGGTGAATGTTTCGGCAAGTTTATTCCTTCCCACCTTCTTACACCATCCAAATCAGGTCGGCATAGCCGCAACCGTATTTTCAGCAAACAAAACACTTTTTGGGCATTTCTTTCTCAGGTGCTGGATGCAGAAGGAGGCTGTAAAGAGGTTACCTTGAAGTTTCAAGCTTTTATGACGAAGAGTTGTGGGAAAGTAGTTGCCTGCTCCACCTCTGCATATTGCCAAGCACGCAAGAACATAGATGAAAGCTGGCTTGAAAACATTTTCAAGCACCTGTCGCAACAGTTATCACATGCTAAGGGAAGAATAAGCCTTCAAGGTAGGCGAGTTATCGTTGCTGATGGAACAGGCTTGAGTATGCCAGATACTGTGGAGAACCAAGAGGAATGGCCTCAGCAAAAACATCAAAAAGTGGGGTGTGGCTTTCCTCAAGCTGCGCTATGTGCTTGCTTTAATTTGGATAATGGCGCACTTCTTAGTTATGCGTTGGGTAATAAGAAGAGCCATGAGCTACCCATGTTGCGCCAGCAAAGTGACACGTTTAAAGCAGGTGATATTTTTCTCGGCGATAAAGGTTTTTGTAGCTACTACGATCAGTCTACATTTAAAGATAAAGGCGTGGATTCTGTGGTGACATTGGCACGCCGCAAACCTGTTTCAGCATCTCATGCGGTGAAGGTTATTGACCATAACGACTTGCTTATAACATGGCCTAAACCCAAGCATACTAAGGCTTCAAGTTACTCAAAAGATGACTGGGAACAATTGCCTGAAAGCCTACCAATGCGACAAATAAAGGTTGTTGTAAGCCAAGCAGGGTTTCGTGTTCAAGCGTTTTATATTGTGACAACTTTACTTGACCCAGTGTTGTATCCAGCAGATGAAATCGCAGACCTTTACTTTGAACGCTGGGATGTAGAGTTATTCTTTAGAGATATCAAAACAACCATGGATATGGATATTCTACGCTGCAAATCACCAACGATGGTTCGGAAAGAAATTACCATGCACCTGATTGCTTATAATTACATACAAAGCCTTATTGTAGAAGCTGTTGCACACACCAAACAGAAAGTTCGCCGCATAAGTTTTAAGGCAAGTTTGCAAACCATTAGGTCATGGAGCATACAACTTGCTCAAAAGATGCCAGATAAAGAGCGTCAACGTTTGCTTCGACTTTTATATCAAGCCATTGCTAAAAATGTTGTCATCGAAAGGGTGGGAAGAAGTGAGCCAAGAGCTGTCAAACGAAGGCCTAAAAACCATCACCTATTAACAGCTCCAAGACACGAAATGAAAATAACCCAACACCGGAATACGCATAGAGCTGAAATTGCTTAACTTAGTGCCATTCGAGTCTGACCCGAATGGCACTAAGTTAAGCAGTTTATGCTGTGTTTCCAACGTTTTTCACCGCATTTACGTTATCACTAAAATGTCTGAGGATTGTCTTTCATTTCAACACAACCGATTCGCTTCCTCCAACTTTTCGAAGTGCTTTTATTCAATGTTACATTGACCTAAGTGCCTTTTGCGACCAGAAATATAATAGCCAAACTTACCGAGTCATAAAGCGTTGTTTTTCAACAAGTCTTGAAGTTTTTTCGTTCCGAACGTTCCATGCTAAATTGCTTAACTTAGTGCCATTTGAGTCTGACCCTATTGATACAATGTAAGTATTTATGTTTTTTTATCCAAAATGTTTGCAAGGGTTGATAAGGATCGTATGATTGCTTTCATGGTTACTGGCTCTTGATGCTTCAATGTGTTTTACGCGAAAACACCAATGTTACACCTTGGCAGGTAGCCTATCAATTTTGGCGCACGTGCGTCAGATCGAATCAAATAAACCATTAAAGGTGTGTGCTTTTATGCTTGCTCAACAAATCACAAATGATATGAAAACGGCGATGCGTGCCAAAGACAAGCTAGCTTTGGGCGTGATTCGCATGTTGCGTGCTGCAATTAAAGATAAAGAAATTGATCTGGGAAAAACACTTGAAGACACCGACACCATCGCCGTCATAAGCAAGTTAATTAAACAACGCAAGGATTCTGCCACCCAATATATAGATGCCAATCGTCCTGAATTGGCAGCAACGGAAAATGCTGAAATCAAAGTGCTCGAAGTCTATATGCCTGAACAAATGAACGATAATGAAATTGCAACATTGGTTGCTGATGCAGTTGCGCAAATGGGTGCTACATCTATGAAAGATATGGGTGGTGTGATGGGTATTGTGCGCGGCAAAGCAGCAGGTAAGGCCGATATGGGTAAGGTTTCTGCTGCGGTTAAGGTCGCACTCTCATAAACGTGTAACATGCATATCCCTGCGGGCTTTTATCCAGATTGGCTGTTGATGTTGGGCAACATCATCGCTATTCCCGTAATTCTTTTGGCCATTTGGCACACGGAAACGCGCTTTTGGTCAGGCTGGTCAGAAGGTCTTCAAGTGGCATCTATTTTTGTCGCACTCACTGGTTTATATATGCTTCAAGCCGACATTAAACCTGGCATGGCAGTACATTGGTTGGGTGTGATGCTCACTGTGATGATGGTTGGCCCTTGGACTGCGATTGTCGTCTTGTCAGCCATTCATGTGTTTTTATGGATAACACTTGGCATCGGTGATGTGTCTACATTGGGTTTTAATATCAGCACATCTGTTTTGTTACCTGTGGTGATTGCATCCAGTATCCATTTACTCTTTTATTATAAATTCCCACGTATTGTTCCTGTCTATTTTGCCAAAGTTGGTGTAGGTGATTTGCTCTGCATGTGGGCAGTGGATGCAGTGTTAACCCTATGTTTACTCACATGGTCAGGTTATCCATCCTTTCATATTTATCAGGACTTTACCCTTATTTTAGCCTTGATGGGTGGCATGGAAGCAGTGATGAGTACATGGATTATTGCAGGCTTGGTATGTTACTTTCCCATCTGGTTGGTTACATTTAACGATGAAGAATATATTCACGGTAAATAAATCCGTAACAACGCATAACACGCACTCAATCGCTGTTGCTCTTATACTTTGAGTCCACCTGTGCCTGAATTCTCTGGGGCATTATAGTTATTTGATAAGTTTGGCAATCGGCGCAAAGGTTTTACGGTGAATCGGGCAAATGCCATATTGTTGAAGCGCGTCCATATGCGCTTTGGTGCCATAACCCTTGTGCTTGGCAAATTGATATTGCGGATATTGGAAACCATACGCCCGCATCAATCTATCGCGCACCACTTTGGCAAGAACAGATGCGGCGGCAACCTGTTGCACACTATCATCGCCGCCAATCACTGCTGTGGTTGGTGCAGGCATACCTTGAGGTACGCGATTACCATCCACTATCACCGATGAGGGTGATACATCAAGTTTTAACACCGCTTTGGTCATGGCGAGCATGGTGGCATGTAAGATGTTTAACTGCTCAATCTCTTCTAAACTCGCATCAGCCACAGCAAAACTTACAGCATGTTGGCGAATATGATGATAAATTTTAAGTCGTTTTTTTTCGGATATTTTCTTGGAATCCCTATATTGCCCAAGCATAGGATCGTCAGGTGATAAAATCACAGCGGCAGTGACCACTGGACCAGCTAGAGGGCCTCTGCCGACTTCATCCACACCTGCAATCATAGCACTCTCTCCTTGTCGCTTGTCTCATTCTCCAAGCTAGTCGTTATGCTTCTTCACCATAGCGCTGCTATTGGTGTTCACCCCATGCCTTTATTTTGAAGAGCCATACTCGCTTTATTTCTTTGGTATGTATCGTTATGCTCGTTTCATTGAGCAGTGATAAGATATTTGAAACGGTATAATGTGTAAATCATCATACTTGCACCCAATGTATCCGCAAGCCAATCCCACACATCAGCATCACGCCCGTCAATAAAAGATTGGTGAAATTCATCAGAAATGCCGTATAAACTACAAAACAGGATAGATACAAAGGCAATTGTGATCATCTTTTGAGGTAGATAGACAAAAGTTCGCCATGCCAGTAAACCCATCACTGCATAAGCTGAGCCATGGATAAGTTTATCTTGATGCAAGAACAACATAGGGGCGGGTAAACTGGATTGATGTGACAACATAAAAATAAGTCCACAATAACTCATA
Organism: Ghiorsea sp.; assembly: GCA_030949605.1. Lineage (GTDB taxonomy): Bacteria > Pseudomonadota > Zetaproteobacteria > Mariprofundales > Mariprofundaceae > Ghiorsea. The sequence continues at coordinate 137,679 of JAUZSH010000029.1, forward strand.
AGCAGTATGATGTTTAACTTCATGTTTACTCTCCATAAAAAAACCCAGCAGATGCAAAACATCGCTGGGCTAAAATAATAAACAATCGGCTTTAGAGCAAGCCAATCACCGCAGTACGGCAAATTTCCATCACGGGTTCTGGATATAAACCTACGGCCACAATAATTAATGTGGATGCAACCACTGTGAATTGAAGGGGTAAACCTTTGCCAAAATTAAAAGCAACACGTTCTTCATCAAAGTACATATATTTGATGATACGAATATAATAAAATGCGCCAATAGCTGAAAACAACACGCCCAAGGTTGCTAAAATGATATGCCCTTGCTCAATGACTGCGATAAACACCACATATTTTGCCCAGAAACCACCCAAGAATGGAATACCTGCCATGGAGAACATCAATAGCCCCATTGCCAATGCATATCCAGGTCTAACTTTAGCTAAACCTGCAAAGTCATCCAAAAGTTCGCCTTGAATATCATCGCGGCGCATCATGATAATAATACCAAACACACCCATGGTCATGAACAAGTAAATCGTCATATAAATCAAAATACCTGAATAACCCGCACTTGTGCCTGCAATCATACCCAATAAAATAAAACCAATATGTCCAATCGTTGAATAAGCTAACATACGCTTGATATTACGTTGGGCGATGGCTGCAATATTACCCACAGCCATGGATAAGACGGCCAAGAAAATCAATAACGTGGTGTATTCCTCTTGCAATCCAGGCAACACATCAACCAAAATGCGAATAAATACAATCAAACCTGCTACTTTTGGCACAACAGACATGAAAGCAGTCACTGGTGTTGGCGCACCTTCATAAGCATCAGGTGTCCACATGTGAAACGGTGCAACCGACACTTTAAATGCCAAGCCTGCAAGCACAAACAACATGCCCGTGAGCACTGCAAGACGAGCATCATCACCACTGGCGGCAATCACTTCGCCCATTTCAACATACATAAAGCTACCTGTACTGCCATAAAGGAAAGAAATACCATAAAGCAGCATGCATGAAGATAACGCACCAAGAATAAAATATTTCAATGCCGCTTCTGTCGAACGAATCACATCACGTTGGTACGCCACCAGCACATAAATACATAGTGCCATCAATTCAAGACCAAGGTACATAATCACGAAGTTAGTGGCGGATACCATCAACATCATACCCAGCAATGAGAACAACATCAGCGTGTAATATTCGCCAACATTCTCAACATCTTTGATATAATTTAAAGATAGGAACATGGCCAGCACTGTTGCCAAAAGCATCAATAACTTAGCATATGTGGCAAAGGCATCCAATTCAAAATAACCATAAAAAGTCATGGTCACATCTTGACCCGAAACACTCATCACCGAATACGCAACAGCAATACATGTTGCTATCGAAGTCCAAGCGACAACTTGCTGGCGACCTTTGGAGATGAATACACTCATCATCAAAACCACCAAACCCATACTTGCCAGAATCATTTCTGGCATAATCAAGTCTAAATGCTCAGGAAACGGAAAAGGGAACTCTATTTCAGCCATGTTCGTTTAACCTCAATGTGTGCCAGCGTGTACCGCTGGCGCATGTTCTAATAATAATGCTGCAGCAGCATCAAGCTTACTTGTTGTGGATTGCTCAACCAAGTTTTCAATCGTTGCGTGCAATACATCCAGCACAGGTACAGGATAAAAACCAACCCATAATGTTAACAAAATAAGTGGTACAAACATCATGAACTCACGTTTGGATACATCACCCATAGAGCGCACAGTATCTTTAACCAAATCACCCATCACAACGCGCTTGTACATCCAAAGGGTATAGCAAGCCGATAACACAACACTGATGGTTGCAGCAATAGCAATCCACTTGGCAGAAACGGGTAATGTGTCTACATCTGCCGCGAATGTGCCAAGCAATACCATGATTTCACCAATAAATGCTGATGTTCCTGGAAGTGCAACATTTGCCATGGAGAAAAACAACATGATCGCAGCAAACACAGGCATCACATTGACCACCCCACCATAATCTGATATTTCTCGTGTATGCAGTCGATCATACATCACACCCACACATAGGAAGAGGGCCGCAGCAACAAAACCATGTGAAATCATATTGATGACCGCACCTTCTAAACCTTGCACAGTAAAGACAAATGTTCCTAAAGTGACAAAACCCATGTGGGCAATCGAAGAATAGGCAATCAAACGCTTCATATCACGTTGCATCATGGCCACCAGTGATATGTAAACAATTGCCACAAGGCTCAGACCAATCATCATCGGTGCAAAATATTGCGAAGCATCAGGCAGCATGGGCAATGAGAAACGAAGGTAACCATACGCACCCATTTTCAACAGCACGCCCGCAAGAATCACAGAACCTGCTGTTGGTGCTTCGGTATGTGCATCAGGCAGCCAGGTATGCACTGGCCACATCGGTACTTTGACTGCAAAAGCAATAAAGAAAGCTAAGAAAATCCAAAATTGCCATTGGAAGTTAAATGGGTAATCCATAAATGCCAACATGCTGAATGTTTCGCCTGCTTCAAAATACATCGCAAGCAATGCAATTAACATCAACACTGAACCTACAAGGGTATACAAGAAGAATTTCAGCGTAGCATAAACACGATTTTTACCACCCCAAATACCAATCATCAGATACATTGGAATCAAAAGTGCTTCCCAGAAGAAGTAAAACAACATCGCGTCCATCGCCGAAAACACACCAATCAAGGTCGTTTCAAGGATAAGGAATGAAATCATGTATTCCTTAATCCGCGTTTGAATACATTTCCAAGCCGACACAATGCAAATGATAATCAACAAGCTGGTGAGCAAGATAAATGGCATGGAAATACCATCCACACCCAGTTGATAGTTGATATTAAATGCAGGAATCCATTCGTGAAACTCTTCAAACTGCATATGTGAAGTGCTGGTATCAAAGTTAAAGATAAGAGGCAATGTCACCAAGAAGGTGGCGACTGATGTCGCTAATGCAGCCCAACGAATAGCATGCTCATCTTTAATAAATAGCCAAATAACCAGTGCGCCAAACGTTGGTAAAAATATCGCCAATGAAAGGATGGGAAAGTCGAGTACGTTATGCAAATCCATGTTTAAACTACTCCCCTTACGCGTTTAGTATCAGATATGTTAATAAACCAAACACACCGATAACCATGGCGTAGGCATAATGATATACCATACCGCTTTGAATATTACGCAACAATGATGCGCCGTTTTTCACAGTGTCAACAATGCCACCATGAATCATGCCTTTATCAATCATACCCAAGTCACCTTTTTGCCAAAAGAAATTACCCAGTGCGCGAGTCGGTTTCACGATAGTGGCATCATAAAACTCATCCCAATACCATTTGTTTAATAAAAATTTATACAAACCTGGGAACATTCCCGCAATTTTCGCAGGCATCTTGCTTTCTTTGAAATACATCAAGAAAGCCAATGTTATCCCAGAAAGTGCAAGTATAAGTGCACCATACTCAAGCCAGAAATGTGACTGTGTATGATCTTGTTCAAGTAGCTCTAACGCCATCAATGAGTTGTGTGCATCCAAAACAAACAAGGAGTCACGGAAGTAACCATGAATAATTTCAGCATTGGTCACATCAAGCACATAATAACCCCACATGCCTGCACCCACTGCGCCAATAGCCAAAATCATCAAAGGAATTGTAATGACCTTGGGTGACTCATGAAGATGTGCTTTGGTTTCCGCTGGTACACGGTCACTGTTGTGGAATGTAAGCAAGAACATGCGGAAGGTGTAGAATGCCGTCATCACCACACCTGACATGAGCGCATAATACGCAATATCACTTACCCACCCCATATCACGCGCATACGCTGCTTCAATGATCAAATCTTTAGAATAGAAACCACCAAAAGGTGGGATGCCAGCCAATGCCAAGCCTGCCAGCAACATCGTAATATAAGTAATTGGCATATACTTACGCAATTGCCCCATTTTACGAATATCTTGATTGTTCATCACGGCATGAATGACAGAACCTGCTGCTAAAAATAGTAAGGCCTTAAAGTATGCATGTGTCATCAAGTGGAAGATAGCTGCTGAATAGGCAGATACCCCACAAGCCACAAACATATAACCAAGCTGAGAGCAGGTAGAGTATGCAATCACCCGTTTAATATCAGTTTGTACCAAGCCAATTGTGGCACACATAAATGCCGTAATTGCGCCAACGATAATGACAACAGCCAATGCCACTTCTGAGAATTCAAACATGGGCGATAAACGTGCCACCATAAACACACCTGCTGTCACCATGGTTGCTGCATGAATCAATGCCGAAATTGGGGTTGGTCCTTCCATAGAGTCGGGTAACCAAACATGCAATGGAACCTGCCCTGATTTACCCATCGCACCAACAAAGAGTGCCAAACAAATAAAGGTAATGGTATCCACTTCCCAACCAAGCAATGACATGGTCGACATCGAAGACACCAAGCCTGGTACCAAAGCGAAGACTTCACGGTAATCCACTGTACCAAAGTAGTACCAAACAGCCAAAATGCCCACGGCAAAACCAAAATCGCCTACGCGGTTGACAATGAATGCTTTCATTGCAGCCACGTTTGCAGTGTCTTTCTTGAACCAAAATCCAATCAATAAATATGAGAATAAACCCACCGCTTCCCAACCAAAAAACAATGTGAAAAAGCTATTGCCCATCACCAACACCAACATGGAAAAAGTAAATGCTGAAATATATGAGAAGAATCGCGCATAACCAGGATCGCCATGCATATAACCAATAGTATAGATATGCACACAAGCCGATACAATCGTCACTGTCACCATCATAATGGTGGTGAGTGGATCAATCATCATACCAATGTTGACCACCAAATCACCCGATGAAATCCAAGTCCAATAATTACCGTAGAACTCAGCCCCATCAAGCACTTGTATGAATATATCAATGGATAATAGTGCTGCAAGAATCACACAACCTGATGTAATCCAATGGCTTAATTTATCACCAATCAACCAACCAAAAAGACCTGCAATCAAAGCTCCAACAAGTGGAAGCATTGGTATGGCTAATAATTGCGTTGTACTCAACGTCAATGTCGTCGCATCTGTCACAGTAACTCTCCCTTAACCTTGTAGTGTATCGATGTCTTCAACCGCAATTGAACGACGTTGACGATAGTACGCCACTAAAATGGCAAGCCCAACAGCAACTTCTGAAGCTGCCACAGTCAATACGAAAAAGACCATGATTTGACCATCCAAGTTCCCTAAATAGTGTGAAAATGCAGTAAAGTTAATGTTCACTGCCAACAGCATAAGTTCAATACACATTAAAATCGTAATCACATTCTTGCGATTCAAAAATAAACCCACAATCCCAATGCTAAATAAAGCCGCACCCACCACCAAAAAATCAGATAAAGGAATCATTACATACTCACCTTGCGCAAACGGTCTTCCTTGCGGACTTTCACTTGCTGAGAAATATTTTGATACTTGGCATCTTTTCGCTCACGAATCGTTAACACAATCGAACCAACCAAGGCGACCAAAAGGATAATCGCCGCAATTTCAAAGCCCAAGAGATACTCGGTGTATAGAATCTTGCCAATTTCCACGGTGTTGTTCACTTCCGCACCAGCATGCGACATCATCATCATTTTATCCGAAGTGAAAATACCACTCGTCGAAGCAGCAACCAGCTCAATAAACAAAATCAAAGTAATCATGCCGCCAACAGGTAAGTATTGCAGCCATCCTTCACGTTTTGCAGCTTTATTGACCTCAAGCATCATGATCACAAACATGAACAACACCATCACAGCACCCACATAAATCAGGATAAGCACAATACCTAAAAATTCGGCATCCAATAAGAAAAACAAACCCGATGCATTAAAAAAGCACAAGATTAACCACATCACTGAATACATGGTATTGCCTGATAAAATAACACCTAAAGCTGAAAAAACAGCCAAGCCACTAAAGAGATAAAAGAATCCAATTTCTATCATTTTTCCTCCGAATCCTTATTGGTAGCGTGCATCAGCAGCAAGGTTACGTGCAATTTGTGGCTCATAACGCTTACCAACTTCTAGCAGCATATCTTTATTGTAATACAAAGCTTCGCGTGTTTCCGAGGCATATTCAAACTCTTGTGTTTCTACAATCGCATCCACAGGGCATGCTTCTTGGCAAAAACCACAAAATATACATTTGGTCATATCAATATCATAACGTGTCGTGCGGCGTGAACCATCTTCTCGTTCTTCAGATTCAATCACAATCGCCAATGCTGGGCATGCCACCTCGCAAAGCTTGCAGGCAATACAACGCTCTTCACCATTTTCATAGCGGCGCAACGCATGCAGCCCACGAAAACGCGGTGATAATGGGGTGCGTTCTTCGGGATATTGTACTGTAATTTTTTTCTTGAACAGATAACGACCCGTTAAGGCCAGCCCCATCACGAGCTCCCACAAGAGCCATGTTTTTAAATGACGTTTAATCAAATTCATCTCTTATCTCCATGGCTGGTAAAAGCCAATCGCATCACTTAAGAAGCTGAGGCTTTCACTAATTTGTCCTGCATAAGTGCAGATACCAATCACCGCAATCCAAGCCAATGTCCACGGTAAAAATACTTTCCAGCCCAAACGCATCAGTTGGTCATAACGGTAACGTGGGAACGTTGCACGAAACCAGATAAACACAAAAATGAGCACGGAGGTTTTAAGCAATAACCAAACTGTGCCTGGGATAAAGTCCAAGAACTCAAATGGCGGATACCAACCACCCAAGAACAAAATAGAAGTCATCAAGGCAATCAAAATCATGGCGGCATATTCAGCCAAAGCAAAAATAGCAAACCACATACCTGAGTACTCAACAAAGAAACCAGCAACTAGCTCTGCCTCACCTTCAGGTAAGTCAAAGGGAGAGCGATTGGTTTCTGCTGCACCTGAGATAAAGTAAACAATAAACATCGGAAACAACGGAATAAAATACCAATGTAAAATACCGCCAGCCTGTGCGTTAACAATATCGCTCAAGCCCAAGCTTCCTGCAAGAATAAGGACGCAAACAATAGAAAAACCCATAGCAATTTCATACGAAATCATCTGTGATGTGGCACGAATTGCGCCAATCAAAGCATACTTAGAGTTGGATGCCCAACCTGCCATCAAAATACCGTAAATCGCCAAACTAGAAATTGCCATCACATACAAAATACCAACATTCAAATCCGCAATTGCCATAACATGGGGTTCATCCCAAAAACCAAACAATGACGTTTCACCAAAGGGAACCACTGCAAAAGCAAGGAGAGCTGGTGTTAAAGCCATCACAGGAGCGGCAACAAACAAAAACTTATTCGCCTTAGCGGGTATAATCGTTTCCTTCATAAACAACTTCAGCCCATCAGCAAGTGGCTGCAACAAACCATAAGGCCCAACACGGTTACAGCCTTGTCTAACTTGAATCCAGCCAATCACCCTACGCTCCGCATAAGTTGTATACGCCACAGCAAGTGCAACAGGAAGCACAATAGCCACAATCTCTAAGGCCCAAATCAGCACCTGTAATACCATATCAAGAAAATCCATTATTGACCTCCTTTCAACTCAACACTGGCAACATTGGATAAATCACCCGCAGCTCCTCGTTTGGAAACAAAAACAACACCTACGGATACGTCTGTTCGCAAACCAACTTCATACTCGGCTTCTTCTGTATCCGACACAATAAGCAACTTACCTTGTTGTAAGTTTAAATTGATCAAGGTATCAGGGTGAACAATCACATCATCCATCGCATGAATGCGTCCTGCTTCACTTAACAAATCAGAAACCCTTGCCCAAGCACCTTCACGGTACATGGAGTAACGACTGACAAGATCTAAAGTTTTCATTGGTAAAGCAGCTGGTAGTGTTGTTATTTTACGGTTGCGTGCTGAAGGTATAAACATCGCCTTCACATCTTTGCCTGACCAAGCATCACCCAACGTTGTTAGAACAGGAGAAAGGTCTAAAATTTGGCTGCGAATTTCTTCTAAACTGACTGCAGGAACATCATATCCCAACGCTTGCACCAAACGCATCATCACTTTCCACATCGGACGCTCTTCGCCCAATGAACGTAACGGGTTATCAGCAATACGTACGCGACCTTCCATATTCACAAATGTACCTTCCACTTCCGAATAAGCTGAAGCAGGGAGTTGTACATCAGCATATTGCCCCATCTCACCCGAAATAGAGGAAACTTGTACCAAACTTACTTTTTCTAATGCTTTTTTAGCCTGTTGCGAAAACAAACCATCACCAATGGGGTCACTTCCCACCAACAATAAAGTATCAATTTCACCTTGCCTTGCAGCTTCAAACAAATCACCTGCTGAAGTGCGTAAATCACCAAACATTGAGGAAAGAAGTTGTGCATTCATACCTTCAGGCAACAAATTCCGTCCATCTTTTCCTTCTTCCGCATGTCCTGCTGCACGCATCAACAAGTCCAATCCATGAATCAAAGCCGCAGCATCTTCATGTGAACGAATTTCTTCACCCACAAGCAACGCACATGAATCTGCAATCAAAGCATCAGCCAACAATTTTCCTGCATCGTGACGCACTTCAACTTTCTCAAGCCATGCATCCATACCTGCGGCTAGCTTGCCCAACTCTGTTAATTGTACCATTGCACTCGCAATCACTGCTGCCCAATCGCGTGGGCGAATAAGCATATCCGCAGCCATGGTTGTGTTGGTACGATAAAACATGGAGCCAATACGTGTAACGGGTTTACCTGAATTGATACGCTTGCGTAAACGCTGCATCAAAATAGGTAAACGCTGACGCAAGTCAGAACCTAAAATGACAACTTGATCAGCTTTTTCAATGGCTTTGGTCGACATCGACAAACCTTCTTCAAAAGCAAAAGGTCGTGTATCTCTTCGGTGTAGTTCAAAAGCAACTTTACAATCTTCAAATGCGACATCATGCAACAAGCGAATCGCAGTCAAACCTTCCAAGCTCCAATCGGGAGAAAATACAATCCCAACACGTTTACCCTTGAGTAATTCAACAGATTTTTCAATCGCCTCATCCCAAGATGTTGCTTGTAAACCTGAACTCTGGCGCACCATAGGTTTCAATAAACGATTCTCCGAACGGAAAGCATCATAAACGAAACGTCCACGGTCACAAATCCAAGGTTCAACACCATCCTTGGCAGGGCGAATACGCATCACTTCATCATCGCGTGATTCAATTTCAATATCACAACCTTGCGGACATTGTGTACAGGTGCTTTTATGCCGCTTCATTTCCCAAGGGCGCGAAACATCGTGCGAAGGTTTATCCAACAATGCCCCCACAGGACAAATATCGCTCAAGTTCCCTGATAACTCAGATGCCAAGGCATCTTCAACAATGCCTTCAATCAACATATGGTCGCCGCGATTAAGCACGCCCATATCGCCAGTGCCTGCTATTTCATCAGCAAATCTAACGCAACGTGTACAGTGAATACAACGGGTCATACAAGTGTTGACAAATGGACCTAAATCTTTGTCTGTTGGGATACGTTTGGCTTCAATATAACGCCCTTTACCCATGCCATGCTCAACTGCATAATCTTGCAGTTTACATGCGCCACCTTGGTCACATACAGGACAATCCAAAGGATGATTAATCAACAAGTATTCCATCATCATGGCGCGATCTTTTTCAAGACCTTCCGTTTCCGTGACAACTTTCATTCCTTCAGCAACAGGTGTGCAACATGATGCGGCAGGTTTTGGCCAGCCTTCGACTTCTACCAAACACATGCGACAGTTTGCCGCCACCGACAATTCAGGGTGATAACAAAAATAAGGAACTTCAACACCATTCGAGCGACAAGCTTCTAAAATGCTTGTACCTGCTGGAACAGTGACTTCTTCGTCATTAATAAACAATTCTGTCATGATGATTTCTCCACAAGCTTAGCTTGCACATCTTTTGGAAAGAACTTAAGCAATGATAGTGTTGGCGCAGCGGCACCTTCAGCCAAAGCACAAATCGTGCGCCCTGCCATATGCGTTGAAGCATCAAACAATACTTTCACATCTTCTTCCGTGCCTTGCCCTGCATCCAAACGATTCATTACGCGCTCAACCCAACCTGTACCTTCACGGCAAGGCGTGCATTGACCACACGATTCATGCGCATAGAAGTGCGACAAACGGCGAGTTACCGCCACCAAATCGGCAGTTTCATCCATTACAATAATTGCACCTGAACCCAAAAAAGAACCTGCTTTCATAATATCGTCGTAAGTGAGGGGAACATCATAGTGTTCACCCAAAAGCCAAGGTGTTGATGAGCCGCCTGGAATCACAACTTTAGGTGTATCACCGTGTTGCAGACCACCACAATAGTTTTCAATCAAATCACGCAATGTTGTACCCATAGGTACTTCATAGTTACCTGGTTTATTGACATGACCTGACACCGAAAAGATTTTACAACCTGTGTTGTTTGGCTTACCAATCGCTGCATGCCATGCGCCGCCATGCTCTAAGATAGCAGGTACTGTCGCCAAGGTTTCAACATTGTTCACCACCGTTGGGCAACCATAAAAACCTTCCACTGCTGGGAACGGTGGTTTAAAACGCGGGCGACCAGCCTTGCCTTCTAATGATTCAATGAGTGCCGTTTCTTCACCGCAAATATATGCGCCCGCACCTCGGTGCATCACCAAATTCATTGAAAAGCCAGAGCCTAAAATGTTTTCACCAAGTAAGTTTGCAGCATAAGCTTCATCAATGGCAGCACACATCACATTATATTCGTGTAAAAATTCACCGCGCACATAGATATACGCATCTTTCACGCCGAGCGCAAAACCAGACATAATCATGCCTTCAATCAACAAGTGTGGGTCAAAACGCATAATATCTCTATCTTTGAATGTACCCGGCTCACCTTCATCAGCATTGCATAATAAATACGTTGGTTTACCCGTATTTCTAGGTACAAATGACCACTTCAAGCCTGTTGGGAATCCAGCACCACCACGCCCGCGCAACCCTGATGTTTTCACTTCATCAATAATTTGATCGGTATCAAAATCTTTAAGTACTGTCGGTAAAAACTTATACGCGCCTTGTTTTTTAGCCACGTCCAGTTTGTGCATATTTTTAACTTCAATATTATCAAAACAAATGCGCGTTACTTTTGTAGGATCAGAAGAAATCATTTAAATCGCCTCCCCTGCTCGCACTTTAGTAATCAAAGCATCCATAGATTCTGCGGTTGCTTTTTCATGATACATATTATTGACCTGCACCACAGGCGCACCAGCGCAAGCACCAGCGCACTCCACTTCTGCAATCGAAAACAAACCATCTTCTGTGATTTCACCGGGGTTAATGCCCAAAGTTTCTTTCATATGCGCATACAACGCATCTGCACCATTAAGCATACAACTTGCATTGGTGCAAACTTCAAGCAAATATTTACCATGGGGCTGCTCTTTAAACATCGTGTAAAATGTAACAACTTCGCGCACTTCCATGATTTTTAGACCCAAAACATTGCCAATCATTTCTTGGGTTTCCATGCTCAAGTAACCAAAATCTTCTTGCGCCATATACAACACAGGCATCAACGCAGACTTTGCTGCTGGGTAACGCTTCACCAACGCATCAATTTCTGCCAACCGAGTTTTACTAAACTTTGGCATCTTTGAAGAACTCATCGATCCACCTCACCAAACACAATATCTTGCGTGCCTAAAATTGTCACCACATCTGCCAACATATGACCGCGTGCCATATAATCCATAGCTTGCAAGTGAGCAAAACCTGGAGCGCGAACTTTCATTCGATAAGGCATATTTGAACCATCAGATACAATATAAACACCAAACTCACCTTTCGGATGTTCAACGGAGGCATACACTTCACCTTTAGGTACATGATAACCCTCAGCAAAAAATTTAAAGTGGTGAATCAAAGATTCCATATCATCTTTAATGGTAGCACGTGGCGGGTTGGTCAGCTTATAATCATCAACTTTAACTGCACCCTCATTCGCTTTTAACCAAGTGATACACTGTTGAATAATATGATTGGATTGACGCATTTCTTCCACACGTACCAAATATCTATCATAGCTGTCGCCTGAGTCGCAAACAGGAATATCAAAATCCAACTTGTCATAGACTTCGTAAGGCTGTGTTTTACGCAAATCCCAAGCTACACCTGAACTGCGAATCATTGGACCTGTAAAACCCCAGTCCAAAGCAGCTTCTTTGTCCACAACACCAATGTCAACGGTGCGCTGCTTCCAAATACGATTTTCAGTCAATAGCGTTTCATATTCATCAACATAACTGATGAAACCATCGGTAAAGGTTTGGATTTTTTCCAACAGACCCTCAGGCAAGTCTCGTGCTACACCGCCTGGGCGGAAGTATGCCGCATGCATACGCGCACCAGAGACCTCTTCATAAAAATCGAAAATATCTTCGCGTTCGCGAAAACAAAAGAGGAACATGGTCATCGCACCAATATCTAAAGCCGCTGCACCCAACCACATGGTGTGGTTCAAAATACGCGTTAACTCTGCATACATCACACGGATATATTGCGCACGTTCAGGGGCTTCAATACCAAGAAGCTTTTCAACCGCCAAAGCATAAGCATGCTCATTGGCCATCATCGAGACATAATCAAAGCGGTCAAAGTAAGGAATATTTTGATGGTATGTTTTGTATTCAAATAATTTTTCAGTACCGCGATGCAGCAAGCCAATATGTGGGTCTGCGCGCTCGACAACTTCGCCATCCAGCTCCAACACAAGGCGCAATACGCCATGTGCCGATGGATGCTGGGGTCCAAAATTTAGCGTATAATTCTTAATTTCAGCCACGATCAGCCCCCGGCCATGTTCTTGATATCAAAACACGGTTTTCCAGTTTGTTTGGTTTGTACACACAACGCCACTGCGCATCATCAAAGAACATTTCAGCATGACCCACCAGTGGAAAATCTTTACGGAGAGGGAAACCCTCAAAGCCATAATCGGTTAAAATACGACGTAAATCAGGGTGGTGATTAAAAATGATGCCATACATATCAAAAGCTTCGCGTTCATACCAGTTGGCACTCGCCCAAACCTCAGTGACCGAATCAATCAGCTCACGATCGTGAACTCTCGCCTTCACACGGACACGTTTGTTATGTTGAACAGATAAAAGGTGATAAACCACTTCAAATCGTGGCATATCTTTCGGATAGCTTGGGTATTCAGACATATCCACACCGCACAAATCCATCATTTCCTCAAATCCAAGCTGCGATTTCAGTGCATGACATACTTCAACGATACTTTCAGGTTTTACGACCATAAGAGGGCAATCTAAACCTTGAGAAACTTCTAAAATCGCATCAGCAAACTGCGTTTGCAACACGACAAGCGCAGCCAATTCAGCATCTTTCTTTTGCGTTAATTCTTTTGTCATCTTAATTACCGCGCAATCGTATTTGTACGTTTAATTTTTTCTTGCAGTTGAATGAAGCCATAAAGCAAAGCTTCGGCCGTTGGCGGGCAACCCGGCACATAAATATCCACAGGTACAATCCGATCACAACCGCGCGTTATAGCATACGAGTAATGATAATAACCGCCACCGTTAGCACATGAACCCATTGAAATCACCCAACGTGGCTCGGCCATTTGATCATATACTTTACGCAATGCTGGTGCCATTTTATTGCACAATGTTCCTGCGACAACCATGACATCTGACTGACGAGGACTGGGGCGAAATACAATACCAAATCTATCCAAGTCATAGCGAGATGCACCAGCATGCATCATTTCAACTGCGCAACATGCCAAACCAAAAGTCATGGGCATCAATGAACCTGCACGCGCGCCATTAATCAACTTATCTGCTGTTGTGGTGATAAACCCTTTATCAAGCAGTCCTGCTATTCCCATTGCAAAGCCCCTTTATTCCAGGCATAAATATAACCTACCAATAAGACGAGTAAAAACAACATCATCTCAATGAATCCAAACATACCAATTTGATCGAGCACCACTGCCCATGGGAAGAGAAACACAGTTTCCAAATCAAAAATCACAAATAGAATTGCTACCAAGTAAAAACGGACATCAAAATGCATGCGCGCATCTTCAAATGCTTCAAAGCCACATTCATATGCCGAAAGCTTTTCATCGTCGGGACGCTGCTCGGCCACAAGCATGGTCAAGACCAGAGGCGCAACACCCATACCTATAGCAATAATAATAAAAATAAAAATTGGCACATAATTGCTTGCCAAATAATCAAGCCCCATATTTCCCCCTACTTATTCCTGAAAAATAAGAACCGAAAATCAACAAAATTCTTTCGGACGGACGGATTTCTAAAGCAAAGCGATATGAGTGTCAATTTTTGTGAGCCGCAACACATTTATTAAAATAGAAGCCTGAGGCTTGCTTATACCACAAAAAATAAAATAAAAAAGGGCTCCTTTCGGAGCCCTTTTATCAATAGCTGCCTGGCGCTGAGGAGGGAGGGGAGGGAGGTAGCGCCAGACATTGCAAATGATAAGTATACAGCATGATTTAAGCATGAAAGTTATGTTAAAGTTCCCTCATCCTGCATCCTTCGCTTAGCTGCCTCTTTTTTACTAAACAATGCTTTAACATCCAAAGCAATGGCTAAGGTGGCGGGAATCGCAAACAGCGTGATTAAGGTCGAGAACATCAGCCCCCAAGATAGCGCCAGCGCCATCGGTGCAACAAAAGGATCAAAACCGCCCCAGCCATAAGCTGTTGGCAACAAGCCAACCACTGTCGTCACCGCAGTAAGCATCACAGCGCGAAACCTGCGTTTACCACCATACACAATCGCTTCAAACCAAGGTTTACCATCATCAAATTCGCGTTGAATCAGTGCTGCCAAAACAAGTGATGAATTGACCACCACCCCTGTCAGTGCGACAAAACCCATCAACGACATAAACGATAGGGGTTGCCCATGTAAAAATAAGCCAACAACAATACCTATCGCACCAAATGGAATAGCAAACATCACAAGGAATGGATATGCCATACGATTGAACTGAATAGCAAGAATGACAAAAATACCCAGCAGCGCAAAACCAAAACTAAACATCAAACCGCGCATCGATTCATTTGTCTTTTCTTGCTCGCCACCCATCACATACTTCACATTGGCAGGCTCTGGTGAGCTTAACCACTCGCTATCTTTGCTCATCACCAAATCATTTAATGCTTTGGAGGTAATGACATCCTCATCCACTTCCGCCGTCACATTCAACACACGCAAGCCATCTTTATGCCGAATACTGGTCAATCCTGGCATTTCTTTGAATGTTGCCACCTTACCCAGCGGAACAAGCCCACCTTGCCTATTAGGAATCAACAGTTCTTTAAGTGTATTGATGTCTTTTTGTGCCAACTCTGGAAAACGAATCGTCACATCCACTTCTTCAATCCCCTGTTTCAATGTTGACACAGGAATACCATCAAAAGCGGCACGAATATGCGTTGCAATCGATGCCAAATCAATATTCGCATAGGCAGCAAGCTTTCTATCCACATCAATATGAATTTCAGGCGAGCCTTCTTTTAGTCCACTCTCAACCGAATGTACGCCTTCCAAGCTTTCCAGCAGCGTGACCAAAGCAACACCTGATGCCAACCTATCGGCATCAGTACCTGTAATTTCTACTTGTAATGCACGCCCCGTTGGCGGGCCACCTTTAAGCATCACAAAGTTAACTTCAATATCTGGAAACTTACCCTTCATACCAACTTTAACATCATCCATGATGGTGTATGCAGACACATCTCGGTTAGCAAAGGAAATAAGAATAACTTTTAGATAACCAAACCTATCCCCGATTTGCTTCAATGCTTCTTGCTCATTGGCTGCATTATCTCCCGCCACACTTACCGTGGTTTCCAATAAGTCTTCAGGCACATACTTACGCACCTCTTTATCCATATCTAACAACACCTGCCGTGTTTCAGATAAAGATGCTCCCGAAGGCAATGTGACCTCCAAATAGAACTGGTCTTCAGCCCCAGGGGGGAAAAGCTGAAACTTCACCACCCCAGCTAAAGCAATTGCACCAATAAAGGCTGCAATGGTTAACCCAACGGTGAGGTATCTAAGCTTTAATGCCTTACGAAGCAGGTATTCATAGGTATTCGTTAACCAGATTAAAAACTTTCGTTCTTTAGGGTGTTTGTTGGCATTGGCGAAATCGGCCACATGGTTGGGCAAGATAAATATCGCTTCCACCCATGAAAAAATAAGTAAAATCACAACGACAACAGGTATCGAATAAACAAACTTACCAATAATACCATCCATAAACATCATCGGCATAAAGGCAACAATCGTTGTCAATACCGTTGCCGTCACCGGCCCTAAAAGCTCTTGCGTGCCTTTGATGGCTGCTTCAGTGGGAGATAACCCCTTCTCCATATGATAGGTGGCGTTTTCACCAATAATAATCGCGTCATCCACCATTAGCCCAAGTACAATAATAAAGCCAAACATGGTTAACAGATTAAGCGTTGTGCCCATGAGGAATAAAACAAGTAATCCAGAAAAGAAAATAATTGGCAATCCCCATGCCGTGGTCAAAGCCACTGCAGGACGTAAGAATAAAAACAATGTTAACAATACCAATGCTAGACCAATCGCTCCATTGCTGGTCAATACGCCCAAGCGGACTCGCGTATTGATAGAGAAATCCATATAGGCGCGCACCTCAAGAGCTTCACCATAGTGTTCAGGAATAGTTGGCAAGTATTCGCGAATCCTATCCACAACCGCAATAATATCGGCATCAGCCTTCTTCACGACCGTAAAGTTCATGGCTAGCTCGCCCATCGCATCCACATGGCGGCGTGGTTTCTCAAGCGTTTGCGTCACGTCAGCAATATCCGATAAATATAAGGCTTGCCCCAGTTCATTGGCACGAATCACCAATGTTTCCGCATCTTTTGCAGAGGTAAATTCACCATTCACGCGAATCGTCTTCAGACCCTCGTTCGTATTGAGCTGCCCACCAGGTGCATTAACATTCCATTTACGAATAAGTGAAATCACCTCTTCTGTGGACACATGATATTGCTGCATTTTCTCAGGGTTAAGCGTGATGCGAATTTCTTCTTTGCGATCACCCTGAACATTCACTTGTGATACACCTGCAATGGCAAGTAAGTCATCTTCAATTTTGTTGGTAATATGTTTAAGCTCTAATTCGGGAATGGGGCCAAAAATCGAGAAGGAAATCACAGGGGTTTGCTCTGACTTAATCTCTCTAACAAAGGGGTCTCTCGGCAAGTCATCAGGTAAAATAGCACGGTTGACTGCCTGCTCAACATCAGATACAAATCGAGACCTATCTGTATAATTAGGATCAACTTGAATAGTAATTTCCATCGTACCAGGGTAAGACGTTGACGTTGTTTTCTTAATACCATCAATACCTTTAAGCTCTCGCTCAATCGGCATCGCAACCAATTGCTCCAGCTCTTGTGGAGATGCGCCAGGATATGCCGCACTAATCACGACCAAATCAAAGTTAACGCTTGGAAATGCCTCACGTTGAATATTCAACGCAGCATAAAGGCCACCCAAAAGCAACATGCCAGACAACATGTTGACCAAAAGCCCGCGCTTTACAAAAAATGCAATCATATTATTCATTGGGATGCCCCTTGCTGGTGTGTTAAGGCATCCAGCTCACCAATAGCTAATGCCAGCTGGTAGTTGGTTACGCCTAAATTGACCTTTTGGATTAAATAACGTAATTCCGCAGCTCTTAAGTCACCTTCAAATTGAATAATCACCGATATTGGCGCTCTTCCCTTTTGGTAACGTGCAACCTGAGACCGATACTTCTTTTTCTCTGCTTGAACTTGCGCTTGCGAAGCACGCAGTGTGATTTGACTACTGCGTAGCGTATCCACCAACTTAGCAACTTCCGTTTCCAAATCTTGCCGCGCTTTTCTGCGCTCAATCGTGATACTTTCCAATGCCAATAAACTTTTTTGAACCGCTGCTTGATTGGCGCGTTTACCCAATACATCACTAAACTCTAAGCTCACACCAATATATCTATCATTAATAGGGTTAAATCCATTGAAAAATGCCGTGCCACCACTTCCATCTAAAGCGCGCGTACCAATTTGTCCGACCACATCCAACTGGTAGTCCCCCGCCGATTTTGCCAAATCTAATCGTGATTGTGCGGCTTGGTATTGGGCATCCAGCACTTTAAATACGGGGCGTTTTTTCTCTGCTTGCTCAAGCAACTCAGCCACAGAACGCAATTGTACTTCAGGTGAGGAAAAGGTGACCGAGAGTGGTGTGTCTGCATCTTGAACCATCAAACGATTAAGTGCTGTCTGGGCGGCTTGTTCCCCTGCCTTAGCTTGCGCCAATTGTAGCTTTCTCGCCGCCAGTAATGCTTCAGTTTGGTATCTATCTTCTTTTTCCACCAGCCCAAAGTTTTCACGTTTCTTTTGATTGCTCAGTAGTTGCTTTGCCCGCAACACTGCATCTTGTGAAAGCTTGACGGATAAATCATTCAAAACAAACTGGGCATATAAAGCAATCGCTTGTGTGGCAATTTGCTCTTGAAGTAAAGCGATGCGTAAAACTGCTGCTTTTTCATCACCAGTACTGGCTTCTTTTTGATAAGTGTAACTGGGGTTACCTGAACCCGCCGCCAAAGGGTAGCGATAAATCAAGTCAATTTGATGCTGATACAAAGGGTTAGGGCTAGACTGAAAGGCTGGAATAACACTGCTGGGATAAATCAGTCCCGTACGATTATACTTCAGTGTTCCTGTCAAGGTGCTGCCATCTGCAAAAGGCTGCACAATTTGACCCGATACAAATGCAGCATTGGTCTCTGTCGGGGCAAAGGGACTGGTTGTTGGTGCAGCCTCATTACTCAAACCAACACTACCACCGTACCGCATATCCAAGGCACCATCCACTTGCATACCTTCTGCTTGGTGCATTTTCACCTGCAAAGCCGAAGCTTGCAAGTCAGGGCTTTGCCCTATTGCCGCCCGCAACACATCGGAAAACTGTAGGCTTTGCGCTTGCACATGAGCTGGCAAAAGCAAGAAAAGCGTTATTCCATACACAATCTGTTTTTTCAAAATCCGATACCGCCTCGTTTCTTTGTGTGCCACAACAACTGGCACATGAAATGAGGCAAACATTAAGTCAATGCTTGATAGTGTCAACTATTGATTAAGTCAATTAAAATGACTACCTTTCGGCACATGCAAAATATAAACAACTGTGAAAATATAAAAATTGGTGCAATCATGCCTTTGATTGCGCAGCTCATGTGTTTTATGCGCCAGCAAATCAGCCAAGCCTACAAAGATTTGAATTATGATATTACACCCGAATCCGCACAATCATTAATGATTATTCAGCATTTTGATGGGTTGCCACAATCCAAGTTGGCGCACATCTTGGATAAAGACAAAGCCGCTGTGACGCGACTACTCAATAGCTTGGTAAAGCTCAACCTTGTCGAGCGTATTCAAGATAAAAATGATCGCCGCATTGTTCGCGCCCATATCACTGAAGAAGGAAAGTCAGTTTTTAATCAATTTGTGCCTAAGCTTCAAGCATTGAGCGACCTGACACTAACAGGTATTTCAGACAGTGACTTCACACAAACCTTAGCCACCCTCTCCCGCATTACCGACAACATCAACAAAAACTGCTGCAATAAAAAACATGAAGAAAGCTAAGGAAGCTCTGACCACATCAGAGCATTAACCCTGCCAGTGGCTCTCAAGAGCAACAAAATTTACACCGCCAACGTCATGCTTCCATGTTTCATCAGCGGTGCAAGTATTCTTAAGGATGCTCTTTATAACCTGTAAACATCGAGCGCACTAAGTTTTCACCGTGCTGTTTGATAGCAACAAACACACCCAAGATATGTGCGCCAATCAATACCAACATCAACTCAGGTAATTCATAGTGTATAAACATAATCAGTTCACCAAAGCTTTCCGATACAGGAATACCCAATGCCCAAACTGGACCTGTATACTCACTCCAACCCAACAGCGTCAAACCAGATAAAGTCAAAACAAGTAACCCCGAAAGCAATGCAAATACCATTGCACCGCCCAATGGGTTATGCCCCGTATAATGCTTCTCATGTTTATTGGTCATAATGGCTTTAAAATTAGAGATATACTCAGATGGCGCAAAAATGAAACTGCTAAATCTTGCATATTTCGAGCCAATAAACCCCCAAGTGATGCGCGTAACAATAAGTATTGTGATAAAATAACCTAAAAATTCATGAATTTCATCGTAGCCATATTCAACAGTCAGGTAAGCAGCTGTAAAGCTCACCACCAAACTCCAATGAAAAATCCGAACAAACAAATCCCAAACTTTTTCTTTCATGTCACGCTCTCCACAAAAATATTTTTTTACTCAGAATCTCTGCATAAAACCATAGCACAGGCAGGGCTTTATACATGAGTTTGATGTAAATTTAGTGATCTGTATCACGATTGTTTATGCGCGCTCCATGTATTCACCTGTTTCAGTGTTGACACGAACTTTTGTGCCCGCTTCTAGGTAGGGTGGAACCATAATTGAAGCACCCGTTTCCAACACCCCTGGCTTGTATGAGCTGGTTGCTGTTTGCCCTTTGATTGAAGCATCACATTCGGTCACAATCAAATTCACCGATTGTGGAAGTTTAACATTAAGTGGGCGTTCATCATGAAATTCAACCTCAACTTCCATTTCAGGCAACATATAAGGAATAGCAGCTTCCAGCATGTCTGCTTCCAAAGCAATTTGGTCGTAAGTTTCAGTGTCCATGAAATTATATTGCCCTGCATCAGCATACAAAAATTGCATTTTACGTTGATTCAATATGATACGGTCAACCTTTTCCGTGGAGTTGAAGCGTTTATTGGTTTTATTTCCTTTTTCAAGGTGGCGCATTTCCAACTGCATACAAGCCACACCTTTACCTGGTGTCACATGGTGTGTTTTCACCACCTTCCACAGACCGCCATCCCAATCTAAAATATTACCTGTGCGCACCGAAGTTACATTAATCAACATGCCAATCCCCCTTTATAAAACCACATCAACTTCTTTTCCACTTATCTCATGTTAAGCTTGGCGAAGTTTGACAGACTGCGAAGCCTAACTATTCCAAGGCAGGACAACAACACCTCGGAGCGCAAAACATGAGCCTTACCCTTCAAGAATCCTTTGACAGCTTTTTGCTTCATCTACAAAATAATAATGACGATACACATGACTCCATGGCGCAGCATGAGCGTATCTTTCAACTTCTTACCGAATACCTCATTTATTATTCTGACTTGTTTCAAGCCGAAGAAATGGAAACCCCAACAAACCCACAAGACTGGGAAGAGTCTTTGGAAAATTTTATCGACCAACTGATGCAAGGTGATCAGGATCAAGCTCCATCTCTGGATGGCTTGCCTTTTGAGCGCATAGACGGAGAATATTTACGCGACTTTATTGCTTGGCACTTGTTGCGCGACCCAAGTGTAGACTCATTAATGGTGCAACATGCCGCCGAAACATTACTGGCTTGGCTGGACTACGCCACAACACGCCACTGGCAAGACAAAAACACACTGCAACTTTGGCAAGACACCATTCAAGATGCACTTCCTGATGCCAAACGCGCCGCCATGGCGGCTCACCTATTGTTGCATCATATTCGCTTAGGCGGCGGCATATCTCCTCGGCTGCGTGGCAAACGCTTTGAAACCTTCAAAGAAGGTCATGCCCGTGTTGCACAAGCAACCGAATCTGAATTGTGGCTTACTTTTGACAATGCACCCAAAGCCATGATTGGCCCTGTTCTTTTGCCCAAAACAATTTTACAACAGTTACGCATCGGTGATGTTATTGATATAGAATTGGGGAAACGTGAAGGTGTGTGGACGATTGTTGATATAGGCCCAGTGTATCCTGCGGTGGTTTATGTCGCCGCAGAAGAAATGGCATTGCAGGATAAATTGATATGACAACCTTTAAA
Organism: Ghiorsea sp.; assembly: GCA_030949605.1. Classification (GTDB taxonomy): domain Bacteria; phylum Pseudomonadota; class Zetaproteobacteria; order Mariprofundales; family Mariprofundaceae; genus Ghiorsea. The sequence continues at coordinate 159,852 of JAUZSH010000029.1, forward strand.
ACTACTGATTTGTATGATGAGCACTTGGAAAGTTTGCAAGTAGCGATGCCGATTTTTCGTGATTTTGGCGGTAAAACTTCATTTTCAGGCACAATCGTCACCCTCAAAGCCGTGGATGATAATTCATTTCTCAAAACATCCTTCGAGCAGGATGGTACAGGCAAAGTGTTGGTGGTGGATGCATCATCCTCCATGCGCTGCGCCATGATGGGTGATATGATGGCATCTTTGGGTGCTTCCAACGGTTGGCAAGGTGTGATTATTCATGGTTGTATCCGTGATTCTGTGGATGTGGGCAAGGTGGATATTGGTGTCAAAGCATTGGCAACCACACCACGAAAATCCACCAAACGCAATCAAGGTGTGTTAAACATTCCTGTGCATTTTGCGGACGTGACCTTTAACCCAGATGAATATGTGTATGCCGATGAAGATGGGATTGTATTGAGCAAAAAGGAACTTCTTTGAACACGATGACGATGTACCTTGGTTCATTTCCCTTCAAGTTGAAAGGGAGATGACAGGCTTCTGATATTGTGCAAACATCAGTTATTGGCTAAGGCGAGGATCCATGTTTTTAACTGATGTTACGCACTTTGTTGAGAAAGAATGACTCCACTCTCATTTGTAGCGCGTAAACTGCAGTAATACCTTTATTCGTTAGAAATGAACGGTAATACTGCGATCTAAATATAGGAAGTGGGGCTTTAGCCCCGCATGAGAAGCATCATCATGCATGCGCGACTGAAGTCGCACTTCCTCAATCATGACTTTCTGCCATATATTTTCTCGTTCCTGTATTCTTGCGTGGAAATGACGAATTTTAGCCCGACTGCGTAACATCAGTTTTTAAGGTATAATCTTGAGTGGATGCCCGATAAAAGAACTCGGGCATGACGATAAATCAATTCATGATTCACTAGAGCTTACTCAAAAAGTATGGGGTAAGCGTTGCGTATAAGTTGGAAGTGAGGCTTTAGCCTCGCATTGGTGAATGATATTTAATCACTTCACCAGAAATCAATACCTTCGCCAAGATTCAGCGTGTTTAGCGCAAAGCAAGCGAGTAACCATAACATTCTAGAATATTGTGTTATATTAAAAATAACATGCCCAAAAACCCGATGTTATTTTTAATATACGCTTTCTAAATCAATGTGTTACAAACACTAGGGTTTTTTACCAATGTATTCTCTAAAACTGGCGAAGGTATTGCAGAAATAGAACAAAACCTAACACTTGGCTTTTTTTGGGCGAGGCTAAAGCCTCACTTCCTATGAAAATAACCGCATAAAAGAAAGGGCATTGCCCGATAAAAGTTTATCATCAACATCATCTGGCGTGGAAAGCCAACTGTGTTTTTTCTTCAACAACTTGAACTCGGCTCCAGCAAGCATAAGGCATAGCAAAGTGGCGCGTGGATTGAATAGGTGCGTGCAAAGCATGCGTTAACAGCAAGCGAATGGAACCCGAGTGGGCAACAATTAGTATGTGTTCACTGTCATATTTCTCAAGCAAATCATGCCAAAACGATTGGATGCGGCTTGAAAAATGCTGCATAGACTCACCTTGTGGAGGCGTTAAATCAGTGGGGTCTTCACGCCATGCTTCAAGCTGGTGAGGAAATTTCTGTTGAATCTGTGACGCGGTCAAACCTTCCCAGTCGCCATAACTTAATTCTCTAATTCTATCTTCAACCACCAAAGGTATGTTATTTTTTTCTGCCCATCCGCCCGCAGGATGAGCGCAACGGGATAAAGGCGAGCTTATAATCATTGTAACTTCCCCATTGACTTTAGCCCACACTTCATCCATTTGCCTATGCCCTTGTTTTGTCAACGGTTCATCCAAAGTACCACGATACTTCACACCGCCTTGCAACGCGCCATGCCTCAAAAAATCTACGATTAACACTTTGTTTTATACCTCTAATATACAAAAAATAAAGCTCAATATGCAAAGAACTTGAAAGGTAGCAACCTATTTGCTTGACTGTGTAGCTTATAATTTTTATTTGAAGAGGAGATTTATGTATCTGGAACATTGGAACTTAAACAGTTTCCCTTTTGATAATACCCCATCACCCCAATTTTATTACGAAACACCTGAACACCGTGTACTGTGTGAAGATTTGTATGACGCTATCATCCGCAGACGTGGAGCAATTTCTTTAATTGGTCACATCGGTTGCGGTAAAACCACGACCATTCAACGGGTATTACTTGCCCTTCCCCAAGCGCGTTTTGATATTGCCTTGATTAATTTTTCGAGTCTTTCTGCCGTTGAAATGTTATTTGAAATCACCTTGCAATTGGGGCTTCAAACAGAAGAGTACCGTGAGAATAAAAATGCACTTTTACAAGCCTTACAAGACCACTTAGCACGCAATGCAGCCCAAAATAGAGACACCCTTATTTGCATTGATGAAGCCCAGAGTATTCCAGATGTAGCAACGTTAGAAGAGCTAAGAATGCTTTTGAATTTCCAGCTTGGTAATCGGTTTTTGATTACGTTACTCTTGGTTGGTCAGCCTGAGCTACAACAAAAGATTGCAGAAATACCACAATTGCAACAGCGCATAGCCCTTCATTTGCATATTGGCCAACTTAACCTCAACAGTAGCACCCACTATATATTACATCGTTTGCGAAAAGCAGGTTGCAAGAAACCCATCATCACCAAACAAGCAGCAATTCATATTTTTCAACGCTCTCAAGGTGTGCCACGCATCATTAATCACCTGATGGATAGCTGCTTATTGGTTGGTATGCGCACCAATGCAGCCATGATTGACCAAAAGTTGGTGCAAATTACCATGCAAAGGTATCCATTATCATGAGCAAATACATTGATTTACTCCGTGAACATCAAACGAAATCCGACACCACCATGGAACAGGAAAAAATACAGACCAGTGACTCCTCTACGGAGCACAATCCCTACCGCAACCAAGCCACCAGCGATGCCAATTTATTGGATAATATGGAATTACTTTTAGAAGAGCTCAACACCTCTGAAAGTAACAATGAGATCGTGGTAGAGAGCGTAGAAGAGACTCAACTTCACGAGCTTATGACCACTGAACCGACAGTGGAGCTGGCGACTCACGAACCCAACACATCACATGCTATCATATCAAACAGCCATAACATGGCAGCTACTGAAGATGAACATGACTTTCATATACCTTCATGGTTAGAGCATGTTAAACAGCTTCTCAAAACTATATTTGTATCAGTAGCCCATCATAAAAGCATTGATCTTCAACCCCTTGAAAAAAACTTGGCGGTTCTTTTTGACCACATGGTAGCGTCACCGAACATGCTTGATCACTTGGAGCTGGAACTCAAAAAGCATCTCAAAGATACAATAGCCACCTCACATGATCCTGATTTGCTACAAAAGTCAGTGATGATGATGCTATACAGCATCAAAGTAGGCTCACAACTCAAGCGACCAGTCAAAGAATTATTACCTTGTACCATTGCAGCCATGCTGCAACATATAGGCATGGCAATGATTGCTGACAGTACCCGTGAAAAAGTTGAAAGCCTTTCAGATCATGAGGTCAAGCAAATCAACAATGCCAAATCAATGGGACTGGACTATTTAAGTAATCATCAGATTCAACATAAACAATTGATTGCTGCGATTTCATATGGTGACGAACGCTATGATGGTAGTGGTCCTCAAGGCTTCTCAAGGCGTGATATACCATGGGTTGCACGCCTAACAAGTTTACTCTCCACATTTGAAGCACTGGTTCACTTCAGACCTTACCGTACACGTTTATTCCCCCGCGATGCCATTCGCCACATTGTCAACCACCACAAAAAAGAATTTGACCCTATCATGCTCAAAGCTTTGATTGAGTCTATGTCGCTTTATCCTGTTGGTACCTACATTCAACTGAACACGGGTGAAATTGGACAGGTTGTGAGCATACATTCCCGATTTCCTTTGCGCCCTGTTGTTGATATCAACATGGATAAAGATGGGCATGTGATTAACAAGCGACAAGTTGATTTGTCCACGCAAACCAACCTGATGATTCAAAAATGTTTGCATAAGGAAGACGTTCTGGAACTGACCGAAGGTTTGAAAGACTACGCATGAGAGTAAATATTACTCAAAAAAAAATTGAACAAGCTTTAGAAACCTATGCAAACCTGATTGAGGTCTACCCCGACAACGAAGATTTTTTACAACAATATGCCGATATGCTGCAAAGCGTAGGTCGGGAGACAACAGCAACCATGATCTTGCAACACCTTCATGACGTGATTAGCCAACGCTCCGAAAAAGAAGCTCAGACTTTTGCTAAAAAATACCCGCAAATTGGTCGTATTTCACTCACTGAAATTTTTGATACCCAAGATGCTCACCGCATGACTGGAAAAATTATTTATGAGCTTTTGGGTAAATTATGGCTGCGTATTCATCAAAGAAAATACAACGAAGGGCAAGCTGTCTGCCGTAGTGATCAACCAAGCGATGCCTTACTGCTCGTACTCAAAGGTAGTGTTGATATGTATGCCCATGATGCAAAACACAACCGTATATTTTTGGAGAATGTTGGGACTCATGATATTTTAGGTGAGCAATTTTTTTTAGTTCCAGCACCATAGGCGTGGATGCTTTTGTCAGCTCTAAGACCGCAATGATTGTTAGGATTCCGCATAAAAAAGTTACAGCGATGATGGCAAACAACACATACCTCAAAGGGATGCTCGGTCAACGAAGCACATTTCGCTACCTTGTACGTAGCATTGCTTTACATCCTATTTTTAAAACACTTCCACTCAAGCTCAGTAAATATTTGGCTCGTCATGTCACTAAGCAAAGCTTTTCTGAAAAAAGCATGATATTTAACCTGCAAGATACCGTGAGTGGCATTCATATTATCATCGCTGGAAAAGCATGTTATCTGGCAGAGAACAATGCAGGTAAGAAGTTCACCTTATTACCATTGCAGTCCAACAGTCTGGCTGGAGACCTTTTGCTTCAAGGCACAGGAGCAACATTGGGTCATGAGCTATTTGCAGTCACGAAGGTTTATACGCTTTTCATGCCGCTTGAGCCACTGCTCAATATTAGCGCAGCTTTTCCACCGTTGATACATCGATTAACCCAATATGCTGAACAGCAACAACAACAAATCGCTTTATCACTTAGCGAGCTCAAGCATGACTAAGCCACCATTAACCCAAGACGAAAAATCCACCTTAGAACATCGACTTGCCATGTACCAACAGTTGACAATAATGTGTTCCAAGGATCAAAAACATTTACAAAAACAAGCTGAACTGCTCATGCTCTTGGGCTTGGTTGATGAAGCTGAATTGATACTGATTCAACTTCAAAATAAGCTCGCTAGCCTTGGTCTTCATGATGAAGCTAAAAAAGCAAAGCATATTCGTCAGCACATCAATAAAGAAAAACTTTGCGAACAACTTTACGCCACTCCTTTTTTACACCTTGCATCCAGTAGTTTTTTAGAGAAAGCTTTCCGTATCCACCGCCGTTTAGAGCTTATCGAAGGTGATTACCTCATTCGGCATGGCGAACATGAAACGCAGATGTTTATTCTTATTCAAGGTGAGCTTGTCGTATGGAGTCGCGACCAACATGGTAGGAAGCACTTTGAACACACCATGCAAGAAGGCGAAGTCATTGGAGAGCTTGCCTTTTTAAGCAACACACCAAGAAGTGCTGATGTTATAGCATCTCAGGCATCTGTAGTGTTGACCATTCCTAGCGCCGCCGTACTGAAATTATTCATCGATAACCCTGCTGTTGAACAGGCATTGCGACGCTCTGCTACCGCACGAAAAATACAAATGGATATTAAAAAAAATGCTCAACTGGCAAAGTTACCACAAGATATACAGGCACTTCTTGCTAGGCATGGTCATTATAAACGATTTTCAGCACTCGAACGCATATACCAAAGTAAGCAAAATATTGAAACCATTGATCTAGTTTGTGCTGGTTATGTACGCTTGATTGGTGAATTAAACGATGGCAGATCCATCATATTGAATAGCCTGAAAGTAGGCTCACTACTGGGTTGTTCTGCAACACTTCCACATATGAAAAAACAGTACCTTGCTGACATGGTGAGTATGGATGAGACCACAGTGATACGGTTTCCTTTAAATTTCTTTGCTAAAGTCATGAAAACCAGTCCTAAACTACAGAACATAGTGATTGCACAAGCCAAGCTGGAACATGAAGACTTATTGCAGACCTTCAGCACTCAAAGCTTGAGACTTTAAAGAAAAAAATATAACAAAAAAAGAGGCGCAACATTTCTGTTGCGCCTCTTTAAAACTAAAGTTTTAGTGATTACTGAGGTACTACGTTTTCCGCTTGTGGACCTTTTTGACCTTGAACTACTTCCATAGTTACTTTTTGGCCTTCTTCCAAAGAACGGAATCCATCAGAGTTAATCGCAGTGTGATGAACAAACACATCATCCCCACCTTCTTGCTCGATAAAACCGAAACCTTTTTCATCATTGAACCATTTAACAGTTCCTTCAACTTGATTAGACATGTGTCAATCCTCTTTCTAATATAATATCTATTTTCGTTGATTCTTTTTGAATTGGCCTAGCTTTAGAACTGCGCAAACTCACTAAAAATACTAACACGAACGCCGGCAGACTGGTTCAAGCCTTAGGTAAGGTCAAGTTATATTTATGACTTGTAGGTGAAAAATGAAAAAGTTCGATTGATGTTATCGGTTGATGGGACATTTTGATAACAATGGCGTTGTTCATTCTTACCGACATTCCGCACCCTTAGTTTTGATTTTTGGATTTCACAGCACTCCAATAAGTCAAACAGTCCTGAATTCAAGTGATAAGTGCAATTTCCACTATCGACTTTATCTGACCCCCTATGTTCCTCCATGACCTGATGGTTTGCAAACTTGCCTTAAAACTTATGCGGCGAACTTTCTGTTTGGTGTGTGCAACAGCTTCTACAATAAGGCTTCATAAATCATTATAAAACATATGTTTAGCATCCATTCTCCTCGTTAAAGGGTAGCGTCCCCTTTATATACCAACAGGGAGTTTTTTTCAGGTTTTAAATAGCGGTAATTCAACTCGGATGAAGAGTTTTGCAATGCGATTTGTTCTCGTGAAGCTGGTATTGTTATTTGTGCTTGTTTTTGCTGTGCCTGCGGGGTGATTGTGTTGTGTTTATTTTACAAACTGATGTTACGCACTTATCACATATGTTAATCTTCGGGCATGGAAAATCCCAACATATTTGAACGCTACACAGACTACCTATTAAGCTCATTTCCCTCGTCCCCATGCTTCAGCGTGGGAATGATGGAGTAAATTAATAGGCTCTCATTGGAAGTGAGGCTTTAGCCTCGCCCTCTTGTAGCAGGTGCAATAGATTTGAGAATCAGGCGAAATCCTTATGCATAGCCTGAGTTGGGCGAGGCTAAAGCCTCACTTCCGAGGAATAGGTGCGTAACATCAGTTACAAATGAATTTGCAAGAGGAGAAATAATGAATCAATTAAAAAAAACAAAGCTTGTGTTTAAGCTTCTGATTGTACCTATTCTGGCAGTTTTTATGTTAACGACAGAGTCGGTGGCAACAGAAGTGATGATGTATAAAAATGAAAACTGTGGGTGTTGTGGCTCTTGGGCAAAGCATATGCGGGATGCAGGGTTTACGGTGAAAGAGTTGCCGCGTGATGATATGGCGGCAGTGAAAAGGAAATATGGTGTCTCTGATAGCTTGGCATCATGTCATACGGCTATTGTAGATGGTTATGTGATTGAAGGGCATGTGCCAGCTTCTGATGTTTTACGTTTATTAAAGAGCCGCCCAAAGATTGTCGGTTTAACAGCACCAGGCATGCCTATGCAGTCACCAGGTATGCAAGCAGAAGGTCAAAAACCCAGAAATTATGATGTATTGGCTTTTGATCAACACGGTAAAGCTAAAGTTTATCATAGGTATGAATAAGGTATGATAGACCTATGGCATGGGTGATTTGTGTTGCGTAAACACCTTGCACTAAAAGTTGGGGCACTGTTAAGCCTTATCTTTTTGTTGGTGGCCGTGTTTGGCTGGGATTTAATCAGTGATATGCGGCATCTACAACAAGAGGCAGAGATTGTAGAAAACAGTAATCATCAAAGTCATCATTTACATGCCATTGAAATGGGCGTGTATCATCATATTAAAGTCGTAAATGACTTTTTGATTACGGGTGATCATCGGGCTGAAAGTGTTTTTCATCAATATCAAAAACAACTTGTGCAAATGATTCAACAATATGAAACCACTTACCAAGACAATAGTTTATCTGATTTGATGCAAAGCGTGCAAAATATCAAAAGCATTGCAGACAAGGTCTTTATTTTACCGTTTGCGACAGAAAACATGGAAGGCCCTATTTTTATTGATGAAATTGCAACAGAAGCCAAGCAAGCTGTTGAGCATTTAACCCGAAAACATCATGCATTAGATGAACAGGTCAACCGTGCTATGCAAATGATGGCGGGTTTGCGAATGGATATGCGCCAAGAAACAGTTGCTTTAATGCTGGTGTTATTACTTAGTTTAGGATGTTTAGCCTATTTTATTTATTATCAAATGGTACGACCACTTGTGCAAATGAAAAAAGCGGTGCAGCGGGTTGGAGAAGGTACTTTCGATGTTCACTGTACTTACATTGAGCGGGCACCTTTTTTTAAAAAAATGATTTAAAATTGATGTCGGATGATGTTTGTTCTCATCATATTGAATAAAAATAGCCTTTTGTGACCGAATCATTTAGCCATTTAATGAAAATTACGGTATCGATTTTAAACTTTTTGCTTAAGTTGGTTGTAGATTGAAATTCGTAGGATAATCAGAATCGTGATGTATATCCTTATCTCATTGATTTATAAGGATAAAATAACCAATAAAACGATAAAACATACCCGCTCAATGTAAGACTGTACAGTTGTTTCCGATGATGAAATTGGAGAGTTAGCCAAAGCTTTTAATACTATGGGTGAAGCTCTTCAGGAGCGCGAGCAAAAGCTAAATCGAATCCGAAGCTTGGCTGCGCATCAAGAAAAAATGAATGCTTTAGGTGTGATGTCAGCAAGCCTTGCGCATGAAGTAGGCAACCCTTTAGCTTCGGTAGGCATGTTGTTACTTACATTGAGCGGGTATGTTTTATCATTTTCTTGGTTATTTTATCCTTATAAATCAATGAGATAAGGATATACATCACGATTCTGATTATCCTACGAATTTCAATCTACAACCAACTTAAGCAAAAAGTTTAAAATCGATACCGTAATTTTCATTAAATGGCTAAATGATTCGGTCACAAAAGGCTATTTTTATTCAATATGATGAGAACAAACATCATCCGACATCAATTTTAAATCATTTTTTTAAAAAGAGATACCCGCTCAATGTAAGTTGTTACACATGGCAAAACGAAAGTTGGCGAAACAAGATACGCAAGCAGTGGCTTCGCATTTAGACTCAGCCGTCAAAGAAGCGGAACGTATGGAGTTGATTATTCAAACAGTTCTTGATTTTGGTCGACATGAATTTGATGTGCGGGTTCATGCGTTTGCAGTGAGACCTGTGATTGCAGATGCTGTTAAACTGGGGCAAATGTCTCCCCAACATAAACGGGTAGTGATTAAAATCAACGAGGGTTCGGATATACCTTTGGTGTATGCCTCCAGCAGTATGTTGATGCAGGTGTTGATGAATGTGATTCACAATGCTTGTCATGCATGTCGCGAAAGTGGCGAGGTGCATATTCAAACAATTGAACAAGGTGAACATGTTGTGATTGATGTGTGTGATACGGGGTATGGCATTGAGGAAAACATGCGCGCATCTATTTTTAACCCTAGCGTAACCACCAAAGAAAAAGGGGAAGGTACGGGGTTTGGTTTAGCGATAAGCAAAGAGCTGATGGATGCTATGCATGGTATATTATCGCTGCTTGAGGATGCTGGTCATGGCACATGTTTTCGTATCAGTGTGCCTATTGCGCAACAAGGTAAGGATATAACATGAAACTATTAGTGGTTGAAGACGAACAATATATTCGCCAAGGCATCGTGGAGCTCTTACGCGAAGAAGGTTTCGATACCACGGAAGCTTCAACCGTTACTGAAGCATTGGCATGTTTAGACTCGGGCAATATTGATGCTGTATTGTGTGATAATTTTTTGCCCGATGGTGAGGGCTTTGATGTGTTGCATGCGATTGAGGGTTCTGGCGTAGCACTTATATTGATGACAGCCTTTGGCAATCGAGATTTGGCATCCCGAGCTTTTGCGGCGGGTGCGTATGATTATGTTGCTAAGCCGATTCGGTTTGATGAACTACTTGCACGGCTGCAACGCTTACAAGAGAAGCTTCTTTTGCGAGAAAAAGTGATTGAAAATGAGCAGCTTGTTCAAGACCAAGGTGAGTTGGCAGTGCTTGGTTCTTCGGAAAATATGCAAGCCGTGCAACATTTGATTCAAAAATCCAGTGCCAGTGCTGTGCCTGTGTTATTGCAAGGTGAAACTGGGGTAGGTAAAGGTGTCGTCGCGAGATTACTGCATAGTTTATCCACACGCAGTAGCCAGCCGTTTGTACGGATTAACTGTGCAGCTATTCCAGCAGAGCTTTTAGAATCTGAGTTGTTTGGTCATAAAAAAGGCGCATTTTCGGGTGCAGATAGCGATAGAAAAGGTCTATTAACAACAGCAGCCAAGGGAACGCTCTTCATGGATGAATTAATTGAATTGCCTATGGTCATGCAATCGAAGTTATTACATGTATTTGATGAGAAATGCTTTCGTCCTCTTGGGAGTGATGAAGAGCTTCCGTTTCAAGCCAGAGTGATTGCGGCAAGCAATGTTGATTTTGAACAGGCTGTGGCAGAGGGGAAATTTCGCGAAGATTTATATTTCCGACTCAATGTGATGACAATCCGTATTCCTGCATTACGTGAACGTGGTAGTGATATTATACCACTCACACATCGTTTGCTGGCACAAATTTGTCAGGAGTGGAGCAGACCCGTGCCAGAGGTAGCATCCGAACAAGTACTGTGGCTCGAAACCCAACCTTGGTATGGCAATGTGCGTGAGTTGAGAAATGTATTGGAACGTGCTTTGTTACTGGGTACGGATGACACCTTACTTTTCTCAGATATGGGAAAAGTACAAGAAGACCATGAATTACCGCTGGCTGAAGCCTGTCATGTATATGAAAAACAGTATATTAAACGCATGATTCAAGGCTGTGGTGGTGATAAAGCCGTGGCAGCTGAGAAATTAGGCATCGGTCTTTCAACGTTGTATCGAAAACTAGATACATAAATTCCCACATTTGGGATGACTCCTTTGAAATTTCTCAATATTGAGAAAGAGAAGCAAGGATTTTTTTGATTGAATATCATGTAAACAATTGATATTAGAGGACTTTTTATTTTTTTCAGGAAAGATGTTGGTGCGCTTAGAGTTGGCATCAATGTTTCTCTCTTTGGGTATGACTACTGATACAATCAGTATCTTCAAGGAGGGGTATCCCTATGAAAAAAATATTATATACATTAAGTGGCTTTGCCATGTTGGCGGTGAGTAGCGTTGCACTGGTGCCAAGCGAAGCAGAGGCGCTACCTGTGTTTGCGCGAAAATATGGTATGACTTGTAACGCTTGCCACACTATGTTCCCACAGCTTTCTAAGATGGGTGTTGCCTTTCGTGAACGCGGCTACCGATTTGAAGCTGGTCGTGGTGATTTGGACAGCCAAGATGAGCGTGGAATGAACTTTGATGGCAGTGATAACACAGTGTTTGCTGCAGCATTTCCATTCACTATACGTACGCAAATATTATACAGTGATGCAGCCCCCATTACCGATAGTAATGATAATGTTGTGATGCCTGGTCATCGCCCTGGTATGCTGGATGGTGCAAAAGACAATGCCAAAATGGGAAATGGTGAGTTTGGATTAATTTCATCGGGTTCTTATGATGATTTTTCATGGTGGATGGACTCCAGCCTTCTTGGTGGTATTGGTATGTTGGAAGGTATTTATTATGTAAATGACCTTGTCAAAGTGCGGTTTGGTCGGGTGCAAAACAATGTAGGTTATGGTATGACCATGATGTCCAAGCGTCCGATTGGTTATGGTTGGGCAGATGCTGCACAAATGGCAGGTGCAACCATGCTCATGATGGTAGATGGTGTGAGTGTACACGGTACAACCAATGGTGATTCAGGTGTAGGTACATACTACAACGTAAGTTATGGTCTTGCTGGCAATGATTCAACCACAGGTAATAAAACATCTACAGTGTATGGTCGTGTTGCTCAAGAAATCATGGATGAACATATCATTGGTGCTTATACATATAACCTAAATCCTGCAATCCCCTGACAGCTTAATCCAAAAAAGGTAGACTCCTTCATAAGTTAGCAGCTCAATCAAAAACAAAAGGAGTCACCTTTTCAGTGAGAAACTCTAAAGCAAAACATACCCGCAAGTCTACCCGAAAAGTAACTATTGAAAGCACAGGTAAAAACCTGACGATCCATGCGGGTCTGGTTCCAGTTATGCGGTTTCTTGGTAAGTTGGGGTTTAGCAAGGCTTTCCATCGTACGGTTGAGCATCGGCGCGCCCATAATGCCCGTTATCAGCTATCTGATGCCGTTGAATTAAATGTTCTCAGTCTGATTGCAGGTGCTCGCAGTGTGGATGAAAGTATTCGAGTGTGGGCAGATAATGTGCTGCGAAAGCTTGGCGGCTGGGATAATATCATGAATGCGACCACCATGGGGCGTATTCTTAAAACGGTCACAGAACAACATATCTACCAGATGGAAACCTTTAACCACATCATGCGAGGTCGCGTCTGGAAACGCGCTAGAGCATTGACATCTAGCTTGATGCGGGGTTCGATGTGGATTGATGTCGATTCCACGGTCAAAACGACTTATGGCAAACACCAGGAAGGCGCGGCAGTTGGTTACAACCCGCACAAACGTGGCGCACCTTCTTACCATCCACAGTTGGCTTTTTGCGCGGAGACCAAGGAGATTCTTCAGGCATGGCTGCGTTGTGGTAACGCTTATACTTCCAACGGTATCGTTGCGTTCATGAAGCAGTTGGCGGCGCATCTACCCAATCGTATGCGTTTGGTCTTTCGTGGTGATTCGGGTTATTTTGTTGGCGCGCTGCTGGACTGGTTGGATGCACGCGGTGATGGCTACCTGATCAAAGTAAAACTGAAAGGACTGGTTGATTTGCTTGAAGTACAGCAATGGCAAGCTGTGGCTGGTCATGACGGCTGGGAACAAGCTAGCTTTACCCATCGTTGTGGCACATGGGCGCACACACGAACCTTTGTTGCTGTACGCAGGCTTAAGGATGAAGACTGCAATCAAGGCAAGCTGCTGGATATGCGGTCGTATGATTATTTCTGCTATGTCACCACGGAAAACCTTACACCATGGCAAACCCACAAGAAGTATGGTGAACGTGCAACCTGTGAGACGTGGATTGATGAAGCCAAGAATCAGATGGGCATGGCACACATCAAAACGAAAAATTTCCTAGCCAGCTCCGCATTATTCCAATGCGCGGTGCTTGCTTACAACACCGTGCGCTGGATGGCACTGGTGAGTGGCGACAAACAATTGATGCGATGGGAGATGGCTAGTATTCGTACTTTTATGGTGCGTATGGCTGGAAAGCTTGTTTGCGGAGGCAGGCAGATGACTTTGAAAATACCCACAACGTTGCTGCACCCCAAACCTTGGCAAAGCTGGCTAAGGGTTGGCATGACCTAATTTAAACTCAGATACGTCTTATCATGATGAAGATGGAAGCGGCTGATGATAGACAGTTATGGTTTTGCACGCGCTAAATTCAAGAAGCAGCCCTGATTGTGCATCTATTCTAACATAAGAACGTATCACATTGAAAAAAATCGAGAAATATGAGCCGATTCTACCAATAGTACACTTTCATTGAACAGGGTTATTCTTGGGGATTAGCACTGAAAGTGCCACTTGCAGGATTTAGGTCTACTTTTATTTTATTCATCCACCCTCCGTTTCTATAAATAAACGCACTAATTACTATAGTGCCAAAAAAGAAAGATAATGTCAAATTAATTATTCTTGCATTAATCGCCTTGGTGCAATAAGGTTTGTCCCATGAAAAAACCACTAAGCAAGTTAACGCATATTTCTGCGGGGTATTCGTTCAGGGGCAAAATCATCGATGAGATCGATGGTGTAGCCAAAGTGATTCAAATGAGAGATGTATCTATTGATAAAGGCATCAACTGGAAAACCGTGGTTAAGACCAATACACCCTTAAAAAAACTTAGTGGCAATTCGGAGGTGTGGCTCAAGGATAGGGATATTATATTTACTGCCCGAGGCCATCATAATTACGCCTATGAAATAACAGACTGCCCTGCTAAAACTGTTCTTTCTCCGCATCTATTTAAAATTCGAGTTATGGATACTTCTATAGTCATTCCTGCATTCTTATCATGGCAAATCAATCAAAAACCTGCCCAAGCGTACTTTTCAAAAAACACTGAAGGTTCCGCAATCGTTGGCATCAGAAGAACAGTGCTCGATAACCTACCTATTTTTTTACCGCCCATTGAAGAGCAACATAAGATCATCAACATGATTCGCTGCTGGGAAAAGGAACGCGATGTACTCAACACCTTACAAGCAAACCATCGCAACATGATGGATGCCATAGCAAGCAACGTATTACAGGGGAATAAATCATGACAAATCCATCGCATCATCAGACACCAATTAATCAAGACAGTATCAATAAAGCAGTATGGGGCGCATGTGACATCTTTCGTGGCGTTGTTGACCCATCTATTTACAAAGATTATGTATTAACCATGCTTTTTCTGAAATACATCTCCGATGTATGGAAAGACCACCGCGAACAATACGAAGCCGAGTATGGTAAAGAAAAAGAGCTGATTGATGAGCTGATGAAAAATGAACGCTTTGTACTCCCTGAATCCGCCAGCTTTGATACACTATACGAATCTCGCCAAATGCCAGGTATTGGTGAGCGTATCGACAAAGCCTTACATGCCATTGAGGAAGCCAATATCGGTAAATTGCGTGATGTATTCCAAGACATCAGTTTTAACTCCAATAAACTTGGTGAAGATAAGCAGAAAAATGATATTTTAAGTGCCTTGCTTGATGTATTTGCAGTCTCAGCATTGGATTTGCGCGCTTCTCGTGTTGGCACCTTAGACATCATTGGCAATGCCTATGAGTTTCTGATTAAAAATTTCGCCGCAACATCAGGTAAAAAAGCAGGTGAATTTTACACACCACCTGAAGTGTCCGACCTTATCTCACGTTTGGTGATGCCCAAAGAAGGTGATGAAATTTGCGACCCAACTTGCGGCTCAGGCTCCTTGTTGATGAAGTGTGGCGGACAAATTAAAAAGCAATGCAATGGCTCCAAGCGTTATGCTTTATATGGTCAGGAAGCTATTGGTTCCACTTGGGCGCTCGCCAAAATGAATATGTTTCTGCATGGCGAAGATAATCACCAAATTGAATGGGGCGACACCCTTCGTAATCCCAAACTTCTTGAAGGTGAAGGCAAGCTCAAGCATTTCGATGTGATTGTCGCAAACCCACCGTTTAGTTTGGATCAATGGGGGCATGAAGCAGCGCAGGATGACCCATATGGTCGTTTCCGCCGAGGTGTGCCGCCACGAACAAAGGCAGACTATGCCTTTATCTTACACATGATTGAAACCATGAAACCTGAGTCTGGGCGCATGGGTATTGTGGTGCCGCATGGTGTGTTGTTCCGTGGTGCAGCAGAAGGAAAAATCCGTACCAAGCTGATTGAAGAAAACTTGCTTGATACCGTGATTGGTTTGCCCGAAAAACTTTTCTACGGCACTGGCATCCCCGCCGCCATTCTTATCTTCAAAAAGAACAAAGCGGATAACCATGTACTCTTCATTGATGCCAGCCGTGAATTTAAAGCTGGAAAAAATCAAAACTTCCTCACCGAAGAACACCTGAGTAAAATTCTTGACACTTACAAAACGCGTGAAACCGTCGATAAATATGCGTATCTCGCCAGATTCGATGAAATCAAAGAAAACGATTTCAACCTCAACATCCCCCGTTATGTGGATACCTTTGAGGAAGAAGAAGACATTGATTTGATGGCTGTGCTTCAAGAGCGCGAGCAACTCAAAGGCAAGTTAGCTGATTTGGAAGTGGAAATGGCGGGTTATTTGAAGGAATTGGGTTATGAGTGAGCACCTGCCCATCGTCGATTTACATATCCAAAACAGGATTTTCACCATTCGTGGCTTGCAAGTCATGGTGGATAGGGATTTAGCTGAATTATATCAGGTGGAAACAAAGGCATTGAATCAAGCGGTAAAAAGGAACTTCACCCGTTTCCCAGAACAATTCAGGTTTCAACTGACCAAAAGTGAAAAAGATGAACTGGTCACAAATTGTGACCGGTTCAAAAACCTTAAACATTCAACCGTGTTACCGCATGTATTTACAGAACAAGGTGTTGCTATGCTTTCAGCAGTGCTGCGAAGTGACACAGCTATCAATGTCAGTATTCAGATTATGGATGCGTTTGTGGGTATGCGAAAATTTATTGCCCATAATGCGGTTGTTTTCCAGCGCATGGATAGTCTTGAACATAAGCAACACATCACGGAAACCAAGCTGGATAAGGTGCTTGAAGCCATTGAATCCAGAGACATCAAACCCAAGCAAGGCATTTTCTTTGATGGGCAGGTGTTTGATGCCTATGTGTTTGTGGCAGATATAATCAAGTCTGCCAAGCAATCCATTGTATTAATTGATAATTATGTGGATGAAAGCACATTGACCCTGCTTGCCAAGCGCAAAGCAGACTGCACCGTCACGATTTATACGCATACATTCAGCAAGCCTTTGCAACTCGACTTGCAAAAGCATAACGGTCAATACCCACCCATTGAAATCAAGACCTTCAAACAATCCCATGATCGTTTTTTAATTTTGGATGATTGCACCATTTATCATTTCGGCGCATCCCTGAAAGATTTGGGCAAGAAGATGTTTGCCTTTTCTCGATTTGATAAAGGTGCCTTGGATGTGTTGGGTAGATTGCCATGAACACACACACGATGCATAGACATTTTTCGAACCATCTCGTGCAGATACACGGCATGGTAGCTTATGACCATTTTGCCCAAGCGGGAAAAATGGTTCGTGGGGTCTGCCATGAATGAAGATGACACAAAAAATCAATACCCTTCATTAAGTGTGCAAGATGAAGTGACCGACTTCCTGCTTTACACCGCGCCGAATAGCGAAGTTAAAGTTGAAGTATTGCTTAGCAATGAAACGCTATGGCTAACACAGAAGCGCATGGCAGAGCTGTTTTCTGTGGGTGTGCCTGCGGTTTCAAAACATTTGGATAATATTTATGCAGATGGAGAGCTGGAGCGACATGCAACTATTTCCATTTTGGAAACAGTTCAAAAAGAGGGTAATCGCAATGTGACCCGAAAGATTGAATATTATAACCTCGATGCCGTCATATCCGTGGGTTATCGCGTCAACTCAAGCCAAGCCACACAATTCAGAATCTGGGCAACCAAGCTGATTAAGGAATACATCATCAAGGGTTTTGTCATGGATGATGAACGTCTGAAAAACGGGCGTTATTTTGGCAAGGATTATTTCAAGGAGTTATTGGAGCGCATTCGCTCAATTCGTGCCAGCGAACGCCGCATTTACCAACAAATCACTGATATTTTTGCTGAATGTAGCATAGATTATGACCCCAAATCAGAGACAACCCAGCAATTTTATGCCCATGTTCAAGACAAGTTTCATTACGCCATCACAGGGCAAACATCCGCAGAGCTTGTCTATCACCATGCCGATGCCAGCCAACCCTTGATGGGCATACAAACCTTTAATCATGCCCCCAATGGTCGCATTCTTAAATCAGACACCACGATTGGAAAAAAACTACCTGCAAGAAGATGAGATTAAAAAACTGGAACGCGCTGTATCCAGTTTCTTTGATTATATCGAAGGCATGATTGAGCGTCGAAACAATTTCACCATGCAAGAATTTGCCAAGAGCGTGAATAAGTTTCTTGAATTTAATGAATACAAAGTACTGGATGGTTATGGAAGCATTTCACGCCAACAGGCGGAGCAGAAAGCATGGGCAGAATATGAGAAGTTCAACAAAACTCAGAACATCGAATCCGACTTTGATAAACAAACCAAAGCTTTGCTCAATGCACAGAAAAAACTTGGGGGTACTGCAAATGACTCTTAAAGGCGAGTTTTCAAAATTGGAGTTAATGCAAGGAAGAGTAGGCTTTATTCCTAGTGGCTGGAAATTTATGCACCTGAACAAAGCTTTTAATATCAAGAATACTTTTCGAAAGCCAATAAATGAAGGTGAACGAAATGAGAATCCTGGCTCACACCCTTATTATGGGCCCACAAAAATTCAAGGGTATATTGCTTCATACGAACAAGATGGTGACTATGTATTAATTGGTGAAGATGGAGATCATTTTCTCAAATACCGTACCCAATCAATGACGCAGTTAGTGAGTGGAAAGTGTACAGTTAATAATCACGCACACATTATTGAAGGAACTGAAGAGGCAACTAAAGAATGGTTTTATTACTATTTTATGCATCGAGATATATTTAGCTTTTTGAGCAGGCAAGGTGCTGGCAGATATAAATTAAATAAAGCGGCACTCGAAAAGTTACCCGTATTAATTCCCCCTCTCCCTGAACAAAAGAAAATCGCGCAAATCTTGTCCACTTGGGATAAGGCGATTGAAACGGTGGAAAAGCTGATTGCCAACAGCCAACAAAAGAAAAAGGCACTGATGCAGCAACTCCTCACAGGCAAAAAACGCTTCCCTGAATTTGATGGGGAGTGGAAGGAAGTGCGGCTTGTGGATGTACTCAATGATAAAAAACGAAAAGGTAAAATTGTACCTACCAACGAAAACCAATCTGGCATGGCTTATATCGGCTCTACTTCGTTTAAGGGGAATTTTGAAATATATACAGACTCCTCTGATGCTGTGACTTGCTTACCAAACGATATTCTTGTGCTATGGGATGGAGAAAATGCGGGAAAAGTCACAACAGGATTAAAAGGAGCTGTATCCTCAACTGTTGTACGATATTGCATCAATCAAACAAAAGCGGACAGTCTATTTCTTACCTACAACCTTTTGCGGGATAACTACAAAGTGAGAGCGATTCGAGAAGGCTCAGGTATTCCTCATATGCCTGGAGACTTTGAGCAGTGGTATCACATTGCCCTACCTGCATTAGAAGAACAAAAAAGAATCACATCTATTCTCTCTTCTACCGATCAAGAAATCGAAACATGGCAACAAGAACTAACTCACCTAAAACAAGAGAAAAAAGCCCTAATGCAACAGTTACTGACTGGTAAGCGACGGGTGAAGTTATCAAAACAGGAGAATCACCATGCTAACCTACTTTGAAATACAAAACTTTCGTTCATTTGAGAGTGTCTCTGTGGACTGGTGTGGTGAAAACAATAGCTCCCCCCCCCTAGCAATGTCTCGGTTATATTTGGTAATAACGCATCGGGAAAAACTACGCTGATCCGAGCTGTCGAGTTTCTCCGTGATATTTTTGGAAGATACCAAGGAGGGATTGCTCCTAATAATCTACTCTTTGCCCATTGTGACAATCAAAACAGACAAATAGAGATTAAATGTGAAATCGTATTGGAAGGGGATACCTATTGGTATCAAAACATTCTGCAAGTCGATGATGATATTTTAGAATCAAGCTATGAACTACTGGAATACACACCATTTCGTGCGCGAACACCAAAAGAGCTGTTTTTGTATGAAGGTGATGATGTGGGAAAACTTCGTCTTTCTAGCTATCTATTGCGTGCTCGTGCAGATGACGAGAATGATGCCCAGCGTATTCAATGTTTTTTAAAGTATATTGAAAGTATTCATACCATATCCAAACAAATTGTGGCATATGTTCCCGATGTTGCAAAAGCGTTAATGCGAGACGCTAGCTTAAAACAAAACCTTGAAAATATGCTGAGTAGCTTTGATCTGCATATTGACACCGTTACAGAACGGAGAAATGATTTTCTTGATGGGAAAGTCCATGTAGAATTTCATCATCAGGATCTTGGGCGCACACTACCTATGGAACATGAATCTCATGGTACGCAAGGCTTATACGTACTTTTATTTTATATATTAACTGCCATGCGTGATCAAAGCTTGTTACTGATTGATGAAATTGAAAGTGCTATACACCCTGATATTGTAGAGCTATTAATTCGGATGATTCAGAAAAAAGGTATCAATAAAGGTAAGCGATACCCACAATTTATTTTTACCAGCCACCAAGTTGAATTGATGAAGTCACTGTGCAGTAAGCGCAGCATTTTTCTGGCAGAAAAAGATGGTCAAGGTGCGAGTACAATTCAGAGTGCTGCTGACTTCGTGGGAATTGGTGGCGTGCGTGATGCTTATGCCAAGTACAAGCATGGTCGTTTGGGCGCTGTGCCAGAGTTAAGCGAAGAACTTGAAAGCATTGCTATAAAGCTGCGTGCCAATATGGATGATGAGGAAAAAAATGCAGCGAGCTAATCGTAAAAAACGCGTTTCTACTCCATCCCCATTATACCGTGATTTTTATATCTATGTGTCAGGGGCATATGAAAAGGCTTATATCCATGCATTACATCAACTTCTGAGAGAACAATTACATATTAATTTACATTGCTCTGAATATGGAGGCGGTGGAGATTTTCGCTCTGGGATAGACCTCCTTAAAAGTGACTTAAAAAGGAAATTAAAACAAAGTGTTACTAAAAACCTAGATAAGTCGGTATTGATTATGATTCAAGGCGATATGGATGTTGCCTATGCCACAAAACATCTTCATCAATTTGAACAAGAGTTGAAGAAAATAGATAACAGATGTAAGATTATTTCAAGCACCAAAAACTTTGAGGCTTGGCTAAAAGCACATTTTGTAGACATAACAAATCAAAATGAAGCTGTTAGCAAGCAGGATATAAATAGTCATATCTCCCGATACAGTGATAATACCTCCCATGCCAAACAATATTTTGACAAGTCTTTAGGATGGGAAATGGTGCAAAGGGCTATGAATGAGAATCATGGCAACGCATCTTTTCGTGAATTCATGATGATATTTTTTTAAGGATGTCAAATAAGTCATCTGCTAAAGTTCGCTTAACAACACTCGCCGCGCCTCTGATTAAAGCGTACCAGGGCGAGTTTTTTATGCCTGAAATCCCCTTTCATGAAGCTGCTACAACCATCAGCGAACAGATAGAAAAAAATGAGCCAAATTCAGCATGGATTGAACGGCTTAACGAACGCATGAAAAGCTCCGACATTGAATTAAGCCGTTTGGGATTTGATGATGCTTGGGTTTCTGATGCATTTTGGGGCTCTGAAACAGAAGGAGATAACCATGTTTAAACAATGCGATCAGCTCAAAAAACAACTGGATGCCTTGCGACCATTACCACGACATACGGTAAAAAGTTTACATGAACAATTGGTCTTGGCGTGGACATACAATTCCAACGCCATTGAGGGTAATACGCTAACGCTGAAAGAAACCAAGGTTGTGCTGGAAGGTATTACCATTGGCGGAAAACCGATGCGCGAACATTTTGAAGCCATCAACCACAAAGAAGCCATCGACTATGTTGAGGATATTGTCCAACAGCAAGAGCCTTTAAGTGAACGGGCGATACGCACCATTCACCAATTGATATTGAAGAACATTGATGATGACAATGCTGGTCGCTATCGAACGGAAAATGTGGTGATTGCAGGCGCAGAGCATACACCGCCTGATCATTTACATCTGCCGCAACACATGCATAAGCTGATGGCGTGGTATCACAGCTTTTCTGGACATCCAGTCGAACGGGCTGCACGGCTGCATACCGATTTTGTCAAAATTCACCCCTTTGTGGATGGTAATGGGCGCACAGCACGGCTATTGATGAATCTGGATTTGATGGCTACGGGTTATTTACCTGTGATTATCAAGGCTGTTGATCGTTTGCTGTATTATGAGGCTTTGGATCAAGCGCACACACAACAAGATTATAGTGGTTTCTTTGCGCTTGTTGCGCGTGCAGAAGAGGATGCTTTGCAAAGTTACCTGAATCTTTTGGGCAAACCGCATGTATAAACTTCCCAAAACCCAAGAGCAATACAGCTCACATATCCCTGCCTTGCATACCTTGGCAGCACTGGGCTATCAATATCTATCACCAGATGAATGTCAGTCCAAACGTGGTGGCACAAACTCGGTATTGCTCAAGGATGTCTTGATTGAAACGCTGAAAGCGCGAACCTTTGAATATAAGGGAAATACCTATCCGATTTCCACCAATGCGATTGACCAAATTGTGCGGGAATTTGCATCGCCGCAAATGAATGAAGGTTTGATGGTCGCCAATGAAAAACTTTACGACAAAATGACGCTAGGTGTGACAGTTACTGAATTTGTAGGCGGGAACAAATATCAACCCACCATCAAAATTATTGATTGGGATCATCCTGAAAACAATCAATTTCACTTCACTGAAGAATTTGTGGTTTCAAACACCTTAAACACCAGCACACGCCGCCCTGATATTGTGTGTTTTATCAATGGTATTCCCGTTGTGGTGATTGAAGCTAAGCGACCTGATTCTAGCAACCCCAACAAAGATATGCTGGATGAAGGTATATCCCAAAATATTCGTAATCAAAAAGATAATGAAATCCCCCACCTCTTTGCTTACTCGCAATTACTTCTTTCTATCAATGGTCTTGATGGTCGCTATGGCACCACCAAAACAGCCAAAAAATTCTGGGCTAAATGGACAGATGAAGATTTAACCGATGCTGATTACGACAACATCAAAAATAAAACACTTAACCATGAGCAAAAAGAATGGTTACTCAAAGGTCGTGAAGCTTGGGTTTGCGATCATTTTGAATTGTTGTGGTCGAAATCGATGACTGCAACAGGACAAGATAAGTTGCTGATTAGCTTACTGAAACCCGAACGCCTATTGGAATTTATGCGTTACTTTATCTTATTCGATAAACGCAATGGCAAAATTGCAGCGAGATACCAACAGGTGTTTGGCATTAAACGGTTGATTGAGCGAGTAAACACAAAAAATGATAAGGGTGCGCGTGAAGGTGGTGTGATTTGGCATACCACAGGTAGTGGTAAATCGTTTACCATGGTTTTCTTATGCAAAGCCATGTTGCTGCACCCATCATTAAGCAAGGCTAGGTTTATCATTGTTACCGACCGTATTGACCTTGAGAAGCAACTAAACACGACTTTTCTTATGTCTGGTGCCTTTGGTAGCCATATCGCCACAAAACGCGCTGGTGAGCATTCTAAGGTAAGTTCAGGTAAAGATTTGGCGAAACGTATTGGACAAGGCACTGAACGGATTATTTTTTCTATCATCAATAAGTTTACCACTGCCGCCAAACAGCCTGCATGTCGAAATGATAGCGCTGATTTAATTGTGTTGATTGATGAAGGGCATCGAAGCCAAGGTGGTGAAAGCCATGAACGGATGCGTAAGGCTTTACCCAATGCGGCTTATATCGCATTTACGGGTACACCACTGTTAAAAGATGATAAAACTGAAAATAAGTTTGGTTCAATTATCCATGCCTATACCATGAAAAGAGCTGTGGCTGATGGTGCTGTCACACCGCTTTTATATGAAGAGCGTATGCCTGAATTGAATGTGAATCAGAAAGCGATTGATAACTGGTTTGATAAAATTACACGCCAGTTATCTGAAAAACAGCGCATGGATTTAAAGAAAAAGTTCACCAGTAGAGGTTCAGTTTATGGATCACATAACCGCATTGAACTGATCGCGTGGGACATTGCTACCCACTACGCTACGCATATCAAACCAACAGGATTAAAAGCACAACTTGCGACAGACAGTAAACAGTCAGCCATTCGCTACAAGAAAGCATTGGATGAAACAGGCTTAGTCAGCAGTGCTGTGGTCATCTCTGCACCTGATACCCGAGAAGGACATAGTGATGTTGATGAAGATACCTTGCCTGTAGTTCAGCAATGGTGGAAAGACAATGTTGGCTCACAGTCTGAAGAAGAATATACGCAATCGGTGATTTCAGCATTTGCAGGCGATGGCGCACCTGACATTCTTATTGTGGTTAGTAAGCTTTTAACTGGTTTTGATGAGCCTAGAAATGGTGTGTTGTACATTGATAAAAAATTAGAAGCGCACAACCTCATTCAAGCCATTGCTCGCGTCAATCGACTGCATGATGCTAAAAAGTATGGCTTGTTGATTGATTATCGGGGCATACTTAAAGCACTGGATACCGCTATTAAAGATTATCAAGATTTAGAAGAAGCAACACAAGGCGGCTTCGATATTGATGATATTGATGGCATGTACTCAGAGGTAAATACTGAATACAAACGCCTACCAAAACTGCATGATGACTTATGGGCACTCTTTGATGATGTAAAAAACCGTGCCGATTTGGAACAATATCGTCAGCTACTTATTCCTAAACTTCAAGCGGATAGCCAAGGCTTAGAGTATGATAGCAATCAAAAACACAGAGAAGATTTTTATGAAGCCTTAACTGAGTTTGGTATGTGTTTAAAAATTGCACTTTCATCGCGCAGTTTCTTTGAAGATGCTTCGTTTACAGAACGTGATATTCAAGGCTACAAAGATGACCTTCGTTTTTTCATCAACCTGCGTAAAATATGTAAGCAGGATGCACAAGAAACCATTGACTACAGCGTTTATGAACAACAAATTGGAAAACTTATCGACCAACATGTGATTGGAGAAGGCATTAAAGAGCCTGAAGGTGCATATTTGGTCAATGATTTGGGGCAATCTAAGCCTGAAACATGGTCTGAAGAAAAAACACGAAATGAAACTGATCTTATTCGTACCAGAGCCAAGAAAACCATTGAGGAGCAAATGGGAGATGACCCTTATGCCAAAGAATATTTCTCCAAACTCCTCAAAAAGGCGATTGAAGAAGCAGAAAGCCTTTTTGATTATCCGCTAAAACAGTACGCATTGTTCAAAAAGTTTCATGATGATGTAGAAGCTCGCAAAGTTGAAGGCATACCAAAAGAACTTGAGAACAAACCACATGCAAAAGCATATTATGGCGCAATCAAGCTTGTTTTGGGTGAGGATGCTTATGCTGTGCTTTCTCCAGAAAAGAAACAGGATTTCATCGACCTTGCGATGGAAATGGATGATGTCGTCAACCGAGCTATTGCTGAAAACTCTATCAACCCACAAAATATTGAAGCAGAAATTCAAAAATCACTACTTCCTCGATTGTTTAAAGCCCTTGGAGGGCTAGATTTAGGGAAAGCTGTGTTAACACATATGATTCAGATTGTGCGGCACGGAAACGTATGACAGCTATGCCTAGCTTTGTTTATGGTGATAAAACCTATGAATACTCCGTACAACTTGTTCCAAGCAGGAAAAAAACGATTTTGGTTCAAGTGTTGCCTGATGCAGCCGTTGAGGTAAAAGCACCGCTGCATACAGACAAGCAAAAGATTATTGAAACCATGAAAAAAAGGGCTCGCTGGGTGGTGCGCCATGTTGAGCAGATAAAGCATAATAATGCTCAAGTATTGCCTCGTGAATATGTCAGCGGTGAAACACATTTCTATCTAGGCAGGCGTTATCAACTTAAAGTGGTTCATTCAGATATCAACCAAGTCAAACTAAACCGTGGCATGTTTATGATTGAAAGCACGAATACCAGCCCAGAAAAGATAAAAAGCCTATTGGAAAGTTGGTACAAAGAACATGCACGATCTATTTTTCAAAAACATTTAAACATCATTGCTTCCAATATTGATTGGCTTGATAAGGTTCCGCCCCTCACAATAAGGCAAATGAAGAAGCAATGGGGTAGCTGCTCACCCAAAGGGCGCATTAGCCTTAACTGGAACTTGGTGAAAGCACCTACCGACTGCATTGCTTATGTTATCACACATGAACTGTGTCATTTAAAAGAACATAATCACAGTAAACGATTTTATGCACTTCAAGAGCTACATTATCCAAACTGGAAGCCTGTTAAAGCTGGGCTTGATAACATAGCTGAAGCTTTAATCCCAAATATAACTGATAAATAAAACAAGCACCCCTGAATTCAAGTGATAAGTGCAATTTCCACTATCGATTTTATGTGAACTCCTGTATTTTCCTCAAATACTTCGTATGGAGTTTTGAACCCCAAACACTTTTTGGGTCGGTTATTAAGCCTATGAACGGCTTTTAGAACTTCTTTTGTAGTCACTTCAAGCAAGCTCATTGCTTTGGGGAAGTACTGCCGTAGAAGACCGTTTGCATTCTCATTTTGACCACGTTCCCAAGAGTGATAGGGCTTTGCAAAATAGGCATTACAATCGAGTGCTTTGGCGATGGTCTTATGGAATGCGAATTCTTTACCGTTGTCGAAAGTGATCGTGTGTACCCAGTCTTTTATTGGCTCCAAAAGCTTGATAATGGTTGCTGTCACGTCTTTGGCATGCTTGCTCTTAAGCGGTGCTGCAAGGCGAAGTTTTGAGCGACGATCATCGAGTGTTACAAGCACGCCTTTGTGCTCTTTTCCTATCATGGTATCACCTTCCCAATCACCTATTCGCTCTCGTTTGTTAGCCACTTCAGGACGTTCATCAATATCCACCCGATTGGTGATACCATGACGAGTATGCGCCGATCCATAACGTTTCCTGTAGGTTTTATTTTGGTGCCTAAGATGAGTATACAAAATACCGCCAGCCTTTTTGTCCGCTAAAACATATTGATAAATCGTTTCATGATGAATGCTAATGACATCATCCTTTTTCAATCGACCAGCAACTTGTTCAGGACTCCAGTCTTGTTCGATATATTCGGATATTACCGTCTTGATATCATTGGTAAGTTTGATTGCTTTCGGCTTATCTTTGTGACGCGTGAAAGCCTTATTATTGGCTTGAATATGACGGTAGCCCCGTTGCCCTGTGTTGCGTGAAAGCTCCCTGCACAACGTGCTACATGAACGCCCTAATGCCGAAGCAATATCCTTCTGAAAAGTACCCTTCTTACGCTCTAGTTCAATGTAGTGACGCTCTTGTAAGTTTAATTGTTTATATCTCATATCACGCACCTTAAAATCGCCTTATTTTGTAGCCAACACCCTCACCAGAATGAACTGATAAGAATAGCGATTACATACGATTGCACTTATGATACGAATTCAGGATCATTAGATATTCATTAGATATTCATTAGATATTCATTAGATATTTTTTGCGGCAGTAACCGTTCACCATAAATCCGTTTACGCCCACGTCCTGAATATTCACCCTGCCAAGGCAAATAAAGCTGAGAATTATAACGTAGTTTCACTACTGTCCGACGAAAATCACCCAAACCCAAAGGTTAGCTGGTTTGAACGATTTTCTGGAGGCTTTTGAAGCTCCTTTTGCAAGAGTAGATCAAAGATGTTTCGTCGGCTCATCAGGTTTGCCGCAACGAGTATAGCGACCTGATGCAGGGATAGTTTTGAAGCACTTTTTTTATTCACAAGCTTGAGTAATAGGTAACTAATCATGCCAATAATAATCTGTGTTCTCACAGCATTCTCATTGGTTCCAAGAAAACGTTTGATTTTTAGGTTCTGCTTAATCCATTTGAAGAACAACTCAATCTGCCAACGTTAGACATCTTTCCTAAATAACGTGATTCTCTTATTGGTTATTAACCCTACCTCAGATACACGGTCTGTGTATGATGTATGCATCATGAAACCCTACAAAGAAATCATCCACTGTAAGCCTCAAAAATTTTTGCGTATGACAGGAATAACGCAAAAAAACTTTTCAGATTTATATGATAAAATAAAGCAACATATTGAAAATGAAAAGAAGCTTAACCCTCTGAAAAGGCGCGGTCTGAAAAGTTCTAGAGTATCATTGCAAGATTGTATCTTGTTAGCACTTTACTATATTCGCCACTATCCAACCTTTCAAGTTCTTGGCAATGTTTTTGGAATACAAGAGTCCTACTGTCACAAGGTATATAGCCGTTATGTGAGGATCATAGCTAACGTTGAAAAACTTCCTAGCCGACTAGATCTTATTGATAATAAAAGGGAAACATTGATTGTAGATGTATCAGAACAACCCATAGAGCGTCCTGTAAAACATCAAAAACAATATTACTCAGGCAAGAAAAAAGCCATACGATTAAAGCTCAAATCATAGCTTGCGCTACAACAGGAAAGGTTTTATCGGTTGTTTGTGCAAAAGGGAAAAAGCATGACTTCAGCGTATTTAAAGAAAGTCGCCTTCCTATTCACCCAAATTCTAAACTCTTAGCTGATTCAGGCTATCAAGGGCTTAAAAATATCATGAGAACTCCATGACACCGATAAAAAAACAGAAAGGAGTTGAGCGTTCAAAGGAAGATAAGAGCTTCAATAAATCCTTATCAAAGAAGCGTATTCTCATTGAAAACATTAACCGATTTTGTAAAATATTCAGAATAGTCAAAGAGGTATATCGGGGGAAACACAAAAACTATGGCTTAAATTGGCGGGTTGTGGCGGCTTTAGTCAATATGAGATATGGGTTTATTTAGGAAAGATGTCTGTTGTTTGTATAGGTCTGCAATCTCTACTGCAGTTCGTTTTAGGTCATTGTTGATGAATGATAACTCCTTGCCATCTTCCTCGCGCAAGAAACGAATATGGCGTAATATACAGGGGCAATCTTTCTTGGCTTTGGTTGAAGAGAGGTGAATCAATTCATCTTTTAACACCCCTTTCCCCGATGCCTTCAGCACTTCAGCCACCTCAAACCTTGTCGTTGATTTCATGCGCCCGACAAAAGAAATGTCACGCAGGCTCATGCTATAGTACCATGCATAATCGTTGTAGGCTCTATCAAAAACATAGGTTGCACCATCCAGTAGAGGCATCTTTTCAGCAGCCTTTTTATCATGTTTACTTGCCGTGGTGATAGAGAAAAATGTTGGTACCTTGTTGTTTGGGTCGTAAACAGTATGAATTTTAATACCTGACTTACCACTACGAAATGTTGCCCAATTAAATTGTTGTTTACACAGATTAATGGTGGTCGAATCAATCAATCGAACAACATCTTTGCATGAGGTGGTTGCTTCTCTCAGCTGATTTAAAAGCCAATAAAAAGTTCAAGATAAATTGCTGATGGACGCTCTCGATTGGCATCGGACAAAGTCGAACGCGCAGCTTTTGAGGCTCCAAAATGATAATATAAGTGACTCTGACTTGCCCACGATAGGCAGGTATCTCGAAGTGTTTGTTTGGATGAAAGTTGACCGTACAAAATCGTACAAAACTGCGTCCAGCAGCTCATACTACCCGCACGTTTGTCACCATGATGGCGGTCGACAGCCCTCTTAAAAACAGAACGAGGAACTTCTGAAAGTAATTGTGAAAATACTGTGTTAATGTATCGCATGGTCTGGATTCTCCGATCGTTTGATTTGCTGTATTAATAACTACAAATCTAACATATTCTTTGGGAATTCAGACCTTTTTTTATGACCCTACTGATTTTCGTCGGACAGTAGTGACGTAGTTTACAAATAAGGTGCAAATTGACCTGCCTCACCATCTGCAAGGCAAAATTATTGCCTAACTCGCCATCAAAAAGAAAATACTTTGGCACACATGAATCAGAAATAAGTGATTTAACGTCCCTTATTTTCTCTTGTAAAACAGTCATATAGGGTGATAACTCAACATCACGGCGATTAAAGTTTTTTCTTCCTTTGGGGCGGCCTCGTTTTTTTACTGTTTTTTCATCGCTTTTAGAAACTTCTTTTTCGGTGCTTATTTCGCGATACTTTGAGCAGCCTGTCAGCTCTTTTTTGATTAACTGGTGCATCTGCAATGGAAAATATTTGCGGCGCTTTACACTAATCAGGCTAATGCATAGGAAGCACAGTCCTGGCACAACTTGCCCTTGAACGGAAGAAAAAAAAAGTCCAGACCATGCGTTTTCTTGCCGCTTTTAGTAACGGTGACTTCATCACCCGCAAGTAAAATAACATCGTCTTTATCTTGCAGAAAAGAGCGGCATAAATGCCAATTCATTTTCATCCATGCTATATTCAGTAGACCAAAAAAGCGTTGAACCGTTCGATAACTTCCACCATCACCTGACCAGCGAGATAACCCCAGCATCGTCACTCGTCCCGTCATAGAGAGTGCTGCCTCGGTGATTACTTTAAGCTGTTTGAATGTTTTTGAATCCAAAGTATTGCTTATTGGCGATAGGATGCGCATTATTTCATTCATGGGTAGCTTCTTTTGTTTGGTTATTTGTTTTGTAGAAAAAAATTATACTATGACAAAGTGGCTACCCTATCAATTTTGGCGAAGGTATTGTTAACAACAAAGGCATTATTATATCTATGGACGGAAAAGGTCGAGCTACGGACAATATTTGTATCGAACGCTTTTGGAGGAGTGCAAAGTGTGAGCGAATCTATCTCAATGAATATCGTTCACTTACAGAGCTAAAAGCCGATGTGGATA
Organism: Ghiorsea sp.; assembly: GCA_030949605.1. Taxonomy (GTDB): domain Bacteria; phylum Pseudomonadota; class Zetaproteobacteria; order Mariprofundales; family Mariprofundaceae; genus Ghiorsea. Next base: position 190,611 of record JAUZSH010000029.1, read on the forward strand.
ATTATATTGATTTTTATAATCACCGACGCTTTCACGAAACGCTGCAATACAAAAAGCCAATGAACGTGTATCGCGAGAGTATGTTAAGCCAAACACAACACAAAAAAGCTGCTTAAAAGGTTGGAATAAGGATTCTTGAAAAACTGTGTTGACAGATTGGGGTGGTGTATTCATGACCTTTAGAGCCATGAATCTCTTTAAGCGTTTCATCAGAAAACATGGGGATTAAAGAAGTCTTTTTTAACAAGGATTTAGTACCCAGCGGGTCACCCTTGGTCATCAAGTCCAAAATATTATGATCCAAATATGCAAAAAATCTGGGTGCTTCTTCTTTTGGACTCATAAATTCACCTGGCTTAAACTCACATCCCTAATCTTCAAAAGGATCTCTTTGTGACTCACGCTCAGCTTCGCGTTCATAACGGTTTGCAAACTCGCGCATTGAAGTTGCGAATCTAACAAAGCCATTTGCCTCAAGAGCTTCTGCTTTTTCATTATTTATCCGAGCTAATTTACGCTCCTCTTTACCAGAAGAAAAACCATGTACGCCTCTTTGATTGAAAAGTGCTGTAGTGAAACCATTACGCATTCTACCTGCCCATTTTTCATTCAGAGCTTGGGCCACAGCCTTATGAATCCACAGACCACCCTCATCCTTAGGGGCATAGGTCAAAACTTGTCCAAACATGCTGAGTGCAACCTCAAGGTGACCACTTTCTGCTGTAATCCTCTTTACCTCTGTGAGCCATGATGAAAATGCTGAGCGATCAAAGGAAACATCCACATGTTGTCCAGGAATAGTTTTCCATTCACTTAAAAGTTTATATGAATTCTTCGCCATATCGCGCTGCTCTTCTGTGGGCTCATCATCATTATCTTCATCGTTCTTAGATCGAAATGCATAACTTAGAACTTCGCAGAAAAAAGCAGGATTTGAAGCCAGTCTGTCTTCAAGAGTCTTAGGAACGCCCCTCGAGAATTGGTCTAATAAGGGTAGAAAGTTCCATTCAATCTTAAAAAGAATATCTAAGTTTGCAGACGGGCTATTTTGAAGTTTAGTGATCACCTCAATAGTAGCTTCGCGATCGAAGTCTGCGCTCAAATGCTCAGAGCTAAGAACAGCAAGAAGAGCCTGTTCAGCTAGCCCTACATTAATTGTATCATTCTTAGCGCCAGACCTTCCGAGGCAGCGGATTGCAGCAAAAGCTCGGCCATGTGAAATAAGTTTTTCGATGGCCGTACTGTAATCGAAGTCAGTGCCCCAAGGGTACACATTTGCATTTATCCAGTATTGTCTTTCTTCACTCCCAAGATGTTTTTCAGCACGAGGCCAAACCTCTGGATCAAAGGGTAGAAGCACTAGAAAAGAAGACTTTTGACTAGCGTTCCAGTCATCACTTAATATGTGATCTGCCCAAGGCCAGCCTTCTTTCCAAAATTTCGCTGAAACGTAACTTCGGATTAAAATTTTCTGAACCTCATCCGCACTTGATAAGAGTTCTGGTAAAATATCTACCTCAACTGATTCAACCGCAATGTTCCCAAGTGCATGACCTACTTGATGCGGTGAAGAAACATTGTTTGCAAACTCCATAGCAGATTTAACACCACCGGAATCCAATATTTCCTGTAGCGCGGTTTGTCGCCGCCGATCTAATAACTTTCGCTGCTTTTCATAATCCTCATTATCATCATACAAATCAAAATCACGATCACTAAATAGGTGATGGTATCGTAATTCAGGCTTTTGAGGAGATAAAACACTAACGATTTCATCCACCTTATCTAAAATCTCACTAGGAATAGACCACTCAGCATCAGAAAACTTTCGATGCTTTCTGACCAAATCGCTTAATGCCTCCCACAAAGGCATGCGATCATATTCAGATAAACTAATCACATCATCTGATTTTAGATGTGAAAGTATGTTATCAAATGCAGGCTTGGGTAAATCGGGCATATGTTCTATCAATACACGGAGCTTCTCTACGCTGGATTTGGCAAGCCCAACTGCCATATCAGTATAAATAGATGTCTGATCCCAATACTCTTGATTCGTAATGGTATCACGCCACTCGGCAGAAATAAGATTTCTCCAAGCCGGACGATGGCACCCTGAAGTAACTCCATGGCTATGTGGAAGCAATGCAATCAACAAATTCCAACCTATTCTTGGCTGTTCTTGCAAAAGGGTTTGAATTGCAATCTTCCTTTTGTCGATAGAGGCCGATGTTTGTAAATGCCATGGAAGAAAAATGTCAGCAAGCGAATTTGCAGGCCTGTTAGACCAATTTCCTCCCGGATCAATCGAAGCTAGTTCCCCCAGGATAAGGGTAACTCGAGTTAGGTAATCAGGATGCCATGCCAGTATTTCTAATGCCCAAAGAAGCCCGCTAATATAGTTCCAACCACCAATGCCAGCGTTTCCTTCTTGAGCAAACACTTGATGGAATGGGCTGTCTTCAATTCTCTCCAGCGATGATTCAACGGAACCAAGAAATTCATCTGGGGAAGCTTCTGCCAGTAATGGTAAAAGTTGCTCTAAACTCACCCAGCGACCCCAGTCAGCATCTTTTAATAGGTGTCTTACAGTTAATAGGGCAGTAGCTTCAGCTTTTCCTTGCGAACAAGAAGACAGAGCCTTTGGTCTACTGCCAAGTAGAGCCAATGTTTCAGCAATACCTTCTCGGATATTAGTTGAATGTGTCAATTGCTTTCCATGAATGCTAGCTGCATACCGTTCTTCTTTTGGAAGATCAAATTTAGGATCATATTCACCCAGCACCCTGCATGCTAACTGCTGAAATTGATTAAGATCATCATCTGACATCCGGTTGCTAAGTGCATTCCACGCTTCACCACGAGCAACCACTCGCCACTTCTCATTTTTCTGGATCAGGGGAGTGTCTGAGCGTAACGCATCAGATCTAATCAGCTCAATCCACCCCCCATATTCTTTTCCCAATAGAGCCGTTATAGCCTCTTTATCAGTTTGATTGTTACCATCCCACTTTCCAATCATCCCTGCTTGAGAAAGTAGCCTTGCATTTTCCCATGAAGCATAGACTGGTACTGCCCCTAGCCCCAGTAGATGTCGTCTTAGAGCAGATAACCTATTAGCTCCCACACTTGCCAATTCTCGAGCTCGGACAGGTGAATAGCCGCTTTCACTTAATATTTTCTCAAGAGTTGATTGAGATGGACTTCGCAACTTAATGACCTCTGGATTATCTCCAGACCATGCTCCACAAAGAGGTATTATTACTGAGTGTCCATTCCGAGTAGCCAATGTTTGCAGGTCCGCACTTTCTGAATCCAAACCAAGTTTTGGATCAGCCACAAGAATATGAGACTGCCTAGTTGTAACAATTGACCGCCAAGCATCTTCTTCACTTATGAAAAGACATCGATTACAAAAGGCACGTTCAGTTTCGGAATCAAATGAATTAATATAACCAGCAACAAAATCTTCAACATCTTTTGGGCTTTCGGCAAAAAGAAATAATCGTTGCGACTTTCCCTCAAATAATGCTTGTAGAGCAGTACATGCATTATCTCTTCCTTCGACGAAAATCTGTGCTGGCAATGGAGGGTCAGACCGATCGACTTGCGCCTGAATTGTTTCCCAATGCTCTGCAGGCGTGGATAGTCCACCAAGACTGGGGGAGAGCCCAATTTTCTTGGCCATCCATTGCCCAATTGCAGGGAATTCTCTAAGCCAATCAGCTAGTTTCACTCCATCTATAATTCTAATCTTTTTCCAGCCTTTCTCCTGCCTCCGCCGCAGCCATCGTGTTTGCGTTGGTTCATCCCAGCCATCAGCCCCACTTGACCTTGGGGTTACAAATACAAATGTAGATTCAGCTCGCTGATCATCTGGTGTATCTATCGTGCGTTTTCCAAAGTCTTTAGTCGCTTTAACTTGTGGGTTGTTCCCAGTTCCAATTTCCCAATAGGAGATACCATCTGGAACAAACTCCAAAAAGAACTCGTCTGTTTCCACTAATCCATCCAACCCAGGCTGGTTCACAGCATCACCATATGGGATTCGACATACAGATATATTAGAAACAGACTGTTTCACAAGCCAATAAACCAATTCAGGAATCACCCCTTGGCTATCTCTTCTATTTGCATAAGCATCTAAATCTGAAGCCTGTATAATATGAGTATGTTCCATTTACTTAACCTCCAAGCTTCTCACACCTATTTGAAATTCGCCGTATATTTTCGGGACACCCATCCCTGTATAAACTCACCAAGCATTAATTCCATTAAATGGTCAATACCTTCGCCAGTTTTAGAGAATACATTGGTAAAAAAACCTAGTGTTTGTAACACATTGATTTAGAAAGCGTATATTAAAAATAACATCGGGGTTTGGGGGATGTTATTTTTAATATACCACAATATTCTAGAATGTTATGGTTACTCGCTTGCTTTGCGCGAAACGCGCTGAATCTTGGCGAAGGTATTGATCCATTAGAACTGCCACCCATGTTGCTGCATCCAGCGGTTCATCAGCAGCAAGCCCCACAATATATCTGATTTATCTTCGCCTTTTTGGTGCCTTTGCCATTGCTCTTGGACGAATGACTGGCGCACAAGCCCACCGAGCGGTTTATCGGCAATCATGGCTTGAATATCATCTTTAAAATCGGTACGCATCCAATGTTTGATGGGTGCCATAAAACCTTGCTTGGGGCGGTAAACCATTTCTTTGGGTACGTAGTCGCAGGTGATGTCTTTGAGTAATACTTTTAATTTTTCTTGCCATGGCAGACCTTGGATTTTCCAGCTTTCATCCAATGTTGCCATAAATGAAAACAAACCTGCATCCAAAAGCGGAGCTCTAAGCTCTAAACCATTTGCCATGCTCATGCGGTCGCCTACTGCCAGTAAATCATCGCCCACATAATGAATTACATCGTAAGCCATCGCCCCATTCACCGACCCATATTGCTGCATCAAACCTTGCAAACCGCCTACAAGCTGGGATGCGTTTTGCCAAGTGTGTTGCGGTTGTGCCAATTGCATTTGGGCAAACATATCTGACCACCCAGCATTCGTGGTGGAAGTCCACTTTTGATATGCTGCATCGGGGTTCTTGTTTAAACCCTGCAAGAAACGGCGCAAACGCCCTCTTAAATTGCGACTGGAATGGCTATCACCTAATGTTTCAAGCAGTTTGAGCGCAAGCCCTCGCGCAGGTAAACCTTGCAACTTCTCATGCCATTTTAAGCCCAAATATCTGGGATAACCACCAAACAATTCATCACCGCCCACACCCGATAGTGCCACATCCACATGTGATTTAGCGGCTTGGCTAATCAAATATGTGGGCAGTGCCGATGAATTGGTCACTGGCACATCAAAAGCTGTTGCCAAATCATCCAAAGCTTGGTGCGCGCTGGCATCAACCTCTAAAGTGGTATGCTGAATATCCAAATGATTGGCGACTTCAGTAGCAAACCTGCTTTCATCATAATCTTTGGGCGCATCCATAAAACGCACGCAAAAACTATGCACATCCTGCCCAGCCTCTTGCTTGAGCACCGCAGCAATCAAGGATGAATCCACACCACCCGATAAAAACACACCCAAAGGTTTATCCGACACTGTTTTGCTCGTGATGGATTGAATCAACATGGATTTGACTTCGGGTTTGATTTCATCAGCCGTTAAATCAAGCGGTTGATCAGCCTCTGGCAAAAAGAAATAACGGCGAATTTGCATAGCTTGCCCAGCTTTAGCGATGGCATAACAACCTGCGGGAAGTTGCGAGACTTCTTCATACATGGTTTGTGGTGCTTCAGCGCGCATCTTGGTTAAAATCTGATACACACTATTGATATTGGGCGTGAGCGACCATTTACCCTTCTCAAATGCACTCTGCGATGAGGCAAAACCCAAACGCCCACCTTGTTCACAGACAAACAATGGTTTTTCACCAAACACATCTCTAGCCACCAAACATATTTGCTCGCGTTTATCCCAAAGCACGATAGAAAACATGCCTTCAATCAGGTTAAACAACCCCAAACCAAAGCGGCGATACAAATGCGGAATCACTTCCGTATCTGAATCCGACTTGAATGTGACACCATCACCTTCCAGCTTGGCTCTTAACGCTTTGTAGTTATAAATGCAGCCATTAAACACCACCACCACATCATCGACTTGCATGGGTTGTGCGCCACGTTCATCAGGGCCAATAATGGCTAAGCGATGATGAATGGCAGAAAACTCAGGCGACATATATTCGCCTTGCCCATCAGGGCCGCGCGCTGCTACCGCTGTTGCCATGCCTTTAAGTTCTACGGCATCAGTTCTGCCCAGTATGCTTACAAATCCACACATCAGTGTTTCACCAACCTTTCAATATCTTGAATATGCGCTGCCCAACCCTGCTTGCCTTGGTGCTGTTTTGCCCAAGCCAAAGCGTGATTAACCTGCTGTTTATCGCGTTGGAAGTTACGCAAAGCAGATTGCCAAGCCTGCCAATCATGCGGCGCGCAAAACGTGGCGAAACCACCTGTGGTTTCTCTAAGCACAGTAATATCCGAAACAATCGCAGGTGTGCCACAAGCAAAGGCTTCCAAAGGTGGATAACCATAACCTTCAGCCGTGGAAGGTTGCAGCAACGCCGCACATTGACGATACAATTTCAGTAGTGCCACATCATCCACATGTTGTAAAAATGCCACCTGCTGTTTTGCCCAAGGGAATATCACGCACAACTCATCTGCCACACTTTGGCGAATGCCCACGCATTGCAGTTGAATATCCGTGTTTTCAATGGCTTGCAGCAACACCTTCACATTTTTATGTGGCAAACCATTGCCAACAAACAAAAAGAAGTGCTCACGCTTTAAATGGCCGGGACTAAAGCTTGGTTCAATCGCAGGAAAACGAATTTGGTATGGATAAAATTGACTTGCTAAACCTTGTGTTTCATCCAGAGATGCTTGGGAATCAAACCATGTTAAATCCGACTTGGATAAGGCATGTTTCAAACGCCACAAACCCGCCCAACGCTTCAATATATTCTCTTGGTAAGCAGGGTGGGTCAGATAAAAAACATCGTGAATGGTGTGAACACTTGGGCAAGGCAACTTGCGTACGGGAAGCTTGGGGTATGGGCTTACAAATAAATCATAGCCTTGTGCCAACTTGGGGTAGTGCCATTCCAAATACTTGGGTGCTTGTTGGGTTTTGACCTTACCTTGCAAGGAGTCAGGTAAGGCTTGTGGCTCACCCATCACAACCGTGAGCCGCCAATCGGGATATGCTTCAACCAATGCCCGCAACAAACCTTCCAAAAAGCGACCAATACCTGTGCGCCGACCAAGCACAAACTCACGTCCATCAATCAGAATCAAAGTTGTCATGGCTTTTTCTCGATGAGGCTGGTGTAAACATCAGTCACCTGCGCGACATGTTTCTCAATCGAAAACTGTATCGCTCGCTGTTGCCCTGCCTGCCCCAAGCTCTGCTGCAATGAATCATCATTTATAATCTTTGAACATGCGCCAACCATGGCTTGTTTATCATTGGGTTGAATCAAATAACCCTCCTCACCATCATCAAATACTTCAGGTACACCGCCCACCGCATACGCCACCACAGGTGTCGCTTGCGCCATAGCTTCGACCAACACACGCCCAAAACCTTCATGTTTGGATGTTAAAATAAGGGCTGTTGCGTGTACATACCACTTGGTCACATCATGGCAAAAACCAAGCCAATGCACGCGGCTAAACCAAGTTTTCCGAACATAATCTTCCTTCACTTGCTGCAAATATCCTTCATCTTCAGGACCTGCACCACCCACAATCACAAAGTGTAAACCTGCATCTTGCCTCGCTAAAGCAGCAAACACTTCCAAGGCATGTTCAAGCTGCTTTTCAGGTGTAATCCGACCGACAAACAACATATACTTATCGACGCTTGGTAAAGGGTTGACCAGGTTGGGGAATGGTGTAATCGGTAGCCCATTATAAATCACATGGGTGGGTTTGGGAAAGTCTACAAATCGCTGTGCCACCGCTTCACTGTTGCAAATGATCACATCCACCAAACGCATCAAAATTTTATCCATGAATCCATCAGTATCTGAAATTCGACAATGAAAGATGATAGGAATACCTAAAGTTTTCGCCGTTATACCTGCATAAAATGCAGCGCGTGAATTATTGGCATGAAGAACATCAGGCTTGAATGCTTTGATGGCTTTTCGCCATTGGCTAAACGTGGAAAACCTCACCTGCTTCAACGGCGGCATAGGTAGGGTGTCATGCCGAATATTTCTCTTGTGCGCTGAATCCGTGAATATGCCTGGACGGGGAGTCACCAGAACAGGCTCTATACTTTTGGGAAGATTACTCATCAAATCAAGCAGCGAATACTCACCACCACCCACCATATTGGGAAACTGCGATAGATAGACAACGCGCATTAACGCTTCCGCCATGCTTGTAGTCTGCCAATATCCGTGGCCAAGCCCATAGTCAACCTCACCCAAGGCAGCCACAACCATGCCGTAAATGGAATGTCTTGATGCTTCAATACCCAGCGAAAGCGCCACATATTGATACTTATCAATACTGCTAAAACAATCATAAGCGGTAATATGCTCCAATAACCTATGATGAGAAATGGTAAAAGTTTCAAAGCTTGCGAACTCTGCAACATCCACACCCCATATTT
>JAUZSH010000030.1 GCA_030949605.1 Ghiorsea sp.
TTCTCTTATTGATTATCAACCACCTCAGATACACGGTTTTGTGTGTGATGTATGCATCATGGAACCCTACAAAGAAATCATCCACTGTAAGCCTCAAAAATTTTTGCGTATGACAGGAATAACGCAAAAAAACTTTTCAGATTTATATGATAAAATAGAGCAACATATTGAAAATGAAAAGAAGCTTAACCCTCTGAAAAGGCGCGGTCTGAAAAGTTCTAGAGTATCATTGCAAGATTGTATCTTGTTAGCACTTTACTATATTCGCCACTATCCAACCTTTCAAGTTCTTGGCAATGTTTTTGGAATACAAGAGTCCTACTGTCACAAGGTATATAGCCGTTATGTGAGGATTATAGCTAACGTTGAAAAACTTCCTAGCCGACTAGATCTTATTGATAATAAAAGGGAAACATTGATTATAGACGTATCAGAACAACCCATAGAGCGTCCTGTAAAACATCAAAAACAATATTACTCAGGCAAGAAAAAAAGCCATACGATTAAAGCTCAAATCATAGCTTGCGCTACAACAGGAAAGGTTTTATCGGTTGTTTGTGCAAAAGGGAAAAAGCATGACTTCAGCGTATTTACTTACATTGAGCGGGTATCTTTTTTTAAAAAAATGATTTAAAATTGATGTCGGATGATGTTTGTTCTCATCATATTGAATAAAAACAGCCTTTTATGACCGAATCATTTAGCCATTTAATGAAAATTACGGTATCGATTTTCAACTTTTGCTTAAGTTGGTTGTAGATTGAAATTCGTAGGATAATCAGAATCGTGATGTATACCCTTATCTCATTGATTTATAAGGATAAAATAACCAAGAAAACGATAAAACATACCCGCTCAATGTAAGTAATAATAAAATCCAGCGCGCAGTTTAACTCGGCATTAACATCACAATTATTGACACCTATAATCCAATGGATTACCTTTAATCTATGCGAACGATTGTAGAACTCCCTGAATTCTTAAAAAAGTCAGATAAATTACTCAGTTCGTTTGAAAGAATCAGTATAGTAAACTATTTAGCTGCTCATCCTGCTTCTGGAGAATTATGCAAGGCACGGGAGGCATACGTAAGTTAAGGTGGTCTGGACAAGGTAAAGGAAAAAGTGGAGGTGTTCGTATTATCTACTATTTTCATAATGAATTGATGCCTATATTTTTACTGACGCTATTTGGAAAAGGTGAAAGAGCCAATCTATCCAAATCTGAACGTAATGATCTTGCTAAGTTTACTTCACTACTTATTCAACGCTATGGAGGTCAAAAATGAGTCATGCATTTGATAGTATCAAACAAGGGCTTGATGAAGCTTTGGAATTTTCAAAAGGCAAACATAAAAAAGCAGTAATACATGAATTTTCTCCCATTGATGTGAAAAATATTAGGGCTAATGTTGGCATGTCACAAAGTGAGTTTGCATCTGCATTTGGAATCAGTGTTAGTACACTCCGACACTGGGAACGTGGCGATAGAACACCTCATGGCCCTGCTCGCGTTTTGCTTAATGTGGTTGCAAAAGAGCCTAATGCCGTTTTGAAAGCATTAGGCTAAATGCTAAGCATTCAAATCGAGAGGGACGCTCGCTTCGCTCGCGCCCCTCATTTGGGTCGTTAGGCGAAAAATGAAAGTGAATCAGTTATGCCAAGTTTAGAGGACGTGTATAAAAAATTCGGTTTCGCTTCAGAAGCTGCCCAGCTTCTTGAAACTGAATTAGGAACGATTCTCCTTATATCAGGCGCTATCGAACAGAACCTGATAGAAACACAAGACCAAGATGTAGCAAATACACTTTGTCCACCTCACCGTACGGAACGAAAAACCTCAAGGCTTGTTGAAAAACAACGCTTTATGACTCGGCAGTGCCTTGGATAATAGTTAGCGGGTGGGTATATCACCCAGCATAAAATCAAATGGCCATAGGTTGACCGCAGAGGCAACGGCGAGCTTGAATACGGTATCATGCCTTGCAGCTTGTAGCCCTGCGTATGTGCCGAATGAGAAACCTGCCAAGTATAATGGACTGTTGGGGTGACGCGGAAATGACAAGTTTTAGTCCAACAGTGTAACCTCAGTTACTTGAGCCACCCACCCACCCAGAGTTTTGCAAGTGGCTCACTTTACAGTAATATTAATCGTACGGCTCATGATTTCACCGTAAGACTGATGGTGTCCATCTGCAAATTGTAGCGTTAATGTATGTTTTCCAGGCTTAAGGTTAATGATTGTTTCTGTTTGACCTTTACCAAAGTGAATATGACGATCATCTGCAGGCACTGTTTCATTTTCGGCAATATAAGTGCCATCAATAATCAAGTGATGATGTCCTGTGCCTTCAATCAAATCACCAGCTTTATGCACTTTTAAACCTTTGATGCCCATCTTAACAAGAATTTCGCTGGAAACTGTGTCACCATCTTGAGGGCTAATAAAATGAGGACCTAATGTACATGACTGGCTACACGCACCTTCATGTTTACAAGCGGCTTGAGCCACACTGCTGATAAAAAGTGTGCTCATCAATGTGATAAGTGTGAACCATTGCTTCATAATAACGCTCCTGTTTGATAACTGTTCGTAAAGTAGGCGTAAATGAAGAAACAATAAACACATACTTCGTAGGTTTATTGTTTTTTGCCCAACTGCGTAACATCAGTTAAGACGATGCATGCCTTATCCTATACCATAAAAACCCTAGGTACTCATGCAAAGCTTGGCTACTCTCATTCAGCACATTCCAACGCGGCAAAAAGCTTCTGATATCGTAAGCGGTTTGTTTGGTGAGGTAATCAGTTGAAGCAGAGATAACGGTTAAACCTTGCGCCTCAAAACACCAAACAGACCTTGGCATATGCCAAGCAGATGTTACCAAAATGATGGTGTTGATATGCTTATTCTGAAGCATTTTTTGAATGAGCCGTGCATTTTCCCATGTGGTGTTAGCTTGATTTTCACTGTGTATGTTTGCTGCATCAATACCAAACCAAATTAACCAGCGTTTCATCACATCAGCTTCAGCCTCGGTATCTATGCTTTGAGCTAAAGGTGTGCCGCCTGTTGTGTAAATGGGAAGCTGAGTTTGCTGTGATATTTTTGCAGCATAAATCGTTCGCATCATGGCAAAGTGACTCAACTCATCAGAACCTTGGTAGTCAGGTGCATTTTCCTGAACGCCACCACCAAGCAATACAATAACAGCTTTTTTTCCTGAGGTTTGTTCAATGTTGAATGGTGCATATTGAAATTCCAAAGGGCTGGTTAAAGCATCACGTATAGGTTCTGTTGAAAGTAGCCATAAGCATAACAAAGAGAAGGCGAATAGCATACGCGCCCAATTTTTTTTCCAAAAAATGAGGGAAACCAAGCCCAAAAGAATGAAGATACCAGGCGGCAACATCATTTGTGATATACTTTTTGTGAGTAAAAGCACGGGTTATACGAGGAATGAAGCGTTGATAGAATTGGAAAGGTTCGGATAGGTCAGCATAGTATGCAATGTTAAAACAATTGACATCACAGTGCCAGCACCTATTGGGATGATGCCACTGCGACCTGTTGAGACTGACGTTGTGGAGGATGTTTCAGCGTTTTCCTCGTTATTGGCGCAAAGGGATGGTGGACTTGGGTGTCACAAAGCTGGGTTGGATGATAATTTCGGTCATGTTATCAAGATTCTGAATAGCGTTGACAACTTCAGTCGGAAGACTATCCATGCTGCCTTGGATACTATCGCTAATACCCTGTTGCATAAGAGATTTTGGTAACTCATTCTCTTTAGCTAAGAGATGAGGCTTTGTTTGGATATCCAAATCTTCTTTTTGTATTGGCTCGTTATGCGTTGAATCTTGGCGCATTGTATCAAGGTTTTCTTTATTGGGGTTGACACTTTTGATGTCTGCATCGTCCCTTTTGGTTTCTTTGATGTTTACTTTCCCATTTTTGTCAACGTGAGCAGTATATCCAGGGCGTAAAACTTCAATGTTTGTCGAATCCCCTGCGCTGACATCGACCACACCTTCGATTAATACCGTTCTTGTGGGTAGAGGAGGAATATCATTAAGGGTAAGGTTATCAAAAGCACGGTCTAAGACTTCGGGCGTTGGTGGAACGATGGTCACAAACCAAGTGCCACGAACACCCAATACCGCTGTGGGGGTGCGTACACGGAAAGAAGAATCACGTATTGTCAGTTTGTTCACGAAAAAACGAGCTTTACCCCAAAGCATATTGATGCGTGCACTGAAAAGCTTTCCACCACGCATGCTGTATTTTCGCAATGAAATACGACTTTTGGCACCAATGTAAACTTTGCTACCATCACCCATCATAATTTTAACGCGACCGCGCGAACCTGTAACAATAGAATCATTACGCAACACAACTTGCCCTTTTGTGGCTCGTTCACGTATTGCTCCGCGCAGAACCCAAGCGGGTCCATAGGTGTGTACAATGCGACCAATGCTGGCAGCCGCGTATGCTTGTGTTGTGGGGGTAAGGATGATGCTAACCATGACCGCTATGGTAAGGGTAAGTATTTTTAGCATGGTTGTCTCCTGCAATAAGGTATCATGAACTGGGTAAATATGACGGCATGGCTTACCATTGCCCCGATACTATGCCGCCAACACGCCAAGAAGAATATGCTTTACTTGCCGCTGCAGAAATAAGGCTAGCATCATAATTGGAAGCATTTTTTGCATAGGATACGCGGGCAGTCAAAGAAATATTATCCGTATTCAAAGGTTTCCATGATGTTGATAGCGTACTTTTCAGGTATGTGTCTTGACGTTTGGTATTGTCCATTGAGTTTAATAGGATGTTATAATCTGCTGCTGCATACAAGCGTGAATAAATATCGAGTTTGAATTGGGTTTGCCAACTTTTGGTGATAGGAATCAACATGGAAGAAGCCGTGCCAAGTTGGTAATAGCTATCGGAATTATCATGGGTAGCATCACCTTTCGTTAATTCAGCCATAATATAAGGTGACAATGAAAGGTCATAGCCCCAAAGGGAGGAAACTGTTGTTGCACCCATTTGGTGGCTGCTACCACCCAAGCGCTCTAAATTTACATTGTTTGCGCCATAGGCATTGTTGAATTGTTTGAATTTTACGGTGTAATGGTAAGTCCAAGCCTGTGGCGTGTAGTATACGCCAAGCCCAAGACCTTGGTAGAGATTATCGCTGTCTAAGGTGATGTATTCATAGCTGGATTTGAAGCGCCATGTGTTTCCCTTTTGCCAAGAGGCAGAGAGAATATGCGCCAATAAGTCATAGGTGTTTAAAGTTTGGTAGGTTGTGTTGCTAAGCACATAGTCCAAGTTTAGATTTGAAAATGCCCAGCCCAATACCAATGTACTTTGAAGCCCTGTGTCGCCATCAGTATCAGCAACGTAGAGTTGTTCAGGAGCCAGCTTAACATTGGCATTGTAAAACACTTCGACAGATGCGAAGCCCTTAAAGCCTAAGCGGTGTTGTGATGGATGTGTTTTTAAATGCTTTGCACCACTTGCATAAGCACCGTCATGATTAGCATCCAATGATTGTTGGGCAAACTTCTCAGTATTGGGCGCATCATGATGAAGGTAGGCTATCCATGCTTTATAATACCAAGCTGCAGCTTTATCTTCACCATGTGATGCACTACTTTTAAGAATATTGTCCCAAAGTGTGTTGGCTTCAGCATATTCTTTTTGGCGTATGAGTATATTACCAAGGGTGATTTGACTTTGTATATCGTTGGGGTTTGCCGTTAACCAGCGTTTTAATGTTGTTATCGCACGGTGAGCTTGTTTGGTTTTCATGTAGGCTTGGGTGAGGCTTAACCATGCGAACCTCGTGTTTTCTGAGGTGCTGTATTGCTTTGCTTTTAACCATTTTTCAAAGAAAGGTATTGCTTTTTTTGGCTTTGAACTTTCATCGTAAGACAGTGCTAAATATTGCAAAATATCAGGGTGTTCGGGTGTTTTTTGATAGAGGGTTTCTAGCTTTTCAATGGCAATATCATAATCACTAAAACGGTAGTCATCGATGGCAGAGATTAAGTTGCTCTGGTCAATATTGTCCAACACCGAAGCCTGAGCAAGATTTATGGTAAGTAAACAATAAGCTGTACATATACAAAAAAGAACTTCTTTCATGGAGTCTGTCCCTCAATAGGTTAAATCGTAGTTGAAGTATAAAATGATGGCAAGTTTTGATGAAGAAAAAACTCCATGCTTTTATTCACGCACACCCCGCCTATGATATGCCCATATTTATTAAAGCAATACAAGAGGTTCAACGTGCCAGAAAAGTTATACACTCCCCAAACCATTGAAGCCAAGTGGCAAAAGCTTTGGCATGAATCAGGCATGGATATTGCCAATGGGGATGCAGCCGATACGCGTGAAACCTACTACTGCTTAGAGATGTTTCCTTATCCGTCGGGAAACTTGCACATGGGGCATGTGCGTAACTATTGTCTTGGTGATGCAGTTGCCCGTTACAAACGTATGCAAGGTTTTAACGTATTGCACCCGATTGGTTGGGATGCTTTTGGGTTACCAGCGGAAAATGCAGCAATTAAACATGGCAAACCACCAGCAGAATGGACATATGCCAATATCGAACAAATGTCTGTTCAACTCAAACGCTTAGGCTTATCTTATGATTGGAGCCGTGAAATTGCGACCTGCAAACCCGAATACTACCGTTGGGAGCAATGGTTGTTTACCAAACTGATGGAAAAAGGCTTGGCTTATCGCAAAGAAGCGGAAGTGAATTGGTGTGAACCTTGTCATACGGTGCTTGCCAATGAGCAGGTGGAAGATGGTGTGTGCTGGCGTTGTGATACCCCTGTGCATAAAAAGAATTTGGCACAATGGTTTATCAAAATCACCGATTATGCAGATGAATTGTTAAACGACCTCGATCAATTGAAGGGCTGGCCCGATAAAGTGGTGGGTATGCAGCGCAACTGGATTGGTAAATCTTCGGGTGCAGAAGTTTCTTTTCAAATTGAAGATAGCGATGAGGTTTTAGATATTTTCACAACACGCCCCGATACTTTAATGGGTGTAACTTATATGGCCGTTGCCGCAGCCCATCCTTTAGCCATCAAAGCGGCTGAAAACAATGCTGAATTGGCTGCATTTTTGGAAGAGTGCAGTATGATTTCGACCAAAGAAGCTGATGTGGCAACCATGGAAAAGAAAGGTATGCCGTTGGGGGTGAATGCAATTCATCCAGTTACAGGCGAACTTGTGCCCGTGTGGGTGGCGAACTTTGTACTCATGTCCTACGGCACAGGTGCAGTCATGAGTGTGCCTGCGCATGATGAGCGCGATTATGATTTTGCAAAAAAATATAGTTTAAATATCAAACAAGTGATTACCAATGCGGCAGGTGATGCCGATGTGAGCGAGGCTGCATTTACTGATGCGGGTGTGCTGATTAACTCAGGTGAATTTGATGGTTTAAAATCAAATAAAGCCAAGAAAGCCATGACATATTGGTTGAACACAAACAATAAAGGTGAAGAACGCACCCAATTCCGCCTTAGAGATTGGCTGGTCTCGCGTCAACGTTATTGGGGTACACCCATTCCAGTGATTCATTGTGACGATTGCGGCACTGTGGCTGTACCTGAAGCGGATTTACCTGTGGTATTGCCTGAACATTTGCAGCCTACGGGTGGTGCATCACCTTTGGCAGATTGCGAAGAATTTGTAAACACCACTTGCCCCACATGTGGCAAAGCTGCCAAGCGTGAAACCGACACCTTTGATACGTTTATGGAATCGTCTTGGTATATGAACCGTTATACCTCAGTGAATTGCGATACAGCCATGTTAGATGCCAATAGCATGGCGAAATGGTCGCCTGTGGATCAATACATTGGAGGCGTGGAACATGCGGTTCTTCACCTTTTGTATGCTCGTTTTTATCATAGGCTGATGCGTGATGTGGGTTTGTTTGATGGTGAAAAAGTTGGCTCAGAGCCATTCAAGAATCTATTAACGCAAGGTATGGTCTTGTTGGATGGTACCAAGATGTCCAAGTCCAAAGGCAATACGGTTGACCCTAAGGACCATTATTGAAAAATATGGTGCAGATACTGCGCGTTTATTCACTTTATTTGCAGCACCACCAGAGCGTGATTTGGAGTGGAGTGATAAAGGCGTGGAAGGGGCAAGTCGTTTCCTTGAACCGTGTTTGGGTATTGTTGGATAAAGTTGGGCAGGTTTATCCTGGGCAAGCCGATGCTAAAGCCACCAAAACATTGCGCCGCACCATTCATACACATATCCAGCGTGTGACCCATGCGTTTGAGCAAGGTTTTGCTTTTAACGTGGCAATTGCGGCGATGATGGAATTGTCCAATGCTTTAAATAGTTTTGATGCGCATGATGATGAAGGCAAAGCCGCTGTTGAAGAAGGTGTATCTGCTTTGATTACTATGCTTGCGCCACTTGTGCCGCATTTTGCTTGTGAATGTGGTGAGCGTTTGGGCTTTGAGACTGTCGCGGTGATGGCGGCATGGCCAGAAGTGGATGAGGCAGCTTTAGTTCAAGATGAAATCAACCTTGTGGTGCAAATTCAAGGTAAAAAACGGGGTGAGATTGTGGTTTCACCTGATGTGAGCCAAGATGATGCCTTGGCAGCAGCGCAAGTCGATGCAGGCATTGCCAAATGGTTGGAAGGTAATCAAATCGTGAAAGTGATTTTGGTTAAAGGCCGCTTGCTGAATATCGTGGTCAAACCTGCATGAAACTCATTTTATACCTTGTCGTAACCTTGATGTTGACATCATGTGGTTATCATTTGGTGGGGCAGGGTAAGTCCAATGTTATTCCTGAGGGTGTAGAGTCCGCAAGTTTAACCAGTCAAGGGGCGCAGCAAGATAAAGCATTGTTGGCTGAACTTAGGCAAGCTTGGATGCAACGCGATGCATTGCCTTCATTGAATGTTGAAGCAGCGGAAGCTCAAAAGCATGTGAGTTTACGCATTGAAGGTGCAAGTGAAGCATTTACACCTGTTGCATTCGATGCTTCAGGTCTGGCTATTCAATACCGTTTATCGGTGTCGGGAATATTACAAATGTATCAAGATAGTAAATTGATTTGGGGTTCAGGTCAGGTGGTGAGTAGCGCCGATATTTTTGGCGATGCCGCAGCCTTAACCAACAATCCAGCATCCATTGAAGCAGAGCGCGAAGCTTTGATTGAACAATTACGCAAACAGTGGGCGCAAGATGCGCTGGCGCGTTTGCAGTCTGGATTTTAAACACTGATGCAAGTATCACCGCAAAAATTATTGCCTGTGGAACACCGTAGTTATTATTTATTTGGTGAAGATAGGGATATTCTCGTTGAAGCGGGGGAAGCATTGCTTGCAGCGGGGGAAGAGGGTGCGATACGCTTGCGTTTGGATGTGTCTGAGTTGGAACGCTATGAAGTGGAAAGCCGTTCTCAAGCTTTGTTTGGGCCTCAAGCTTGTTATGCCTTGGTGCGTGATGCAGAAAGTGCTACACCCAAACAATCCGAACATTTATTAAAGCTTGCTGCATCCGTTTCGCTTCAAAATAGATTGATTTTATGTGCGCCAGGCATCACTTGGAAAAAAGCACTGCATAAAAAAATGCTGGCGGAAACGAAAGTTGTATCTTGCGAGTTTCGCACACCATCTTTGGAACAATTTCAAGCTTGGCTTGCCGATGAAATTAAAGCTTCCAATCTTTATGTCACAGCTGATGCGAATATGATGATGGCAGGGTCATTACACGGCTTAAGAGAGGCTGCAAAGCAACTGATTACGCGCATGAAATTGTATGATCATGAAGAAGGTGTGCAGTTTGATGTTGCTTTAGTGGGTGAGCTGCTTGGCGAACATGCGCCGCAAGATTTGGATGATTTTTGTCATGCTGTTGCCATGAAAGAAACGCGTGCCATCATCCTGTTGCGTAGGCTACTTATTAACCAGCAAGTATCGGATGTGCAACTGCATACATGGTTGAGTATGCGGCTTCAGGGTCTGTTGATGTTTTTATGGTACCAGCGCATGGGTGAACGCAGACCTGCACAAGCAGCAAGAATTTTTGGGGCAGCAAGTCAACTTGTGGGGCAAGAAGTGAAGCAATGGAATGCCCCCGAATTGATGATTGCGATGAAGAAGATGACTGACACTGAAAAATTGCTTAAAGGTGCATCCATAGAATCGCGCTTGCTGGTGCTGGAGCGTTTGTTATTGGGTTTAATCACACAACATGATTGAAAATTTTCCACACCATGTATTCCGTGAATATGATATTCGTGGCTTGGCTGATGGTGAAATCACGCCGCAATTTTCCCAAGCCTTAGCTAAGGCATACCTAAAATTTTTACCTGTAAATGTTGATTTACCTGTGGTGGTTGGGCGTGATGTGCGGCTTTCGGGTGAAAAGCTACAAACAGCGTTGATTCAAGCTTTATTGGCAGCGGGGAAAGATGTAATTGATGTTGGTGTTGTGCCGACACCGTTGGTTTATTATACTGTGTTTACCCAAGCCACAGCAGGCTGCATGATGGTCACTGCCAGCCATAATCCAGCAGAATACAATGGCTTTAAGATGATGGTGGGCAAACAAAGCTTTCATGGTGAAGATATTCAAAAGCTCAAAGATTTGATGCTGAAAGTTCAAAATAAGCGGATGGAAGAGCCTGCCGCGGTACGTTGTGGTCAACTTCAACACTTGGATATGCGCCAGACCTACACCGACTTTGTGGTGCAAGATTGCCCATTAATGCGACCACTTAAAGTGGTGGTTGATGCAGGTAATGGCCCAACAGGACTGCTCGCTGCCCCTTTGTATCGCAAGCTTGGCTGTGAAGTGATTGCGTTGTATTGCGAGCCTGATGGGCGTTTCCCCAATCATCATCCCGATCCCACGATTGAAGCCAACCTCAAAGACTTATCAGATATGGTTGTGTTGCATCAAGCCGATTTGGGTATTGCTTTTGATGGCGATGGTGACCGCATCGGTGTGGTGGATGAAAAAGGAAAAATCATTTGGGGAGACATGTTGCTTTTGCTGCTTTCACGCCAACTCTTAAAACAACAGCCGAAAGCAACGATTGTATCCGAAGCCAAATCGTCACAGCTGCTTTACGATGATATTCAAAGCAAAGGCGGCAAAGCCATTATGTGGCGAACGGGTCATTCGTTAATGAAAGCCAAGATGAAAGAAACTGGCGCATTGCTTGCGGGTGAAATGAGCGGACACTTTTTCTTTGCCGATAGGTTTTTTGGCTTTGATGATGCGACGTATGCAGGGGCAAGGGTGATGCAGCTTTTAGCCGAGCAAAGTCAGCCATTATCAACATTGCTGGATGATGTGCCAAAGGTTGTGAACACGCCTGAAATATTAGTACCTTGTGCTGATGAAAAGAAATTTACCGTGGTGGGCAAAGCGAAAGCCTACTTTGCCCATGATGATTGCGAGATGATTGATGTGGACGGTATGCGCCTTGTTTTTGAAGATGGCTGGGCATTGCTTAGGGCTTCCAATACGCAGCCAGCATTAACCTTGCGGTTTGAAGCGAAAAATGATGAATCTTTAACGCTGATTCGTGATAAAGTGATGCAATGGTTAGCCAAAGAGCATTCTGAATGATGGTGAACGATTTGTATTTTAAGATACTTGTAATGTTTGAATAATTATAATTGACGCTTACGAGGTGGCTGGATATGTTACCCTTTGTATGGATAGATTTTAGGAGAAAAACGTAGATGGCAATCATAAATGTAACAGACGATAGTTTTGATAATGATGTATTGAAGGCATCAGGCGCAGTGCTTGTTGATTTTTGGGCACCTTGGTGTTCGCCTTGTAAACAAATCGCACCTTTGCTTGAAGAAATTGCAGCAGACATGGGTGATAAAATCACTATCGCTAAAATTGATATTGATGATAACCCCAATACACCCGGTAAATATGGCGTTCGTGGTATCCCAACCTTAACCATTTTTAAAGATGGTAATGTGCAAGGTACAAAAGTTGGCGCGGTCAATAAAGGTAAATTGGTTGATTTTATCAACGAAAACTTGGGCTAAGTTTACTATATTTTAATAGATGAAAGTGTTTGCAGTATTTAAAAAGGTGGAGTTTAGCTCTGCCTTTTTTTCATCCAAACTGGTGAAACTCTACCTCATCATGGTTGTGTCCAGCTTGGCTTTGGGTTTGTTTTGGAAAAATTTTGATTTGCCACCCACCACACCACAAGGCTTTGGTATTGCTTTTTATCAGCATGTTCTTGGTCACTTGGATGGTCGCTCTTGCCCTGCATACCCTGTGTGTTCGGCTTATGCTAGAGAAGCCATTCAACAGCATGGTGTACTGGTAGGGTCATGGTTGATGATAGACAGGCTGATTCATGAAATTGATGATGTTCATCTTGGGCCATGGATAAATTGGCAAGGTGAAAAGCGATTGTATGACCCTTTAAAACGAAATGATTTTTGGCTGGAGAGAACACATGAACATTGATTTACAACAAAACCATCAACATGAGCGAGGATTTACACTGCTTGAAATCATGGTGGTGCTGGTGATTATTGGTGTGTTAGCCGCCATGGTTGCGCCGCGTTTTATTGAGCGCGCTGATGAAGCCAAGGTGGACTCCACCAAAGCACAAATGCAAACCATTGCTCAAGCTATGAAGTTGTACCGTCTGCAAAATGGTAGCTACCCTTCATCTTCTGAAGGTATCAATGCGTTGGTCTCAGCAGGTAAAGATGGTAAGCGTTATTTGGATAATCTACCCAAAGATGCTTGGGGTAAAGATTTCATCTATTTGTCACCTGGCGTGCATGGTGATTTTGATATTTTATCTTATGGGGCTGATGGTAAACAAGGTGGTTCAGGTTTTGATGCAGATATTGGCAACTGGGACGAATAGAGATAATCAAATCATGTGCTAAAAAGGCTCAAGCAGGGTTTACCTTGCTTGAGATATTATTGGTGATTGTGATGCTCGCGGTGACCGCTGCCATGGTGGTTCCTTCCATTCAAATATCAGGTGGATCTGTTGCTGAAGAGAGCAATCGTTTGCGTTTAATTATGCACTTTGCAGCCGATGAAGCACAATTAACAGGCGCACCGATTCGCGCCTTGCTCAAGAAAGATGAATATAGCTTTGAAATTTGGCAGCAGGAAAAAAAGAATGGCGAGTGGTTTACCTTGGATGATACGCAGTTTAAAGCTTATGCTTTGCCGCAAAGTATCCAAATTCTAAACATTGAACAAGCTGTAAACTATATGAGCAGCTTTACCTTGAGTGAAGGCGATATTCTTAAGGAAGACATACTGGGTTATATTCTTTTTTTTCCTGATGGCACACTTTCAGCCATGAATATACAAGTAGGTAATGAAGAAGAAATGCGTGTGTTGGAAATCCGCCCAGGTCCTTCGGGTATTCGTTTGCGTAAGTCGGATGAGTATTAGACGTGCTGGCATGAGTGAAGCCTTCCCGCTTTGCAGTCAATAAAT
>JAUZSH010000031.1 GCA_030949605.1 Ghiorsea sp.
CACCCGCATCAGTAAATGCAGCCTCGCTCACATCGGCATCACCTGCCGCATTGGTAATCACTTGTTTGATATTTAAACTATATTTTTTTGCAAAATCATAATCGCGCTCATCATGCGCAGGCACACTCATGACTGCACCTGTGCCGTAGGACATGAGTACAAAGTTCGCCACCCACACGGGCACAAGTTCGCCTGTAACTGGATGAATTGCATTCACCCCCAACGGCATACCTTTCTTTTCCATGGTTGCCACATCAGCTTCTTTGGTCGAAATCATACTGCACTCTTCCAAAAATGCAGCCAATTCAGCATTGTTTTCAGCCGCTTTGATGGCTAAAGGATGGGCTGCGGCAACGGCCATATAAGTTACACCCATTAAAGTATCGGGGCGTGTTGTGAAAATATCTAAAACCTCATCGCTATCTTCAATTTGAAAAGAAACTTCTGCACCCGAAGATTTACCAATCCAGTTGCGCTGCATACCCACCACTTTATCGGGCCAGCCCTTCAATTGATCGAGGTCGTTTAACAATTCATCTGCATAATCGGTGATTTTGATAAACCATTGTGCCAAATTCTTTTTATGCACAGGGGTATCACAACGCCAGCACACACCATCTTCCACCTGCTCATTGGCAAGCACCGTATGACAAGGTTCACACCAATTCACTTCCGCTTCTTTGCGATAAGCCAAGCCTTTTTCCATCAGTTTGGTAAACAACCATTGCTCCCAACGGTAGTATTCGGGTTTGCAGGTCGCAATTTCACGGCTCCAATCATAAGATAAGCCTAAGCGTTTGAGTTGAACAGACATTTGTTCGATATTGGCATATGTCCATTCTGCTGGTGGTTTGCCATGTTTAATTGCTGCATTTTCCGCTGGTAACCCAAAAGCATCCCAACCAATCGGGTGCAATACGTTAAAACCTTGCATACGTTTGTAACGGGCAACTGCATCACCAAGACAATAGTTACGCACATGCCCCATGTGCAAGTTTCCCGACGGATAAGGAAACATCTCTAAGCAGTAGTAGGTTTCACGCGTATCGGCTGCATCCCCATTGGCAATATCCATGCCTGATTCATGCCAAAGCTTTTGCCACTTGGCTTCAATGGTTTGGGGAGTGTATAACTTTTCTGGCACGTTGAACCTCTTGTATTGCTTTAATAAATATGGGCATATCATAGGCGGGGTGTGCGTGAATAAAAGCATGGAGTTTTTTCTTCATCAAAACTTGCCATCATTTTATACTTCAACTACGATTTAACCTATTGAGGGACAGACTCCATGAAAGAAGTTCTTTTTTGTATATGTACAGCTTATTGTTTACTTACCATAAATCTTGCTCAGGCTTCGGTGTTGGACAATATTGACCAGAGCAACTTAATCTCTGCCATCGATGACTACCGTTTTAGTGATTATGATATTGCCATTGAAAAGCTAGAAACCCTCTATCAAAAAACACCCGAACACCCTGATATTTTGCAATATTTAGCACTGTCTTACGATGAAAGTTCAAAGCCAAAAAAAGCAATACCTTTCTTTGAAAAATGGTTAAAAGCAAAGCAATACAGCACCTCAGAAAACACGAGGTTCGCATGGTTAAGCCTCACCCAAGCCTACATGAAAACCAAACAAGCTCACCGTGCGATAACAACATTAAAACGCTGGTTAACGGCAAACCCCAACGATATACAAAGTCAAATCACCCTTGGTAATATACTCATACGCCAAAAAGAATATGCTGAAGCCAACACACTTTGGGACAATATTCTTAAAAGTAGTGCATCACATGGTGAAGATAAAGCTGCAGCTTGGTATTATAAAGCATGGATAGCCTACCTTCATCATGATGCGCCCAATACTGAGAAGTTTGCCCAACAATCATTGGATGCTAATCATGACGGTGCTTATGCAAGTGGTGCAAAGCATTTAAAAACACATCCATCACAACACCGCTTAGGCTTTAAGGGCTTCGCATCTGTCGAAGTGTTTTACAATGCCAATGTTAAGCTGGCTCCTGAACAACTCTACGTTGCTGATACTGATGGCGACACAGGGCTTCAAAGTACATTGGTATTGGGCTGGGCATTTTCAAATCTAAACTTGGACTATGTGCTTAGCAACACAACCTACCAAACTTTAAACACCTATGACTTATTGGCGCATATTCTCTCTGCCTCTTGGCAAAAGGGAAACACATGGCGCTTCAAATCCAGCTATGAATACATCACCTTAGACAGCGATAATCTCTACCAAGGTCTTGGGCTTGGCGTATACTACACGCCACAGGCTTGGACTTACCATTACACCGTAAAATTCAAACAATTCAACAATGCCTATGGCGCAAACAATGTAAATTTAGAGCGCTTGGGTGGTAGCAGCCACCAAATGGGTGCAACAACAGTTTCCTCCCTTTGGGGCTATGACCTTTCATTGTCACCTTATATTATGGCTGAATTAACGAAAGGTGATGCTACCCATGATAATTCCGATAGCTATTACCAACTTGGCACGGCTTCTTCCATGTTGATTCCTATCACCAAAAGTTGGCAAACCCAATTCAAACTCGATATTTATTCACGCTTGTATGCAGCAGCAGATTATAACATCCTATTAAACTCAATGGACAATACCAAACGTCAAGACACATACCTGAAAAGTACGCTATCAACATCATGGAAACCTTTGAATACGGATAATATTTCTTTGACTGCCCGCGTATCCTATGCAAAAATGCTTCCAATTATGATGCTAGCCTTATTTCTGCAGCGGCAAGTAAAGCATATTCTTCTTGGCGTGTTGGCGGCATAGTATCGGGGCAATGGTAAGCCATGCCGTCATATTTACCCAGTTCATGATACCTTATTGCAGGAGACAACCATGCTAAAAATACTTACCCTTACCATAGCGGTCATGGTTAGCATCATCCTTACCCCCACAACACAAGCATACGCGGCTGCCAGCATTGGTCGCATTGTACACACCTATGGACCCGCTTGGGTTCTGCGCGGAGCAATACGTGAACGAGCCACAAAAGGGCAAGTTGTGTTGCGTAATGATTCTATTGTTACAGGTTCGCGCGGTCGCGTTAAAATTATGATGGGTGATGGTAGCAAAGTTTACATTGGTGCCAAAAGTCGTATTTCATTGCGAAAATACAGCATGCGTGGTGGAAAGCTTTTCAGTGCACGCATCAATATGCTTTGGGGTAAAGCTCGTTTTTTCGTGAACAAACTGACAATACGTGATTCTTCTTTCCGTGTACGCACCCCCACAGCGGTATTGGGTGTTCGTGGCACTTGGTTTGTGACCATCGTTCCACCAACGCCCGAAGTCTTAGACCGTGCTTTTGATAACCTTACCCTTAATGATATTCCTCCTCTACCCACAAGAACGGTATTAATCGAAGGTGTGGTCGATGTCAGCGCAGGGGATTCGACAAACATTGAAGTTTTACGCCCTGGATATACTGCTCACGTTGACAAAAATGGGAAAGTAAACATCAAAGAAACCAAAAGGGACGATGCAGACATCAAAAGTGTCAACCCCAATAAAGAAAACCTTGATACAATGCGCCAAGATTCAACGCATAACGAGCCAATACAAAAAGAAGATTTGGATATCCAAACAAAGCCTCATCTCTTAGCTAAAGAGAATGAGTTACCAAAATCTCTTATGCAACAGGGTATTAGCGATAGTATCCAAGGCAGCATGGATAGTCTTCCGACTGAAGTTGTCAACGCTATTCAGAATCTTGATAACATGACCGAAATTATCATCCAACCCAGCTTTGTGACACCCAAGTCCACCATCCCTTTGCGCCAATAACGAGGAAAACGCTGAAACATCCTCCACAACGTCAGTCTCAACAGGTCGCAGTGGCATCATCCCAATAGGTGCTGGCACTGTGATGTCAATTGTTTTAACATTGCATACTATGCTGACCTATCCGAACCTTTCCAATTCTATCAACGCTTCATTCCTCGTATAACCCGTGCTTTTACTCACAAAAAGTATATCACAAATGATGTTGCCGCCTGGTATCTTCATTCTTTTGGGCTTGGTTTCCCTCATTTTTGGAAAAAATTGGGCGCGTATGCTATTCGCCTTCTCTTTGTTATGCTTATGGCTACTTTCAACAGAACCTATACGTGATGCTTTAACCAGCCCTTTGGAATTTCAATATGCACCATTCAACATTGAACAAACCTCAGGAAAAAAAGCTGTTATTGTATTGCTTGGTGGTGGCGTTCAGGAAAATGCACCTGACTACCAAGGTTCTGATGAGTTGAGTCACTTTGCCATGATGCGAACGATTTATGCTGCAAAAATATCACAGCAAACTCAGCTTCCCATTTACACAACAGGCGGCACACCTTTAGCTCAAAGCATAGATACCGAGGCTGAAGCTGATGTGATGAAACGCTGGTTAATTTGGTTTGGTATTGATGCAGCAAACATACACAGTGAAAATCAAGCTAACACCACATGGGAAAATGCACGGCTCATTCAAAAAATGCTTCAGAATAAGCATATCAACACCATCATTTTGGTAACATCTGCTTGGCATATGCCAAGGTCTGTTTGGTGTTTTGAGGCGCAAGGTTTAACCGTTATCTCTGCTTCAACTGATTACCTCACCAAACAAACCGCTTACGATATCAGAAGCTTTTTGCCGCGTTGGAATGTGCTGAATGAGAGTAGCCAAGCTTTGCATGAGTACCTAGGGTTTTTATGGTATAGGATAAGGCATGCATCGTCTTAACTGATGTTACGCAGTTGGGCAAAAACAATAAACCTACGAAGTATGTGTTTATTGTTTCTTCATTTACGCCTACTTTACGAACAGTTATCAAACAGGAGCGTTATTATGAAGCAATGGTTCAGACTTATCACATTGATGAGCACACTTTTTATCAGCAGTGTGGCTCAAGCCGCTTGTAAACATGAAGGTGCGTGTAGCCAGTCATGTACATTAGGTCCTCATTTTATTAGCCCTCAAGATGGTGACACAGTTTCCAGCGAAATTCTTGTTAAGATGGGCATCAAAGGTTTAAAAGTGCATAAAGCTGGTGATTTGATTGAAGGCACAGGACATCATCACTTGATTATTGATGGCACTTATATTGCCGAAAATGAAACAGTGCCTGCAGATGATCGTCATATTCACTTTGGTAAAGGTCAAACAGAAACAATCATTAACCTTAAGCCTGGAAAACATACATTAACGCTACAATTTGCAGATGGACACCATCAGTCTTACGGTGAAATCATGAGCCGTACGATTAATATTACTGTAAAGTGAGCCACTTGCAAAACTCTGGGTGGGTGGGTGGCTCAAGTAACTGAGGTTACACTGTTGGACTAAAACTTGTCATTTCCGCGTCACCCCAACAGTCCATTATACTTGGCAGGTTTCTCATTCGGCACATACGCAGGGCTACAAGCTGCAAGGCATGATACCGTATTCAAGCTCGCCGTTGCCTCTGCGGTCAACCTATGGCCATTTGATTTTATGCTGGGTGATATACCCACCCGCTAACTATTATCCAAGGCACTGCCGAGTCATAAAGCGTTGTTTTTCAACAAGCCTTGAGGTTTTTCGTTCCGTACGGTGAGGTGGACAAAGTGTATTTGCTACATCTTGGTCTTGTGTTTCTATCAGGTTCTGTTCGATAGCGCCTGATATAAGGAGAATCGTTCCTAATTCAGTTTCAAGAAGCTGGGCAGCTTCTGAAGCGAAACCGAATTTTTTATACACGTCCTCTAAACTTGGCATAACTGATTCACTTTCATTTTTCGCCTAACGACCCAAATGAGGGGCGCGAGCGAAGCGAGCGTCCCTCTCGATTTGAATGCTTAGCATTTAGCCTAATGCTTTCAAAACGGCATTAGGCTCTTTTGCAACCACATTAAGCAAAACGCGAGCAGGGCCATGAGGTGTTCTATCGCCACGTTCCCAGTGTCGGAGTGTACTAACACTGATTCCAAATGCAGATGCAAACTCACTTTGTGACATGCCAACATTAGCCCTAATATTTTTCACATCAATGGGAGAAAATTCATGTATTACTGCTTTTTTATGTTTGCCTTTTGAAAATTCCAAAGCTTCATCAAGCCCTTGTTTGATACTATCAAATGCATGACTCATTTTTGACCTCCATAGCGTTGAATAAGTAGTGAAGTAAACTTAGCAAGATCATTACGTTCAGATTTGGATAGATTGGCTCTTTCACCTTTTCCAAATAGCGTCAGTAAAAATATAGGCATCAATTCATTATGAAAATAGTAGATAATACGAACACCTCCACTTTTTCCTTTACCTTGTCCAGACCACCTTAACTTACGTATGCCTCCCGTGCCTTGCATAATTCTCCAGAAGCAGGATGAGCAGCTAAATAGTTTACTATACTGATTCTTTCAAACGAACTGAGTAATTTATCTGACTTTTTTTAAGAATTCAGGGAGTTCTACAATCGTTCGCATAGATTAAAGGTAATCCATTGGATTATAGGTGTCAATAATTGTGATGTTAATGCCGAGTTAAACTGCGCGCTGGATTTTATTATTACTTACATTGAGCGGGTATGTTTTATCGTTTTCTTGGTTATTTTATCCTTATAAATCAATGAGATAAGGGTATACAGCACGATTCTGATTATCCTACGATTTTCAATCTACAACCAACTTAAGCAAAAAGTTGAAAATCGATACCGTAATTTTCATTAAATGGCTAAATGATTCGGTCATAAAAGGCTGTTTTTATTCAATATGATGAGAACAAACATCATCCGACATCAATTTTAAATCATTTTTTTTTAAAAAAAGATACCCGCTCAATGTAAGTAAATACGCTGAAGTCATGCTTTTTCCCTTTTGCACAAACAACCGATAAAACCTTTCCTGTTGTAGCGCAAGCTATGATTTGAGCTTTAATCGTATGGCGTTTTTTCTTGCCTGAGTAATATTGTTTTTGATGTTTTACAGGACGCTCTATGGGTTGTTCTGATACATCTACAATCAATGTTTCCCTTTTATTATCAATAAGGTCTAGTCGACTAGGAAGTTTTTCAACGTTAGCTATGATCCTCACATAACGGCTATATACCTTGTGACAGTAGGACTCTTGTATTCCAAAAACATTGCCAAGAACTTGAAAGGTTGGATAGTGGCGAATATAGTAAAGTGCTAACAAGATACAATCTTGCAATGATACTCTAGAACTTTTCAGACCGCGCCTTTTCAGAGGGTTAAGCTTCTTTTCATTTTCAATATGTTGCTCTATTTTATCATATAAATCTGAAAAGTTTTTTTGCGTTATTCCTGTCATACGCAAAAATTTTTGAGGCTTACAGTGGATGATTTCTTTGTAGGGTTCCATGATGCATACATCATACACAAACCGTGTATCTTAGGTAGGGTTAATAACCAATAAGAGAATCACGTTATTTAGGAAAGATGTCTACTATGACAAAGTGGCTACCCTATCAATTTTGGCGAAGGTATTGTTGTAACACATTGATTTAGAAAGCGTATATTAAAAATAACATCGGGGTTTGGGGGATGTTATTTTTAATATACCACAATATTATACCTGAATTCAAGTGATAAGTGCAATTTCCACTATCGATTTTATGTGAACTCCTGTATTTTCCTCAAATACTTCGTATGGAGTTTTGAACCCCAAACACTTTTTGGGTCGGTTATTAAGCCTATGAACGGCTTTTAGAACTTCTTTTGTAGTCACTTCAAGCAAGCTCATTGCTTTGGGGAAGTACTGCCGTAGAAGACCGTTTGCATTCTCATTTTGACCACGTTCCCAAGAGTGATAGGGCTTTGCAAAATAGGCATTACAGTCGAGTGTTTTGGCGATGGTCTTATGGAATGCGAATTCTTTGCCGTTGTCGAAAGTGATCGTGTGTACCCAGTCTTTTATTGGCTCCAAAAGCTTGATAATGGTTGCTGTCACGTCCTTGGCATGCTTGCTCTTAAGCGGTGCTGCAAGGCGAAGTTTTGAGCGACGATCATCGAGTGTTACAAGCACGCCTTTGTGCTCTTTTCCTATCATTGTATCACCTTCCCAATCACCTATTCGCTCTCGTTTGTTAGCCGCTTCAGGGCGTTCATCAATATCCACCCGATTGGTGATACCATGACGAGTATGCGCTGATCCATAACGTTTCCTGTAGGTCTTATTTTGGTGCCTAAGGTGAGTATACAAAACACCGCCAGCCTTTTTGTCCGCTAAAACATATTGATAAATCGTCTCATGATGAATGCTAATGACATCATCCTTTTTCAATCGACCAGCAACTTGTTCAGGACTCCAGTCTTGTTCGATATATTCGGATATTACCGTCTTGATATCATTGGTAAGTTTGATTGCTTTCGGCTTATCTTTGTGACGCGTGAAAGCCTTATTATTGGCTTGAATATGACGGTAGCCCCGTTGCCCTGTGTTGCGTGAAAGCTCCCTGCACAACGTGCTACATGAACGCCCTAATGCCGAAGCAATATCCTTCTGAAAAGTACCCTTCTTACGCTCTAGTTCAATGTAGTGACGCTCTTGTAAGTTTAATTGTTTGTATCTCATATCACGCACCTTAAAATCGCCTTATCTTGTAGCCAACACCCTCACCAGAATGAACTGATAAGAATAGCGATTACATACGATTGCACTTATGATACGAATTCAGGCTAGAATGTTATGGTTACTCGCTTGCTTTGCGCGAAACGCGCTGAATCTTGGCGAAGGTATTGTCAATGCATCTGGAAACTTTTTGTGCCGCGCCTCAATTTGAAAGTATTCTGTAAGTACCCCATCCTCACACGTTTCATGTACGAGATATTCATTAGACATCTTTCCTAAATAACGTGATTCTCTTATTGGTTATTAACCCTACCTCAGATACACGGTTTGTGTATGATGTATGCATCATGGAACCCTACAAAGAAATCATCCACTGTAAGCCTCAAAAATTTTTGCGTATGACAGGAATAACGCAAAAAAACTTTTCAGATTTATATGATAAAGTAAAGCAATATATTGAAAATGAAAAGAAGCTTAACCCTCTGAAAAGGCGCGGTCTGAAAAGTTCTAGAGTATCATTGCAAGATTGTATCTTGTTAGCACTTTACTATATTCGCCACTATCCAACCTTTCAAGTTCTTGGCAATGTTTTTGGAATACAAGAGTCCTACTGTCACAAGGTATATAGCCGTTATGTGAGGATCATAGCTAACGTTGAAAAACTTCCTAGTCGACTAGACCTTATTGATAATAAAAGGGAAACATTGATTGTAGATGTATCAGAACAACCCATAGAGCGTCCTGTAAAACATCAAAAACAATATTACTCAGGCAAGAAAAAACGCCATACGATTAAAGCTCAAATCATAGCTTGCGCTACAACAGGAAAGGTTTTATCGGTTGTTTGTGCAAAAGGGAAAAAGCATGACTTCAGCGTATTTAAAGAAAGTCGCCTTCCTATTCACCCAAATTCTAAACTCTTAGCTGATTCAGGCTATCAAGGGCTTAAAAAATATCATGAGAACTCCATGACACCGATAAAAAAACAGAAAGGAGTTGAGCGTTCAAAGGAAGGTAAGAGCTTCAATAAATCCTTATCAAAGAAGCGTATTCTCATTGAAAACATTAACCGATTTTGTAAAATATTCAGAATAGTCAAAGAGGTATATCGGGGGAAACACAAAAACTATGGCTTAAATTGGCGGGTCGTGGCGGCTTTAGTCAATATGAGATATGGGTTTATTTAGGAAAGATGTCTATTAGATATTTTTTGCGGCAGTAACCGTTCACCATAAATCCGTTTACGCCCACGTCCTGAATATTCACCCTGCCAAGGCAAATAAAGCTGAGAATTATAACGTAGTTTACAAATCAGGTGCAAATTGACTTGCCTCACCATCTGCAAGGCAAAATTATTGCCTAACTCCTTACATTGAGCGGGTATGTTTTATCGTTTTATTGGTTATTTTATCCTTATAAATCAATGAGATAAGGATATACATCACGATTCTGATTATCCTACGAATTTCAATCTACAACCAACTTAAGCAAAAAGTTGAAAATCGGTACCGTAATTTTCATTAAATGGCTAAATGATTCGGTCATAAAAGGCTATTTTTATTCAATATGATGAGAACAAACATCATCCGACATCAATTTTAAATCATTTTTTTAAAAAGAGATACCCGCTCAATGTAAGTAATGCCTTACCGATCAACGGGATGCCGCCATCCTGACTGACCATCATCTCCAACATGACTTGTTTCAAATCAGGGCGATGATCCTTGGAGTACCCTAATTTAATCGCAACGGTTTCATCATCCGTTTTTTCCAAATAATCACCAGACAGCGTAAAACTGGTGCTATCAAGGCTATTGAAACGCGTATCAACCTTCTCCTGACGGCAAACATTCAAAGAAATTTCACTAAACAATAGTTCAGTTCCATAACCATGACAGCGATCCAGTACGCGCCCTAATTGAAAACGATTAAAATCCTCCGCTTTTACGCCCTCACGAAAAAGCAATGATAACGGCACTTTTTTGAAAAATAAGGGCGTTAAACTCAATGGTTTATTAGAAAAACCCAACCCATTCATAATCATGCCGGCCACAGTTTCCCCTGCTGATAAGGTCTCACCTTGAAAAGAACCAAGTCGCTTATCAATAAGCTCAACAATATTCAAATCTTTGATGACACCAGCAATGATACCTAAGTGATCTAAACGTTCTATTGAGTAGCTGTTTGTATTAATAGCTCTATACCTACCTTGTGAAATTAGAGGCGAAGCATAAATGATTTTTTGAATAAAGTTACCCACTCAATGTAAGTAACTCGCCATCAAAAAGAAAGTACTTTGGCACACATGAATCAGAAATAAGTGATTTAACTTCCCTTATTTTCTCTTGTAAAACAGTCATATAGGGTGATAACTCAACATCACGGCGATTAAAGTTTTTTCTTCCTTTGGGGCGACCTCGTTTTTTTACTGTTTTTTCATCGCTTTTAGAAACTTCTTTTTCGGTGCTTATTTCGCGATACTTTGAGCAGCCTGTCAGCTCTTTTTTGATTAACTGGTGCATCTGCAATGGAAAAGATTTGCGGCGCTTTACACTAATCAGGCTAATGCATAGGAAGCACAGTCCTGGCACAACTTGCCCTTGAACGGAAGAAAAAAAAAGTCCAGGCCATGCGTTTTCTTGCCGCTTTTAGTAACGGTGACTTCATCACCCGCGAGTAAAATAACATCGTCTTTATCTTGCAGAAAAGAGCGGCATAAAAGCCAATTCATTTTCATCCATGCTATATTCAGTAGACCAAAAAAGCGTTGAACCGTTCGATAACTTCCACCATCAGCTGACCAGCGAGATAACCCCAGCATCGTCACTCGCCCCGTCATAGAGAGTGCTGCCTCGGTGATTACTTTAAGCTGTTTGAATGTTTTTGAATCCAAAGTATTGCTTATTGGCGATAGGATGCGCATTATTTCATTCATGGGAGGTAATTGCAAAACTCTTCATTCGTGCCGAATTATCGCTATTTAAAGCGTGAAAAAAAACTCCCTGCTGGTAATATAAGTCATCAACGACACAAACCAACAAGGAGATTATAGATGAACCACCTACATGATGAATTATCGCAAATCTGGCAAAGAATTCAAGGGTCATTATTTCCTTGGCTTGAGGATGAGCTTGGTCCATTGAGCGAAAAGCAGTGTCAACTTGTTAAGATACTTGAGATTATTCGCATCGAGGAACATCTACATAGTTATTATCGCATGACTGGTCGACCACCTGCAAATCGGGTTGCCATAGCACGAGCGTTTGTTGCCAAAATGGTCTACAACATGCCATTCACTTCGATGCTTGTTGAACGTTTAAAATCGGATAAAACCTTGCGTCGCATCTGCGGTTGGGAGGCGCAATATCAGGTACCCGATGAGTCTTCATTCTCCCGCGCTTATGCCGAGTTCTCAGCTAGTCGCCTGCCCGAACGTGTCCATGAAACGTTAATTCTAAAAAGTTACACGAAAGAAATTATTGGTCATCTGTCCAAAGATTCAACGGCTATCCA
The DNA here is from genome assembly GCA_030949605.1 of Ghiorsea sp. GTDB lineage: Bacteria > Pseudomonadota > Zetaproteobacteria > Mariprofundales > Mariprofundaceae > Ghiorsea. The sequence continues at coordinate 12,108 of JAUZSH010000031.1, forward strand.
TGCACGCGAAAAACCTGCTAAAAAAGAGGCTAAAGCCAAGCCAGCACCCAAAAAGCGTGGTCGTCCGAAGAAAGGGGAAGAACGCCCTAAGCCAATGACTCGACTGGAAAAGCAAAGTGATGGCATGAGCTTACAGGCGATGTTGGATGACCTTCCTACAGCCTGCGACGTAGGAACCAAGCGCAACAGCAAAGGGCATAAAACCAGCTGGGTCGGTTATAAACTTCCCTGAATTCGTATCATAAGTGCAATCGTATGTAATCGCTATTCTTATCAGTTCATTCTGGTGAGGGTGTTGGCTACAAGATAAGTCGATTTAAAGGTGCGTGATATGAGATATAAACAATTAAACTTACAAGAGCGTCACTACATTGAACTAGAGCGTAAGAAGGGTACTTTTCAGAAGGATATTGCTTCGGCATTAGGGCGTTCCTGCAGCACGTTGTGCAGGGAGCTTTCACGCAACACAGGGCAACGGGGCTACCGTCATATTCAAGCCAACAATAAGGCTTTCACGCGTCACAAAGATAAGCCGAAAGCAATCAAACTTACCAATGATATCAAGACGGTAATATCCGAATATATCGAACAAGACTGGAGTCCTGAACAAGTTGCTGGTCGATTGAAAAAGGATGATGTGATTAGCGTTCATCATGAGACGATTTATCAATATGTTTTAGCGGACAAAAAGGCTGGCGGTGTTTTGTATACTCATCTTAGGCACCAAAATAAAACCTACAGGAAACGTTATGGATCGGCGCATACTCGTCATGGTATCACCAATCGGGTGGATATTGATGAACGTCCTGAAGTGGCTAACAAACGAGAGCGAATAGGTGATTGGGAAGGTGATACCATGATAGGAAAAGATCACAAAGGCGTGCTTGTAACACTCGATGATCGTCGCTCAAAACTTCGCCTTGCAGCACCGCTTAAGAGCAAGCATGCCAAGAACGTGACGGCAACCATTATCAAGCTTTTGGAGCCAATAAAAGACTGGGTACACACGATCACTTTCGACAACGGCAAAGAATTCGCATTCCATAAGACCATCGCCAAAACACTCGACTGTAATGCCTATTTTGCAAAGCCCTATCACTCTTGGGAACGTGGTCAAAATGAGAATGCAAACGGTCTTCTACGGCAGTACTTCCCCAAAGCAATGAGCTTGCTTGAAGTGACTACAAAAGAAGTTCTAAAAGCCGTTCATAGGCTTAATAACCGACCCAAAAAGTGTTTGGGGTTCAAAACTCCATACGAAGTATTTGAGGAAAATACAGGAGTTCACATAAAATCGATAGTGGAAATTGCACTTATCACTTGAATTCAGGTTCATATTGACGCTGCAGATGGCGGAATCCCGATCAGTTGCTTACTGTCATCAGCCTCTATGCATGACTCTCAAGCTGCCATCCCATTGGCAGAAATAAGCAATACCCGAGTTTCTAGCCTGTATGACTTGATGGATGCCGCTTATGATGCTCCATCTATTCATGCACACAGTCAAAAGCTAGGGCATGTTCCAATTATTGATACCAACCCACGTACCACGGTACGCAAAAAGAAGATTGCGGCGGAAAACAAAGCACGTGCAACAATCAACATGAAGCCTGCTGAAGCAACCCGTTATCACGAACGCAGTACAGTTGAACGTGTTAATGGTCGTTTAAAGGATGAATTTGGAGGACGCTTTGTACGGGTGAAAGGCGATGTCAAAGTCATGTGCCACCTGATGTTTGGCATTCTCGCGCTTACTGCAGACCAGCTTATGCGCATGATCCAATAACGATAAGCCCTATCCAGAACACTGAACTGAAAGACTGTATTTTAAGAATGCAGTGGAATCACTCGCCTTAAAAACCAGAAAATGTTGAAAAATGATATGTTCTGAGAAAAATTGAGGCTCAAAACTAAAACAATTTAACCATATGAAAAATACGGGTTAAGTTTTCGGTTTGGCCTAGAGTTTTGCAATTACCTCATGGGTAGCTTCTTTTGTTTGGTTATTTGTTTTTTAGAAAAAAATTATACTATGACAAAGAGGCTACCCTATCAATTTTGGCGAAGGTATTGAAGCTTGTTTAGCGTTGAAAACATTATGTTTCCATGTCTTTTCATTAAATACCAAAAATCAAAATAAAGGGTGCGGAATGTCGGTTCCATCATAGGGTCAGACAGGTTATAAAATAACTGCATACAATGAACGCGAAGCATGACAGTAAATGGGTATGGTGGGCGACCATTTCCTTTTTTCGGATAATACTTTGAAAGCTTACCTTCCAGCGCGGGCCAAGGAATAAGACTATCCATGCGATTTAGAAATTGTTCGCGCCGTGTTACATGCTTTTTGTTCAAATACTACGCTTCCGCCTTAAGGTGACTCAAGAATGACGGTTCTTAGCCCGACTGCGTAACATTAATGATTAATGCTCTAAACTAACATTGGCATAAAATGCAATGCCAGTTGCTTCATCTTCAGCCAACATAAACCAACCTTCGAAACCTTGCGCTGTATCAGGGATATGGGTATGGGGAATAATTAACACGGTTTTCAAATTTTTACCATTCCCTACCTGAATAATGCGACACACTCCACCCAAAAGGTAGGAAGTATCATCCTCGTCACTTTCATCTTTAAAATTAAGCTGACAGTCCATTCCAAAATCATTGAGTGAACCATGATGGTCACGAAGAACACTGGTTTGCATGGTGATGATGTCACCATCAATAGCACCTGCGGTATGCACCAAGGCTAAGATTTGCGAGCCTTCCATCTCAGTAATAAAATCACTAAACTTTCCTTCAACAATCGCTTCAAATTCAAAGTTTTTATCCACAATTTGAAATGCTGCGAAATTCACACTTCGTGTTTCACCTGCCATAGCAATATTGGGTAGCAACAACAAACTCAATAAAATAATTTTTAACATACAATTTCCTCGTTCCTACGCTAGAGTTCGGACTAGAGAAGAATGCCGCAACAGCCCCCCATATTGCCATCCGTGAGAATGACAGGCTTTTGATGTTATGCATAACATCAGTTATAATGTTAACCACGGGGCTAAAGTCCCACTTTTTTATGCCCCCGTGCTTCATTTTGAAGTGCTGTTCAATGAGCTGTGTAATATCCGTGATTAAAGAAGCTCATCTAACTCGCGCATACTTTGCTCAAGTTCATCCATGACATCACCGTGTGTTTTAGAGCTTCTTTTTTTCTTAGATTTACCCTTGGATTGCGAAGCCTCCGTAGAAGAAGTTTTAAGGGCTAGCTTCTTCTTTTCTGCACCTATGGACTGGTGAGTCTCGCGAAGCTGAATTTCTAAAAAACGTGCCAATTCGTCAAAGTATTTGACTAGCCTTAGCATTTTTGGAGCAAGTATAGCTGCCGCTTTCTTACCTATTCTTTTTTTTGACTTCATTTGCTGATCAATTAACGCATGGACTTCAATATATAAAGCCTGAAATTCAGAAAAATATGGGTAGGCACTGCTTGCTGGAGAAAACGTTTTGACATCTTCAATGAAACAAGAAGACATTATTTCTTTTTTTAGCTTTAAATCTACGGGCATACCATTGGTGAAAGCTTCCAACCGCATACTCCAGTCTTTATGATACGTTCTTACCTGATAAAAAAAATCTAACTCTTGAGAATGCATGTACTGTCCGACGAAAATCAGTAGGGTCATAAAAAAGGTCTGAATTCCCAAAGAATATGTTAGATTTGTAGTTATTAATACAGCAAATCAAACGATCGGAGAATCCAGACCATGCGATACATTAACACAGTATTTTCACAATTACTTTCAGAAGTTCCTCGTTCTGTTTTTAAGAGGGCTGTCGACCGCCATCATGGTGACAAACGTGCGGGTAGTATGAGCTGCTGGACGCAGTTTTGTACGATTTTGTACGGTCAACTTTCATCCAAGCAAACACTTCGAGATACCTGCCTATCGTGGGCAAGTCAGAGTCACTTATATTATCATTTTGGAGCCTCAAAAGCTGCGCGTTCGACTTTGTCCGATGCCAAGCGAGAGCGTCCATCAGCAATTTATCTTGAACTTTTTATTGGCTTTTAAATCAGCTGAGAGAAGCAACCACCTCATGCAAAGATGTTGTTCGATTGATTGATTCGACCACCATTAATCTGTGTAAACAACAATTTAATTGGGCAACATTTCGTAGTGGTAAGGCAGGTATTAAAATTCATACTGTTTACGACCCAAACAACAAGGTACCAACATTTTCTCTATCACCACGGCAAGTAAACATGATAAAAAGGCTGCTGAAAAGATGCCTCTACTGGATGGTGCAACCTATGTTTTTGATAGAGCCTACAACGATTATGCATGGTACTATAGCATGAGCCTGCGTGACATTTCTTTTGTCGGGCGCATGAAATCAACGACAAGGTTTGAGGTGGCTGAAGTGCTGAAGGCATCAGGGAAAGGGGTGTTAAAAGATGAATTGATTCACCTCTCTTCAACCAAAGCCAAGAAAGATTGCCCCTGTATATTACGCCATATTCGTTTCTTGCGCGAGGAAGATGGCAAGGAGTTATCATTCATCACCAATGACCTAAAACGAACCGCAGTAGAGATTGCAGACCTATACAAACAACGTTGGCAGATTGAGTTGTTCTTCAAATGGATTAAGCAGAACCTAAAAATCAAACGTTTTCTTGGAACCAATGAGAATGCTGTGAGAACACAGATTATTATTGCCATGATTAGTTACCTATTGCTCAAGCTTGTGAATAAAAAAGTGCTTCAAAACTATCCCTGCATCAGGTCGCTATACTCGTTGCGGCAAACCTGATGAGCCGACGAAACATCTTTGATCTACTCTTGCAAAAGGAGCTTCAAAAGCCTCCAGAAAATCGTTCAAACCAGCTAACCTTTGGGTTTGGGTGATTTTCGTCGGACAGTAGTGTATAATTTTTTTCTAAAAAACAAATAACCAAACAAAAGAAGCTACCCATGAATGAAATAATGCGCATCCTATCGCCAATAAGCAATACTTTGGATTCAAAAACATTCAAACAGCTTAAAGTAATCACCGAGGCAGCACTCTCTATGACGGGACGAGTGACGATGCTGGGGTTATCTCGCTGGTCAGGTGATGGTGGAAGTTATCGAACGGTTCAACGCTTTTTTGGTCTACTGAATATAGCATGGATGAAAATGAATTGGCATTTATGCCGCTCTTTTCTGCAAGATAAAGACGATGTTATTTTACTTGCGGGTGATGAAGTCACCGTTACTAAAAGCGGCAAGAAAACGCATGGTCTGGACTTTTTTTTTCTTCCGTTCAAGGGCAAGTTGTGCCAGGACTGTGCTTCCTATGCATTAGCCTGATTAGTGTAAAGCGCCGCAAATCTTTTCCATTGCAGATGCACCAGTTAATCAAAAAAGAGCTGACAGGCTGCTCAAAGTATCGCGAAATAAGCACCGAAAAAGAAATTTCTAAAAGCGATGAAAAACAGTAAAAAACGAGGTCGCCCCAAAGGAAGAAAAAACTTTAATCGCCGTGATGTTGAGTTATCACCCTATATGACTGTTTTACAAGAGAAAATAAGGGAAGTTAAATCACTTATTTCTGATTCATGTGTGCCAAAGTACTTTCTTTTGATGGCGAGTTAGGCAATAATTTTGCCTTGCAGATGGTGAGGCAGGTCAATTTGCACCTGATTTGTAAACTACGTTATAATTCTCAGCTTTATTTGCCTTGGCAGGGTGAATATTCAGGACGTGGGCGTAAACGGATTTATGGTGAACGGTTACTGCCGCAAAAAATATCTAATGAATATCGCGTGCATGAAACGTGTGAGGATGGTGTACTTACAGAATACTTTCAAATTGAGGCACGGCACAAAAAGTTTCCAGATGCATTGAATGTTGTCATTATAAGAAAAACGTCAGTGAGTAGCGGGAAAACAGCTCATGTTATTTTGTTTAGCTCTGATCTTGCATTGGGATGGGATAAAGTCGTTGATTATTATCGTTTGCGCTTCCAGATTGAATTCAATTTCCGTGATGCTAAACAATATTGGGGACTGGAAGATTTCATGGTTGTAAAAGAAGCCAAAGTTCGAAATAGCGCATGTTTTTCAATGTTTATGGTCACTACTGTCCGACGAAAATCAGTAGGGTCATAAAAAAAAGGTCTGAATTCCCAAAGAATATGTTAGATTTGTAGTTATTAATACAGCAAATCAAACGATCGGAGAATCCAGACCATGCGATACATTAACACAGTATTTTCACAATTACTTTCAGAAGTTCCTCGTTCTGTTTTTAAGAGGGCTGTCGACCGCCATCATGGTGACAAACGTGCGGGTAGTATGAGCTGCTGGACGCAGTTTTGTACGATTTTGTACGGTCAACTTTCATCCAAACAAACACTTCGAGATACCTGCCTATCGTGGGCAAGTCAGAGTCACTTATATTATCATTTTGGAGCCTCAAAAGCTGCGCGTTCGACTTTGTCCGATGCCAATCGAGAGCGTCCATCAGCAATTTACCTTGAACTTTTTTTATTGGCTTTTAAATCAGCTGAGAGAAGCAACCATCTCATGCAAAGATATTGTTCGATTGATTGATTCGACCACCATTAATCTGTGTAAACAACAATTTAATTGGGCAACATTTCGTAGTGGTAAGGCAGGTATTAAAATTCATACTGTTTACGACCCAAACAACAAGGTACCAACATTTTTCTCTATCACCACGGCAAGTAAACATGATAAAAAGGCTGCTGAAAAGATGCCTCTACTGGATGGTGCAACCTATGTTTTTGATAGAGCCTACAACGATTATGCATGGTACTATAGCATGAGCCTGCGTGACATTTCTTTTGTCGGGCGCATGAAATCAACGACAAGGTTTGAGGTGGCTGAAGTGCTGAAGGCATCGGGGAAAGGGGTGTTAAAAGATGAATTGATTCACCTCTCTTCAACCAAAGCCAAGAAAGATTGCCCCTGTATATTACGCCATATTCGTTTCTTGCGCGAGGAAGATGGCAAGGAGTTATCATTCATCACCAATGACCTAAAACGAACCGCAGTAGAGATTGCAGACCTATACAAACAACGTTGGCAGATTGAGTTGTTCTTCAAATGGATTAAGCAGAACCTAAAAATCAAACGTTTTCTTGGAACCAATGAGAATGCTGTGAGAACACAGATTATTATTGCCATGATTAGTTACCTATTGCTCAAGCTTGTGAATAAAAAAAGTGCTTCAAAACTATCCCTGCATCAGGTCGCTATACTCGTTGCGGCAAACCTGATGAGCCCACGAAACATCTTTGATCTACTCTTGCAAAAGGAGCTTCAAAAGCCTCCAGAAAATCGTTCAAACCAGCTAACCTTTGGGTTTGGGTGATTTTCGTCGGACAGTAGTGATATGGCATATGCATTAATCGCTCAGAATGACGGAAAAGTCGGCAGAAGTATGCACGATGTGAAGGTGTGGTTTCTGGCGCGCAAGCAGGTACAAGAAACATTAAAATTATGTGGGGAAAATGCCGAACGTATTTTTATTAACGAACTGATTGATAAAATTTCAATGAAATTCATGGTTAATACGAGCTGAATGGGTGCTATTTTGGCGAAGGTATTGATGTGTGTATATTAATTTAATATCTGGAAAATGCAAACAGACGTGTTAATGGTCGTTTGAAGTATTGAGCATCTTAAAAAAACAACTAGCATTCGCCAATGAATATCCAAGAAGCCAATCAATATTTAACACCCAATTATGCTCGGTTCCCTATTACCCTTACCCAAGGGGTAGGCTCTCGCGTGCAGGATGACACTGGTCAATCATATTTAGATTTCGTAGCTGGCATTGCGGTAAACACACTGGGGCATGCCCACCCTGCAATGGTGAAAACAATTCATGAACAAGCGACCACCATGCTGCATTGCTCTAATCTTTATTATAACCCACAACAAAATAAGCTTGCAAAAAAGTTGGTCGAACTCTCAACTTTAGACAAAGTTTTCTTTTGTAATTCAGGTGCGGAAGCCAATGAAACCGCCATCAAGCTGGCACGCAAATATTTTCATGACCAAGGGGTGAATAAATTTTCCATCATCACAGCAACACAGTCCTTTCACGGCAGAACCATGCAAACCATTGCCGCCACAGGTCAGGATAAAGTAAAAGTAGGTTTTACACCACTTCCGCAAGGCTTCAAGCATGTGCCACTGAATGATATTGCTGCTTTGGAAAATGCGATTGATGACAGTACGGCCGCTATTATGCTTGAACCTTTGCAGGGTGAAGGTGGTGTTCATTTGGCCAACATTGAATACTTGGAAGCCGTGAGAACCTTATGTGATAACAAAGGTATTTTACTTATCTTTGATGAAATTCAAACAGGCATTGGCAGGTGTGGCACCATGTTTGCCTTTGAAAAAGTAGGTATCAAACCTGATATTCTAACGCTTGCCAAAGGCTTGGGGGGCGGCGTTCCAATTGGTGCCATGTTAGCCTCCGAAAAAGTTGGCGTATCATTAAGCGCAGGTTCACATGGCACAACCTTTGGCGGCAACCCCATGTCTTGCGCCGTCGCCCTTACTGTATTAAGTGTGATGGAAAAAGAAGATATACTCAACAATGTACAAGCCAGAAGTACGCAGTTTCAGATAGGGCTACAAAAATTAGTAGATACCTATACTGTGTTTGAAGAAGTGCGTGGTGATGGGTTATTGCTTGGCATCAAAGCCAGTATCGACGTTGCACCTATTGTGAATCAATGCATGAAAAATGGTCTACTTATTTTAATGGCAGGACCTCAAGTTTTACGTTTTTTACCCGCATTAAATATCACAGAAGAAGAAATTGAAGAAGGTTTATCGCTTTTATCCCAAAGTATTGAAGGTTTAAATTTATGAGCAACATCAGGCATTTTTTAACACTCTTGGACATCAGTCCCGAAGAAGGCAAGCGTATTTTAGAGCGCGGAATCAGCCTTAAAGCTCAACAAAAGAGTGGTCAACCACACCGCAGCCTTGAAGGTAAAGCCATGGCGATGATTTTTGAGAAATCATCCACCCGCACCCGTATTTCCTTTGAAACGGGCATGTTTCAACTGGGTGGTCATGCGCTATTTTTACATTCTGAAGCCACGCAAATGGGCAGAGGTGAACCTATTACTGATTCCGCTAAAGTGATTTCCAGTATGGTGGACATCATTATGATTCGCACCTTTAATCATGCGATGGTGGAGCAATTTGCAGCCCATTCATCTGTGCCTGTCATCAACGCGCTCACCGATTTAACCCATCCCTGCCAAATCTTGGCCGATGTGATGACATTTACGGAACATCGGGGCGATATTCAAGGTAAAACTGTGGCTTGGATTGGTGATGGTAATAATATGGCACATTCGTGGATGAATGGTGCGGCAACATTTGGTTACACGCTCAATATCGCAAGTCCTCAAGGCTATACTGTGGATGCAAGTGTATTGGCTCAAGCACAAGCCAATGGTGTTCATATTCATATCTGCAACAGCCCCCAAGAAGCTGTACAAGGTGCCGACTTGGTCACCACCGATGTTTGGGCATCCATGGGGCAAGAGGAAGAACAAAAAATTCGTGAAGCCGCATTTAAAGATTATCAAGTGAATGCTACATTGATGGCTTGCGCCAAACCTGATGCTTTATTTATGCATTGCTTACCCGCACATCGCGGCGAAGAAGTGTCTGCCGAAGTCATTGATGGCAAACAATCGGTGGTTTGGGATGAAGCAGAAAATAGACTTCATGCACAAAAAGCTTTGGTGGAATTTTTGATGGGCGTATCGATTTAATTGTTGAACCGTAGCCTATGCTAAGCTACGCCAAAAAGGATGCCGAAATATCATCAGCAAGGCTTAGCCCTGCTGATGTAAGCTGCAACTGGTGACCATCACTTAGAAGCTTGCCTTGATTGACCCACTGTTTAACCAACACTGGGTAAACATCAAACAAATCATCCCCAAAGCGTTGTTTAAACCATAACAAATCAACGCCTTGTTGCTGTCTTAATCCCAACCACATCGCTTCGCCCATGGCTTCTTGTTTGGATAAATTTTCCTTACTATTCACGGCTTTGCCATGCGTCAAGGCATGATCAATATACGATTGAGGTGCGCGAGTATTACTGTATCGCATGACCCCACCATCTTTTTCATCCCATTTCCCTGCTGCACCTGCACCAATACCGATATAATCATCATATTGCCAATATCCGCGATTATGCCGACATGCTTCACCAGCTTTGGCAAAGTTAGATATTTCATAGGCTTGATAACCCGCATCCGCCAACCTCTGCCGTGTTTGCCAAAAAAACTGCAATGCCAAATCTTCATCGGGTAAGGCTAACTTTTGCTTTTTATGGGTCACATGCAGTGCTGTATGCGGTTCAACCGTAAGTTGGTAACACGATAAATGTTCAGGCTTAAGCGCAATCCCCTTTTCCAAAGATACAAACCACTCATCCAAACTTTGATGTGGCAGTGCATACATCAAATCAAGGTTAATGCGCTCAAAACCAACATCTCTTGCCATGCCATATGCCGCCACAGCTTCATCGGCTGAATGAATGCGTTCAAGCCATTGAAGCTCTTTGTTATCAAAGCTTTGCACACCAATGGACAAGCGATTGATGCCCGCTTGGCGGTAAGCCTGAAAACGCCCCATTTCACTTGCTCCAGGGTTCGCTTCTAAAGTGATTTCAATAGCATCAGCAAAGGTAAACAAGCGATCAGCTTCACTTAAGACTTGAGAGAATAAGCTTGCAGGTGCAAGTGAAGGTGTGCCTCCACCAAAAAAGATGCTATGAATTTTTCGCCCTGAAAACTGGGGCTGTTTAGCATAATAGTGCAACTCTTGAGTCAGAGCTTGACTGTATGCTTTCCAAGGAGGTTCAGCAAACACATGCGAATTAAAGTCACAGTAGTGGCATTTATGTAGGCAAAATGGTGTATGTACGTATAAACGCAACGGCGATGAAGTATTTATTGGAGCACCACTTCATAACGGTCTGTGGCAAACTGCTCATCATGTTTAAAGCTAATTTGTTTACCCAAAAATGTTTCGAGTTGAACCACCATTTCATTTTCTTCACCCAACATCAAATCAATCAACTTCGGATGCGCAATCACCAACAGTTTCTCACTCGGATAAGCTCTAGCTTCTGCCACCACTTCGCGAAAGAGTTGGTAGCAAACGGTTTGCATACTTTTGGTTAACCCTGTGCTACTGCAATGCTCACATTCCATTTGCAACATTCGCCCCAAAGAGTCGCGTGTCCGTTTTCGCGTGAGTTGCACCAGCCCCAACGCAGTGAAAGGATGGGCTTTACTTTTCACTTTATCACGGGTTAACGCTTCTTCTAATACTTCCATGACTTTGGCTTGGTTGTCTTTGTCTTCCATGTCTATAAAATCAATCACGATAATACCACCAAGGTTTCGCAAACGAAGTTGATGCACAACCTCATGCACAGCTTCTAAATTGGTTTTAAAACTGGTTTCTTCAAGATTTCGTGAGCTGACAGATGAACCTGAGTTCACATCAATGGCAATCAAAGCTTCGGCTTGATCAATCACAATCGAGCCGCCTGATTTCAAATTCACTTTTCGCAACAAAGCACGATTAACCTCTTCTTCAACCCCATACACATCAAAAATAGGGCGGCTTCCAGGATAGTAGTACAAACGCCCTTCCACTTCAGGCATAAATTTCTTGGCAAACGCTTTCATATTCACATAAGCTTCTTTGGAATCAACATGAATCTTCTCGACTTCATCATCCACAAAGTCGCGCATCACACGTAAATACAAATTTAATTCCGTATGAACGATAGTTTTAAGGGAATATTTTTTACGCTTCTTTTCAATATCTTGCCAGAGTTTGATTAAAAATTGTAAATCCTGTGCCAAGTCTTCTTGAGAGTGACCTTCTGCAACCGTGCGGATAATGATGCCGCTACCTTCCACTTTAATGCTGTTGGCAATCACCAGCAAACGCTCACGTTCCTCTTCACCTTCCAAACGTCTGGCAATACCAACATGATCAAGTTCTGGCAAATAAACCAAGTATCGCCCTGCCAAGCTCACCATCGCCGTTAAACGTGGTCCTTTGGATGAAATTGGTTCGCGGGATACCTGAACCAAGATTTCTTGCCCTTCACGAAGCAGTTGACCAATCGGTGCAATATTTTGCCTATAACCCACATTCAACGATGTTTCATCATCACCTTTCGCTTCTTGCTCATCATCTGCATCTATTATTTCATTTTCTAAACGCGCGCCAGGAATATCACCAGCATATAAAAAACCTGCACGCTCCATGCCTATATCCACAAATGCAGCTTGAATACCAGGAATTACCCGTTGCACTCGACCCAAATACATATTACCACGCAGCCCTTTGCCTCGCGTTCTCTCGATATATAACTCTTCTGCCCTACCATTTTCAACACGGGAAATCCGGGTTTCAAAAGGGGTAACATTCACCAATAATTCTGTACTCATCGAGGCAACACCTCACCTTTTACCGCTTCTATTAAAGCAAGTGTTGTCGCCACTGGCAAACCAATGACATTATCTAAGCTACCTTTTATACCAGTAATAAAACCTGATGCGCCACCCTGAATCGCATACGCACCAGCTTTATCCAATATATCATTACACCGAACGTATACATCTATTTCTTCATCTTTAATGTCGCGAAAAGATACCGTGGTGGTCACTGTTGCCGATTGGTAAACATCACCCCAACGCACGCAAACTGTGGTATGCACTTGATGCTGCTTACCCGAAAGCTTCTGAATCATTTGTTTGGCTTCTGTTAAATCTAAGGGTTGCCCCAAAGCCTCATCATGGATAGCGACCAAGGTGTCCGCAGCGATAATGGGGTGTTTTTCGTCCATCACCTGGCAAGCTTTGGCTTTCTCTATACACAAACGCTGGGTTGTGCTTAAAGCAGACTCGGCTGACATTGGTGATTCATCTATAAAACTGGGTCTTACATCAACAGTAAGACCTGCAGCTTCCAATAAGAAGAGCCTACGTGGTGATTGTGAAGCTAAAATAATATTCATATGCCAAGTATAGACTCATTCATAAGTTAAGCATATCCCCAGAAAGTAAATCTGTATGACACCATTATGACATTTATGCTTGCAACATGATTAAAACATCTTTAGAAATCCACACACGATTCAATCCGATGAGGAGGAAGTAATAATGAAAAAATTATTAATGATTGCTGCAACATCTGCATTTTTGGTCAGTGGTCTAGCTGCAACAGAAGCTATGGCTGGTGCTGAAAAGAAATGTAAGTCTTGTCACAAGTTCACTGAAAAGCACAAAACAGGGCCTGGTCTTTTGGGCGTTGTTGGTCGCGATGCTGGCGCAACAGACTTTAGAAAATACAGTAAAGCTCTAAAAGCTGGTGGCTGGACATGGGATGAAGATCACCTTCGCGCTTGGATGTGTGACTCTAAAAAAGCGATCAAAGAATTTACTGGCGACAAAAAAGCTAAAACAAAAATGGCAAAACAAAAAATCTGTGATACTGAAAGACAAGATGAAATCATCGCATTCTTGAAAGCACTTTAAGCGCTTTCTCTTCGATTCAAGTTGAAAGGCAACCTTAGGGTTGCCTTTTTTTATACTCTACTTCAATCGGATAGGAAGCCCTGCAGCAATAAATTCAACCCTATGCGCAACCTTAGCCACAGCTTGATTCAATCTTCCTTGTTCATCGCGGAATGTTCGCCCAAGATCTGTTTCAGGCACTAAACCCATGCCCACTTCATTCGAAACAAGAATGACTTCTCCTTGGCATTCCATCAACGCTTTGCAAAACGTTTTAATCTCATATTCAACATTCTTTTCAGCGAACATTAAGTTACTCAGCCATAATGTTAAACAATCTATCAATAAGACCTGTGCATTAGAGTGACCTTGCAACACCATCACTAAATCCAGCGGCTCTTCAATCCATGTCCAATAATCAGGGCGGCGCGACTGATGCTTTGCAATCCGATCTTCCCATGCTTGATCTTCTTTGATATGTGGTGCTGTTGCTACATAACAAACGGGCAAATTCAAATCTTTCGCCAAAGCTTCCGCCCTCATCGACTTGCCACTTCGCGCACCACCCAAAAGTAAGGTTATGAACATATCAATAATCTACTGCATCAAAATTTATCATGAAACAAAGCGTACAACCTTATCAAAACACTCGCCATACTTCCTTTTTGAATGTACTCTGATATTGGCGAGCTTGAAAAAAATACCACTACTGTCCGACGAAAGTTCGAGGCTTTATTTCCAACTTTTTATGCTGCAAAAGTTTCCTTTGCGGCACGATGTTATGAGACAAGAAATAATATTTCCATCATTCCCGCGAAGGCGCGGGGCGGTAATCCATTGTTTGCAAGGAATAGCAAGGCTATTACTCAAACGCACAACGCAGAGTTTGGATGCACTGGACACAATATATGCGTTCATGACTTATTCAGAGCTTCCCCTAGCCCGCATTATTCATAAATCGTCGTGATGATTGCGTAGAACCTTTGTTTGCAACGAATTTTAAAGAAATCGCTCGTAGCCGCGCTTACTAACGATTGATGAGAGATTTGTTGCGAATAAAGGGACAAGCAAGGGCGCGGCTGTATTTGTGAATAATGCGGGCTAGGTTAAACCAGTTTAATGAGTGTGATTTCAGGCTCATTACCCAATCTTATTGGTGGTCCCCAGTATCCCGTACCCGGCGACACATAAATCCAAGTTTTATCATCATGCAAATGAAGACCTTTAATATAAGGGTTCGCCATCTTGGCGATAAAGTTCCACGGATAATACTGTCCTCCATGCGTGTGCCCTGAAATCTGCAAATCAAAGCCAACTTCTGCTGCCTCAAAGATGCTTTTGGGTTGATGTGCCAACAAAATTTTCACATCGGCATCTGGTGCATTTTCCATCGCTTTTTTTGGACTGGTTTGATGCGAAGCCAGGTGTCTATCCGCACGATAATCGGTCACCCCAGCCATAAGTAACTTCGCACCATCCACCTCAATCAATTGATGCTCATTGAGCAGGACGATAAAACCAAGCCTTTGCATCTCGGCAATCCAATCTTCAGCCCCTGAATAGTATTCATGATTACCTGTAACAAAAAACTTGCCGTACTTGGCTTTGAGTCTCGCCAGTGGCGCAACATCATGTTTTAACCGCGCAACAGAGCCATCCACCAAGTCACCCGTCATAACAATCATATCGGCATCCAAAGCGTTCATCTGTTGCACCAGTGTTTCCACATATTCTTTTTTAATCATCGGACCAATATGCAAATCGGTAAACTGGACGATTTTCAACTTTTGCAAGGGTACTGGCACATTGCCCAACGGTACTTGCACCTCTTTAATGATAGCACCACCCACTGCCTGCTCAAAGCCAAGTCCTGTGGTGATGCCCACACCACTTAACACACCAAGACTTACGGTGGATGACATAAACTGTCTACGCTCAGGGTTGGGTTTAATTTTTTGAGTGAATAGATGAAATATATCAATCATGACATAGGCAATAGATAACAACGAAAAGAAACCCATGTTGAGATACACAAACCATGCCAATATATCCGTAGCATCATTAATGATTCCAAACAAGCGCAGAGACATAGCAAATGTAGAAAGCAGCCAAACAACGAATAAGTAGCCCCAAACAAGTCTTTTGATAGCTAAATTGGGCAAATGCATCCGCCAGCCCACATAAGCAGAAACCAATGCAGAAATCAGTGAAGCAATCAACATAAACCAAATCATACTGTAACCGTAACCTTTCAAGTATGAACATAAGCTTAAAGCAAGAAAATGACCTGAATTCAGGAGTGACTTTAATTGGATTAAACTAAAAAAGTCGCAGCAGATGGCGCGAGGCTCTTATTGAGCTACAAAAAGTACAGAGAAACACAGCGTTATTACTACTTTCAGCTCTTGGAAGTGAGGCTTTAGCCCAATTGCGTAACATCAGTTAAAAGGTAGCGTTGCTGTTTTCAAAAGCATGATTTAAACTGAGGAGTCTCCAAATGCAACTAATCGGCAGATACCACAATACAGGTTTTGAGTCCATTGCAGATGGTGTGATGGACTTTTTTGATAGGCGCAAAGACTTGCAGCGGTCGGGCGTGGCATTTGGATCAGATGGTAGTGATGCGGAGCCAGCCAAAGAATCAACAGACATCAGTCTAGTGACAATAAGCCGCAAAGACCCTGAATCTTTTGCGCTGTCGGAAGTCATCAAACGGGCTGTGTCGGCAGGGTTGGAGCAATACTTAAAAGAGCGACCTATGTTTCGCAACGTCTGCCCTGAGCAAGAGCTGTTTGTGATGCCGATATTCAACTTGCAGCATTATGCGCCGGGTGAAGGGTTTCGGCAGTGGCATTGTGACTGGACGATAAGCGATGAGGCGACTGAGCCAATGCATCGCGTGTTGGCATGGATACTTTACTGCGAAAGCGTGGACGAGGCGGGCACGGAGTTTCATTGGCAAGAGCATCATGAGAAAGCGGAGCGGGGTAAATTGGTTATCTTTCCCGCATCACCTTCGCATATTCATCGTGGGCGCGTGAACAACAAGCTTAGTAAGACGATTGCTACAGGTTGGATTAATGCTGGTTCGGAAGATGGTTTTATGAAACGGTTGACGGGTTCTTGAGCTTGAATATCAAAAGCCACATTATGGTCAGCTGAGACTGCTGAAGTCTTAGCCCGCATTATTCATAAATCGTCGTGATGATTGCGCAGAAACTTTGTTTGCAACGCGTTTTGAAGAAATTGATTCGTAGCTGTGCTTACGAACAATGGATTAAAAACGCGTTGCGAATAAAGGGGGCAAGCAAGGGCGAGACAGTATTTATGAATAATGCGGGTTAGGTGGTAAAAAGCGTATCAGAAGCGAATATCACTTGAATTCAGGAGTTACAGATAAAGGTGTATGAAATACTAATCTTCGCATTAGCGATAGGTAGCATTCACCCATGAATCAACGGTTTAAAAATCATATTTTAATTATTATTGGCTGGTTTTTTGTGCTGTTGGGTTTGGTTGGGGTGCTACTGCCTATCTTGCCCACCACACCATTTATGATTATTGCTGCTGGCTTGTTTTCCAGAAGCTCGCCCCGCTTTCACCAGATGTTGCTCAACAACCGCTGGTTTGGTGAAGTGCTTCGCAACTGGGAAGAACATGGAGTGGTCAGTCGCCACATCAAAATGCGTGCTACGCTTTTGATCGCACTCACCTTTTTCATTTCAATCACTATTTTATATCAACATCTTGGACTGCAATTGATGTTGGTAGGCATTGCTTTCATTCTATTATTTTTTTTATGGCGGCTCAAAGAAGAAGCTAAGGATAACATCAACCCAACATGAGCATACAAACCAATATCGCCCAACATATCGCCGAGAAAGGGTATTGCGTTATCGACAAAGCATTGCCTGAGCATATGTGCCAACACCTTTACCAACATATATCTAAGCTACCAGCATCAACATTTAAAGACATGGGCATAGGTCGCGGTGATGCCTTCCGCTTGGACAAAAGTTATCGCAGCGACACATCACGCTGGCTGACTGGCAAACAACCGATTGAACAAGATTATCTACGTTGGATGGAAACACTCAGAGTGGAAATCAATCAACATCTCTTCATGGGTTTAGTAGATTATGAAGCCCACTTTGCCCACTATGCACCCAAAGGCTTCTACAAACGGCATTTGGATGCATTTAAAGGTTCATCGAATCGTATGCTTACCACTGTGTATTATCTCAACCCTGACTGGGGAAATCACGATGGCGGCGAATTATTGATGTATGCCAACGAACTGAGCACAATGCCTTTTCAGAAGGTAGCTCCACAGATGAATCGCTTAGTTGTGTTCTTAAGCGACGAGTTCCCACATGAGGTGCTACCTGCACAAAAGGACAGATATAGCATTGCAGGTTGGTTTCGACGCAAGGCTTAAGCTTTACGCTGAAAGCAATGCACCCAAACCAAAGCTTCTTCATCCCAAGGCATACCTTTATGCATTTTTAGAATCAAGCCTTTATACATTTCTAATGATGGGTAACCCTCTGCTTGGGCATCAGCATCGGTAATATCGCCTAATTTTTGTCTTTTAAGGTCTGTCACAATAAAGCTTACACCATCCAATTCAAATTCTTCATTGGGATAAGCATATACACCATCACGGCGTTGCTCAGTTTTTCGCCCTGCAAGGGTTGCTTCCACCAATTTTGGATGACTGACTAAACGCTCAATACTGCATGTTTTTTCTGGATATTGGTTCATAGATTCCTCTTTTACTTTAATAAATAAGAAGAACATTAACATCAAATTGGTATAATCCTAGCACCATCAATTGCCTTGATTGTTTAGCCCTTCATCGCATACTTATCCTTAATATTTCAAGGGGAATGAAAATGTCTTTCACAGCGCAACAAACCATAGTCAAACAACATATTGAATCTATGGGACAAAACATCGACAACTTAAGCAGCAGCTTCTACACCCACCTTTTTCGTATCAATCCGAGCTTAACCCACATTTTCAACGGTGGCATCAGCATGCTTACGCGAAAGTTTAACAACATGTTAGCCACCTTCAAAAGTGTGCATGATTTGCATAAAATTTCTGCTGCACTAGAGAGTATGGCAGAGCGGCATGTTGCTTACCATGCGGAGGTATCTCACTTTGATGATTTTAACCAAGCTTTATTGCTTGCCCTTGAAGACACGTGTAAAGAAGATTTTACACCTGAGTTAAAGCTTGCATGGCAAACTGTATTTGAAGAAGTCGCCAATATCATGGTTGAAGTGCTTCGCCATGCACCCAAAGCCGAGAAAAAAAGTGGCGCAACTACCGAAAGTTCATCCTTATTAATTGATGATATCGGCGGCACAGAAGTTGTCACACGCATCCACCAACGATTTTATGATTATTTATATGAAGATGCATATATTGGTTCATTTTTTCATCACCGTGCCAAAAGGTTGCTGGTTCGTGGGCAAACTGAATTTATGGTAGCAGCCTTTGGCGGAGAAAATCACTACAAAGGTGAACCACCTGCTTTTATTCATATGCACATGTTTATCACCCAAGAAATGTCTGACATTCGTGAAATTTATTTGAGGCGCGCTATTTTAGCAGAGGGGATGAGTGATGGTATTTGCCAGCGCTGGTTAGAAGTTGACCGCTCTTTCCACTCTTCCCTTGAAAAGAAAAGCGTTGATGAATGCGTGATGCGCGTCTGGGGGCAAGCACCATTTACCGTCAAAAAACCAGCGGCTTACCAGCCACCCAAGAGCTAAAAAGACATAAAAAAAGCTACGCTTTGAATAAAGCGTAGCTTTTTTTATCATTTCAAACGTTGTTAGACCATCAGTTCATCCATAGTTGCGCGAATTTTAGCACGCGCCATACCTAAGTTTGCGCCTTTTCTATCCACAACAATATAGCCAAAAACCTCATCATTAGATGCCAGGGGGGCAATCAAATGAAACTGCTTGCCTAAAGTGATCAGCATATCTTCAATCTTGTCATCTATGGCCAACATTTTCATGGTTTTTCTTTTTGCTTGTACCACTTCAGTATTGCCCGCAGCCGCCATATCAGTATCAAAATCTTTAATCGCTTTGGCACCCAAAATCATACCATTACTCGAATCTACCACCATGGCTGCAATAACACCCTCAATCGAGATGAACTCTGCAATTGCTTCATTAATATTCATTATATTTATTCCCTTTATGCTTTAATTAAAAAATGGTTTTTTTGTGTATATCAAGGACAATGTGGTGCAACTTCATCTAACGAACGGCGCAAAGCTGCCCAGCCCATACCTAAGTTCGCTTGCTTATTGGTAATCAATACCACCAAAGCATTCGGCTTGTTAGGCACAATACACATAAAGTGAAGCGTATTATCCGTAGTCATTTGCACTTCTTTAATATAATTCACTTCACTATCACCACGCTGTGTTGCCAATAGCTTTTCCACAGCGCGTACAGTATTACCACGGAACATCTCAACTGCAGCCGCAGCCACTGCATCCACATACGATTGCGTAAAATATGGAACAGTATGGTACACTCCAAGCATTAAGCCTGAGCTTACATCCACCACAGCACAACCCAGTGCGCCATCCACTGTATCTACCAATCCTTTTAAAGTATCATTTAATGTCATTTGATTATACCTCCTTATTTTTCACTTCTTTTTTTTGCAAAACAGTAACGTTACAGGGTTCACCCCTCCCGCTACTCCTCTGCTAAAACAGTTGATTGCCTTAATCCATGAATCTCGCAAACCTTTTACATGCTGCAAAAACCAAGCTGAGTGATACCTCAGTCTTGGCTGTTGTAGTCACATATCATTCATATCTATACTCTAAGTATCAAGGGCAATGCGGCGCGACTTCTGTCAACGTGCGGCGCAAAGCTGCCCAGCCCATACCTAAGTTCGCATTTTTATTCGTAATCAACACTGCCAAGGCATTTTTCTTACCAGGTACGATACACATAAAATGCAGTGTATTCTCTGTAGTCATTTGAATTTCTTGGATATAATTCACTTCATGATCGCCACGTTGCGTTGCCAGCAACTTTTCAACTGTTCGTACCGTGCTACCACGAAACACTTCAACTGCCGCTGCTGCCACCGCATCAAGGTAAGCTTGCGTAAAGTAAGGTACTGTATGATGTACACCAAGCACCAGACCCGAGCTAACATCAACGACTGCACAACCCAGTGCGCCATCCACTGTATCTACCAATCCTTTTAAAGTATCATTTAATCCCATAATTTATTTCTCCTTTTTAATCATTTCCATTTCTTTTTTTACACGCTCTAGCAAAGATGCTGGGTCTTTCAAAATATCAATTCCCTTTACACCCTCACTAAAATCTTGGGTATCTTGGCGAATACCTTGTGCCGCTTTCTTTGCTGCCGCCAAAACCATCCCCACCTGCACATCGGGCTTACCAATCACAGTTAAAATCAAGTCGCCTGCATGCAAGACCACCAAAGTGCTAGATTCTGATTCGCTGATAATATTTTCCACTTCAGCGCGACCTGCTTGCCCAGCCAAGGTATCTGCCAGTGAAATCATAGACGAGCTCATTGCCGCAATCATTTCCCCTTCAAGCTTGCCCGTTTTATCTTCGCATGCCACCATCAAACCATCTGCCGATGATAAGACTACCCCTTCAAGGGATGGCTGCGCCAGAAGCAATGCTGTCAATTCCTTTTCGCAGGCTAATATTTCACTTTCGCTTAAACCAACATTTTCCATTTTCCAACCTTATATTCTTATGTTCTTATGTTCTTATATATGACATAAGTATGACATAAGTATGACATAAGTATGACATAAGTATGACATGCTCAAAGCAAGCTTTCCACTTGGTCACATATTCCTTTAATCGTATTGGCTGCTTTGGCTGGGATTTTGGGCGTTGCAACCAAAATAAACATACGTTCACCACGCACCTCAAAATCACGCATCAACAGCAAATAGCCCCCAGACTTAGGCACCAAACATATTAAACCCATACCATTTTCAAGCTTGGCAGCTTTAGCCAGCTTGTGGCTGGTATCCATCCAATCGGGCAACAATGCCGCCAGCTCGAACTGTTCATCAATGCCACTATTGCAAATCGTCAATCCATCGACGCCAATAATCGTTAACCACTTAAACCCCAAGCTTTTACATTGTTCATTCAGGTAATCTTGTAGCGACATTATCACCCCAGTCCTTTATAAAGATGGCAAAAGCATAGATTAAATTCGCTTCATCCACAAGAAGCATGCTGACTTGATGTGAAACGTTGACTATGCCCCTAAGCATGATTGACTTGCCCTTATGTTTTATGCTACAGCTTGTTACCTCTACACACCAGACCCTGAGAAAAGCTATACCTTGCTCACTGAAATACTCGGCTTTACAGGGCTGCAAGAAGGCAATCGCACAAGTGTCACAAGTGTGTGCAATGGCTCTTTAACCTTACACCTTGCGCGCGGTGAATACCCCGCCATGCTCACGCTGCAATGCTCAAGCATTGAAAACGATGCCCAAAGCCTTATGCAGCAGCCCAATATCCATCAACGCACCAACATCACACGCTATCAAAACACCTTGGAGCAACATCTATATTGCGATGAAGGCATTACACTTATCCTTTCACAACCCCTTTCAGAAGATGATACGGGCGAGCTTCCACCATTACCCATCACCTTGGTCTGGCAAGATAAGCTGGTAACTCAAGCCCAGCATATCCTCAAGGCCACCCCACTTGCGTTTAGGGAAAAGGCACGCATCAACATGACCCAACAGGCAGAATATTTAGCCATT
Organism: Ghiorsea sp.; assembly: GCA_030949605.1. Taxonomy (GTDB): domain Bacteria; phylum Pseudomonadota; class Zetaproteobacteria; order Mariprofundales; family Mariprofundaceae; genus Ghiorsea. Next base: position 34,528 of record JAUZSH010000031.1, read on the forward strand.
GAAGCTGGTGAACTTGAAGTTCAACAACCGCATATCATGCAAGCTTTTGTGGCGATTACACCACCTTTTCAACACCAAACCCTGTATGAAGCCATGAAAACACAAGGCATTGATGCCGATAGTTTTTTAGACCCTGCCTCTTGGCAAGATGACGCATGCTCTCAAGATTAACTCACCTCACACAAACACTATGGTTGATGTTCAAGCTTAAACGCACACAATCTGAACCTGAGAAACAAAAGCTACAAACCCAGCTCACCCATAAGCTTGCCCAAGGTCGGGGCTTGCCCATGAAAATCGGACAAATCATGGCTGGCATGAATGATGACCATGCGCTGCAAAGCTTAACCCAAAGTGTTGAGCCATGGTCAAAGCAACGCATCATCCCCATCTTAGAGCAGACTTGGGGCAGCCCTTGGCATGATATACTGCAACAATTTGATGCTAGTCTAGCCGCAGCATCCTTAGGGCAAGTTCACCATGCCGTGTTAAAAACAGGTGAAAAGGTTGCCATCAAAGTGCAATACCCTGATATTGCTCAAGCTGTGAAAGCAGAATTAAGTATTGCTGGTTTGATGCCCCGCGCTGGCCCTGTCAAACGCTGGGACTTTGATATGACAGCTTACAAAGCAAGTTTAAACGCCAACATGGCTAAAGAGCTTGATTATATTCACGAAATGCAAACCCAAGATACGTTTCGCCAACACGTGCATGTTCAAGGCTTACATATCCCCCAAGTTTTTCCCGATTTATGTCGGCGTAATGTTTTGGCTCAAGATTGGGTGCAGGGTGTTCGTTTGGCGGAGGTCGCCAAGCATTGGACTAAGCTACAATGCCTAAGCATTGCCCGCACTTTAATGCAAACCATGTTCCAAAGTTTATTCAAACATGGGCTTGTGCATGGCGACCCTCACCCTGGCAATTATCTATTTGAAGCCACCACACCACATCCAACAGTTCACCTCTTGGATTTTGGTTGCATAATTGATGTGGGTGATGTGCCACGAAAAGCTTTGTTACAATTGATTCTCACCAGCCGAGGTGAGATGCAAATCGACCCACTACAAGGCTTTGTCGCCTTAGGTTTTGATGCCCTTAAACTACAAGCCATTGAGGCTAAGCTTCCTGCACTGATGCAAACCATTTTCCGCCCATTTATCATCGATAAACCCTTTGATTTAAGCACTTGGCATCCTGCACAAGAAGTTGAAACATTGCTTGGTCAACAAAAGTGGTTGTTTCGTGCGGCTGGCCCTGCCGATTTATTCTTATTGATGCGCACCTTTCAGGGCTTAACCCAGCAATTGATTTTACTGCAAAGCCAACTGCCTTGGTTTCCACTACTCAAACAAGCCTTGGGTGACGCTTATATCAAAGCAGTGCAACAGCAACATATCGTAAAAGCCGTCGTCTTACCCCAAGCCAAAGGCTCTGCGACAACCCTGTATGTAGAAGTCTATCAAGGTGATAAGCCACATATTCATTTCACCTTACCTGCGGCAAGTGCCTTAAATTTAGAAGATTTAATACCTGAAAGTGCCAAAGCCGTGATTGCTCAACAAAATATTGATATTCAAGCCATCAGCCAAGGTTTACAAGAGAAAGGACTAGAGCCATCTACCCTGCTAGATATTCAAGATAGTGATAAGCGATACCACCTTTATCTAAAATAACTGATGTTACGCACTTTGTTGAGAAAGAATAACTCCACTCTCATTTGTAGCGCGTAGATTTCAGTTTTACCTTTATTCGTTAAAATGAAACGGTAATACTGCGATCTCAATATAGAAAGTGGGGTTTTAGCCCCGCATGAGAAGCACCATCATGCATGCGCGACTAAAGTCGCACTTCCTCAATCATGACTTTCTGCCATATGTTTTCTCGCTCCTGTGTTCTTGCGTGGAAATGACGAATTTTAGCCCGACTGCGTAACATCAGTTAAGATATAAGCTTGGATGGATGCCCGACAAAAGAACTCGGGCATGACGGTAAATCAATTCATGATTCACTATGGCTCTTGCATGGAAACGAGGCACCTTAGAGCCACTTGCAAAAATTATGTTGATGGTAAGTCAGGAAACTTATGCGGTTATTTTCATAGGAAGTGAGGCTTTAGCCTCGCCTTCTTTTGAATAGGTGTAAGGGTTTTGCTAAAAATCAAGCCAAACCCTTGCGCTTAGCTTTAGAGCAGGGCTAACACCCTATAGTCATTCATGAATAGACTTACCGTCATACTCGCGCAGAGCCTGCCCCCCGCGAAGGCGTGGGGCGGGCATCCATCAACTTATCATGCCTAGCAATTTGTGGATTCCCTTCTTCAAGAGAATGACGGTAGAAGGTAAAGATTAAATACTTTATAGCTCCATATCATCAGCTTCATCCCCCGCTAACACCTCTTGCAACAACGCCATAATTAAAAACCTAGCATCCTTCCCTTCCCTGGCATCCACGGCAAACATGGGTGTATTACCCAAATCAAGCATTTCTGCAATGGCATTCAGGCTTTTTGCTTCAGGCAAATCTTGTTTACTCACCCCAACCACCATCTGCATACCTGGCATTTCTTTATAGGTTTTTAACATAATTTTCGCTTCAGAAAGAGCCCGATCTGATGCACCATCCACAAGAAAAATAGTGCCCAATGCACCCTTGGACATGATTTTCCACATAAATGCAAACCGAGCTTGACCGGGGGTGCCAAATAAATGCACATCCAATTCATCATCGACATGCAAAATGCCAAAGTCCATACCTACGGTTGTCATCGCTTTAAACTTCGCCAATTCACCTGTTGTTGGCACATCTTTCCCTGAAAATTGTTCATCACTGACATATTGAATAAACGTGGTTTTACCCGAACCAAAAGGACCCGACACCATGATTTTTGCTACTTCTGCCATGTTATCTCATCCTCTTAGCTTGAAATCGACTTAATATTCTTGAGGCAACATTCACCTTTTTCGTTTGCTCTTCTTGCTTGGGTGCAGCTCGCAAATAGCCCAATAAAAAAACCAGCAACACCGTACGTGCGCGTTTATTCAATTCTTCTTGATTTAAATCACCTAAGAAAAACATTTTCACCTCAAAGCTGGGTACTCCCAAGCTCAGCTGGTATAAAAATAAATACGTTGCTTCATCAGCAAAATCGAAGCGGTGAACAGGGCAATTTTTAAGCAGCATCGGTGGTAAATGACTAAATACCTTCTGATATACAGCCACCCGTGTATCCAAAGACAAGTCACGCAAAGCATCCGACAAAGCAATCCACGGTGCAATCCTACCATACTTAAGATCAGCAATAGCATCCGGATCCCAAGCAAACCGCTGCACAGGCTGGGCAAGGAAACGCTGCAAAAGAGGGAGCATCGGTGTTTCACCGGCAACAAAACCACCTTCATGAAAACATAAAGACTCTTTCTCTCCCCCTGTAAACTGTACATGCAATTGACCTGTTAATTTTTGTAAAAAAATTCGCCGCAGCAAAGATATATGCTTCAAGCCTTGTTCACCTTGCGAAATATAATTCAAACTGACCTCCTCATGTGAATGTAAATAATTGAAAGGTTGACAAGATTGCCCAATAAATCAAAGATTAATTTCCAATTTCAACACGAATATCTTTTCAAGTAAACAAGGTTGCTGCATGTACTCCAAAACTATTGATGTTATCCAACATCCACTCGCCATTGATACAAATATTATTATTGAGCTATTATCTCTACCTGTGAAACCATTATCACACGGTAGCGCATTTTCTGGCAAGCCTGGAACACTATTGCATTACAATCAGCATTTCGTTCTCAAGCGACAACAAAACCTTCATTTCTCTTCACAAGTCATCGCCACGGCCTGGGCAAGTAAAAAATATGAACATGAACAACAACACCATCTCTACCCACCTGAAAAGACATGGTTTAGCCTAGAAACTGAAGAGGGTTGGACTGTTGCCAACATCACCCCTTATTTACAAATCGTACACACTTTGATAAACAAAGATGACGCTATTCCTCTTAAACTAAGTTATTTAACAGCCATTACTGATATCTACCTTGCCTATGGTGCAAAAAATAATATGCGGTTAGATGAAGGTTTATCTAATTTTGGTCTCGCTGAGAATGGTCAAATGTATTATATTGATGATGATTTTTATACTTGGGATCACCTACTCTCTTTCACCAATATGGTCGCCTTATGGATTCGTTTATTTTCATCTTCATGGCTACAACTCGACATTGCCCAAGAATTTGGCAAAAAAATCAGGCAGCAGTTGGATTTACATTTTGCAGAACATTCGGGCGTGGATTATCCCCTCATTCTTGTTGAACATTTAAAACAGCCGTTTTTGAATGCTCAAGGCAAAATATGTATGCAAAGCATATGTGCGGCATTAACCGCCCAGCCTGAACACACACCACACATCATTGCCCCTCAGGGCTTCAAAGCTATGCCTTCACCCTCTACCATTGAGCCATGGTTTTCAGAACACGAGCCCATAGCTATGATTAGTGATATTCATGCCAACATGCCTGCATTAGACGCTGTGCTTGATGATATTCAAGCATTGGGTATCCAGCGCATTCTTTGTATGGGTGATATTGTTGGTTACGGGCCTCACCCGTCTGAATGCATTCAACGGCTACAACAAGAAAATATTTTTATCGTTCGCGGCAATCATGATCACATGATCGGCAGCGGTAAAGATTTTAGTCATGGTAGCCAATCCAGTTTACATGTTGCCCACTGGACGATGGCTGCGACCAACAAAGCTGAGCGTGAATGGCTGGCAAAACTACCCTTACAGTTTCGTCATCATGATGTCATGCTTGTTCATGGTGCGCCACGCGACCCAACATTTTTTAATGCTTATGTCTACGAACGCACGGCTGAATCCAATTTACTCTGGATGCATGAACAGCAACTACCACTTTGCTTTCATGGTCACTCACACCTTCAAGGCATGTATAGCCTGCAAGCGCATCAAGTTTCTCTACGCAAAAGCCTTGGTGTACACCCACTCAATCATAGTATCCATATGATTTGCCCTGGTGCTGTGGGTCAGCCGCGCAGTGGTAATCCAGGTGCTGAATATGCCATTTATGACCCCGCCCAAAATGAAATCACTTTTAAACGCTTGGATTATGATATTTCACAAGTCACCAAGGATATGCAACGATTCAACTTTCCCGAACAACTTATCACCCGACTTGAGCAAGGATTTTAATTGAACAAACATTCAAGTCACTTTATGCATTCCCATGCTCCTGCGTAGATTAAATTCAAAAAGTCATAAGCTATTGATATGTTGAAATAATATCATGTTTTCAGCCGTATAAAGTGCAAAGATTTTACTAGGGAAGCTCTGAATAAGTCTGGATGAAGCAGATTGTATTTCAGGGCATTCAAAATTCAGGCGTGTGTTGCAAGTAATAGCAAAGCTATTGCTCAAACGCACAACGCAGAGTTTGGATGCACTGGACACAATAGACATCTTTCCTAAATAAACCCATATCTCATATTGACTAAAGCCGCCACGACCCGCCAATTTAAGCCATAGTTTTTGTGTTTCCCCCGATATACCTCTTTGACTATTCTGAATATTTTACAAAATCGGTTAATGTTTTCAATGAGAATACGCTTCTTTGATAAGGATTTATTGAAGCTCTTATCTTCCTTTGAACGCTCAACTCCTTTCTGTTTTTTTATCGGTGTCATGGAGTTCTCATGATATTTTTTAAGCCCTTGATAGCCTGAATCCTTACATTGAGCGGGTATCTTTTTTTTTAAAAATGATTTAAAATTGATGTCGGATGATGTTTGTTCTCATCATATTGAATAAAAACAGCCTTTTATGACCGAATCATTTAGCCATTTAATGAAAATTACGGTATCGATTTTCAACTTTTTGCTTAAGTTGGTTGTAGATTGAAATTCATAGGATAATCAGAATCGTGATGTATATCCTTATCTCATTGATTTATAAGGATAAAATAACCAATAAAATGATAAAACATACCCGCTCAATGTAAGTGAATCAGCTAAGAGTTTAGAATTTGGGTGAATAGGAAGGCGACTTTCTTTAAATACGCTGAAGTCATGCTTTTTCCCTTTTGCACAAACAACCGATAAAACCTTTCCTGTTGTAGCGCAAGCTATGATTTGAGCTTTAATCGTATGGCTTTTTTTCTTGCCTGAGTAATATTGTTTTTGATGTTTTACAGGACGCTCTATGGGTTGTTCTGATACATCTACAATCAATGTTTCCCTTTTATTATCAATAAGATCTAGTCGGCTAGGAAGTTTTTCAACGTTAGCTATGATCCTCACATAACGGCTATATACCTTGTGACAGTAGGACTCTTGTATTCCAAAAACATTGCCAAGAACTTGAAAGGTTGGATAGTGGCGAATATAGTAAAGTGCTAACAAGATACAATCTTGCAATGATACTCTAGAACTTTTCAGACCGCGCCTTTTCAGAGGGTTAAGCTTCTTTTCATTTTCAATATGTTGCTTTATTTTATCATATAAATCTGAAAAGTTTTTTTGCGTTATTCCTGTCATACGCAAAAATTTTTGAGGCTTACAGTGGATGATTTCTTTGTAGGGTTTCATGATGCATACATCATACACAGACCGTGTATCTGAGGTAGGGTTAATAACCAATAAGAGAATCACGTTATTTAGGAAAGATGTCTAATGCTTTTTAAGCAAGCCCTAGCCCGCATTATTCATAAATCGTCGTGATGATTGCGTAGAACCTTTGTTTGCAACGCGTTTTGAAGAAATTGATTCGTAGCTGTGCTTACGAACAATGGATGAAAAATTTGTTGCGAATAAAGGGGCAAGCAAGGGCGAGACAGTATTTATGAATAATACGGGCTAGTTAGAGCTTACTCAAAAAGTGTAGTAGATGGCACGAGGCTCTTATTAAGCCACAAAAAGTACAGGGGAACACAGCGTTATTACTACTTTCAGCTCTTGGAAGTGAGGCTTTAGCCTCGCCCTCATTTAAACAGGTGCAAGGTTTTTACCAGAAACCAAGCCAAACCCTTGCACTTTACGCTATAAGAACAACGTGTTTTCTGTTTTACATTCATATGTTGCGACTTTTTGAGTTTAATCTAGCCCGCATTATTCATAAATCGTCGTGATGATTGCGCAGAAACTTTGTTTGCAACGCGTTTTGAAGAAATTGATTCGTAGCTGTGCTTACGAACAATGGATGAAAAATTTGTTGCGAATAAAGGGGCAAGCAAGGGCGAGACAGTATTTATGAATAATGCGGGCTAGTTACGAAGCTTTGATGCGCTCAATCAACTTGGAAGACGAATAACCATCCAGAAACGGCACGACAATCACTTCGCCACCAGCATCGCGCACTTCCTTTGCACCGACAATTTCATCAGCAGTATAATCACCACCTTTGACCAACACATCAGGCAACAGCATGGTAATTAAATTTTGCGGCGTATCTTCTTCAAATGCCACCACTGCATCAATCGACTTTAGACCATTGAGCATGGCAGCCCTATCATTTAACGGGTTAATCGGGCGGCTATCACCTTTAAGCCGTGAAATTGAAGCATCAGCATTCAAACCTAAAACCAACACATCACCCAAAGCTTGGGCATCTTCTAAATATTTGATATGACCAGGGTGTAACAAATCAAAGCAACCATTGGTAAACACCACTTTTTTACCTTGATCTGCCCAAATTTGCCTAAGTTTTAACGCTTCATCCCAGCTTAATAAGTGGTTCAACTTATCACCCAAGCAATCGAAAAACAAATCATGATAATCAATATATAAAGCAACCAAGGTTGTTTTTTTTGAGGTTTATTCCACTGTTCTGGTGGCTCATTGTCTTCCAAATCTTCATGCATTCTATGACTCTCGTTCAGAACCAAACATGGTTTCATCAATCAAGCTGCACAAAATATGCAGACAAGTGATATGCATTTCTTGCACGCGTGCAGTCGATGAGTGGTTGATATTGATGCTCACTGTTACACTAGGGTGTTGACCAAGTTCACCACCATCTTTCCCCGTCAATACAATCACATCCATACCAATCGCTTGAGCCTTAGTCACAGCTTGAATCACATTCTTCGAATGACCACTGGTAGAAATACCCAATAGCACATCACCCTTGCGACCCAAAGCTTCCGTTTGCCTTGCAAAAATAGAGTTAAAGCTAAAGTCATTTGAAATACTGGTAATCACCGAAGCATCGTTGACCATGGCAAATGCAGCGAGGGCAGGGCGATTGATTTCAAAGCGGTTGACCAATTCGGCCACAAAATGTTGCGCATCTGAAGCCGATCCACCATTACCACAAACTAAAATTTTACCATCATGGCGCAAACAAGATACCATCACTTCTGCAGCTTGTAGCAAATCATCATCCAACACATTCAAACACTGCTTTCGCAGCACAATACCCGCTTCTAATGCTTCATGAATTATTTTTTTCATCGGGACACCTTAACGCTTAACCCAAGCGATTCAATTTTTTCAGCAAAATCTTGCATGCAAGTCGGGCTTGCCGATATAAGTTTATCCGCATCTTTTTGCATGGAGGGCCTTGCTAGGCTATATAACAATACCCCTTGAAGCTTCAGACCATCTGCCAAACACTGACTCAACCAAGCCACATAATCATCCGTATATGAGCTATCTTGTGCATGTTCATTAAAGACGCATGTTTGTAGCCATGTTGGGCAAGCATTGGCTGTGATACGCAGTTGTTTGGCTTGCCATGCGGGAGAAATTGACACTTGGTTAATCGACTGCGTTCGCTTTTCGCCCACCGCATCCACCTTAAACCATATTTCACCTTGAAAAGTACTCATCAGCCGTAAACCCTGTTGAACACTGTTTTTTTGAACACTTGAACCATTGGTAATCAAACGCAATGGGATGTTCAACGCATACGTTTGCATAAGCTGCGTAATCACTTCCACAGCTTCAGCAAAATTAGGGCATGTCGTGGGTTCACCATTGCCCGAAATCGCTAAATCTTGCAACACACGGCAAGCCTCAGGCACATGCTGCTGCATATAATCTCCCCAAATTAACTCTGCCAAAAAAATATCCAACTCTTGCCTCAAAAGCTTTAAATCGACTACAGGTGATACACCTTTCGTTAAATTCGGTACTTGGCAGTACACACACTGCCAGTTACAAGCATTATTAGGGCTAAGGTTAATACCCAAGGATACACCCCCAGCACGGCGGGAAATCACAGGGTAAACATAGGTTAACCCCACCACATCTCTATCATGATTCTCTACACTCAATACATTATTCATGCGAATTAAAACTATCTTCGAGTACAGTCATCAGCACGGTCATATCCACAGGTTTACTGATAAACGCATTCATACCTGCGGCAAGCGCATCACGCCTCACCTCTTCTAAAGAAAATGCCGATAAACCAACAATCAATAGGATTGGCAAGGATTTTTTCTGTTCATCACTTCTAATTTTTTTCGTCAACTGCAATCCACTTAATCCAGGCATCTGAATATCAGTTAATAATAAATCAAACGGCTTTTCTTGCAGCTTGGCATAAGCTTGCAAACCATCAGCCACCACATCCACGGAAAAACCTGCTCTGACCAATCGTTTCTCTGCCACATGCCTACCCACAGGGTCATCTTCAGCCAACAAAATACGCCACCGCTGAGACTTTGGTCTACGTTGACTCATACCGTGTTGCTCAGCACCTCTTATTTTCGGCGTATGAATCAAGTCTTCCATTTTTAAATCCACCGAAACATGCGCTTGCCCAACTTGGTGCAATGGTAAACGAATCATCATAGTACTTCCAACTGTCGGTTCACTTTGCAACGTAAGTTCACCCCCCATCATGGTGATAAAGTGTTGTGCAATCGTTGTGCCTAACCCTGTGCCTTTTTCTTGCAAGTTACTGCCTAAAACTTCCGCATCATGTACTTGGTAAAACGGTTTAAACACATTAATCTGCCTATCTTTAGCAATACCAATGCCCGAATCTTCAATGTTGATATACAACATTTCATCATCTTGCCTCACCGCAATACGGACATAACCTTGAAAAGTAAACTTCACTGCATTACCAACAAGGTTAAGTAAAACTTGCCGCAAGCGTTGTGCATCACCTTCAATCACTTCAGCCACATGCCGCATTTCCAAATGAAGCACAATACCCTTCTCACGCGCTTTCATCACAAATGGAATCAAAGCATCAATCAAAGCTTGTTGAAGGTAAAATGATTGCTTTTGCATTTCAACAGATCCTGACTCAATCTTTGATAAATCCAAAACATCATCAATTAATGAGCGCAACACTTGCGTGGATGCTTGAGCCAAAGCCAAGTTTTGTTGCTGCTCATCAGACATTGCATTTGCTTCTTGCCCCATCAAATCAAGCAAGCCAATAACACCATGCAAAGGTGTGCGTAATTCATGACTAATCGTTGCAACAAAGTCACCTTTGGCTTTGGATGCTATTTCCGCTTTAACCACAGCAGATTCTAAATCTTTTTGCAGTAGCAGTTGGTTCAATGTTGCCCCAATACGTCGTGAAATTTCAACCAATAAGCGTTGTTTCTCTGCGCTCAAAGGTGCATATTCTATATTATGCAAGCCAAGTAACCAGTAGCTATCCATATTGGTACGCAATAAAATCATGGCATGTGAATGGATACCATGTTTGCACATGAATTGCCCTGAAAAACAGGCTTGATCATCAAAAATATGATGCAATGATTGCTCTTGCCCCAACATAGAGGAAAAGTAAAAGTTTACTTCATCATCTTGCAAAAAGTCATCCACATCAAACCCGTCACCTTGCACTCTACTCACCGTAAAGTATTGCCTATCGCTGATCACCACAACTTCTTGATTTGCAATGTCTAAGGGTGCTAAAAAGGAACGCTCGGTATCAAAAACAAGATTCATCTGCTTCACAACACCTTCAATGCCTGCCGCCAAGTCAGGTGTAGTCAGCAGTGCATCAATCACACTTAACTGCTCCAACTGTTCAATATGCTCTTTTCTTTCTTGTTTCAGTTGTGTTTCTTTGGAAACATCTCGAAACACACCTTCGATATATTGGGGCGCTCCCTTCCCATCAAGGATAATGGTCGCATTCATCGAAATACTCACCAATTGACCAGCTTTACCTTTAATAGTAATGGGGTAGTTCCTTACTTTACCATGAGTTGTCAATGCTTCGACATAAGCCTCTCGATCTTCAGGATAAGCATAAAACATAGTAATGGGTTGATTAATCACTTCTTCTGGTGAGAAGTTTGTAAATGTTGTAATACCGCCGCCAATTCTTTGGATAATACCTTGCATATCAACCCGATAATACACTTCATCAAGGACTTGCAATAAAGAATCATGCTGTTGACCCTTCTCATAGGATTCCGCTCGGTTCTCTTCACGTTCAACCTCAAACATCCAGGCGCACAGCGCAGAAAAAACAAGTAAAGGAGTAAAAAACAAAAGTTCTTCAAATGAGTATTGTAAAGCAACAACGTCTGCCGCAGATAGAAACCAAAGCAGCCACACGACCAACAAAATAAAAGCAGTATGCCATGCCGCAATATGCCGACCTACAATGTAATAAACATAAAATGGGATAACACCATAATAATACAAGAATTTAGATATTGACCCCTGGAGTAACAACTCAGAAGAAATGGCTAAAATGACAACCAAAAGAACAATCACAAGCACCAGCAGGGCAGGGAAAAGTTTTTTCTGTAATGCTATATTCATCATCAAGATACTTGAAGCAAGGGTAAAATCAGAAATGGACATGGTCACACTACCTTGCAAGTAGTTGACCGTTGCAAACCCAAAGAGAATAGCTGAAAACATCAATAAAAGTGGGTTTAAGCGCTTTTCAACATTAAGGGTTACATTCTCATAGGAAAACCTCAGGGCTTTTAGCATACCCACTGAAAAGAACCTGAAAAAACATGATGAACCTCACCTTGCACCACCAGTGAGTCAACATCGCCAGACACAACAACGTCACCACCTGGCATGTGAATGATAAGCGGGTTTACTGCTGATGTTTTGTGCCAAATCGCCACGGCAGTTGCGCATGCACCAGAGCCACAAGCCAGTGTTTTACCTGCGCCACGCTCAACAATGCTAATCACTGCATGTTTATCATCATATTCATGGATGGTTTCCACATTTCGCTCAGGAAAGGCTTGTGGATTCTTAAAATAGACACGGTGTGGATTTCCAATCAACACATCCGTATAATCATCGCTCACTTCTTCAATGTTAGCTTTTCCCATGGCAACCTGAACGCCCTGACTCGTGCGTTTGGCTTCAACCACTCTATCCGCCAAGGCAATGGACACTTGATCAGCATCCAACTTACGCATCAGTAAATCACCCACACAGCGTAAACCATTGCCACAATTGGCGGCTTGCGAGCCATCCGCATTATAAATTAACATCAAAGCATCGGCTTTATCACTGGCTTGCAACACCAACAATTGGTCGCAGCCCATGCCTAAATGTCTATCACATATATGCTTGATAAAAGCTTGTGTTAGTGCGGGCAAGGTATCATCCATACCATCCAAGATAACAAAATCATTGCCTTGCGCCTGCATTTTCACAAAGGGGATGTTCATGGAAACATCAAGCTTTGGTATGTTCTACTTCAACCGTAGTATACACACCACCGCGCACATTAAAGATGGCAGTCACTTTCAGCCAGCGCGGGTTCATGGCTGCAATCAAATCGGATGCCATCATATTGGTCACTTGTTCATGAAAATGTCCTTCATCCCTAAAGCTCCAATAATAAAGCTTGAGGGATTTTAATTCCACGCATAACTCATCAGGTATATAGTCCAGCTTGATTTCTGCAAAATCGGGTTGCCCTGTTTTGGGGCAAAGACAAGTAAATTCAGGCGAATCAATTTTGATATGATAATCGCGCTCAGGGTTAGGGTTTTCAAATACTTCCAACACCTTGCTTGCTTCTGCCGTAGGTTTGTCGCCCAATTGGGTCAATTGACTTGTGGTACTCATGTTTAAGCCTCAAATGTTGTTATAATTTTTGTGTAAATGTCAGTCAGTATATCCAATTCATGCACTGCCACCTGCTCATTCACTTGATGAATGGTGGAGTTTGTTAGCCCCAGTTCAGCAACGGGCACACCTGCGGCAGCCAAAAAGCGACCATCTGAAGTGCCTCCACCTGTATCACGGTTGGTTGTTATACCTGTTGTGCTTTGAATCGCGTCACACACCATATCTAAAAACTTACCATCTGGTGTTGAAAACACTTGTGCTTCATGCCTGAAATCCAAGTTTACATCCACACCCTCGCAACATTGCTGAATACGCGCTTGAATAGCTTCAAATGAGTTGGTCGGATTGTAGCGAATATCCAAAAAGGTTTCCGCCACGCCAGGAATCACATTGGTTGCACCTGTACCCGCATTCAAGTTGGTAATTTGGCATGATGTCGCAGGAAATCCATCCACAGCTTCACCCCAATCAATAGATGCAATATCTGCAAGCGGTTGCATGGCTTGATGAATCGCATTATCTGCATCATCGGGGTATGCCGAATGCCCTTGTTTGCCGTTAAATGTCATCGCCACTTGCACCACACCACGCCGACCACGACGAATCACATCGCCAACCTGTTTGGATGATGATGGCTCTCCCACAATCACCGCATCAGGCAGCTTGTTTTCAGCCTGTAAGTATTCAACGATGCGCACCGTGCCATCCACGGAATCACCTTCTTCATCGGATGTTATCAAAATTTGCAATGTGGGTAAGGGTTCAAAAGTTGAACAAAGTTGCATCACCGCAGCCATCCAGCAAGCAATACCACCCTTCATATCCTGTGCGCCACGCCCATGCAATATGCCATCTTGAACCACAGCATCAAAAGGCGGAAAATCCCAAGCTTCAACAGGGCCTGTTGGTACAACATCGGTATGCCCTGCAAATGCCAATACACCTTCCTTCTCGCCCTCACGGGCGTAAATAGAGTTGGTAATGCCACCCACGTTGACCGATACTTGTACAAATCCTAACGGTGCGAGTTTTCGCGCGATAAATAGCTGACAATTACCATCGTCTGGTGTGGGTGATTCGCGCCTCATCAGTTGCACAGCCAACTGAAGGGCTACGGATTGTTGTTCACTCATAAATATTCACCTATGGCAGAAGCTTGGTTTTGATCCAGTGTCATGATGATTCCTTTTTTCCTTAGCGGTATGGCGTTGATTTATGGCTTAAGTTTGGCTGCCATACGCGCTTGGTACTTGGCTTGCTTAGCTTTTTGCTTGGCAACAGCATATTTCTTGGCTACCAAGGCTTCGCTAGCCTCTTTTAAAGCACGTTCAGCACTTTGGTAGTGTTGATAAGTTTGGCTACGCTTGGCTTCATCACTTGCATACAACACACGAACCGACTGCACAGCTGCTCTTGCTTCTGCCATAACTTGCACAGGTGGCTTGCTGGCACAAGATGCCAAGCCTAAAGTGATGAAAAGCCAAAGTGTTATGTGTAACATACGCCCTAGAGTTCTATGCTTGGGCAATGCTGTCAATATAAAAAGGGCTTATGATTCTGTATCAATCTGGGTTCGGCGTTTGCGTAAGCCCAATTCTTTCCACTGCATATCAGCCACTTCTGATGGTGATTCCGCCATAGGATCAGCTGCTTTTTGTGTTTTAGGGAAGGCAATGACATCACGAATCGATTCCGCCCCCACCATGAGTGATAACACACGGTCTAAACCAAATGCCAAACCACCATGCGGAGGTGCGCCATATTCCAAAGCTTTGAGCAAGAAGCCAAACTTATCATTGGCTTCCTCATCCGAAATACCCAAAGCTTTAAGTACACGCGATTGCACATCTGATTTGTGAATACGAATCGAGCCGCCACCAATTTCTGTGCCGTTCCACACCAAGTCATAAGCTTGTGAACGCATTTCAAGCGGTGAACTTTCAAGCATATCCAAGTCTTCATCATAAGGTGCTGTGAATGGATGATGAAGCGCTTGTAGGCGTTTGTTTTCACTGTCCCACTCAAACATGGGGAAATCAACCACCCACACAAATTGATTGGTTTTCTCATCAAATAAACCGAGGTCTTTGCCCAGTTCAACTCGCAAATAACCCAGTGCATTATTCACCACGTCTTTAGTGTCTGCGCCGAAGAACAATAAATCACCATTCTCAGCTTCTGTTTTCTCAAGCAAGGCTTTGAGCACATCTTCGGATAAGTTTTTTACGATAGGCGACTGCAAACCATTGGGAATATCATCTTTATCGTTCACTTTGATATATGCCAAGCCACGCGCACCATAAATGGATACAAACTTGGTGTAGTTATCAATTTTCTTGCGGCTCAACTTCGAGCAACCATCAGGCACACGAATCACTTTGACCAAACCACCATTGTTGGCTGGTCCTGAAAATACTTTAAAATCAACCGACTTCATCAAGTCAGTCACATCAATATGCTCCAAACCAAAGCGCACATCAGGACGGTCTAAACCATATTTATCCATAGCATCGGCATAGGTCATGCGTGGGAATGGTGCTTCTAACTTTTCGCCCATACCCGCTTCAAACATAGCACAAATTAAACCTTCCGCTTTTTCCATCACATCATCTTGATTTACAAATGACATTTCCAAATCAATTTGGGTAAATTCAGGTTGGCGGTCTGCTCTTAAATCTTCATCACGGAAACAGCGCGCGACTTGATAATATCTATCCATGCCCGACACCATCAACAATTGTTTAAACAACTGCGGGCTTTGTGGAAGCGCATAAAACGAACCCGGATACACACGAGAAGGCACAAGGTAGTCACGCGCACCTTCAGGTGTAGATTTGTTCAAAATCGGTGTTTCAACGTCCAAAAAGTCTTGTGAATCCAAATAATTACGCGCGGCATGGGTGACTTTATGACGCAACATCAAATTACGTTGCATTTTCGGACGACGCAAATCCAAATAGCGGTACTCCAAGCGATGTTGTTCGCCAGCATTGCAATCATCATCAATAGAAAATGGTGGTGTTTCCGCGCGATTGAGCACAATCAACTTGGAAATCTTAATTTCAACTTCACCCGTCGGCAATTTAGGGTTCACCGCATCACCACCACGCGCAATCACTTCGCCATGTACTTCAATCACATTTTGTTGGCGCATGGAATGCGCCAGTTTGTGCATATCGGGTGTATCAGGGTGTGCCACAACTTGCACAAGACCAAAGCGGTCGCGCACATCTAAAAAGATAACACCGCCGTGGTCACGATTGGTTTCTACCCAACCTGAAAGTTTAACTTGTTGTCCCAAATGGACTTTGCGAAAATCACCACAATATGTGCGCGTTACCATGTTTATCACTCCAAATACTTCAGCTTACAATTTTTAATTGAGCGCAACCTAGCAATGCCCTGCCTGACTGCAAGGCAACACTTGCCAAGATACAACAACCGTCTTACGTTTCGGTTATGCGTATTACTGTGCTTATCGCCTTTTTTGCTTTGCAGCTATCGGTATTTACCTGTGGATTTAATATCCATGTGCATACGGCTGACGCAGCACCTACGCAAGTGGCACAACAAGCTGATGTGGCAACGTATAACACCAACCTTGATACAAACCATGACCATGCCTGCCATGTACACACCTCGCATACTTTTATTGAATTTGATGTCAGTTATACCAATGAAGTGCCTTTGCTTTCATTGGTGCAACATCATGACTTGCTAGAAGCAAGCCTTAAAAAGATTCCTTTTTCCATCGATTACCCTCCCAAAACTACAGTATAGTTGTTTTCACTTGCAGCAGATTGCCGCATAGTTTTAACAACTTTTCCCCAACATTTACCCAATCAAATAACCACAGGGGGAAACTGTGAAGATTCGTTATATAACGACATGTATGCTATTGAGCATATTACCGTGGGCTGCTCATGCGACCACGTTGGAACAAGCCATGAATATGGTGAAAGAAAAACACCCAAAACTTGCGATGTCGGCATTGGACAATGATGCGGCCCGCGCGCAATTAAGTTCGCAAAGTTCGTATGCCTATAACCCAGAACTTTCATTGGAATATCAAGACCGAAAGTTGAATGGTGGCGGGAATAGTGCTGATTATTATATTGGTATTTCTCAGGGTATCGAGCTTGGTGGCAAACGCGGTTATCGCGAAGAGGCTGCACAAGCTGCATTACAACAAAGCAAGGATAACACTGAAGTTTTGCGACAACAATTAAGCATTGCCGTGGCAAGATCTTATGTTGAATTGTCGTTGGCAAAACAAACATTGGACGTGCGTATTCAGCAATCGCAAGCATTAAAAGCATTAAGTGCGGGGGTGAAACGCCAGTTGGATGTGGGTGATGCTAATATTCTGGATGCTAACTTAGCACAATCTGCATATATCACTGCCTTAAGTGCAGAAACAAATGCACGACAAATGCATGCTTTGTTGCAAGCGCGTTATCAGAATGCGTTGGGGAAAAACATATCGGATGACACCGATTTTGTATTACCCCAGTTGCAACTTGATTGGCAAATTCCTGAGAACCCTTTGGTGATTGCCAAGTCTTCACGAGCAGAAATGACAGCTCTCAAAGCCAAGGTCAGGCAATTTCAAGCGAAGTCAGAGCTTGCAGATGCCAACCGTTTTTCAGACCCGACCATCAGCTTGATGAAAGGGCGGGAGGCAGGTGAAGATTTGGTCAAACTGGGCGTTAGCTTTGCTTTGCCTTTGACCAACACGAGAAAAGGCACATACCAAGCATCATTGGCGCAAGCTATGCGTAGTCAAAATGAATTGACTTGGTTTGAACAAAGATTGGCGCTTGATGTTCAGACTGCTGTATTCAACCACGCTTATGCCATGCAAGCTTTGAAAGAAGCCAATCGCATGGCGCAGTCCATGAATACCGATCATAACGTCAAACTTGCCAAAGCAGCTTTTGATGCAGGTGAATTGAGCCTTGAAGACTTGGTGATTCATATCAATCAAGCCTTAGAAGCGCGGTTAACCCGATTAAATATCATCAAACAGGGCTGGTTAGCCCGTATTCGTTTGGCAGAAGTGTTAGGTCACCCTGAATATATTACCCAAGGAATTCAATCATGAAGAAATCAATATCTATACTATTTACACTTGCCTTGTTGCTCAACGCATCAGCATTTGCCGAAGAAAACCATCAACATGAGCAAGGTCATGATGATATGGCTATCGGTGAGATGAAAATGGATAGTCATACCGAAGAAGATGGTCATGATGACCATGCAGAACAAGGTGATGAAAAACATGGCGGACATGAAGAAGAAGGTGCGCCCATCAAGCTATCCCCTGCTCAAATCAAACAGGCAGGCATTGTGGTGCAGCGTTTACAACATCAAAAAGAGCGGCGGGTTATCACTGCACCAGGCAGTGTATCACTCAATGGTTATCTTGTTTCTGAAGTAACTGCCTTGGTCGATGCGACGGTTGATGTACGCCATGTGCGCTTGGGTGATAAAGTCACAAAAGGCAAACGACTGGTCACATTAACCAGTTCTGCCTTGGCACAGGCGCAGGCAGACTATTTGCGCGCAGAAGGTGTGTATCGAACGGCTAAACTCGATGTGCAACGATTGCAGGGGTTGGTTGAAGAAAAAATCATCTCCCAAGCGCGTTTTCAGCAAGCGCAAAGCACTGTTCAAGGTGCAAAAGCTAACCTTGCGGCTGCTCAAGCATCGTTGTCATCTTATGGGATGCGCAATAGAGACATTGATAATCTGATGACCAGCAAACAGTACGGTAAACTTGTGTTGCGTGCGCCATCTTCAGGTACAGTAACTTCCGATGATTTCAGGCTTGGTCAACATATCGCAGCAGGTACACGGCTGATGAAGGTTGTGGATGAATCTAGCGTTTGGGTGGAAGTGAAACTCGCACAATCACAAATTGCAGGTATTCATGCGGGTGAAGCCGCTTTGGTCAGCACCAAAGATAACAACACAACCTACCCTGCCAAAGTGATTAATGTGTATCACCAGCTAGATACCACAACACGGACAGTGGGTGTGCGTTTGGAAGTGAAAAACCCACACGATGTCCTTCATCCTGGCATGTTTGTCACGGCTGAAATTGAGTCGGGTCGCGGGGATGTTGAAGTGTTGCTATTGCCAGAAGAAGCCGTGCAACGTCAAGGCAGTGAACTGATTGTATTTATTGAAGAAGAGACTGGTCATTTTGAGCGCAGAGAGGTTGAAGTGGGCAAAACAAGCTTGGGGCTTGTGCCTATTCTTAAAGGCATTAAAGAAGGTGAACATGTTGTGGTTAAAGGCGCATTTGTCCTTGCCTCAGAGCTGGCGAAATCTGGCTTTGCAGTACACAACCATTGAGGCTGAACGATGTTTTCTAAAATAATAGATGCGGCGACGCAGAATCGTTTTTTAATCCTTTTGTTACTGGTTGGTGCGATGGCATATGCCATGTTTGTGGTGCCAAAATTAAATCTTGATGCTTTTCCTGATGTGACCAATGTGCAGGTGCAAATCAACACCGAAGCCCAAGGTTTAGCCTCTGAAGAAGTCGAGCAACTGATTACCTACCCCATTGAAGCGGTGATGTATGCGCTTCCCGATGTGGAGCAAGTGCGCTCGATTTCTAAGACGGGTTTATCGGTGATTACAGTCTCTTTCAAAGAAGGCACGGACATTTATTTTGCCCGTCAACTGGTGTTCCAAAAGCTGCAAGATGCACAACAAACTGTGCCAGCTTGGGCAGGTACACCCAAAATCGGCCCCAACACATCAGGCTTAGGTCAGGTATTTCAATATATTATCAAAGCAGCCCCCGATGCAGGTTTTGATGCTTTAACGCTGAGAGCACTCAATGATTGGGTGGTGAAATTGATGTTGATGCCCGTAGAAGGTGTGACTGAGATTTTGTCTTATGGTGGTGAAGTGCGTCAATATCAGGTGCAAGTCAACCCAGAGAAGCTGCTGTCCTATCAATTGCATGTGGATGATGTGGTGCGGTCGATTGAAGCCAATAATCGCAATGCAGGTGGTTGGTATTTGCCGCAAGGTGATGAGCAACTGGTGATTCGTGGTGTGGGCTGGGTTCCTGGTGGTGAAGATGGTTTGAAAGCCATTGCCATGATGCCGATTAAAACAATCGATGGTATTTCGATTAGGGTACGTGATGTTGCCAAAGTCGAATTTGGTGGAGAGATTCGCCAAGGTGTCGTCACCATGACGGAACGCTTGGATGATGGCAGCATCAAACAACTTGGTGAAGTGGTGGTTGGCATTGTCATGAAGCGTTTTGGTGCCAACACCAAAAACACCATTGATGATGTCAAATCACGGCTTGAAATCGTGCAAAAATCTATGCCTGAAGGTGTGACCATTCAACCGTTTTACGACCAATCGGAGCTGATTGACCAAGCGGTATGGACAGTTGAAAAGGCACTGCTCGAAGCATTCGTGCTTATCATTATCATTTTGCTGTTGTTTTTGATGAATATTCGGGCTGCATTTCTGGTGTTGTTATCCGTGCCGATTTCGATTTTATCCGCCTTGGCAATGATGGAACATTATGGTATTTCAGCCAACCTCATGAGTTTGGGAGGGCTGGCGATTGCCATTGGCATGATGGTGGATGGTTCTGTGGTGATGGTGGAAAACATCTTCAAACACTTGGAAAAAGTCAAAGATGAAGACCACGGCATCGCCCTGCGTATCACCGAAGCAGCCAAAGAAGTGGCGCGACCTGTGTTGTTTGCTGTGTTGATTATCATGTTGGTATTCACCCCGCTTTTTTCACTTGAAGGTGTGGAAGGAAAAATGTTTACCCCCATGGCATTGTCCATTTGTTTTGCCATGTTTGCCTCATTGCTGGTGGCATTGTTTGTCATGCCAGTGCTGGCGACGTATTTGTTTACCAAAGGTGTGCGACATAAAGAAAGCCCTGTGCTTAAACCTATTGCAGACTTGTATCACAAGCTTTTGGCGGGTGCGCTTAACACACGCAAAGCTGTGGTTGGCGGTGCGGCAATTGCATTTATGCTCACATTATCAACGCTTCCCTTTCTTGGCACTGAATTTGTGCCAGAGCTTGAAGAAGGTACGATTGCGGTGCGGGTCACGCTTGCGCCTTCCTCATCATTGCCTTTTGCCAAAGATACAGGTGAAAAATTAGAAAAAGTCCTCATCGAAAACTTTCCTGAAATCACCTATGTCTCGGCGCGAACAGGGCGAGCGGAAATTGGTGGTGACCCTGAACCTGTGTCCAATGTGGAGCTTTTCATTGGTTTGTTGCCTGTGTCCGAGTGGACAAGTGCTTCCAATCGGCAGGACTTGCAAAAGCTGATGCGTAAAGAGATGGAAGTTGTGCCTGGTCTTTTGCTTTCATTCACCCAACCCATTGCCATGCGCGTGGATGAGCTGTTATCGGGTGTCAAAGCAGCCCTTGCCATCAAACTTTTCGGGCCCGACCTCAAAGTCTTGGCTGAAAAAGGCAAGGAAATCGAAAAGCTAACCAAGTCCGTAGAAGGGACGCGCGATGTGGAAATGGAGCAGATTGCGGGTGAAGCGCAACTGGTGATTCGACCTGACCGCAGTGCATTGGATAGGTATGGTATTCCTGTTGATGATGTGATGACCTTGGTGGCTGATGCCATTGGTGGCGCATCGGCTGGTCAGGTGATTTCTGGCAATGAGCGTTATGATATATATGTGCGTTTGGATAAGGATTACCGCAACAATGCAGAAGCCATTGGTGCGCTGATTCTGCAAGCAGCTAGCGGTGCTTGGGTGCGTTTGGAAGATGTGGCGAGTATTGGTGTGGAGCAAGGGCCACCCATGATTAAACGCGATGATGTACAACGGCGCATTGTGATTCAAAGCAATGTGGAAGGGCGTGATATGGGCAGCATTGTGGCTGAACTTGATGCGCGTATTCAAGCTGAGATTGACTTGCCAACGGGTTATTCCGTGGTGTTTGGTGGGCAGTTTGAGAATCAACAACGAGCGCAAGCCAAGTTGATGGTGGTGGTTCCCTTATCCTTGCTCATGATATTCTTATTGCTCTACTTTATGTTTCATTCGGTGGGGCAAGCTGCCCTGATTATGCTGAATGTGCCGATGGCATTGATTGGTGGCATTTTGGCATTGCTTGTTTCGGGTCAATATTTGTCTGTACCATCCAGCATTGGGTTTATCGCCCTCTTTGGTGTGGCGGTGCTTAATGGCGTGGTCTTGGTGGATGCGATTAACAGGCATTTGGGTGATAGCGCTGATGTGAACGAAGCCATTCGCCATGGTTCTGAAAGCAGATTAAGACCAGTGTTGATGACGGCACTCATTGCTGGGCTTGGGCTTGTGCCTTTGTTATTGGCAACAGGAATCGGTTCTGAAATCCAAAAACCATTAGCCACTGTGGTGGTCGGTGGTTTGATTTCATCTACATTGTTAACGCTATTTGTGCTACCTTGTTTGTATGCATTCTTTAGTAAGGACGTTGTGAATGAGTCACGCAGGACATAACCATCCCTTAAATGCTGCGATATGGCTAACCGCAGCATTTATGCTGGTCGAGTTTGTTGGTGGTTATCTGGCAAACTCACTGGCATTGATGGCTGATGCTGGTCATATGGCATCCGATGTGATGGCGCTTGGCATTGCTTTGGCTGCACAACGTATTGCAATGCGACCAGCTCATGCGGGTATGACTTATGGTTATGGTCGGGTGAAAGTGTTGGCTGCACAGGTGAATGGGTTAACGCTGTGGTTTCTTTGCGGTTGGATTGTGTGGGAAGCTGTTGGCAGGCTGCAATATCCGCCCCAAGTGCAAGGAAGTATGGTGTTAATCATTGCCAGCATTGGGCTTGTGATTAATTTGGTGATTATGCGTTGGCTGCATGGTAGCCATGATTTGAATACACGCGCTGCTTATTGGCATGTATTGGGTGATGCTTTGGGTTCTGTGGCTGCGATTATTGCAGGGGCTGTGATTATGTTGACTGGCTGGATGCCTATTGACCCCATATTATCATTCTTTGTTGCTGTTGTATTGGCTTGGGGTGGCTGGCGTTTACTGCGTGAGACCACTTTAGAGCTGATGGAAGCCTCTCCGCGACACATTGATATGGATAATGTGCAACAACAAATGTTGCAAACAAAAGGCGTGATTGGTGTCCATCATATTCATATATGGCGGCTGCCCAATAGTTCTTATGCAGCTTCGGCGCATGTTCAAGTTGAATCCATGCAGGACTGGTCTGACATATCACAAAGATTAAATGATGTGTTCAAGGCATTTGAAATAGAACATGTGACGCTGCAACCTGAGCTTAGTTGTTGCGATGAAAATGATATGTATTGCTCCAATATAAAATAAGTAGTGCTTGTTCATAACTGATGTTACGCACCTATTCCTCGGAAGTGAGGCTTTAGCCTCGCCCAACTCAGGCTATGCATAAGGATTTCGCCTGATTCTCAAATCTATTGAACCTGCTACAAGAGGGCGAGGCTAAAGCCTAACTTCCAATGAGAGCCTATTAATTTACTCCCTCATTCCCACGCTGAAGCATGGGGACGAGGGAAATGAGCTTAATAGGTAGTCTGTGTAGCGTTCAAATATGTTGGGATTTTCCATGCCCGAAGATTAACATATGTGATAAGTGCGTAACATCAGATCATAAAAACAAAGGCTGTCTTATTTTTAAGGCAGCCTTTTCTTTTTTACGTTATCGTTTGCCCATGAATGAATCTACTTTCCAATATATTGATACACCCGATGGACTAATACACGCCTGTGAAACATTAAAAACTGCCAAAGTTTTGTGTGTAGACACCGAATTTCATAGGGAAAAGACCTATTATCCCCAGTTTGCCTTGCTGCAAATCGGCTGCAATGATGGTATTTACATCATCGACCCTGTTGCCATCAAAGATTTAAAGCCGCTTTGGGACATCATTATCGACCCCAACATCCTTAAAGTCTTTCACGCTGGCAGACAAGACCTCGAAATCATTTTAGAACATGCAGGCGCATTGCCGCTGCCCATGTTTGATACCCAAGTCGCTGCGGCTCTTTTGGGTTATGGACAGCAGGTTGGGTTTGGTAATTTGGTGCAACGCATCACCCGCAAAGCTTTAGCCAAAGGCGAATCATTCAGCGATTGGCTGCGCCGCCCACTCACCAGCCAGCAGCTCAAGTATGCAGCCGATGATGTGATTTATTTGATGCCTATTTATCAAGCGCTTAAAGAAGAGTTGCAAGCCAAAAAGCGCAGCACGTGGCTGGATGAAGAACAAGCCATTTTAAGCAATCCCGACACCTACCATATTGATAAACAAGAAGCATTTTGGCGGGTTAAAGGTGTGCAAAAGCTAAAGCCCAAACACTTGGCAATCCTAAGAGAGCTTGCGATTTGGCGCGAAGAACAAGCGCAAAAGAAAGACATGCCACGCCGCCGTTTGATTGCTGATGAACCCTTGATTGAAATTGCTAAGCGCGACACTTTAAACATTGATACCATGAAACGTATGCGTGGTTTGAATGAAGGCGTGATTCGCCGTTTTGGTGAAACATGGCTCAAGCTTTGGCAAAAAGGCATGGATTGCCCCGAAGAAGATAGACCCAAACTTTCATCACGCAAAAGCAACACGTCAGGCACAGATTTACGCTTAGAATTATTGGACACCCTGCTTCGCCTCAAAGCCGATGAAGCCAGCATTTCATCCACGATTTTGGCGAACAAATCAGAACTTTCTGCACTCGCCTCTTGGGGCAACAAACCGTTCAATGATGTACCTGACTTACCTTGCCTCAAAGGCTGGCGCGCCGAGTTGGTAGGCAATGCTTTATTACAACTCTTACGCGGTGAGATTTGCCTTCGCCTTAATCCCAACACAGGTTTACCCGTGATTGATGATTATAAAGGCGAGACAACATCATGATAGGCAACCACAGCATACAAAGCACCGTCATACCCAACTTGATTGGGTATCCATATCTTAATAAGATGGGTTCCCACCTTTGTGGGAATGACACATAAAGGTTAACCCATGAAACTCTTTTTTTCCGTAGATGCTCTATCGTTACTCGGCAACAAAGCTTGGCGTTTACAAGATAACAAAACGTGGCGCGACTGCACCTTTGGCGAAGACCTACAAGGTGGTGATGCAAAACTTACCGACAAACAAGACGTGCGCGGCTGGGTGAATATGCGCTTACAAAAAGACAAAGACTTGGGGCTAAAGCCCAAAGGCAAAGCAGGCATGTTTGATTTTATGATGCGCGGCATCTTTTCGCATGTGATTGTGCATAGGTTATCCCCTGCCCCCGTGCCGAGCAAAGACATCATGGTGCAAACCATCGCCCAAGCCGTAGTTGGCACGCCTTGGTTATTGTATCTCGACCTTGCAGGCAATTTCCGCATGTTACACAGCGAACAAACACCTATCATTGCCAATCCAGACATTGCCGTGCGCGGTGAAATCGCATCGTCGGCAGGATTTATCGGCGAACAAGCAGCACAAAACAAGGAAATGATGGACACTTTATACCATCAATTTGTTGCAGGTTGGTTGATGCATCTCGAAACCCGCCGCTTATCCGTATTTGTACCCGATACAGAAGACATCCGCCCACTGGATGAATGTATTGAAAAAATCCAAGCTTGGAAGCATGAAGGAGAATAAAATGAAAAGATATTTCTGTGCTTTTATGGTGATGATAAGTTTCAACACTATATCTTATGCTGGGGAACCCACAGGTGTTGTTTTGAAAATTGGAGCTCCTGGCTCGATTATGTTTGAATCTGCAGTCACTGAAAAGTTAAGCCTTGGACTTGAAATTGCAGGTTCCAGATTTTATCCCGAAGCATCCTCATATGAACGTGGTGGTGGTGTTGTTAACGCCAGAGCTATTGGCACACGTGCCACATGGCAATCTAATGGTGCGTTTAATAAAGGGGCATACCTATCGGGATGGTTTGATTACTTAACTTTTGATTATGAGTCATTCAATGTATTCAATGGAAGCACCACTGCTTCAAGCTCTAGAGGCCCTTCGACGGTTGCTGCTGGTGTTATGATTGGCTATCAATACCTTTATGGTAGTGAGCTTATTTTAAACTTTGGTGCTGGATATGGCTTTATGAAAGGCACAGATTTTAATACAACAACAGAAACGACGACTTATGATGCATTTGGAAATATAACCTCTACTTCAAGCGCGCCTTCAAGCGCAACCTTGAAAACAACAGATGTTTTTATTTTTGACATCTACATCGGTTATTTATTTTGAGGGTAAAAGTCATAGGTTAAACCACACCAATGGCTCTAAAACCCACAGTCATATTACTCGAAAATCTATATTGGGTTACACTGCTTGCGATGCCACGCTTTGATTAACGCTTCAAATCCCGATAAAAGTTCTCATGTGAGCCAACTGCCAATAGTGTGACAATAATTTTCTCATCATCATACGAATATGCCAACAACGCCTGTTGCTCCAACATTTTAAACTTGTAAATACGCAAGAAACTTAAATCACCTCGCTTTTGCACTCCAACCATGGGGTTATCCAAAATAACTTTTACTGCCTCATCCAAAGCAACCTTTTGATTGGCTTTAAGCTTCTTCACCTGCTTGGCAAAGCGCGGGGTTTGCTGAATATTCATGGGTTATCCGAAAGTATATGGCTCAAGCTTCCCTTGCTCTGCTTCCCCTTGGGATAACATAACTTCTTGGATGAAATTAAACGACAAATCAGGGTTTTCTTCCATCATTTTACCCAACATTGCCCAATGCTCAATTTGTTTGGGTGGTGTTCTGTGTTGTGCTTTGGCATACAATCTTGCATCATTCACCAACGCATCTGAAAGCTTCATTGCAATTGCCATAACCATCTCCTTTATCTATTTAAGATTATGGCATCATACATACTAAAGGTTTCCTTTTGCAACCTTTGATATGCAGTTGAAACTTTAGCCTAAGGTGAAGAATATTCGAGAGGTCTTCAACGTGTCCGAACATATAAAGGTTAAACCACAACCATGACCCTAGAACCCACACCCATATTACTCGAAAACCTATATTGGATTACCCTGCTTGCGGTGATTGTATCCTCTGCATCAGGTGTGCTTAAAGCGGGGTTCAAACAGTTTGATTTGTTTGGGGTGATGATTATTGCCATCAGCACAGGTTTGGGTGGTGGTTCGCTGCGTGATATGTTGCTGGATAGAGATGTATTTTGGGTGTTTGACCAAATATTTTTTATCGCATCCGTGGGTGCGGCACTTGCCGTGTTCCTTGCTGCACGATTTATTATCATCAATCCTAAATTCTTTCTTGTTGCTGATGCCGCAGGGCTTGCAAGCTTTGCCATTGCAGGCACGTTAGTTTCGCTCATGCTTGGTATTCCACCACTCATTGCCAGCTTTATGGGCGTGATTACAGGTGTAATGGGCGGTGTGTTTCGTGATATATTATGCAATGAAACGCCCGTGGTGTTTATCAGCCCCTTGTATGCCACCGTTTCTTGGGCTGGTTCATTGTTTTTCATCGGCTTAATGTTGCTCGACATAGATATTACATGGGCGGCAATCATGGCTGGCTCTGCAATATTCATCACCCGCTTACTCGCGTTGTATTACAAACTCAGCCTACCCAAATTTAAATTCAAATCTTGATGCCTTCTCGATCTAAGAGACCTCTGTACCGTAGTAATTTCTTGAGCGAATCAAGGCAAAAGTAAGAATGAAACCGCAGTTTATTGGTAACTGAATGTCCTGCAGTAGGGCTAAAATTCGTTATTCCCGCGTAGAGCTTGCCTCGCCTGATTATTGCACCCGAACAGGCGATGAAACATACATTTTTTCCACAAATACCAGCTTCCCTTTTTTCACATGGACTTGACCTAAATCCAACATCAACAGTGATTCTCTCTTTCTGCCTACAAGTTCAATCCGCAATGGATAAACACCTTCTTTAAGCCGCAACCGTGCCAAAAGAATCGACTTAGGTAGCGTTAACCAGCTTCGTGTATCCGCCGTTTCTGTTGCCATTGCAACAACATCTACCAAAAAACCAGCCAGCTCGCCACCTTGCTTTTGCGCTTGATTTGAAATTGCAGCTTTCGCCACGGCTCGTGCAATCAACCTTGCCATCATTTCACCTTTATGACTTTCCAGTGAGACTCTTGCATTGGCATCAATACTATCCACAAGTTCTGCCTGAGATGTATATTCACCAACCATCAATGTTGCACCTGCAATATTTGTGGTTCGTGATTCATAAACAGGCATGGAAATACGAATAGGCACACCATCATCAGTATGCACAAGTAAGCTTTGCGAACGTTTGATAGGCGCAAGTCCCGTGTGTAATATCAGCACCACGTCACCCATATTTCGAGCATCAACAGGTGTATCGATATTCAAAGCGAATTTTGTTTGGTAAGCTTTATACTCATTCAATAAACCCAGCTTTTTGGTTAAGCGAAGCAAATCTTTTTTGAGATAAGTCGGTGTATGTACTTTTAAATTTTTCCTACCCTTTTCATAAGCTTGCTCTGCTTTTCGATAGGCGATAAGGGCATCATCAAGTTCGCCACCTGCTTCATAAATCAAACCTGTGAGGTAACGTGAAAAAGCATGTTCTACAAAGCTATTTTCATCTGTTGCCTTGGCTTGTAACAGCAAGTCAACCTGCAAAGCTTCAACCCTAGCTTCATCCAGTTGACCCAACGCAATATAGTTCAAAGCTTCATAAATATGAATGGCAACTTGCTCATAGTCTTCACCTTCATAACTCATGGCACTATCATTAATCGTTAATGCGCCAGCTTGCTCCAGCAAGCTTGTTCCCTTCAAGGATTGAATAAGTTTCTTAACTTCTTCGAATGTTGTATTGCTTTCCACATACAAACCACTCATGCGTTGCAGCATTGCTTTATCCATAAGATACAACACTTTGTCCGTACCCGTGGCAGGATTTTTTTCTAACTCAAGCAAAGCTTGCTGTGGATTTTGCTGGGCGAGCAACAACTCTATACGTTGAAAGTTAGAGCTATAACTCGCGCAACCAGATAAAAACAACACAACAAGCCCGACAATATAGAAGTTACGCATGAATGCAGTACGCTAAAATACTATTTAACGAAAGCGCCCAGTTTCAAGAACTTTCTTAATTTTCTTCTGACCCAACCACACTTTACGATTATCTTTAAGGCTAATGAGCGTCAAATCAATTTGATAATATTTCACTTGTGTGTTGGCTGCTGCATCAAAGATTGTATTGATTTGCCCTTTAAGCATAAAGTCTGCGCCTGTTTCTTCACCTGAAATGTTTTGCGTGTTCATGCTTGAGTTTTCAGCTTGGTCACCACGTTCTGCGCGAATTTCCTGACGCTCAGTGCTGGATGCTACAAAATCAACTTCGCCAGAATTAATCAACTCACGCTCCAAATCAGCAATGAAAGTTCGGGTATTGATATGCTCGTGGCTTAGGTTTCGCACAGCGCCGACAATTAACACGGGGTTTTTCCCATTTTTCACTTGATAACGGGTCAACCACTTACGTGACATCATATCGCTAACCATACGCGATGAAACAAGCCTAGAGTCAGTATCATTCCAGTTACCACTTAAATCTTGCACAGAGTCAGTATCTACACGCTCTATTGTTGTGGTTTTACAAGCTGTCAAACCCACAGCTAAACAAGCAACCAAAGCCATATTGACTATCTTCATCTTATTCATATATCTACTCCTTTCACTGAAATTATAACTAGGCCAAGGTTATACGACTGCTTGAATAGCGGCAAGTAATGCTGGTGCTGCTGTTTCCGTGCGCATAATGCGTTGCCCAAACATGAGAGCTTCAAAGCCTTGCAGCTGCAATCCTTCCAACTCTTGTTGACTCCATCCACCTTCAGGGCCTACCGCTAAAGTAATATCATCTAAACTCTGAATATCGGAGCGTATATTTTGCCATAATTTCGCATCGCGTGGGTGCAAAATAAAACATCGCCCACGCGTTTCAATGGCATTCAACTTATCCACCCAACACACACTTGGCATGGCTGTACGCTCCGATTGTTCGGCCGCTTCGCTAACAATATTTTGCCAACGCAGGATACGCTTGTCTCGTTTGTTGGTGGGCAGGTTTAACGTTGCTCGCTGGCTGCTTACAATTTGAAAACTTGCAGCTCCCATTTCTGTTGCTTTTTGCAAGACTGTTTCAATTTTTTCACTGCGATTGGCAGCTTGAATAATGTGTACATGACATGGTAGCTCGCGATTAATATCTACAAATTCAATCATCCGACATTGCCCACCATCTTTGCGTAAGCATGTGAGTTCAGCCTTATATTCCCCACCTTTACCATTAAATACAGTAATGTTATCACCCACCTGCAAGCGCATCACTTGACGCAAGTATCTCATCTGCCCTGCATCCATATTCAGCAACATATCAGGCGCAAGCTCTGCATCCACATATATTCGGCAATGCACCATTACACTCCCATCTCATCCATATGCATTTGCAACACAATTTTGCCACTTTGATGCCCTTGCTCTATTTTTTCATGGGCAAGCTTGGCATCAGTCAGAGCTAGTGTTTCATCCACATATACCACCAACTTTCTCTCATCAAAAAACTGCGCACATTGCTCCAAAATAGCGGCATGATGTTCGCCCAATTCATTGGATGATTGTAACATCGGCGTAAGCATCAAACATTGGCAGACGCGCACATTTTTTAAACGCAACGTTTTCCAATCCAAATCTTCGGGAAACTGTAAAAGGCTCACCAAATCACCATACAACCGCATCGCTGGAATCAATGGTTTAAGCGCATCACCGCCCACGGTATCCAAGGCAATATCAACACCTTGTCCATCTGTCCATGCCAACAGTTCTTGGGTAACATCTTGCGATGTATAATTGATAATTAAATCCGCACCCAGTTGGCGGACAAAATCTTCTTTTTCATCGCTGCTCACCGTGGTTGCCACTTCTGCACCCGCCAATTTAGCCAATTGAATCGCCACATGCCCAACCCCGCCAGCACCCGCATGAATAAACACCTTATGCCCAGATTGTAACCTAGCCCTATCAAACAATGCTTCCCACGCGGTAATCAATACCAACGGTGATGCTGCGGCCGTATCAAAATCAAGGCTCTCAGGCTTCAAAGCCACATAAGCTGCTTGAACCACAGCATATTCCGCATAGTTACCCACACTAGCGCCAGCATCTGACTGCTGACCCAAACCACCATAACAATAATAAACTGCATCACCCACTTGCAAATGCTCAACATCAGCACCTATTTTTTCAATAAAACCCGCACCATCACAGCCCAAAGTTGCAGGGTATGCATCAGCAAACATCATACCGTTGGATCGCACTTTGCTGTCCACAGGATTCACCCCCGCAGCCATCACTTTGATAAGCACTTCATGGGCAGCGCAGACTTCTGGCTTTTCCACATCAACCAGTTGCAGCGTATTCACATCACCAGCTTGTTCCATTTGTATCACTTTCATTATTGACTCCATGACGGGTATTGCTTTACATACATATAGATTAAATTATCGTTTCGTATCGTAAGAATCTTCGGCATAGAATCAATATTTGGCGCGTATTGCACTTAAAGCTTGAAAATACCGTATCAAAAACACTTTCCTTTGGAGAACCTATGAAACAACTGATGACTTTGACTTTGGGGCTAATATTGTTGATGTGTTCGGTGCAGCCTGTCATCGCAGATGATATCAATGGTATTGTTGAGTCACCCACCATCACCCGCACTTTAGGGAATGTCAGAGTATTGCGTGGTACTCGCTTTGAGCGCGCTTATCCAGGTATGAAGCTTAAGCAAGGCGATGAAATAAGAACAGGGCGCAAAGGGCGGGCATATATCGACTTTCCAGATAATAGCCGCGTTAAACTGGGTATCCGTTCACGCTTCTTGGTGCGCGACTGGAGCGAAAAAGAAGGCATTTTCACTTCCACATTACGCATCTTTCAAGGTGCTTTCCGCTACACCGCAGGGCTTCTCACCAGCGGTATGACTGCCCGCAATACATCACTCAGCACACGCACTGCCGTGCTTGGTGTTCGTGGCACTGATTTTTGGGGGCGCGTAGGTAAAGACAAAACATTCTTCCTGCTGCTTGAAGGCGAAGTTTCATTAGCACCACGTTACGGTGAAAGCATAATTTATAATGAAACAGGAAAAGCTGTCAATATTCATCAATCCTATATTTCTGAACCACAAGCTTTGAGCATGAAAGATATTGCACCTTTGGCTGCGGAAACAGAAATTGAGGCGCTTTAGCCCTCATTATTCATAAATCGTCGTGATGATTGCGAATAAAGGGGCAAGCAAGGACGAGACAGTATTTATGAATAACTGATGTTACGCACCCAGCATCTTGAACCTTTGTAACCCTTCGTTCCCATACTTCAGCGTGGGAATGAGGGAGTAAATTAATAGGCTCTTATTGGAAGTGAGGCTTTAGCCTCGCCCTCTTGTAGCAGGTGCAATAGATTTGAGAATCAGGCGAAATCCTTATCATAGCCTGAGTTGGGCGAGGCTAAAGCCTCACTTCCGAGGAATAGGTGCGTAACATCAGTGAATAATGCGGGTTAGAGCCATTTCGGTGTATGGAACCACCATGCCCCTCATTTCAGCCTAAAAACGCACTCAAAGTGGGATTGCCACTCATCCACCCAGAGTTTTGCAAGTGGCTCTTTAATACCCTTCTTTTTTCAGCAATAAATAACCTGAAATACCTAAAAATAATATATTGGGAAACCATGCACCATAAATAACAGGTATATCATCACCAGTAACATAGACTTTCACCACCGAACTCACCACATAGAAAAGAAGTCCAACCACTATCGCCAACACCAACCCTTTGGCATTGGAACCCATACGCTCTCCCATGCTGCTGCAAAGGCTGTATGCCAACAAAATCATAATCAAGCAACCCAATGGGGCGGCTAACTTGCGTTGCAGTTGAAATAAGTAACCCTTAGAATCTAGACCTGCATCAGCCAGCGTTTTTTCAAAATGATAAAGCTCCAACCATTGCATATTGCGCGGATCAGGGGCAGCCACTGTTTTAGGGCTTAAACTTGATACAACACTTAAACTTTCAAGATGTTGGGTGGCAACACCTTGCGGATTGGGCTGGCTGACATACACATCTTGCAAAACCCACTTCCCCGCTTCATACCATCCTTTGCGTGCTTCTATTCGCTCTTGCCATAAACCATCGGCATCCCTTTTTACCATTAAAACAGTAAAAAAAGATGGGGTTAATGGTCTTAACCTAAGAAAGGTGTTTTTGTCATGCAGCCACTGTACGCCTTGCTCTAACGTTGCTTTTTGTCCGATATGAACGCGCTCAATATATGCCAAACGCTTGTTGACCGCTGGCTCAATCCACTCACCCACAGCAAACATAAGAAAGCCAAACACTGCCCCCGCGAGCAACAACGGTTGAATAAGCTTCAAAAATGTAATACCCGCCGCACGCAATGCAGCCAGTTCATGATGCTTGGATATATCAAGCACATACATAGCAGTACCAATCAACACAATAACAGGCATCACCTCAGAAATCATAAAAGGTACTTTAAGAAACAAATACTCAATGAGTAAAGGTAAGGTTAAGCCATTGCCAATGAAGCGTGCTTTATCAATGGATTCGCCCACCATAAAGATGAGCATCACCGCAAACATCATCACAGTGATACGCATTAAGGTTGATAGAAAAATCCAGCGAAACAAAACAGTCATAGTCGCATCGTATGCCACTCCCTTTGAGATGCAATGTTTAGAGGTAGCACGCAAACTTGCTACAAATCAAGACAAAGGCAGACTGGCGACATCATGATATTGTCATTGAGGGGTGGCTTATGTTTACACGACCAAGTGGGATACTAAAGTTGGTATGTTTGGGTTTATTTTTATGCGCTGCAAGTCCTGCATTTGCCAGTGAAACCCATGCTGTCGATGTGTTTTTTGGCATCATCAATGGATATCTTGCTGCCTTCTTCTTTTATGATGTTTTCCCTGGCGAAGCTGAATTTCCATTGATTGTGGCATGGTTAGGCATTGGCGCAATTTACATGACCTTTCGCTTTGGGTTCATCAACGTACGCATGATGGGTCATGCCTTTGCAGTTATCCGTGGCAAATACCAAACCCCTGAAGACAAAGGCGAAGTTACCCCTTTCCAAGCTTTAACAACCGCCCTTTCCGCCACTGTTGGCTTGGGCAATATCGCAGGTGTTGCCATTGCGATTATCATTGGTGGGCCAGGGGCAATTATTTGGATGATTATCGCTGGATTTTTTGGCATGTCTGCAAAATTCACCGAGGTCACACTGGGGCAACTTTATCGCCAAACAAGACCTGATGGTCGGCTGATGGGTGGTGCGATGTATTACTTATCCGAAGGTTTAAAAGAACAAGGCATGGCAGGGCTGGGCAAAGCTCTTGCCGTGATGTTTACAGTCTTTTGTATTGCTGCCTCATTGGGGGGTGGTAACGCCTTCCAGGTGTCGCAAGCGATGGGTGCGGTGCAAGGTGAAATCTCTTTTTTCAAGGATTATCCGTGGATGTTTGGTATCATCATGGCAACACTGGTTGGCTTTGTCATTATTGGCGGCATCAAGCGCATTGCCCATGCTGCTGAAGCTATTGTACCAACCATGGTTATTCTTTATATCGCGACATGTACTTGGATTATATTTGCCAACATCTCCGCTATACCCGAAGCTTTTGCCACCATTTGGCATGGTGCATTTTCAATGGAAGCAGGTTTTGGTGCATTGGTTGGTGTGATTGTCCAAGGCTTTAAACGCGCTGCATTTTCCAGTGAGGCAGGTATTGGTTCTGCGGTAATTGCCCACGCCACCGCATCAGTGAAGTACCCTGTACGTCAGGGTATTGTCGCACTACACGAACCCTTTATCGACACCGTCATCATTTGCACCATGACAGCCTTGGTCATTGTCGTGACAGGTGTATACAACGCCCCCGAACATGCAGCCTTAGTCGAAGCCAAGCAAGGTGCAGCCCTCACATCCGTTGCTTTTGGCTCAGTGGTTCCTTGGTTTTCCAGTATTTTATCTTTATCCGTGGTGTTATTTGCCTTCAGCACCATGATTTCATGGTCATATTATGGTGAACGCTGCTGGACATATTTGTTTGGCGAAAAGTTCTCCATGATTTACAAAATCATGTTCCTCACCTTCATTATCCTCGCCACCCTAGGCAGCGCAGGTAATATCTTAGACTTCAGCGACCTTCTCCTACTCGCTATGGCACTACCCAACTTTATCGGCTTGTATATCCTACAAGATAAAGTCGGCACTGCCCTCAAAGATTATCTCGCCAAACTCAGAAACGGCGAGTTTGAAACAAAATAATCATGCCTATGATGACGGCAAACATTCGACCGACTGACAAGTGGCAGAATCTTGAACAAGGCATGGGTTCACCATGGAGGTGATTGCAAAACTTTTCATCCGAGTTGAATTGCCGCTATTTAGCCCGCATTA
The DNA here is from genome assembly GCA_030949605.1 of Ghiorsea sp. GTDB lineage: Bacteria > Pseudomonadota > Zetaproteobacteria > Mariprofundales > Mariprofundaceae > Ghiorsea. The sequence goes on from JAUZSH010000031.1 coordinate 70,149, forward strand.
TTCATAAATCGTCGTGATAATTGCGTAGAACCTTTGTTTGCAACGAATTTTAAAGAAACCGCTCGTAGCCGCGCTTACTAACGATTGATGAGAGATTTGTTGCGAATAAAGGGACAAGCAAGGGCGCGGCTGTATTTGTGAATAATGCGGGTTAGATTAAACTCAAAAAGTCATAAGCTATTGATATGTTGAAATAATATCATGTTTTCAGCCGCATAAAGTGCAAATATTTTGCTAGGCTGACCACAAAAATCTTGCGCATAACTGGAAACTTATGCGGTTATTTTCATAGGAAGTGAGGCTTTAGCCTCGCCCCAAAAAGCCAAGTGTTAGATTTTGTTCTATTTCTGGTGAAGTGATTGAATATCATTCATCAATGCGAGGCTAAAGCCTCACTTCCAACCTATACGCAACGCTTACGCCATACTTTTTGAGTAAGCTCTACATACGATTGCACTTATGATACGAATTCAGGAGCCTCTGAAATAAACGATGATCAAGTGATAACCAAATTTGGATTTTATAGGACCATGCACTTTGGATAATGGTTGATTAAAGATGACTTGCTCCACGGGTTTCACCAGTTTCCCTTTAAATATTTCACCCAAATCGCCACCGCGTTGACGGGTTGGGCAAGTTGAAAACTGACGTGCCAACTTGGCAAAGTCTTGCCCCTTATCCAGCTTTTCTTTGATGGATAAAGCTTCGGGCTTGGTTTTGACCAAAATATGTTTTGCCATGGCTGATTTCATGCCGACATCATCCACTTTAACATCAAG
>JAUZSH010000032.1 GCA_030949605.1 Ghiorsea sp.
AATCCATCCTATTGAGGTGGAACCATGAGCAAACAAGCCTATGTTTACATTCTAGCAAGCAAAAGAAATGGAACACTTTATACAGGTGTGACCAGCAATCTAATCAAACGTATTCATGAACACAAAAACAAAGCGCATGCAGGTAGTTTTACGGCAAAGTATTCTGTAGATAAGTTGGTTTGGTATGATGTTGGCGATGATATCAATGGAGCAATTGCATTGGAGAAAAAAATAAAAAACCGCAACAGGGCATGGAAGATTGCCTTGATTGAGAAAAACAATGCTGACTGGCGAGATTTGAGTTTGGATTTTATGGATTCTGCGACTTCGCGCAGAATGACGGGGTAAGTGGTATGAGTAATGTTAGTTTTATGGATAAACTTCTGGATGGGGTTGAGGTTGAGTGGAAGACTTTGGGGGAGGTAACAAATATCAAAACAGGTCAATCAGTTAGTAAACAGGTGATTTCAAAAAAACCTGGAGAGTATCCAGTCATAAATAGCGGGCGTGAACCACTGGGGTTTATTGATGAATGGAATACTAACAATGACCCTATTGGGGTAACAACTCGTGGAGCAGGTGTTGGCTCTATAACATGGCAAGAAGGGAAGTATTTTCGAGGCAATTTGAATTACTCGGTTTCTATTAAGGATGCCTCTTTAGTTAGTACGAGATACTTATACCACCTTTGCTTGAAATGCAGTCTGTTATTCAATCGCTATCAACATTTACTGGAATTCCTGCGCTAAATGCCAGCTCATTGAAGAAACTTCAAATCCCCATCCCACCTCTTGAAGTTCAAAAGGAAATCGTTCGGATTCTGGACACCTTCACCGAGCTGACTGCCGAGCTGACTGCCGAGCTGACTGCCGAGCTGACTGCCCGCAAAAAGCAATACAACTACTATCGCGACCAATTATTAACCTTTGAAGAAGGCGAAGTGGAATGGAAGACCTTGGGGGAGGTGGCGGAGTATTCAAAAAGCACGTATTAGCGTTGATGAGCTCGATAAAGAAAACTATGTTGGTGTTGATAACCTTGTACAAATACCGAGCAGGAAAACAGAGTCTACTCGTGTGCCAACCAAAGGTAATTTAACAGGATATTGTGATAATGACATTTTGGTCGGTAATATTCGTCCCTATTTAAAGAAGATATGGTACGCCGATCGTGTTGGTGGTACAAATGGTGATGTGCTTGTTATTCACCCTACTGATGAGGTGGTGAATTCACGGTATTTGTATCAAGTTTTGGCTGACGAGAAGTTCTTTGATTACAATATGCAGCACGCTAAAGGGGCAAAGATGCCACGAGGCAATAAAGCTAAAATAATGGAATACCATATCCTCATTCCATATCCGAACGACCCTGATAAATCACTCGCCGAACAAGCTCGCATCGTTGCCATTCTCGATAAATTCGATGCCTTAACCCACTCCATCGACCGAAGGCTTGCCGCGTGAAATTGAGTTGCGGCAGAAGCAATATGAATATTACCGTGATTTACTTTTAAACTTTCCCAAAGCAGAAGGTAAATAAAATGGCAAATCATACTATGCTGGCTTTATCTGATTTGGGGGATATTGAAACCAAAGCCATCCTTAAAAAAACCATTTTGGCGCATAAAGCGCTGGCTGAATTAAAGGGCGTGGCGGCATCCATGCCCAATCAGAGCATTCTCATTAACACCTTATCATTACAAGAGGCTAAAGATAGTTCAGCGATAGAAAATATTATCACCACACATGATGATTTGTACCGCAGCGATCACGCCCAACGCCATTTCATGACCCATGCCGCCAAGGAAGTGCATCACTACGCTGAAGCCTTACGCTTGGGCTTTGAGCGAATTCGCCAAACGGGCTTGTTGACCAACAATGATATTTTGGCAATACAAGCCGATATTGAGCAAAACCAAGCGGGTTATCGCAAACAATCAGGCACAGCACTCAAAAATGAACAAACGGGCGAAGTGGTCTATCTGCCGCCTCAGCATCCCGATGACATTATCGCGTTGATGGATGATTTGGAACAGTTTATGAATCAGCAAGAACTTTGTGACTGGGATCCACTGGTTAAAATGGCAGTCATTCATCACCAATTTGAAAGCATCCACCCTTTTTTATGACGGCAATGGACGTACGGGTCGTGTGATTAACATCTTGTATTTGGTTCAACAAGGTTTGCTTAACACACCGATACTCTATTTATCACGCTACATCAACCAACATAAAGCTGATTACTATCGATTATTGCAAACAACGCGAGAAACGGGCGACTGGTCAGCATGGTTGCTCTACATGCTTGATGCCGTCGAACAAACCGCAGTGCAAACCACACAATTGATTGTAGCCATTGATCAATTGATGCAACAATATAAGCATGATATGCGCGACAAGTGCCCAAAAATTTACAGCCAAGATCTTCTCAATAATATTTTCAAACACCCGTACACAAAAATTGATTTTGTATGCCATGAGTTGCAAGTGAATCGTAAAACAGCAAGCAAATATCTTAATGTATTGGTGGATATAGCTTTACTGAGTAAGCATCGTTTGGGTAAGGAAAATTATTATCTAAATGACAGGTTGTTTGCGTTGCTGATGAATGTTGGAGAAACGCATGGGTAAGAAAAAAGTTTCCTTACCCATATATGAAAAACATGGGTAAAAAAATGAATTATTTACCCATGAAGTCAGAGGTATGCTATTTTAAAATTTGGAAGTGAGGCTTTAGCCTCGCCTTCATTTGAGTAGGTGCAAGGTTTTTGCCAGAAATCAAGCCAAACCCTTGCACTTGGGTTTTAGAGAGGCGAGGCTAAAGCCTCACTTCCAAGGGATGAAAACAGCATAAAGTTCTATGTTCTATGTGGTTTAAATTAAACATATCATCACCTGCTAGGCTTTTTGAGTTTAAACTTATTTAGGGTAAAAAAAGAGGAATATGATACATGACCGACTATAAAACCATCGCCGAATCAAATCATTTCATCGTGCTGGATAAATACAGCAAAGATTGGCAGGTAAGTGAAGGCTACCAAACCGAAGCCGACCTAGAGCGCGAGCTGATTCAAGATTTACAAAACCAAGGCTATGAATACCTAAGCGATTTAACCACGCCTGAAGCCTTGCTGAAGAATGTGCGAAAGCAATTGCAAGCGCTGAACCATGTGCAGTTTGCCGATGATGAATGGTCGCGTTTTGTGCTTGAGTATTTGGATAAACCCAGCGATAACCTTACCGACAAAACGCGCAAGATTCATGATGACTATATCCATGATTTTGTCTTTGATGATGGGCATATCCAAAATATCTATCTGCTGGATAAAAAGAATGTTGCGCGCAATAAAGTGCAGGTGATTAAACAGCTCGAACAAAAAGGCAGCCATGCCAACCGCTATGATGTGACGATTTTGGTCAACGGCTTACCTCTGGTGCAAATTGAGCTGAAAAAGCGCGGCGTGGCGATTCGGGAAGCCTTTAATCAAATCCACCGCTATAGCAAAGAAAGCTTTAATGCAGCGCATTCATTGTATAAATATTTGCAGCTTTTTGTGATTTCAAACGGTACGGACAGCCGATATTTTGCCAATACCACCAAGCGCGATAAAAACAGCTTTGATTTCACCATGAATTGGGCAAGAGCAGATAATACGCTGATTAAAGATTTGAAAGATTTTACTGCCACATTCTTTCAAAAAAAAACACCTTATTAAATGTGTTAATCCATTATTCGGTGTTTGATGTGAGTGATACCTTGCTGGTGATGCGCCCTTATCAAATTGCGGCGACTGAGCGCATTTTATGGAAAATTAACAGTGCATTTCAAGCCAAAAACTGGAGCAGCCTTGAGAGCGGGGGTTATATTTGGCATACCACAGGCTCGGGTAAAACCTTAACCAGTTTTAAGGCGGCACGCTTGGCTACCGAATTGGATTTTGTGGATAAAGTGTTTTTTGTCGTGGATAGGAAAGACCTTGATCATCAAACCATGAAAGAATACCAGCGTTTTTCACCCGATAGTGTGAATGGTTCCAACAGCACGGCAGAGTTAAAGAGCAATCTGGATAAAGATGACAATAAAATCATTGTCACCACCATTCAAAAGCTGAACAACTTAATGAAAGGTGAAGGCGATTTGCCCATCTATAACAAGCAAGTGGTGTTTATTTTTGATGAGGCGCACCGCTCCCAATTTGGTGAAGCACAAAAGAACCTGAAAAAGAAATTCAAGAAATTTTATCAATTTGGTTTTACGGGCACACCCATCTTCCCAGACAATGCATTGGGTGCAGAAACCACTGCCAGCGTGTTTGGTCGTGAATTGCATTCGTATGTGATTACCGATGCGATTCGTGATGAAAAGGTGCTCAAATTTAAAGTGGACTACAATGATGTGCGCCCACAATTCAAAACATTTGAAACTGAGCAGGATGAGCAAAAACTCACAGCTGCGGAAAACAAACAAGCGTTATTGCATCCTGAGCGTATTGCAGAAATAGCGCAGTATATTTTAAGCAACTTCAAGCAAAAAACGCATAGACTACAAGCGGGAGGCAAAGGTTTTAATGCCATGTTTGCCGTGAGCAGTAAAGATGCTGCCAAATTGTATTATGAATCGCTGAATGACTTGCAGGCGGATAGCGACAAGCCATTGAAAATCGCAACCATCTTCTCTTTTGCTGCCAATGAAGCGCAAGGTGCCATAGGTGATATTCCCGATGAAGGCTTTGAGCCTGTTGCCATGGATAGCAGTGCCAAAGAATTTCTAAGTGCTGCCATTGATGATTATAATGCCATGTTTCAAACCAACTATGGTGTGGATAGTAAATCATTTCAGAACTATTACCGTGACCTTGCCAAGCGGGTAAAAAACCAAGAAGTGGATTTACTTATTGTTGTGGGCATGTTTTTAACAGGGTTTGATGCGCCTACTTTGAATACGCTATTTGTAGATAAAAACCTGCGCTACCACGGCTTGATGCAAGCCTACTCACGAACCAATCGTATTTATGATGCCACCAAAACTTTTGGTAATATCATCACCTTCCGCGATTTAGAACAAGCCACCATTGATGCCATTACCTTATTTGGGGATAAAAACACTCAAAACGTAGTGTTGGAAAAAAGCTATGGTGAATATATGCAAGGCTTTACCGATATAGCAACGGGTGCAGCTAGGCGTGGTTATGTGGATGTGGTGGAAGAACTACAGCAACGCTTTCCTAACCCTGACGGCATTGAAAAAGAAAAAGATAAAAAAGGTTTTGCTAAATTGTTTGGTGAATATTTACGTGCTGAGAATGTGCTGCAAAACTACGATGAATTTGCGGGGTTAAAAGCTTTACAAAGTTTGGATGTGACTGATTCTGCTGCTGTTGAGGCGTTTAAGGTCAAACACTATGTAAGCGATGAAGATTTGCTCGTTATGCAAGAAATCAAGATGCCATCTGAGCGTAGTATTCAAGATTATCGTTCCACCTACAACGATATTCGAGATTGGTTGCGCCGAGAAAAAGATGCCAAAACAAAAGAAAACTCAACGCTTGATTGGGATGATGTGGTGTTTGAAGTTGATTTGCTCAAGTCACAAGAGATTAATTTGGATTATATTTTGGAATTGATTTTTGAACATAATAAAAACATCAAAGATAAAGAAACACTACTTGAAGAAGTGCGCCGCTTGATTCGGGCGAGTATGGATAACCGTGCTAAAGAAAGTTTACTTGTTGATTTTATCAATCAAACCGATTTGGATGACCTCACCGATAAAGCTAGGCATTATTGATGCTTTCTTTAGCTTTGCACAAGAAGAACAGCAGCGTGAAGCAGCAGCATTGATTGAAGGCGAGAACCTAAATCAAGAAGCTGCCAAACGTTATATCACCGCATCGTTAAAACGAGAATACGCCAGTGAGAATGGAACTGAACTTAATGCAATCCTCCCTAAAATGAGCCCACTTAACCCACAATACTTAACGAAGAAACAAGGTGTCTTTCAAAAAATTGCTGCTTTTGTTGAGAAATTTAAAGGTGTGGGTGGACAAATTTTATAAAACGCAATAAACCTGTGAATAAATAATGCTAGTGGATACGATAGCGCATATAGGAAGCTTAAAGAGGCGCACAAGGAAAAGAAATGAAGGGATAAGTGCCCGCCTTTGCGGGAATGACGGTAAAAAAAGAGGAAAATGATGAAAGTAATTGATGTATTTAATGGTGATGCTGATGGACTGTGTGCATTGCACCAATTGAGATTGGCAGTGCCTGTGAATTCAACCTTGGTGACAGGGGTGAAGCGGGATATTAACCTGTTAAAGCGGGTGGATGCCAAGGCAGGTGATGAAATCATTGTACTGGATGTTTCACTGGATAAAAACAGGGAAGGTTTGCTCAAGGCTTTGCATGCAGGGGCAAAGGTGCGTTATTTTGACCATCATTTTGCAGGTGATATTCCTGAGCATCCAAACTTGGAAACGCACATCAATACTGATGCTAATATTTGCACCAGCTTGTTGGTCAATGGGTATCTTAAAAGTGCATATTTGCCATGGGCAGTGGCGGCGGCGTTTGGTGATAACTTGTTTGATTCAGCGCGCAATGCGGCAGAGCCTTTGGGCTTGAATGATGAACAATTAAGTCAGCTTGAGCATTTGGGCACACTGCTGAATTATAATGGTTATGGCGTGACATTGGATGATTTGTATTTTAATCCTGAAGTGTTGTATGCCGAAATGAAACCTTTTGAAAACCCCTTTGATTTTATTGCTCAATCCAAGGCATATCAAGTGCTTAGCCAAGGCTATGCCGATGATATGCAAAAGGCAGAAGTCTCTGAAGCTATTCTATTGGATGATAAATATGCGGCATTTATGATGCCTGATGAAGCTTGGAGCCGCCGTGTTTCGGGGGTGTATGGGAATGCGCTGGCAAGAACTTATGAAGATAGGGCACATGCGCTGATAACAGTGATGGAAAATGGCAATTATAGAGTCAGTGTGCGCGCACCGATGACCAACAAAACTGGGGCTGATGAGTTGTGTATGGGGTTCCCCACAGGTGGTGGGCGCAAGGCTGCGGCGGGTATCAATGATTTGCCGCATGATATGCTGGATGATTTTATTCAAGCATTTAAGGAGCGTTATTCGTGAACAAAATTGCAGGCATACATGCCGTGAAACATGCCTTGGATGCAGGCGAAAGCATAGATGAATTGGTGGTGCTTAAAGGCAAAACACATCCTCGCTTGAATGAGCTGATTCATTTAGCACGCAAAGCCAAGGTGCGGGTGTCCTTTGCGCCTAAAGAAGCATTGGAGCGCATGGCAGAAGGTGTGCCACATCAGGGTGTAGTGGCGAAAATGGCGGCTAAGGGCGCGGTGAACTTTAAAGATTGGTTGCAGGCTGTAGCAGCGCAAGATGAAGCTTTGGTGTTAATCCTCGACCAAGTGACTGACCCGCATAATTTGGGTGCATGTATTCGTACCGCAGAAGCTTCAGGTTGTGTTGGTGTGATTATTCCTAAAGACAACGCTGCTGATTTGCATTCGCCGATTGTCTCGAAATCGGCATGTGGGGCATTGTCGCGTATTCCTGTGCTTAGAGTGACCAACTTGGCGCGCACCATGAAAGATTTGCAAGATGCTGGCTTTTGGATTTCAGGTTTAGCTGGCGAAGCCGAGACCTTGATTCACGACATTAACTTTTCAGGTAAAAATGCCTTGGTTATGGGTGCAGAAGGTGAAGGTATGCGCAGGCTTGTGCGCGAAAGCTGCGACCAGTTGGTGAAAATTCCTATGCCAGGCAAAGTGGAATCGTTGAATGTGTCGGTAGCCACAGGTGTGGCACTGTTTGAAGTGGTACGGCAAGGTTTGAAGGGGTAAGTATGGATTTGGTATTGATTGAAGGTTTGGAAGTGCGCACTGTGATTGGTATTTACGATTGGGAGCGCGAAATCAGGCAAACTGTACGCCTCGATTTGGAAATGGCATGGGATATTTCCAAAGCAGGAAAGTCAGATAACATTGAAGATACATTGGATTATAAATCTGTGTCTAAGCGGTTAATCGACTTTGTTGAAGGCTCTGAATTTGGTTTGATTGAATCGCTGGCAGAACATTGTGCCAAGATTATTCTTGATGAGTTTAAAGTGCCATGGTTGCGCCTCAAAATGTCCAAGCCTGGCGCAGTTCGCGGTTCTGAAAATGTGGCAGTATTGATTGAGCGTGGCGAAAAATAAGATGACAACCGTGCTGTTGGGTTTGGGTTCTAATATCAATCCTGAAATACACTTGATGAATGCAGCTCTTGCATTGAAAGCGAAGTTTCCAACAGCTTCTTTTTCATCGGTATATCAGTCGGTAGCAGTAGGTATGAAAGGCGATGATTTCTTAAATGCGTGTTGTTTACTTACCCATGATATGAATGCTAAAGGCTTGGTAACATGGCTGAAAGCTCTAGAAGATCAACACGACCGCGATCGTTCAAAAGGTTCTTGGAAATCAAGAACATTGGATTTGGATGTTTTGATGGTCGATGGGGAAGTGGTCGATAAAGACTTTTACAAATATGGACATATCTTGATACCTGCTGGCGAATTGGTGCAGTGTGTGACATCTGAGCCTCATATGCCTGCATTACTCACCCAGGTAGACATCACTCTTTAAAACTGATGTTACGTACAACACAAAAGAGGTAATTGCAAAACTCTTCATCCGAGTTGAATTACCGCTATTTAAAACCTGAAAAAAAACTCCCTGCTGGTAATATAAGTCATCAACGACACAAACCAACAAGGAGATTATAGATGAACCACCTACATGATGAATTATCGCAAATCTGGCAAAGAATTCAAGGGTCATTATTTCCTTGGCTTGAGGATGAGCTTGGTCCACTGAGCGAAAAGCAGTGCCAACTTGTTAAGGTACTTGAGATTATTCGCATTGAGGAACATCTACATAGTTATTATCACATGACTGGTCGGCCACCTGCAAATCGGGTTGCCATAGCACGAGCGTTTGTTGCCAAAATGGTCTACAATATGCCATTCACTTCGATGCTTGTTGAACGTTTAAAATCGGATAAAACCTTGCGTCGCATCTGCGGCTGGGAGGCGCAATATCAGGTACCTAATGAGTCTACATTCTCCCGCGCTTATGCCGAGTTCTCAGCTAGTCGCCTGCCCGAACGTGTCCATGAAATGTTAATTGTAAAAAAATACACGAAAGAAATTATTGGTCATCTGTCCAAAGATTCAACGGCTATCCATGCACGCGAAAAACCTGCTAAGGAAGAGGCTAAAGACAAGCCAGCACCCAAAAATCGTGGTCGTCCGAAGAAAGGGGAAGAACGCCCTAAGCCAATAGACATCTTTCCTAAATAACGTGATTCTCTTATTGGTTATTAACCCTACCTCAGATACACGGTCTGTGTATGATGTATGCATCATGGAACCCTACAAAGAAATCATCCACTGTAAGCCTCAAAAATTTTTGCGTATGACAGGAATCACGCAAAAAAACTTTTCAGATTTATATGATAAAGTAAAGCAATATATTGAAAATGAAAAGAAGCCTGAATTCGTATCATAAGTGCAATCGTATGTAATCGCTATTCTTATCAGTTCATTCTGGTGAGGGTGTTGGCTACAAGATAAGGCGATTTTAAGGTGCGTGATATGAGATACAAACAATTAAACTTACAAGAGCGTCACTACATTGAACTAGAGCGTAAGAAGGGTACTTTTCAGAAGGATATTGCTTCGGCATTAGGGCGTTCATGTAGCACGTTGTGCAGGGAGCTTTCACGCAACACAGGGCAACGGGGCTACCGTCATATTCAAGCCAATAATAAGGCTTTCACGCGTCACAAAGATAAGCCGAAAGCAATCAAACTTACCAATGATATCAAGACGGTAATATCCGAATATATCGAACAAGACTGGAGTCCTGAACAAGTTGCTGGTCGATTGAAAAAGGATGATGTCATTAGCATTCATCATGAGACGATTTATCAATATGTTTTAGCGGACAAAAAGGCTGGCGGTGTTTTGTATACTCATCTTAGGCACCAAAATAAGACCTACAGGAAACGTTATGGATCAGCGCATACTCGTCATGGTATCACCAATCGGGTGGATATTGATGAACGCCCTGAAGCGGCTAACAAACGAGAGCGAATAGGTGATTGGGAAGGTGATACAATGATAGGAAAAGAGCACAAAGGCGTGCTTGTAACACTCGATGATCGTCGCTCAAAACTTCGCCTTGCAGCACCGCTTAAGAGCAAGCATGCCAAGGACGTGACAGCAACCATTATCAAGCTTTTGGAGCCAATAAAAGACTGGGTACACACGATCACTTTCGACAACGGCAAAGAATTCGCATTCCATAAGACCATCGCCAAAGCACTCGATTGTAATGCCTATTTTGCAAAGCCCTATCACTCTTGGGAACGTGGTCAAAATGAGAATGCAAACGGTCTTCTACGGCAGTACTTCCCCAAAGCAATGAGCTTGCTTGAAGTGACTACAAAAGAAGTTCTAAAAGCCGTTCATAGGCTTAATAACTTACATTGAGCGGGTATCTTTTTTTTAAAAAATGATTTAAAATTGATGTCGGATGATGTTTGTTCTCATCATATTGAATAAAAATAGCCTTTTATGACCGAATCATTTAGCCATTTAATGAAAATTACGGTATCGATTTTCAACTTTTTGCTTAAGTTGGTTGTAGATTGAAATTCGTAGGATAATCAGAATCGTGAAGTATATCCTTATCTCATTGATTTATAAGGATAAAATAACCAAGAGAACGATAAAACATACCCGCTCAATGTAAGTAATAACCGACCCAAAAAGTGTTTGGGGTTCAAAACTCCATACGAAGTATTTGAGGAAAATACAGGAGTTCACATAAAATCGATAGTGGAAATTGCACTTATCACTTGAATTCAGGAAGCTTAACCCTCTGAAAAGGCGCGGTCTGAAAAGTTCTAGAGTATCATTGCAAGATTGTATCTTGTTAGCACTTTACTATATTCGCCACTATCCAACCTTTCAAGTTCTTGGCAATGTTTTTGGAATACAAGAGTCCTACTGTCACAAGGTATATAGCCGTTATGTGAGGATCATAGCTAACGTTGAAAAACTTCCTAGCCGACTAGATCTTATTGATAATAAAAGGGAAACATTGATTATAGACGTATCAGAACAACCCATAGAGCGTCCTGTAAAACATCAAAAACAAAATATTACTCAGGCAAGAAAAAAAGCCATACGATTAAAGCTCAAATCATAGCTTGCGCTACAACAGGAAAGGTTTTATCGGTTGTTTGTGCAAAAGGGAAAAAGCATGACTTCAGCGTATTTAAAGAAAGTCGCCTTCCTATTCACCCAAATTCTAAACTCTTAGCTGATTCAGGCTATCAAGGGCTTAAAAAATATCATGAGAACTCCATGACACCGATAAAAAAACAGAAAGGAGTTGAGCGTTCAAAGGAAGATAAGAGCTTCAATAAATCCTTATCAAAGAAGCGTATTCTCATTGAAAACATTAACCGGTTTTGTAAAATATTCAGAATAGTCAAAGAGGTATATCGGGGGAAACACAAAAACTATGGCTTAAATTGGCGGGTTGTGGCGGCTTTAGTCAATATGAGATATGGGTTTATTTAGGAAAGATGTCTAATGACTCGACTGGGAAAGCAAAGTGATGGCATGAGCTTACAGGCGATGTTGGATGACCTTCCTACAGCCTGCGACGTAGGAACCAAGCGTAACAGCAAAGGGCATAAAACCAGCTGGGTCGGTTATAAACTTCATATTGCAGATGCGACGCAAGGTTTTATCCGATTTTAAACGTTCAACAAGCATCGAAGTGAATGGCATATTGTAGACCATTTTGGCAACAAACGCTCGTGCTATAGCAACCCGATTTGCAGGTGGCCGACCAGTCATGCGATAATAACTATGTAGATGTTCCTCAATGCGAATAATCTCAAGTACCTTAACAAGTTGGCACTGCTTTTCGCTCAGTGGACCAAGCTCATCCTCAAGCCAAGGGAATAATGACCCTTGAATTCTTTGCCAGATTTGCGATAATTCATCATGTAGGTGGCTCATCTTTAATCTCCTTGTTGGTTTGTGTCGTTGATGACTTATATTACCAGCAGGGAGTTTTTTTTCAGGTTTTAAATAGCGGTAATTCAACTCGGATGAAGAGTAGACATCTTTCCTAAATAACGTGATTCTCTTATTGGTTATTAACCCTACCTCAGATACACGGTTTGTGTATGATGTATGCATCATGGAACCCTACAAAGAAATCATCCACTGTAAGCCTCAAAAATTTTTGCGTATGACAGGAATAACGCAAAAAAACTTTTCAGGTTTATATGATACCTAAATCCTGCAATCCCCTGACAGCTTAATCCAAAAAAGGTAGACTCCTTCATAAGTTAGCAGCTCAATCAAAAACAAAAGGAGTCACCTTTTCAGTGAGAAACTCTAAAGCAAAACATACCCGCAAGTCTACCCGAAAAGTAACTATTGAAAGCACAGGTAAAAACCTGACGATCCATGCGGGTCTGGTTCCAGTTATGCGGTTTCTTGGTAAGTTGGGGTTTAGCAAGGCTTTCCATCGTACGGTTGAGCATCGGCGCGCCCATAATGCCCGTTATCAGCTATCTGATGCCGTTGAATTAAATGTTCTCAGTCTGATTGCAGGTGCTCGCAGTGTGGATGAAAGTATTCGAGTGTGGGCAGATAATGTGCTGCGAAAGCTTGGCGGCTGGGATAATATCATGAATGCGACCACCATGGGGCGTATTCTTAAAACGGTCACAGAACAACATATCTACCAGATGGAAACCTTTAACCACATCATGCGAGGTCGCGTCTGGAAACGCGCTAGAGCATTGACATCTAGCTTGATGCGGGGTTCGATGTGGATTGATGTCGATTCCACGGTCAAAACGACTTATGGCAAACACCAGGAAGGCGCGGCAGTTGGTTACAACCCGCACAAACGTGGCGCACCTTCTTACCATCCACAGTTGGCTTTTTGCGCGGAGACCAAGGAGATTCTTCAGGCATGGCTGCGTTGTGGTAACGCTTATACTTCCAACGGTATCGTTGCGTTCATGAAGCAGTTGGCGGCGCATCTACCCAATCGTATGCGTTTGGTCTTTCGTGGTGATTCGGGTTATTTTGTTGGCGCGCTGCTGGACTGGTTGGATGCACGCGGTGATGGCTACCTGATCAAAGTAAAACTGAAAGGACTGGTTGATTTGCTTGAAGTACAGCAATGGCAAGCTGTGGCTGGTCATGACGGCTGGGAACAAGCTAGCTTTACCCATCGTTGTGGCACATGGGCGCACACACGAACCTTTGTTGCTGTACGCAGGCTTAAGGATGAAGACTGCAATCAAGGCAAGCTGCTGGATATGCGGTCGTATGATTATTTCTGCTATGTCACCACGGAAAACCTTACACCATGGCAAACCCACAAGAAGTATGGTGAACGTGCAACCTGTGAGACGTGGATTGATGAAGCCAAGAATCAGATGGGCATGGCACACATCAAAACGAAAAATTTCCTAGCCAGCTCCGCATTATTCCAATGCGCGGTGCTTGCTTACAACACCGTGCGCTGGATGGCACTGGTGAGTGGCGACAAACAATTGATGCGATGGGAGATGGCTAGTATTCGTACTTTTATGGTGCGTATGGCTGGAAAGCTTGTTTGCGGAGGCAGGCAGATGACTTTGAAAATACCCACAACGTTGCTGCACCCCAAACCTTGGCAAAGCTGGCTAAGGGTTGGCATGACCTAATTTAAACTCAGATACGTCTTATCATGATGAAGATGGAAGCGGCTGATGATAGACAGTTATGGTTTTGCACGCGCTAAATTCAAGAAGCAGCCCTGATTGTGCATCTATTCTAACATAAGAACGTATCACATTGAAAAAAATCGAGAAATATGAGCCGATTCTACCAATAGTACACTTTCATTGAACAGGGTTATTCTTGGGGATTAGCACTGAAAGTGCCACTTGCAGGATTTAGGTTTAATACATTTTCGGCACTATGTCCACCTAACTTCGCCACGGCATTGGCAACGACAATTAACGCTTTGGGTTCGTTGCGCGCATCTCTGCCTAAGCCATCAGGGGCATCGGTTTCAAGAAGGATAAATTCTAAGGGCAGCTGGCTTAACAAGGTCTTTGTTTTGTCCGCATTCGCTTTGAGTAAGCGCGTGCCAATACCAATCTTAAAACCATGCTTGATAAAGGTTTGTGCTTGGTTGATATTACCCGTAAAACCATGAATCACGCCGCGACATGTTGATTGTTTTTTGAGTGTCGATGCAATGACATCATTGGCTTTTACACTGTGAATAATCAAGGGAAGTTGATGTTTTTTTGCGAGTGTAACTTGCGCTTCAAACCAATACATTTGTTGTTCTTTGCTGGGTTTGTTGGGCGAGAAGTCTAGCCCGCATTCACCCACAGCAACTGCATTATTCAACAAATCATCCAGTTGTTCTAAATGTTCTTCATTGTGCAAATCACAAAACCATGGGTGAATACCATAGGCATGGTATGTATTGGGATATTTTTCTTGAATGTCTTGTTGTTTGCTCCAGCGATGAGAGCCAACACTGGGTACGATAAACCTTTTAATGCCGAGGTCTTGGGCTTGGCTTAATACTTGGGGTAAGTCATGCTTAAATGCAACATGATCAAGGTGGCAGTGGCTATCTACCCACGACATGGACTAACCTTTACGCTGAATCCAAATCAGCGTGGCAATGCCCGCAATAATCATGGCAGAAGATTGCAACATACCCATGGTGATGTTGGCAAAGATGAAACCAAGCTGGGCATCGGGTTCGCGGAAGTTTTCGCAGAAAATACGAGCCGCAGCATAACCGAGCAAAAAGATGGCGATACGCGTGCCGCTTTTCCAAGCTTTCTTGCGGGTAAACCATAAAATAAGGAATAATAAAATGCCTTCCAAAGCCATTTCATAAAGTTGGCTGGGGTGACGAGGTAAATCACCTGCATAAGGGAAAATCATTGCCCAAGGTACTTGTGCAGGGTCAGCTACACGCCCCCAAAGCTCACCGTTGATAAAGTTTCCTATTCGCCCAAAAGCAAGACCGAGTGGTGCAACCACGGCAAAGTTATCGAGAAGTTTCAAATAGGGTAAGTTGTTTTTGGAGCAATACCACCAACCCGCAATGACGGAACCTAAGAAACCACCATGAAATGACATACCACCATTCCATATATAAAACACTTTGATGGGGTTTTCTAAATAAAATGATGGATTATAAAACAACACGTACCAAATACGACCACCCAAAATTACGCCAAGGATGAGAAAGGTAAATAGGTTTTCAAATTTTTCAGAACTAACGGTCTTGCCCCAAAGATTTTGTTCTTTGAGTTGAATTTGCACCAACTTCCAGGCCGACATAAAAGCAAACACATACATCAAGCCATACCAATGGATGGCAATGGGCCCAAGTTGCAGGGCGACAGGGTCGATTTGTGGAGCTAACATAGTCGTGTGTTTAGCATTGGTTTACCATACCATCCATAACAAAATACTTCCCAAGATAATACGGTAAATCACAAAAGGCCCCATACCAATTTTATTCAGGTATTTGAGGAAATAGTGAATACAGATATATGCTGAAATAGCGGACATCACAAAACCAATGATTAGCGCACCCAAACCTGCGGCTTGCTCTGGTGCTTGAATCCAATCGATAACTTTCAATCCACCCGCAAGAAAAATGACGGGGATAGATAATAAGAATGAGAACCTTGCCGCAGCTTCACGGGTGAAGCCCAAAAGCAACGCACCTGTCATGGTGATGCCTGAACGGGATGTGCCTGGAATCAGTGCCAATGCCTGCAATAGCCCAACAATCAGTGCATCATTCAAGCGCCAGTCTTTATCTTCACGCTTCTGTTTACCCGTGGTATCAGCAAACCAAAGCAACAAACCAAAACCAATCGATGCCCAACCAATCACCGCAATCGATCGCAAATCAGATTCAATATAATCTTTAAATGCCAAGCCAATAAGACCTGCAGGAATGGTGGCGAGTAAAATCATCCAAGCCATTTGTCCATCTCGACTGGCTTGCCAAGAACGCTGGCTGACAGTTTGACCCCAGCCCACCCCCATTTTTAATAAATCACAGCGAAAATAATAAACCACGGCAGTTAATGTGCCCAAGTGTACAACGCAATCAAAAGCAAGACCTTGATCTGGCCATGTGCTGACCAAAGGAACCAAAGCCAAATGACCCGATGATGAAATCGGTAAAAACTCTGTAATACCTTGAATAAAAGCTAAGACAGTGGCTTGTAGCCAAGTGATGGTATCACTCACGATGACTTACTTGCTCTAGCTTGCACAGCTTGGGCAAGTGCGTCTAAAAGAGGCTCTGTATCTTGCCAGTTGATGCAGGCATCAGTAATACTCACCCCATATTGGAGCGGTGTGTCAGGTTCATTATTTTGCCTTCCCTCATTGAGGTGACTTTCAATCATAACACCTTTAATGGCGGCATTACCCTCAGATATTTGTGCAGAGACATCGTTGCCCACATCAATTTGTCGTTTGTGTTGCTTGAGTGAGTTGGCATGAGAGAAATCAATCATCACACCTGATGTAATTCCTGCGGACTCAAGCTTTTCGAGAGCATGAGCGACACTTGTAGCATCATAATTGGGTTTATCATTGCCGCCCCTGAGAATAATATGACAATCTTCATTGCCACTGGTTTGAAAAATGGCGGATTTACCTTCTTTGGTGAGTGATAAAAAGTGGTGGGGGTGTGATGCTGCCCCAATAGCATCAATAGCAATACTAAAGCCACCATTGGTACTATTCTTAAAACCAATCGGACAAGACAAACCTGATGCTAGCTCTCTGTGCCCTTGGCTTTCGGTAGTGCGTGCGCCAATCGCGCCCCAGCTCACCAAATCAGCAACATATTGCGGCGTAATTAAGTCTAAAAACTCTGTGCCAGCAGGGATGCCCATATTGTTAATATCCAACAACAGCTTACGAGCTTTGCGAATGCCAGCGTTGATATCAAAGGAGTCATCCAAATGTGGGTCGTTAATCAAACCTTTCCAGCCCACGGTGGTGCGTGGCTTTTCAAAATAGACCCGCATCACAATCAACAAATCATTGGCATATTTTTGACGTGCGCCTTGAATCAAATCGGCATATTCAAGAGCTGCTTCTGTATTATGGATAGAGCAAGGGCCAACAATAACGAGTAGGCGGTCATCTTCATCGTGTAAAATACGGTGAATGGCTTGACGGGCTTCAAAAATAGTTTCAGCAGCTTGATCAGTAATGGGGTATTCAGTATGAACGTCTTGGGGTGAGCTGACTTCGCGTAAGCCTGTAATCCTAAGGTCGTCGGTAAGATGAGATGCAGACACTTTTTTCTCCTCGGCGCATACGCCGTCTAATCATTTATTTGTAGGAAGGCGCATAGTATCGAATTTTGCATAAAATTCACGGTATGGATAATAAATAGGTTTCTTGTGACATAAGTAACAGATAAAAAAGTATGCCAAAAACGATGCTAAAGTGAGCCGCTATAGAAAGGCTAATGAATCTCTAGGTTTGGGTTAAAAAATGAAAGTTATACACAGGAAAGTGTGGATAAGCTGTGAATCCAAATTGGGTCAAACCACAACAGATTGTGTGTTGATATACTTTAAAACACAATATATAGTGCCGCAAGCAAATTTTGGCGAATAAACAATAAGCCATTAAGATTGACACATTAGGTAAAAGAGAGAACTGTACATGAGTGCAAAACCACAACAAAAGCCACAATCAGCAAGCATTAAGAAGGCGCCTATGCCTGATGTTGCACTACAACCCGCCAGTGAAGATATTTGGGATAAAAAGTATCGATTGAAGGATAAAGATGGCAATGCAGTGGATCATCATGTTGCCGATACCTACAAACGTGTAGCTAAGGCTTTATCTGAAGTGGAAAGTAGCGACAAACGCAAATTTTGGAGTAATCGTTTCACATGGGCATTGGCCAATGGCGCAATTCCAGCAGGGCGCATTATGTCCAATGCGGGTGCTAAAGCGCACAAACCAGCTACATCGACCATCAACTGCACTGTATCTGGCGTGATTCCCGATTCCATGGATGGCATTTTGACGATGGTCAAGGAAGCTGGATTAACCTTGAAAGCAGGTTGTGGCATTGGTTATGAGTTTTCAACTTTACGCCCTAAAGGTGCATATGTTTCGGGTGCTGGTGCATATACTTCTGGGCCTTTATCGTTTATGGATATTTATGATAAAATGTGTTTCACCGTATCCTCGGCGGGTGGTCGCCGTGGCGCACAAATGGGTACATTCGACATTTCGCACCCTGATGTGACCGACTTTATCAAAGCCAAGCGTGAAGATGGTCGTTTGCGTCAATTCAATTTATCTTGTTTAATCACGCGCGATTTTATGAAGGCTGTTAAAGAAGACACAGATTGGGATTTGGTGTTTCCTGCAACCCAAGATGAGCTTGAAAATGATGATATGCGTATCATCTTCAAACAAGTTGCTAACCCACCTGAAAAAGCCAAGAAAGATGACCGTGGTTTCACCGCATGTCGTATTTATAAAACCATCAAGGCGCGCCGTTTGTGGGATGTGATTATGTCATCCACTTATGATTATGCAGAGCCTGGTTTCATCTTGATTGATGAAGTGAATGATTTGAACAACAACTGGTTTTGCGAAGATATTCGCGCCACCAATCCATGTGGCGAACAGCCTTTGCCACCGTATGGTGCATGTTTATTGGGTTCTGTGAACCTAACCAAATTTGTCCGCGAACCTTTCACTGAAAATGCGTATTTTGATTGGGATATGTACCGCGAAGTGGTGTCTGTGTTTACCCGCATGTTGGATAATGTGGTGGACATCAATGGCTTACCTTTGGAGCAACAACGCCAAGCCATTCTTGATAAACGCCGTCATGGCATGGGTTTCTTGGGTTTGGGGTCAACCCTAACCATGCTTCGCACCAAATATGGCTCGGAAGTATCCTTGGCATTCACTGAAAAAGTGGCGTATGAAATGGCAAAAGCAGGCTTTGAAGTGGGCTTGCAACTCGCCGAAGAAAAAGGTGCTGCACCTATCATGGAGCAAGATTTTGAAGTGACAGCGGATATGTTGTTCAAACGTCCTGCAATGGCAAAAGATGGCATTAAAGTTGGCGATAAACTTAAAGGCAAAGTGCTTTGGGCAAAATATTCCAATTATATGGCAAAATTCAAAGATTCAGGTGATGAAGAGTTGTTGGATGCTTTGATTGAGAAGGGTTGTCGCTTTACCCATCATTCATCCATTGCGCCAACGGGTACGATTTCATTATCACTGGCAAACAATGCATCCAATGGTATTGAGCCATCCTTTGCCCATCATTATGCGCGCAATGTGATTCGTGAAGGCAAAAAATCCAAAGAGAAAGTCGATGTGTTCTCTTATGAATTGTTGGCATACCGTGAAATGATTAATGCGGATGCCATGCCATTTGGCACTGATGATGCCACCAAATTGCCTGAGTATTTTATCTCTGCCGATGAAGTTACACCAACGCAACATGTGGATATTCAAGCCGCAGCACAAGTCTGGGTGGATTCATCCATTTCTAAAAC
The DNA here is from genome assembly GCA_030949605.1 of Ghiorsea sp. Taxonomy (GTDB): domain Bacteria; phylum Pseudomonadota; class Zetaproteobacteria; order Mariprofundales; family Mariprofundaceae; genus Ghiorsea. The sequence goes on from JAUZSH010000032.1 coordinate 19,721, forward strand.
TGCCAATGTGCCTACTGATTTCCCTTATGAAGAGTTCAAAGACATTTATATGTATGCCTTTGATAAAGGTTTGAAAGGTTGCACCACTTTCCGCTTTAATCCTGAAGTGTTTCAAGGTGTGTTGGTCAAAGAAGAAGACTTGGAAAACACTACATACAAATTCACTTTGGATGATGGTACAATCGTTGAAGCCAAAGGTAATGAAGAAATCGAATATGATGGTGAAATGCATACCGCTGCCAATTTGTTTGATGCCCTTAAAGAAGGATACTACGGTAAGTTTTAATGAAGCGTACTCCTCTTTTGTTCAATAGCAGCGTTACTGCATCGCTTGAATCCTCGCCGTATTCAGAATACGCCTGTGGTTCTTCACTCCTTGCGTCTCGCTCTGGAACAAAATTGAAGTATGCTATGAAAAGTAATATCAAATGGGCGGATTTAAAATTTCCGCCTATCAATCTGTGGGTGATGGCATCCTTGTCTTATGATATGCCATCGCAAGGGGAAACCACCCACATACACCGGAGGCAACGCTCGGGGTTGGATGCAGTTCGTCGTGATACGAATAGCAGAAGACCAAACGCGCTGCACAAATTACACCGCAGGCTAGAATCATTGTTAGCCATGCGTGGAGGAAAAATATGAGCATTAAAATCGAAAAGAAAATCACGGGTTATGAAGTAGTCAAACCTGAAGATAAGGCAGCCCAAACAGAAAGTAACGTTGTACCCATTGCGCCATTGCTTGAGCGCGATGATGTGCTTGTGGGTAGCACCTACAAAATCAAAACCCCGCATTCCGAACATGCCATGTATATCACCATCAATGATGTGGTTCTCAACCAAGGCGAAGCAAGCGAACATCAGCGTCCGTTTGAAATTTTCATCAACACCAAAAACATGGAACATTTCATGTGGATTGTCACCTTAACCCGTATTATATCTGCTATTTTCCGCAAAGGTGGCGACATTACATTCTTGGTCGAAGAGCTAAAAGCAGTATTCGACCCAAGAGGTGGCTACTACAAAAAAGGCGGTAAATATATGCCTTCTATCGTAGCGGAAATTGGCGAAGTCATCCAAAAACACCTCGTGTCTATCGGTATGATGGAAGGACAATTGCAAACCGAAGAGTTGGTTGCCAAACGCATTGAAGCTGAAGAAAAACTCGGCAAAGAAGGCGTTGCTAACGCATCACAATGCGATAAATGCTCTGCGATGGCTGTTGTCCGCCTTGATAATTGCAACTGCTGCCTAGAATGTGGCGATTCAAAATGTGGCTAAATTGAAGGGTCTTTCTGGTTTATTTTTGTTAAATAACAAGGGGTTAGCGTCAAATGGCTCTGACCCCTTTTTCAGTTGATAAGTCCAGAAAATAGAAATCGGGTATTGATTAAGTTTATGGACGAGGCGCATGTTGACTCTTTTGTTAATCAGGGGCTTCTTCACATGAACAATATTCAATATTTTAGAGAGTATGAAGGTAAAGACCCCGCATTAAGGGGTGATCTTAACGAGGGGTTATCAGCTAGCTATCTGCCTGAAAATGTTGTGTTAGAGATTAACGGACATATCATTGCTGATGCAGTTGATAAAATAGACATAAGAGAAGTTCATAACGAAGAAACTAATATCTACTGCATGACAATGCTAAGTGATAAAAACATTATTGATGCTGGTCACGATGGATTGCTCTTGCCTAGTGATTTTATAAAATTTGGTAATAAAGCGGTTTTTATTGGTGGTAGTGATATAACTAAGTTCTATAAGCGTTTGAAAAATACAATCAATAATCACCCCTCTATCTATACCTTAGAAGATGATTCTATAGTCGGGAGAAAAGTTACATACCTAAATACTTACATTGAGCGGGTATGTTTTATCGTTTTATTGGTTATTTTATCCTTATAAATCAATGAGATAAGGATATACATCACGATTCTGATTACCCTGCGAATTTCAATCTACAACCAACTTAAGCAAAAAGTTGAAAATCGCTACCGTAATTTTCATTAAATGGCTAAATGATTGGTCATAAAAGGCTATTTTTATTCAATATGATGAGAACAAACATCATCCGACATCAATTTTAAATCATTTTTTTAAAAAAAGATACCCGCTCAATGTAAGTAGGTAACCGAAAGGCGCGCTCTTTAAATACGCTGCTGGCTATCAGAAAGCATTGCATCAGCAATCCCAAAGGTAACCCTAGCAACACGTCATTTGGCACTTCCTGACCAATAAATCTGTCAAGCTTTATTATGCTGAATAGTTACGAAAAAACTTTAACCGCCGTGATGTTGAATTATCACCCTATATGACTGTTTTACAAGAGAAAATAAGGGAAGTTAAATCACTTATTTCTGATTCATGTGTGCCAAAGTATTTTCTTTTGATGGTGAGTTAGGCAATAATTTTGCCTTGCAGATGGTGAGGCAGGTCAATTTGCACCTTATTTGTAAACTACGTTATAATTCTCAGCTTTATTTGCCTTGGCAGGGTGAATATTCAGGACGTGGGCGTAAACGGATTTATGGTGAACGGTTACTGCCGCAAAAATATCTAATGAATATCGCGTGCATGAAACGTGTGAGGATGGTGTACTTACAGAATACTTTCAAATTGAGGTACGGCACAAAAAGTTTCCAGATGCATTGAATGTTGTCATTATAAGAAAAACGTCAGTGAGTAGCGGGAAAACAGCTCATGTTATTTTGTTTAGCTCTGATCTTGCATTGGGATGGGATAAAGTCGTTGATTATTATCGTTTGCGCTTCCAGATTGAATTCAATTTCCGTGATGCTAAACAATATTGGGGACTGGAAGATTTCATGGTTGTAAAAGAAGCCAAAGTTCGAAATAGCGCATGTTTTTCAATGTTTATGGTTAATATGGCATATGCATTAATCGCTCAGAATGACGGAAAAGTCGGCAGAAGTATGCACGATGTGAAGGTGTGGTTTCTGGCGCGCAAGCAGGTACAAGAAACATTAAAATTATGTGGGAAAATGCCGAACGTATTTTTATTAACGAACTGATTGATAAAATTTCAATGAAATTCATGGTTAATACGAGCTGAATGGGCGCTATTTTGGAGAAGGTATTGCTTGAGATAATCTACAAAAAACGGTGGAAAATCGAAGTCTTTCATAAAAATATAAAATCAAATACTGCCTTGGCAAAGTCGCCAACCAAAGTAAAAAGAACACAGAGTAATCACGTCTTTATGTCCCTCTATGCGACCGCTCAGCTAGAGACGTTAAGCATCATTAAAAAGGTGAATACCTTCGCCTTAAAATGACAGCTTTACATCAAAGCCGTCAGGGTAGCTTTTGAGGAATTACAAAGGTTCAAGATGCTGGGTGCGTAACATCAGTTATTAAGAGCTTCCATATAACTTATTGGATGGTCGTTTAGAGTTTGCTTTAAAATGGTGTCGTTTTCCAGTCTTTTACTTTGCTTGAACATACCCAGTCTTTAGAGCCAATTGTAGATCCTATGAAGTTATAAGAGTATCTACCAGTTGCATTTTTTTAGTTGACCACCAAGATTTTGTTTGACCTGGTCTGATTCCGCTGGCTCCACAGTCAGGTTTACGGTTGCGTTGTTGATTGCAAAACCTAATGTAAATGCGTTGGCTACAGTTGTTGTAATACTTAACTACAAACTTATTGCCCTTCCAGTCCGCACTAGCACTGATGCAAGAGTTGGCGGGCTTAAAGCACCCATCTGAATCTGCAGCCTTAGAGACCAGAGGCATGAGAAATAAGGATGAAGAAATTATAACTAATGCTGTTATTTTTTCATTATAGAATCCACTTTAGTCATGAAATTAAGGAACAAAGTTTCCTTGGACTAGTAATTTAAAGTACATAAGATAAAATATAGCGTAGTCACTTACATTGAGCGGGTATCTTTTTTTTTAAAATGATTTAAAATTGATGTCGGATGATGTTTGTTCTCATCATATTGAATAAAAACAGCCTTTTATGACCGAATCATTTAGCCATTTAATGAAAATTACGGTATCGATTTTCAACTTTTTGCTTAAGTTGGTTGTAGATTGAAATTCATAGGATAATCAGAATCGTGATGTATATCCTTATCTCATTGATTTATAAGGATAAAATAACCAATAAAATGATAAAACATACCCGCTCAATGTAAGTAGTCAAAGGATAAGTGCAAGTTTTGCAGTGAAAATCATTTATGGGTGGGTTGGAGTCCATGTTTTAAAAGTGAGGAAACAATGACCTGTTTAGCCCGAATAATTCATAAATGCTGCCGCGCCCTCGCTTGCCCCTTTACTCGCAACAAATCTTTCCTCAATAGCCCGTAGGCAGTGGCTACGAACTCTTTCAGAAAAACCCGTTGCAAACAAAGGTTCTACGTGATTATCACAACGATTCATGAATAATTCGAATTAGGAACTGATGTTACGCACCCAGCACATATGTTAATCTTCGGGCATGGAAAATCCCAACATATTTTAACTCTACACAGACTACCTATCATGATACCATCAGATGTTTGCACAAATGCAGGTAAAACGATTAACCTATACCCTCTATCAAAACAAGAATATTTCACAGGGATAAATAACATGAGTTTAAAAACAAATCGTCAGCAACTGGTAATGACTGGTGTGCAAGGTGGCGTATCCCCTGCCCAAATGTGGGCTCCTTTTGAAGTGGGCAGCCAAGGTGAAGTGTTTTCTTGGCCTAGCACGGGTGGTATCACTTATAATGTTAAAGTCGGTGATTCGGTATTTGGTTGGGCGGGAGAACATATCGAACCTGGTGTTTCGTCCACTCTGACCCATAAAAACCGTAAATCTGAAGATGGTTATCAGTTTCATGCTTGCTGCGGTAATCAAGCGCGGGTGATTTCTGGCGAAGCCAAAGGTGCAATCGGCACAGTGCTTGGACATCATGGTGGCGTGAATCATTTGATGCTTGATTTTCCCGATAAAACTTTGGATAAGCTTACTTGCGATGATAAATTTATGATTCGTGGTTTTGGGCAAGGTTTAAAGTTTATCGACCATGATGGTGTGTTTATCTACAATATTGACCCTGACTTGCTTGAAAAAATGGGGTTGAAAGAAAACAATCAAGGGCAAATTGAAGTTCCTGTCAATGTCATTGTGCCCAACTATGCCATGGGCTCAGGTATTGGCGCATTATCAGTCACCACGGGTGATTATGATATTCTTTGCCATGATAAAGACATGGTCAAAGAGCATGCTTTGGATAAGCTGCGTTTTGGTGATTTTGTGGCCGTACTTGATCATGACAACAAGTACGGCCGAACATTTCGCAAACATTCGCTCACCATTGGCATGGTGATTCATTCGGATTCACCACTTGCAGGACATGGACCAGGCATGATGACGATTATGTCGGCGTGTGATAACAAGCTCGTACCTATCTTGGATGAGAAAGCCAATATGGGATATTATTTGGGAGTTGGACGATATGTTTAAAATTTTAATATTATGCCTTTTCTTGCCCGTGCTCGCTCAAGCAGAGCTTTATAAAATTATCAATGAATATGATGAAATTATATTCACCGATACAGCACCAAGCATGGAAGCCAAAGAATACAACGTGAATCCCATTAAAACCATCAACAACCCAGCATTCAATCTCAAAAAGATTGATGCGATGACCCCCTATCAAGACGAATCTGGATCTATGATTGTTGAAGGCAGTGTTCACGGTGTCGCCATGCGTTTTATTGTTGATACAGGTGCAACCTATGTTGCGATTCCCCCCGCCATTGCCAAGCAAGCAGGCTTGTATGATTTAAAATCCAAGACCATTAAAGTGAAAACTGCCAATGGTAAAATGAAAGTATCCCGTGTTCGCCTACAAGATATGAGCATTGGTAAAATGACGCAATCCAACGTTCGCGCAACCATTCAAACCATTGCCGCTGATAAACCCAACCTCGGCTTACTGGGTATGAGCTTCTTAAAACATTATAAGGTAACAGTTCATCAAGATAAAAAAATGATTGAACTTGCCCCAAAATAAGTGAACACATGTCCAAAGATGCCGCTAAAAGTGGCATGTATGCAACTTTGCTCTTCGGATGATGTTGCGAAAAATTTGCAACGGATAACCCAGCTTTTGGCCAATCATGACCAGCCTCTTGATGTGTTGCTCTTGCCCGAAAATGCCACACTGATTACCCGTAGCCATGCATTAAAACAACATCATGCGCAGCCTTGTGAATACAACAAAATATTACAACACTTCAGCAACCTCGCCAAAATCAATCAATGTTGGTTGGTGGCAGGGTCAATATTGATTCAAGACATGAAGAATCCTGATAAATTTTTCAACCATAGCCCTGTATTCTCCCCTGAAGGTAAACTCATCGCTGCATACAACAAAATGCACTTGTTTGATGTGGATTTGGGTGATGAATCGTGGCAAGAATCCAAGCATATCAGTGCGGGTGAAGCACCCGAAATGGTCACGCTGAATAAACAATGGAAAGTGGGCTTATCAATTTGCTACGACTTGCGATTTCCTGAACTTTATCGGCAATACAGTGCGCAAGGCTGTAATATTTTCACTGTGCCTGCCGCGTTTACTGTGCCAACAGGTCAAGCCCATTGGGAAATACTACTCAAAGCTAGAGCCATTGAGAATCAAGCTTATGTGTTGGCTGCAGGCCAAGTTGGGCAACATACTGACGGACGAAAAACTTACGGGCATAGTCAAATCATCAGCCCTTGGGGAGAAACCCTTGCAGAAATAGAAAATGATGAAGGTATCATTTCAGCACATCTTATTTTAGATGATTTAAAGCAGCGTATGCCCGTGTTGCAACATCGCCGCATTTAAATGGATTATGATGTGCCACAAACACCGCTTGATGATGAACAAGTCATCAAAAAAAGTCGCTTCATCACCCATATCCAAAGATGTGAAAACACAGCACAAGCCAAGGCATGTATTGCAAACATCAAGACTCAATACCCCGACGCAAGGCATCATTGCTGGGCATATATTGCTGGTCACCCCACGACCAGCATTCATATCGCTTGTAGCGATGATGGCGAACCTTCAGGCACAGCAGGAAAACCTATTTTAAATGTTTTGCAGCATCGTGGCATTGGTGAAATTGTATTGGTGGTGGTTCGCTACTTCGGCGGCATTAAACTTGGTGCAGGCGGCTTGGTGCGCGCCTATTCCAGCTCGGCAAGCCATGCTATGGATAAGCTTGAAGTGATGACACTTGTCGAACAAAGATCATTTACAATAATTTTTGATTACGGCTTAGAACGCAATATCAAACACCTGTTGGAAACACACAACATCAGTATCCAACAAGCCAATTATAGTTCGCGTGTATCACTCAGCATTGATGTGCCAATCACTGATATTGAAAGCTTCAACAAACAACTGATCAACATGAGCGCAGGTAGCGTTTCGCTCATACCAAGATAATTTTTTAATGCAGGCTTGTACTCTACACTCCATTCATATACAAAACGCAGCACTCACCTACAGTTTATCATCAAAGGGGAAATGACAATATGCATGAAATCACCTGTACACACTGCAACAAAGCATTCAAAATTGATGAGTCTGGCTATGCCGACATACTCAAGCAAGTTCGCGACCGAGCCTTCGAGCAACAATTACAAGAACGACTTGAGCTGGCAGAAAAAGAAAAGATAAATGCCGTAAAATTTGCACAAAATGAAGTCCGTCATGAAATACAAAAAAATGTCTCGGCTAAGGATGCCCAAATTCAGAACCTTCAAGCCCAGCTGGATGCAGGTGACGTGGCGCAACAACTTGCAATCAGCGAAGCTTTGAGTGCCGTCCAACAACAATGTCATACACTCACCAATGCGCTTGAAAAAGAAAAGCAAGAGAAACAAGCTGCATTGAAAATGGCAGAAATGGAGCTTGCCAATGGTATCGATGCTACGGCTGCCAAGAAAGAAGCTGAAATTCAAAAGCTCAAAGCACAGCTCACCGCGAATGAAATAGCGACCAAGCTCGCAGTGACTGAAGCAGTCACTGCGGTGGAAAAAGAACGCGATGAATTAAAAAACAACCTCAAGCAATCAGAACTTGAAAAAGAACTCAGCGAAAAATCACTCAAAGATAGATACGAAACACAAATCAAGGATCGCGATGATGAAATTGAGCGCATTCGAGATATGAAAGCGAAGCTATCTACCAAAATGGTTGGTGAAACGCTAGAACAACACTGTGAAACGGAGTTCAATCGTATTCGCTCAACAGCCTTTCCTAGAGCTTATTTTGAAAAGGATAACGATGCGAGCATGGGAAGTAAGGGTGATTACATTTTCCGCGACTCAGATGAATCAGGCACGGAAATTGTTTCTATCATGTTTGAAATGAAAAATGAAAGTGACACCACAGCTAGCAAGAAAAAGAATGAAGATTTCCTAAAAGAACTCGATAAGGATCGTGTAGCCAAAAAATGTGAATATGCCATTTTGGTCTCTCTGCTGGAGTCTGACAATGAACTCTACAACACTGGCATCGTTGATGTGTTTCACCGCTATCCGAAAATGTATGTGATTCGACCACAATTCTTTATACCTATGATTACACTGCTGCGTAACGCTGCGATGAAGTCGCTGGAATACAAAACCGAACTTGCTCTGGTGAAAGCGCAACATGTTGATGTCACAAACTTTGAAAACGATCTTGAGACATTCAAAGCAGCATTCAATAAAAATTACAACCTCGCCTCCAGAAAGTTTGAGACCGCTATTGACGAAATTGACAAATCAATCCTTCATCTGCAAAAAACAAAAGAAGCCCTGCTCGGAACAGATAGAAATCTTCGCCTTGCCAACAACAAGGCTCAAGATGTCACCATCAAAAAGCTTACACGACGAAACCCCACCATGGCTGCCAAATTTGATGCCTTAACGCATCAAAATGACGCTGATGATTGATGCCAAAACGCTGGTTTAAGGTGCGCCATGAACCACTTGAGTTAGCTCTTCATTGGTTTCCACAGCTCGCCACCGGCGGTGCATCCACAACCACTGTTCGGGGTTTTCCTTAATTACCGCATCAAAACTTTTACATGCCGCAGTCATAATAAACACTTCATTGGTCGCTTTATCACTTGTCAGTTCAGGGCAAGGCACATGCCAAAATTTAAGCGTAAACTTAAAATCTTTACCCTGACGTACCAACGCCATGCCAACCATAGGCACGCCTTTGGCAACAAAAGGAGCGGGCAAATGGCTTGTGCTGGCGATATGCCCTAAAAAGGGAACTTTGATGCCATTACCTGCGCCCATATGCTGATCGAGAGCAGAAACAATGCAGTGATTATCTTTGAGAGCTTTGATAAGCCAACGTACACCGCTATTGCGCGCATAAAGATTTGTGCCAAAGCGCGAACGTGAAGCAAGTGTGTAAGTATCCAGTGATTTTTGATTGAGTTGACGGTAAATCATCGAGGTTTGATAACCCATTATAGCAGGCATTAATCCCATCAACTCCCAGTTGCTAAAATGAGAGGCCAGTAAAAAAACACCTTTTTGTTGAGCCAGCGCATCATCGAGCACATCTTGACCTTCAATCTCGACATATTGAAGCAGGTCATCACCTTGCGCTGAAAAAACATAAGGAATTTCCAGTAAGGTTCGTCCCATATGTGCGAACGTTTGCCTAGCTAAAGCTTTGCGCTCTTGTTTGGGCTTTTCAGGAAAAACCCGAGCAATATTACGCAAAGCGACATGACGATGCCGTTTGTCTAAGGTATAGTAAAGCCAACCCAAACCATCACCCAAGGCATGCATCACAGGCATAGGCACTTTAGCAAGCCCAGAAAAAAGCAGACGTGTCCAAAAAGGAGCTTGTTTGTTTTCAGGCATCATCAATCCGCCAAAGGTTTGGCCTCATCCACCAACATGACTGGAATATCATCACGAATGGGGTATTCAAGTTGGCAACTTTTGCAAACCAAACCCAATTTATCCTGATTATATTCAATCTTATTCTTACACTTTGGGCAAACCAAAATCGCAAACAAATCTTTATCAATCATCGTATTTCAACTCCACTATATAAGCGCATAAGCGTATAAGCGTAAGCATAACCAACCTTTTATAGATTTCACTAACTTCACGATTGCAGCAAGGGAAAGCCTGCCTATACTTGCGTCAAGTTTTATACTTAACGTCGTTTAAAGGATGCTTTTTTCATGTACGAATTTATTTCTCAAGGTGGCATCGTGATGTACATCTTAATTACAACCTCTTTGGTTTCTTTAACCATTATCTTTGAACGCTTTTGGAGTTTACGCGCATCGGCAGTCATCCCGCTCAATGAAGTTGCTGCCATTGAAAATGATGTGCGCGACGGTCGTGTTGAAGAAGCATTAGAAACCTGTAAAAACAACAATACAGCCATGAGTCGTATCCTTTGGGTGGCATTAAAAAATCGTGGTGTTAAGCGCAGTATTATGAAAGAAATTCTGGAAGAAGTTGGTCGGCAAGAAGTGGCTCACTTGGAGCGTTTTGTCGGTGTATTGGCTTTGATTGCTGCGATTTCTCCCCTCTTGGGGCTTTTGGGAACAGTCATTGGCATGATTGAAGTCTTTCAGGTCATTTCTGTGGAAGGTGTAGGTAAAGCAGATGTGTTGGCTGCAGGGATTTCCAAAGCATTGAATACCACTGCGGCGGGTATGGCCATTGCCATTCCGACACTGGTCGCCTATCGCTTCTTTGAAGCCAAAGTCAATCAATATGTTATTGATATTGAACAGCATGCTTTGTATTTCGTTGACCTACTCAAAGGTGAGCGTGAATGAATCTTCGCCCCAATCGTAAGCGCGGTGACTTACTTGTTGATTTAACACCCATGATTGATGTGGTGTTTTTGATGCTGATTTTCTTCATGGTTAGCACCAGCTTCACTGCCAATAACAGCATCAAACTGGACTTACCACAAAGTAAATCGCAAGCTGCCAACAAGGATATTGAGCAAGTGACAGTAAGTATCAATGCTCAAGGACAATTGTTTGTTCAAGATGAACCCGTTGCTGATGGTGAATTACGCCGTCGTATTTTGAATATTAGCAAAGGTGATCCCAATATGCGTGTCGTATTACGCGCCGATGCCGAGGCAAAGCATAAACGTGTTATTCTTGTTCTCGATACCATTCGTGAGCTAGGTATGGGAAAAGTCGGCATTGCGACCGTACCTGTGGGTGGAAACTAACATGAGAATTGTACAAAAATATGGTGGTACATCTGTTGCCTCCGTTGAGCGTATTCAAGCCACGGCTCAAATTATTAAAGCTGAACTGGATAGCGGTAATGAGGTGGCTGTGGTGGTCTCTGCCATGAGTGGTGAAACCAACCGCCTACTCCAACTGGTGAATAGTATGAGTGATAACCCACCCATGCGCGAAGTTGATGCACTTGTAGCCACAGGTGAGCAAGTCACCGCTGCATTGCTCGCCATTGAACTGAACAAGTTGGGTATCATCGCTTATTCATTCAGTGGCGCACAAGCTGGCTTCAAAACCGAAGGTAATCACAGTAAGGCTCGTATCAAAGATGTACAAAGTGACCATTTGATTAAACACATGGAGCGCGGCGAAGTACCCGTGGTAACAGGCTTTCAAGGTGTTGACGAACAGGGCAATACCACCACTTTGGGGCGCGGCGGCTCAGACACATCTGCAGTAGCACTAGCCATTGCCGTCAAAGCTGATTCTTGCGACATTTATACCGATGTGGATGGCATTTACACGACCGACCCACGCATTGAACCCAATGCGCGCAAGATGGACAGCATCAGTTATGAAGAAATGTTGGAATTTGCATCCTTGGGTGCAAAAGTATTACAAACACGCAGCGTAGAGTTGGGTATGCGCTACAATATGCCCATTCATTTACGCTCAAGCTTTGATTTGGTTGAAGGAACATGGGTAACAAGAGAGGATTCAAACATGGAACGTGCAGAAATTTCAGGTGTGGCATACAACCGTGATGAAGCCAAGGTCACCATCAAAGGTATTCCCGATCAACCTGGCATTGCCGCTGCTGTATTTGGACCTGTTGCAGAAGCAGACATTAATGTGGATGTGATTGTGCAAAATGTTTCCGAAGATGGACAAACCGACTTAACTTTTACCGTGCCGCGTAATGACTACGATGCCACGATAACCTTACTGCAACGTCTTTGCGAAAAGATGAAAGCACGCGAAGTCTTGGGTGATAATACCGTGGCTAAGGTATCCATTATTGGTGTAGGTATGCGCTCACATACAGGTGTTGCTAAAAAGATGTTTGATGTTCTTGCTCAAGAAAACATCAATATTCAAATGATTACTACCAGTGAAATCAAAGTCACCGTGGTACTCGAAGAAAAGTATGTGGAATTGGCCGTGCGTTCATTGCACGAGGCTTTTGGCTTGAATCACACTTAAGAGGTCACTGCAAAACTCTTCATCCGAGTTGAATTGCCGCTATTTAAAACCTGAAAAAAAACTCCCTGCTGGTAATATAAGTCATCGACGACACAAACCAACAAGGAGAGTAAAGAAGAACCACCTACATAATGAGTTATCGCTTGCTGGAAAAGAATTCAAGGGTCATTACTTCCTTGGCTTGAGGATGAGCTTGGTTCACTGAGCGAAAAGCAGTGTCAACTTGTTACATATGTATTCTAGGCAGGAGCATGGGAATGCGTAAAAATAATGTATGTGTGAAGATGGATTCCCGCCTACGCGGGAATGACGAATTTTAGCCTGACTGCGTAACATCCGACATTCCGCACCCCTAAATCAATATTACTTTATTTAATTTATCTATATTTTTCAACAGGTTAGAAAAATGAGGCTGTTTTCGCTAAACTGTGCCACCTCTCATGAAAGGTATATTTGAGGGTAAATGACTAAAATTATGAATAATCCTCTTGTCATGAGGGCTAAAGTCACAAGCAATGCATTACCATAATAAGCTTGTTTAGCGTTGCAAACATTATGTTTTCATGTCTTTTCATTAAATACCAAAAATCAAAATCAAGGGTGCGGAATGTCGGTAACATCAGTTACTCAAAAAGTATGGCGTAAGCGTTGCGTATAGGTTGGAAGTGAGGCTTTAGCCTCGCATTGATGAATGATATTCAATCACTTCGCCAGAAATAGAACAAAATCTAACACTTGGCTTTTTTTTTGGGCGAGGCTAAAGCCTCACTTCCTATGGACATAACCGCATAAGTTTCCAGTTATGTGCAAGACTTTTGTGGTCAGCCTAGTAAAAGTTTTGCACTTTACACCTTACATTGAGCGGGTATGTTTTATCGTTTCCTTGGTTATTTTATCCTTATAAATCAATGAAATAAGGATATACATCACGATTCTGATTATCCTACGAATTTCAATCTTCCGTAAAAGGTACACAAGCTATGGTTAAGACATCAAATCCATATAGGATGGATGAAGATCATGTGGTGATAAGTCTCACCTTAATTTGGCCACGAACAGCATCTGTATTTTCAATTTCAACCTGCATGGTATCACCCAAACCAATCGTAAAACCACTGCGCTTGGATGTTAACCTATGATGCACGTCATCCAAATCAAAACTGCCTTGCAATTCATCCACATCCAGCGCCGCTTCTGCCAAAGTCTCTTTGAGTGCGAAAAATACTTTACGTTTGGTCACACCCGAAACCACGGCTTCCATGGTTTTGCCAATATCTTTATGGTGATACAGTGCCGCAAGCATGGCTTGGGTATCCCACTCTGCCCGTTGCTGTATGCGTTCTTGGGTTGAGATATGTGCGCCAACAGCTTCCAAATCTTGTTTGGATGCTTTCTCACCAGCCAACACCGCTTTCAAGCGGCGGTGCGTGGTTAAATCCGCATAACGGCGAATTGGACTGGTAAAATGCCCATAACAATCATAGGCAAGCCCAAAATGACCCACATTGTTGGTGGTATACTTGGCTTGCTGCATGGAGCGCAAAACCAACTTATGCAACACTTGTGAAAAGGGTTTACCTTCTGCTGCTGCCAAAGCTTGTTGCACATCTTTGGGGCGCACATCTTCAGTTTTATGCAGACGAATTTTTAACGCAAATGCAGCCAAAAATGTATTTAATTTCTCAATCGCTTCACGCTCTGGTGCTGGATGAACACGATAGAGTTGTGTTACTTTTTTACTGTCTAAAAACTCTGCCACCGCCGTATTGGCAGCCAACATCATCTCTTCAATCAATTGATGTGATACATGCCTTTCTCTAAGCTCAATATCAGCAACTTTATCCCCATCAATCACCGCGCGAACTTCAGGTGCATCAATCTCCAATGCACCACGTTGACTTCGGTTACGTTGCAATATCTGATACAGGCACATCGCTGTATCCAACATATCGCGCACTTTAGGTTCCGTCACCGCACCTTTATCTTGGTTATCAATCCATGCTGTGGCTTTTTCATAAGTTAAACGTTCATAAGAATAGATAACAGCATTATATACCCTTGATGTGCGGCGTTTGCCGCCTGCATCAAAACGCATACGTACCACCATCGCCAACCTATCCACATTGGGGTTCAATGAGCATAAACCATTGGATAGCTTTTCAGGCAACATCGGAATCACACGGTCTGGGAAATAAAACGAATTACCCCGCGATAAAGCTTCTTTATCCAATGCCGAATCTTCATGCACATAATGCGCCACATCGGCAATCGCCACCCATGCTTCATAACCATCACCGCGTTTTTGCACACAAATCGCATCATCAAAGTCACGTGCATCAGCACCATCAATCGTGGCAAAAGGCAAGTGGGTTAAATCCAATCTATCTTGTTTGTCTTTAGCGCGAACACGGCTTGGAATCGCTTGGCTTTCGGATTCGACATCAGGCGGAAATGTTGCAGATAAACCTTGCTCTGCCACAATCAAGTCCACCAGTTTGGTGGGTGTCAAGTCATCACCCATCACCTCAAGAATCTTGCCACGAAGCGGCTGACTTCCACGCTGAATTTCAACACGAACCCAGTCACCATGATGCGCACCACCTGCATCATCGCGCTGAATGAGAATGGTCATTTGCATACGCTTGGAACGTGGGTAAACAAAGCCTAAACCATGCTCAATTTTAAACTGCCCTGTCATCGTACTCGGTGCATGCTCAATCATACGCACCATCGCGCCTGCTTCACGCCCTCGGCGCATAAATGTGCGCACTTCAACCTTATCACCGTGCATCACATCACGCATTTCTTCCACGGATAAAAACACATCTTCATCGCGCCCTTCAACATTCACAAAACCAAAGCCATCAGGATGCGCTGATACCGTGCCTATCCAAGTTTTATCGCTTGGTTTCGAGCGTTTATCTTCTTTGCGTTGACCATAAACACCGCGCAAACTACCACCACGCCCTTGATACCGCTCATCATTTTCAACTTTAGTGCTGCGTACAGGTGGTGCGGAAGGCCATGAAAAACCACTGCTTTCTTTGGCTGGATATTCGCTTGAACCCGAATCTCCGCGACCTGCTTTATCTCTCGGTTTACGACTACCGTATGCTGTCTTTTTTTTACTCAAAATATTTTATCCTCGAAGCTCTGCTTCAAACTTTTGACCCATCACATCAATCACCGCCTGCATGGCTTTGTCCGAATCTTCTTGGGTGAGTGTACGCTTGCTATCTTGTAATACAAAGCGAATACCCAAACTCACCTTACCTTCAGGTACACCTTTGCCATCATACCAATCAAAAATATGTGCATCCACAAGCTGCTGCCCACATGCTTTGCGCATGCTTTGCAAAATGGCATCAGCGGTTGTCCTCCCATCAAACAAAAATACCAAATCACGCTCGATGGATGGAAACTCTGGAATGGGTTGAAACTTGGCTTTTTTACCTGCATGAAGTACGTCAAGGTTGATAGATGCGACAAACACATCATCAGATAAATCAAAACCATTCGCCAAATCGCCATCAACTTTACCGATATAACCAGCAACAGACTTACCAATGAAAATTTTGGCGGTTTGCCCAGCTTGCAAGCCTTGCACTTCATCATCTGCCATAAACCGCGCTGTTAAGCCACGACCTTGCAACCATGATTCTACCACACCTTTAAGGTCAAAAAAGTCAGCTTTGCGTGCTTTTTCAAACCATGTGTCTTGCTGCACATCACCCGCCATCAACCACGCCAACATATTGGTTTCCGTGTGTTCACGCATATTACCTGCATACACTCGACCTTGCTCCACCAGTGCCACACCTGTTTGCTGGCGATTCATATTATATTTCGCCGTATTCAACAAACTGGGGAACATCGAGCGACGCATCACACTCATAGCTTCAGAAATTGGATTGGGTAATACCAAGTCACGTTCATCTTGAGGGGCATCTTCAGCCACAAACAAACGCTGCTCTTGGGGAGAAATAAAAGCATAGTTAATCACCTGCACAAAACCCAAACGCACAGCATCATCCATGCTCGTATCCACTTTTTTGTTTTGAATCGTTGCCAACACTGGCATCACCGCAGGGATATTATCGAAACCAATCACCCGCGCATATTCTTCCGAAATATCTTCAGTCAAGCGCACATCTGGTCTATGGCTTGGCACGCTGAAGTTTAATACATCGCCGTCATGTTCAATGCCAAAACCCATACGTTTCAGCACAGCATCCGCAGTATTAGGCACTTCAATGCCCAAGCGCGATGCAATACTCTGCATATTTACTTGGATTTGCCTGTCTTCGATTAAACTATCTGCATCACCAGCAACCGTGGTGGCACTCACCTTACCCCCAAATAAACCCACAACCATATGCGCCACTTGATCCATAGCCACCGTAATCATGGCAGGGTCAACGCCACGTTCAAAACGCATGGATGAATCGGATACCAAACCACAAGTGCGGCGGGTAATGCTGACTCGAGCTGGCCTAAATGCTGCTGATTCCAAAATAATATTGCTGGTTTTTTCACTCACGCCCGTAGGTTCTGAGCCCATAATGCCAGCCAGCGCAATCACATTTTCACCATCTGCAATGACCAAGTCTTGGTCATGAAGCTGGACTTCCTTGCCTTCTAATGAAACAAATGTTTCACCCGCTTGAGCATGACGAACAAAAATATCACCGCTTAATGTGTCCGCATCAAAAGCGTGCATGGGTTGCCCCAAATCAAGCATGGTATAGTTAACCACATCCACAACACCATTGATAGGACGAATCCCTGCCGCAATTAATCGCGCCTGCAACCAGTCTGGCGAATCCGTAACCTTCACACCCTCAATCCGACAAGCCGTATAAAGTGGGCAATCTTCACTTGCAGGTACCGACACTTTTGGTGCTGTAATGTTTTCATCCGTTGCGACAACTTCATCGCCTGGCTCAATCAAGGGTAAGGCATAATCGGCAGCCAAATCACGCGCAATACCACGCAAACTCATACAATCGCCGCGATTCGGTGTGATGTCCAAATCAAGCACAGCTTCTTCAAGCTCCAAATACTCGCCCACTTCTTCGCCCACAGGTGCATCATGCGGTAAAATCAACAGCCCATCAGCATCTTCAGCCAAACCAAGCTCTGCTTCCGAACAACACATGCCAAAGCTGACTTCACCACGAATTTTTCCTTTTTTAATTTTTAAACCATTGGGCAAGCATGTGCCTACAGTTGCCACAGGAACTTTATCCCCTGCTTTCATATTCGATGCGCCACAAACAATCGCCAAATGTTCAACATCACCCAAGTCAATTTTAAGCAACTTCAACTTATCAGCATCGGGATGAGGAATCATCTCCACAATCTGACCAACACGCACACCTTTGACACCAGCACGCGGTGTTTCAATGCCTTCAACTTCATGACCCAAGCGCACCAAGTCATCCGCAACATCAGCAACGGATTGTGTGAGTGGTGTATGTTCTTTTAACCAAGATAATGGAATTTTCATTTGCTTGACCCCATTCTGCGTAAAAAACGCACATCATTTTCAAAAAATAATCGCAAATCAGGAATACCATGTTTTAACATCACCAAACGCTCCACGCCCAAACCAAAGGCAAATCCAGAATATACCGTGCTATCAATACCCACAGCTTTAAGCACGTTAGGATGAATCATGCCACTGCCCAACACTTCAATCCAACCGCTACCTTTACAGATGCGACAACCTTGGTGATGACAAAACACACAACCAATATCCACTTCCGCAGATGGCTCGGTAAACGGAAAATAATGCGGACGCAAGCGAATCGGCACATCCTTCTCAAAGTATGCCGACAAGAAATGTTGCAATACGCCTTTAAGGTTGGCCAAGGACACATCTTTATCCACTTTAAACACTTCAACTTGATGAAACATGGGGGAATGGGTGACATCATAATCACAGCGGTAAACCCGACCTGCCGCAACCACTGCTAACGGTGGCTCACCACCTGCATCCACACACGCCTGCATAGCGCGAACCTGCACAGGGGATGTGTGTGTTCTTAGCAACTTCGCATCAGCATCACCTTCTGCATTAAAAAAGAATGTATCATGCATCGCACGCGCTGGATGTTCAGCAGGAATATTTAAAGCATCGAAATTGTGAAATTCATCTTCAATTTCAGGGCCTTCAGCCATTTCAAAGCCCATTTGGGAGAAAATAGCGGTCATTTCATTCAACCCTTGCTGTACGGGGTGAAGTACCCCCCGCGAAGTCTTGCGTCCTGCCAGCGTAATATCAATGCGCTCTGCTTGAATACGTGCTTCTTTCTCTTTCACCGACAATAAAGCCTCGGCTTTATCCAAAGCTTCTGCCAACGTTGACTTGGTCGCATTGACGAACTTGCCAATCACAGGTCTGTCTTCAGGCGGCAATTTCCCCACACCTTTAAGTACGCGGGTTAATTCACCTTTCTTGCCCAAGTACGCCACGCGAAAATCTTGTAAGGCTTTCAAATCTGTTGCATTTGTAAACAACGCCAATGCTTTGTTTTGTAACGCCTGCAACTCTGCTTTTAACGAATCAATTTCTTTCATGCTTCCCTCAACACTATGCTTTCATAGGTTATCAATAGAATCTGCATCCTACAAAGATGTAAAAAAAAAAATCATTAGGCGAAAAAAAAACATGAACAAACACAGCATCACCACACTTACAAAGCAGCGATTGGAATAATGTCTTTTCTAAGTAATAACTAAATCCTGAATTCGTATCATAAGTGCAATCGTATGTAATCGCTATTCTTATCAGTTCATTCTGGTGAGGGTGTTGGCTACAAAATAAGGCGATTTTAAGGTGCGTGATATGAGATATAAACAATTAAACTTACAAGAGCGTCACTACATTGAACTAGAGCGTAAGAAGGGTACTTTTCAGAAGGATATTGCTTCGGCATTAGGGCGTTCATGTAGCACGTTGTGCAGGGAGCTTTCACGCAACACAGGGCAACGGGGCTACCGTCATATTCAAGCCAATAATAAGGCTTTCACGCGTCACAAAGATAAGCCGAAAGCAATCAAACTTACCAATGATATCAAGACGGTAATATCCGAATATATCGAACAAGACTGGAGTCCTGAACAAGTTGCTGGTCGATTGAAAAAGGATGATGTCATTAGCATTCATCATGAAACGATTTATCAATATGTTTTAGCGGACAAAAAGGCTGGCGGTATTTTGTATACTCATCTTAGGCACCAAAATAAAACCTACAGGAAACGTTATGGATCGGCGCATACTCGTCATGGTATCACCAATCGGGTGGATATTGATGAACGTCCTGAAGTGGCTAACAAACGAGAGCGAATAGGTGATTGGGAAGGTGATACCATGATAGGAAAAGAGCACAAAGGCGTGCTTGTAACACTCGATGATCGTCGCTCAAAACTTCGCCTTGCAGCACCGCTTAAGAGCAAGCATGCCAAAGACGTGACAGCAACCATTATCAAGCTTTTGGAGCCAATAAAAGACTGGGTACACACGATCACTTTCGACAACGGTAAAGAATTCGCATTCCATAAGACCATCGCCAAAGCACTCGATTGTAATGCCTATTTTGCAAAGCCCTATCACTCTTGGGAACGTGGTCAAAATGAGAATGCAAACGGTCTTCTACGGCAGTACTTCCCCAAAGCAATGAGCTTGCTTGAAGTGACTACAAAAGAAGTTCTAAAAGCCGTTCATAGGCTTAATAACCGACCCAAAAAGTGTTTGGGGTTCAAAACTCCATACGAAGTATTTGAGGAAAATACAGGAGTTCACATAAAATCGATAGTGGAAATTGCACTTATCACTTGAATTCAGGAATCACTCCAAGCATCATGATACAATTTAGCATCTATTAAAGCCATACTACACCACCTTAAAATTACCATATGAAGGCTTCTTGCCTTTGGCAGTTCATCACAGGACGTAAAGTTTCACCAAGGGTTTTAAGGAAGCACCCAATATTCCGCACCCTTTATTTTGATTTTTGGTATTGAATGAAAACATAATGTTATCAACGCAAAACAAGCTAATAATGCAGCAACTCCCGCTAAGGATTTATTTGTTGTAAGCAAATAGATTTTTTGATTCTACGAGAAATATTTTTCTTGTAGAGTCACGATGGTTTAACCGGATATTTAGCTAAAAACTCACTTTGTATTCAAAAAGAAGAATAGTGATCATGTAATGCCTTGTTACTTACATTGAGCGGGTATCTTTTTTTTAAAAAAATGATTTAAAATTGATGTCGGATGATGTTTGTTCTCATCATATTGAATAAAAACAGCCTTTTATGACCGAATCATTTAGCCATTTAATGAAAATTACGGTATCGATTTTCAACTTTTTGCTTAAGTTGGTTGTAGATTGAAATTCGTAGGATAATCAGAATCGTGAAGTATATCCTTATCTCATTGATTTATAAGGATAAAATAACCAAGAAAATGATAAAACATACCCGCTCAATGTAAGTTGTTAAATATAAGATTTCCTTAGCGGGAGGAGCTGCTAATAATGGTAACACCTTGCTTGTGACTTTTGCTCTCATGACAAGAGGATTATTGATGATTTTAGTCATTTACCCTCAAATATACCTTTCATAAGAGGTGGAACAGCTTAGTGAAACAGTCTTATTTTTCCTAACCTATTGAAAAATATAGATAAATTAAATAAAGTAATATTGATTTAGGGGGGGGGGGCGAATATCGGAAACACGGCTTTAGCTGCAAGCGCGACCAATAAGAAAAAGCCAGTAAACACTAGGCTTACTGGCTCTTGTCGGTCTTCTATGTGTTGTATATGGCTCCCCGAGCAGGACTCGAACCTGCGACATATGGATTAACAGTCCACCGTTCTACCAGCTGAACTATCGGGGATTAACGCGGCGAAACATAGGAATGAGACACTCCTTTGTCAACCTATAAATTCTCATTTCTTTCTTGTCCTGCATTCAAAAAAAAAAACACTGGAATCGGTTAAGACTCGACAGTGGGTTTATGATAAATCCTTGGTATCGACCTACTCTCCCGTAGCGAACGCTACAGTACCATCGGCACTAAGGCACTTCGCTTCTGAGTTCGGGATGGGATCAGGCGTTACTTCCTCGCTATGGACACCAAGAAACTGGTGAACTGTTCGTTAGAACCGACATTCCGCACCCCTAAATCAATATTACTTTATTTAATTTATCTATATTTTTCAACAGGTTAGAAAAATGAGACTGTTTCACTAAACTGTGCCACCTCTCATAAGTGGAAGCAGCGGGGTCAGGGCTTGATTGGCTAATTATCACCAGCTTCTTTAATTAATTTACTTACCGTGGAGTGATGCAGACTTGAGAAATCAGCTATGGCTCTCATCGTATACCCATGCTCACAATATGCCTCTCGCATCCACCTGCCCCTACCCTTTCCACCTTGAGCAATCTCTTCCAACGGCAGATGTCTTAATATCGCTTTGCCTCTGGCTACTCCTGCTGGAACAGTTCCAATCCCCTGTTGCAGCCTTGCCCTAAACTCATCATTACCAAGCACATCAGGACCATTCAATGACTGCCATGGGGAATCTACAGCTTCTTGAGCAACAAAGCGCTTATAACTTTTCTGCGCCTGTGCTTCCAAATCTCCAAACTGAGATAACAACCAACCAATATGCAAAAAATTAGGCGCTGGCGTTAAACCACAAGTAGCTCGATAGCTACTCCATGACCAATCACCTACGTTCTTCACCATATGTGCAGCAACTGGATTGCGAACAATATAACGACTCAACTCCAGTAAATATGCATCTCTATCAACAATGATTGACTTAAACCTTCCCTGAAATACATGACCAACCCGCCCATGTTTACGATTAAAACGCTGCGTAAACATGCCATTAAGTTGGCTCATGCCTCGGCTAAGGTTAGGTTGTGGGGTTTCTATCATCAGGTGGTAATGGTTACTCATCAAACAATAGGCATGGCATTTCCAACCAAACCTATCAACTACATACTCCAAAACACCAAGAAACAACACGCGATCTTCATCATCCAAATATATATCGGATTTCGCATTGCCTCGTGAGGTTATATGATAAACTGCACCCTCATATTCAATTCGTAACGGTCTTACCATAACCCAACAATACACAAATACATTAGCCAATCAAGCCCTGACCCCGGTACTCTTGACGGTGTGTTTGCTCGCCTATGCTGCTCTGGAATATCGCATGCGAAAAAGCTTGCATGACAACCATGAAACCTTTCCAAATCAAATAGGAAAGATGGTCGAAAAACCAACAATACGCTGGGTTTTCCAATACTTTCAAAACATTCAGATACTCCTTACATTGAGCGGGTATGTTTTATCATTTTATTAGTTATTTCATCCTTATAAATCAATGAGATAAGGATATACATCACGATTCTGATTATCCTACGAATTTCAATCTACAACCAACTTAAGCAAAAAGTTGAAAATCGATACCGTAATTTTCATTAAATGGCTAAATGATTCGGTCATAAAAGGCTGTTTTTATTCAATATGATGAGAACAAACATCATCCGACATCAATTTTAAATCATTTTTTAAAAAAAAGATACCCGCTCAATGTAAGATACTCTATATTCAGCAGGCAAAACCGGTTCATCCGGATAATGCGTCCTCCCGATTTTCATGCATTGAGAGGATTTTCAATTTCAGGAATTCCATATCACGGTAGCCATATGCCACTTTATGGATCGTTTTGATCTTGTTGTTACTTCCCTCAATCTTGCCCGATGAAAGACCCTTGAAATCATAGTAGGCTAATATTGCTACGCGTAACCTAGCCAAAGTTCGTGCAAACGACTTTACTACACGAATCCCTGACACATCTGCTTTATTGACCCATTCAGTCAGTAGATTTGATGCATCTTTTTTGCTCTTCTGCTGCCAGATAAGCCTGAGTTCCTCCTTCATATAATAAGCTGTAGCAAGGGGTTTATTAAGCTCTAAAGCATTGTCCAAACGTTGCCTTGCAGACGCCTTTCTCAGGGCTAAATTTTCAGGCTTGAGCATGAGTAGCCAGCGAATGCCTTTGAGTACTTTTTTGCCCATTGCCGTCTCTGCATCACGTTGCATATCACGGCGCAATATTGTCAGCTTTTCATTGAAGAGTTTGATGACATGAAAATGATCAGCCACATTCACTGCATCTGGCTGATTATCCCTAGCTGATTTGATAAAGGGTGCCCCCATATCTGTAGCCACGACTTCCAATTTAACCTTTGCCCGCCTCAATCTTTCCCAAAATGGGTCAAGCGACTCACCGCTTTTTCCTTTGCCTACATAAACGACAATCCCCGATTGTAAATCAAGAACGATAGTCAAATAACCCGCCTTTTTACCCATGTACACCTCATCAATAGCAACACGTTTAAGCTTCTTTATGTTGGGTCTTTTATAGCGACGCTGCAGGTAGTCTTTCTGGATGTCTTTCACGAAGTCCCAGCTCACGCGCAGGTATTTAGCCACTGCTTTAATCGTCATGTGTCGCGACAACATCAAAGCCAGTTTTTTAAACCGCTTGGTGTGCTGTTCTGAACCCTTGGTGAACCGCACTTTAACTTGTCGAACAAGCTTGCATTTTAAACATTGTACGCGAGGAACTGCGAATTCGAAATAACACGGTCTATTACCAATTGGCAGTGCTCGAAAGATCCGAGTATGGCTACCTCGTAAATGAATTTCCCGGCTGTCACAAGAACTGCAACGAAGCGCAAAACGCTTCTCTAGGATGACAAATATGATGCTGCCATTTTCGTAGCGACTGCTTTGATACTCGTAGCCTGTAGGAAGGCCAAAACCATGATATAAAAGACTCGTAGACATTATGAAATCCAGTTTTCCCAGATTTTAACAAGTTAAGGACGCATTATCCGGATGAACCGCAAAACCTTGCGTTATAAACCTCAATAAGCAGCATAAAAAACTCTTGAAGTTAATGGGAGAATCATACCAAAAAATTTATTCCTGAATCAGGAATAAGGGGTGCGGAATGTCGGGAAGCGTTTAACATCAAATCGTTAAGCATCAGGCACAAAAAACCCCCCTTTGGAATCGGGTTACGACTCAACAAAGGGGGGTTTGTGTTAAATTCTTGGCATCGACCTACTCTCCCGTAGCGAACGCTACAGTACCATCGGCGCTAAGGCACTTCGCTTCTGAGTTCGGGATGGGATCAGGCGTTACTTCCTCGCTATGGACACCAAGAAACTGGTGAACTGTTCGTTAGAACAGCATTAACTTGAATTTTGTTTATTATGTAGCAGTACAATTTGCACTGTATTCGGTTTAATCTGTTTAAGAAAAAACGCTTTAATGTTGCATGGTCAAGCCACACGGGCAATTAGTACTGGTCAGCTCCGGATATTACTACCCTTCCACACCCAGCCTATCAACGTGGTAGTCTTCCACGACCCTTTAGAGAGCTTAAAGCTCTGGGAGAATTAATCTCGGGACTGGCTTCCCGCTTAGATGCCTTCAGCGGTTATCCATTCCAAACGTAGCTACCCTGCAATGCTCTTGGCAGAACAACAGAAACACCAGAGGTTTGTCCATCCCGGTCCTCTCGTACTAAGGACAGATTCCCTCAATTCTCCAACGCCCACGGTAGATAGGGACCGAACTGTCTCACGACGTTCTAAACCCAGCTCACGTACCACTTTAATCGGCGAACAGCCGAACCCTTGGGACCTGCTCCAGCCCCAGGATGTGATGAGCCGACATCGAGGTGCCAAACCGCGCCGTCGATATGAACTCTTGGGCGCGATCAGCCTGTTATCCCCGGCGTACCTTTTATCCGTTGAGCGACGGCACTTCCACTCGCTACCGCCGGATCACTAGAACCGAATTTCTTCCCTGCTCGACTTGTAGGTCTCGCAGTCAGTCACACATATACTCTTGCGCTCAATGGCTGATTTCCGACCAGCCTGAGTGTAACTTCGCGCGCCTCCGTTACTCTTTAGGAGGCGACCGCCCCAGTCAAACTACCCACCAGACAATGTCCCAAATCCAGATAATGGACCATGGTTAGAACCCAAACATATTCAGGGTGGTATCTCAAGGGTGGCTCACTATGAACTGGCGTCCATAGATCAAAGCCTCCCACCTATCCTGCACAAAATATGTCTAGATCCAATGTCAAGCTATAGTAAAGGTGCACGGGGTCTTTCCGTCTAGCCGCGGGTATGCTGCATCTTCACAGCAAATTCAATTTCGCTGAGTCTCAGGTTGAGACAGTGGGGAAGTCGTTACGCCATTCGTGCAGGTCGGAACTTACCCGACAAGGAATTTCGCTACCTTAGGACCGTTATAGTTACGGCCGCCGTTTACCGGGGCTTCAATTCACAGCTTCGCGTCAAGCGCTAACCACTCCTTTTAACCTTCCGGCACCGGGCAGGCGTCACACCCTATACGTCGACTTACGTCTTAGCAGAGTGCTGTGTTTTTAGTAAACAGTCGCTACCCCCTGGTCACTGCAACCCACTTGGGCTCCGAGAGCAAGTCTCTTCACCTACAATGGGCACCCCTTCTCCCGAAGTTACGGGGCCAATTTGCCGAGTTCCTTAACCTGAGTTATCTCAAGCACCTTAGGCTTCTCGCCTCGCCTACCTGTGTCGGTTTACGGTACGGTCAATGTTTGACTAGAGCTTAGAGGATTTTCCTGGAAGCATAGGATCACTGAGTTCGTTCAAACCGAAGTAAGAACCCCACATAACGCCTCAGCATAAAGAGCGGCGGATTTGCCAACCACTCATGCCTACACGCTTGAACCGGGACAACCAAACGCCCGGATCAGCTACCTTTCTCCGTCTCCCCATCGCATCAAACATCGGTACATGAATATTAACATGTTTTCCATCGACTACGCATTTCTGCCTCGCCTTAGGGGCCGACTAACCCTGCTCTGATTAGCATAGTGCAGGAATCCTTGGGCTTTCGGTGAACGGGTTTTTCACCCGTTTTATCGCTACTTATGCCAACATTCTCACTTCTGATATCTCCACGACTCCTTACAGTATCGCTTCATCGACTTACAGAACGCTCTCCTACCGTGCAATAAATTGCACCCAAAGCTTCGGTGGTATGTTTGAGCCCCGTTATATCTTCCGCGCAGACCGACTCGACCAGTGAGCTATTACGCTTTCTTTAAAGGGTAGCTGCTTCTAAGCTAACCTCCTGGCTGTCTGTGCCTTTCCACATCGTTTCCCACTTAACATACACTTGGGGACCTTAGCTGTTGGTCTGGGTTGTATCCCTCTTGACAATGGACGTTAGCACCCATCGTCTGTCTCCCATGATTGCACTCCTCGGTATTCGGAGTTTGATTAGGTTTGGTACCCGGTGAAGGGCCCTAGCCCATTCAGTGCTCTACCCCCGAGGGTGATACATGAGGCGCTACCTAAATAGCTTTCGGAGAGAACCAGCTATTGCCAGGCTTGATTGGCCTTTCACCCCTATCCACAAGTCATCCCCATTGTCTTCAGCCAATGTGGGTTCGGTCCTCCACGATGTCTTACCACCGCTTCAACCTGCTCATGGATAGCTCGCCTGGCTTCGGGTCTATGCCCAGTGACTAATTCGCCCTATTAAGACTCGCTTTCGCTACGGCTTCGCTTTAAAGCTTAACCTTGCCACTGAGCCATAAGTCGTTGGCCCATTATACAAAAGGTACGCGGTCACCCTGTCCGAAGACATAGAGCTTCCACTGCTTGTAGGTCCATGGTTTCAGGTCTATTTCACTCCCCTCATCGGGGTGCTTTTCACCTTTCCCTCACGGTACTGGTTCACTATCGGTCGTTAAGTCGTATTTAGCCTTGGAGGGTGGTCCCCCCAGATTCAGTCAAAGTTTCACGTGCTCCGACCTACTCAGGATACTGCTAGGCTGACTCTATATTTCGTATACGGGGCTATCACCCACTATGGCCAAGCTTCCCAGCTTGTTCTACTATACATTGTCAATACCACATTGCAGTCCTACAACCCCAATTAACAAGTTAACTGGTTTGGGCTTTTCCCGTTTCGCTCGCCGCTACTCAGGGAATCTCGTTTGATTTACTTTCCTAGGGGTACTAAGATGTTTCAATTCCCCCCGTTAGCTCTACTTACCCTATATATTCAGGTAAGAGTAATCTAATAAATTAGATTGGGTTTCCCCATTCAGAAACCTCCGGATCAAAGCTTACTTACCAGCTCCCCGAAGTTTATCGCAGGTAGTCACGTCTTTCATCGCCGCTTAACGCCAAGGCATCCACCATAGACCCTTGTTCACTTGACCGATGCAACATTAAAGCATCAGTACAAATCTCCGTAATACTCATCCTAGCGATAGGAAAAAATATTACTTCTACTACTACATGTATTTCCAATAGACATTGCTGATCACAACAATAACCTCTATCAGATATGATTATTTATTAAGGAAATAATAAATAATCAAAATAAACAAAATCCAAATTGTAAAGAACAAACAAACTTTTTCTGTCAGATGACAGATGTTAATTATCTAATCTAAATAACTAACATCTACTATCTGAAGCCAGCCACCATTAATGGTGGAGGATAGCGGGATCGAACCGCTGACCTCCTGCGTGCAAGGCAGGCGCTCTCCCAGCTGAGCTAATCCCCCGTTAATTGGTACACCTAATAATGGTGGGCCCGGGTGGACTCGAACCACCGACCTCACGCTTATCAGGCGTGCGCTCTAACCAGCTGAGCTACGGGCCCGTTATGCTGTATAAGAAGCAACTATCTATTTTAAATTTCTATACGCCATGAATATGACCCAATACCATCTAAATAACTAGATACTTCTCTATATAATTTCTACCTGAGCTGTGAACGCATCGAATCTCGACCTTGGGATATATTTTCCCTATAAAGGAGGTGATCCATCCGCACCTTCCGGTACGGATACCTTGTTACGACTTCACCCCAGTTACCGACCACACCGTAGACGCCTGCCTCTCCGAAGAGTTAGCCCAGCGGCTTCTGGTGCAACCAATTCCCATGGTGTGACGGGCGGTGTGTACAAGGCCCGGGAACGTATTCACCGCGGCATGCTGATCCGCGATTACTAGCGATTCCAACTTCACGTAGTCGAGTTGCAGACTACGATCCGAACTGAGACAGACTTTGGAGATTAGCTCCACCTCGCGGTATTGCGACTCGTTGTATCTGCCATTGTAGCACGTGTGTAGCCCTGGACATAAGGGCCATGATGACTTGACGTCGTCCCCACCTTCCTCCGGTTTGTCACCGGCAGTCTCGCTAGAGTGCCCAACTGAATGATGGCAACTAACAATAGGGGTTGCGCTCGTTGCCGGACTTAACCGAACATCTCACGACACGAGCTGACGACAGCCATGCAGCACCTGTCTTACAGTTCCCGAAGGCACTTCTCTATCTCTAAAGAATTCTGTAGATGTCAAGCCCAGGTAAGGTTCTTCGCGTTGCGTCGAATTAAACCACATGCTCCACCGCTTGTGCGGGCCCCCGTCAATTCCTTTGAGTTTTAATCTTGCGACCGTACTCCCCAGGCGGTCAACTTATCGCGTTAGCTTCGCCACTGCAGGGGTCGATACCCGCAACGGCTAGTTGACATCGTTTAGGGCGTGGACTACCAGGGTATCTAATCCTGTTTGCTACCCACGCTTTCGAGTCTCAGTGTCAGTATTGGTCCAGTAAGCCGCCTTCGCCTCAGGTGTTCCTCCGTATATCTACGCATTTCACTGCTACACACGGAATTCCGCTTACCCCTCCCAAACTCTAGCCTATCAGTATCGAATGCAGTTCCGAGGTTGAGCCCCGGGATTTCACATCCGACTTAATAAACAACCTACACTCTCTTTACGCCCAGTAAATCCGAACAACGCTTGCACCTTTCGTATTACCGCGGCTGCTGGCACGAAATTAGCCGGTGCTTCTTCTAAAGGTACCGTCAAATCAGAAGCGTATTAGACCTCATCTCTTCTTCCCAATTGAAAGTGGTTTACAACCCGAAGGCCTTCTTCCCACACGCGGCGTCGCTGCATCAGGCTTGCGCCCATTGTGCAATATTCCCCACTGCTGCCTTCCGTAGAAGTCTGGACCGTGTCTCAGTTCCAGTGTGTCTGATCATCCTCTCAAACCAGATACTGATCATCGCCTTGGTAGGCCTTTACCCTACCAACTAGCTAATCAGACGCGGACTCATCTATCAGCACAAGGCCCGAAGGTCCCCTGCTTTCCCCCGTAGGGATTATGCGGTATTAGCTTGCGTTTCCACAAGTTGTCCCCCACTAATAGGCAGATATCCACGCGTTACTCACCCGTGCGCCACTCGTCAGCATCCGAAGACCTGTTACCGTTCGACTTGCATGTGTTAGGCACGCCGCCAGCGTTCGTTCTGAGCCAGGATCAAACTCTCCGTAGAAAGTTTAACTTTTGTTATATTACTTAATCCCAACTATTCGGTCACAAGACCACTCAAATTAAACGTAACGTTCATATTATTGAACTGTTTCGCTATCGAGTGTCTTAACCAAATAGTTAAGGGAAGACCCGATGCGCTCACAGCTCAAGTAAAAATTATATATTGTAAAGAACAAATCCTACACCGTAACTTGCTTCACTTTCGTGTAACCCGTCTCGCTGTGGGCGGCGAAGTATATCGCCAGACTTTAGCTTGTCAACACTTTGTTTTAACTGGCTACTTAAGCCAATAAAAACAACGTCCAAACAAAGTAAAGATGCCGCTGAAAACAACCTCTTACGAAGCTACTTCCTGCGCCCCTCCTTGCGAAGGGAGGCGAACTTTATCGCCTAACTTTAACTTGTCAACCGCTTATTTCTAACGCCTAAATGGCTATCAAAAACATGCTGCAAACCCGATAAAGCACTACCAAAAAAACTTCTTTCTAGCAGCCCCTCCTTACGAAGGGACGCGAAACTTAGCGGCTAACATACAGAGTGCAACACTTTATTTGAAACGCCCTATATTCAACCCTATGACTATCTATTATATAGCAAGAATAATATTTTCTATATTTAAAACGCGCACGATGTAAAGTTCGCACTGTGAATAAACGAAATATACACCAAACACAATCGGGCGTAGCACTTATTATGGTCTTAGGCATGGTCTCGGTGATTGCTGCTTGGGCAAGCACTGCCATGTATGAAGATTTAATCTCTATTCGGCGCATTGCCAACATCCAAGAAGAGACGCGTGCCAGCATGGCAAGCGAATCAGCCTACGCTCTCACCCTGCTGTATTTAGAAGAAGATCAGAAGCTCACAGGAAACTTGGACACACTGGAAGAAGACTGGGCATTTGAGCTACCGCCCTTCCCCATTGATGAGGGCATGATCGCAGTGGAAATTGTAGATACCAATCGTTTCTTTAACCTTAATGATTTGGTGAATGACCAAGGCATCGTACAACCTACACATGTACAACAACTGCAACGTCTATTTACCTACATTGGTTTAGATAGCTATTTGGTTGAAGCTTTGGTCGACTGGTTGGATAAAGATAGCTTGCCCTATGGCGCATCAGGTGCTGAAGACAGTGCGTATTATGCCAAGGACTACAAAATAAAAAATGCCCGACTGGATAGTTGGAGCGAACTTAAGTTGATTATCGGCTTTGATACCAACATACTGAAAAAACTTGCCACAGTTGCCACGGTTCGCCCATCGAAAAATCAAGGCAAAACACCCATCAATATCAATACTGCCGCGCCCTTTGTACTTATGGCATTGTTCCCCAATATGAATCAAGATGATGAAGCGGTATTCTTTGAAAACCGCCCCTATGAAAATGAAAGCATTATCAACCAGCAAGGATGGCGAACAGGTGGAGACAGCTCGCGCTTGAGTGTATTCAGTGATGCCTTTATGCTGCGCACCCGAGCTTTGTTTGGCAAAGCGAATGTGCGTGAGGAGTTTTTATTGTCCCGTAATGGTTCACAAATCAAATTACTATCACGCGAACGTCGTGGCTGGCAGCTTTAAATGACAAACACTCTTGCTATCAGCTGGTGTCCACATGGGCTTGGCATACAATATGACGATAAGCATGTCACCTTTATTCCCGCCGAGACAGATGAAAACACCATCTTACCAACAGTTCCTGACCAAACAGAATCCGTAAGTTGTGTTTATATACCATTAGAGGAAACACTGACTCGCTATATTCAACTCCCTTTAAAAAGTACCAAGTACTTAGATGCAGACATGCTACTGCAAGAATTATCAGATAGGGCTGGCATCGAGCCCGATGATTGGTGGCTAACATGGCGCATGAAAGCGACCGAAGATGGTATTGCGGGTCTGGTCTTTGCTATCAAGAAAGATTTGCAAGCTGAAATTCAAAACACGTCTGGATGGCAACAATCTCCCTTATTACTCATTGATGGCTGGCAGCGCTTGAATGCTTGGCTGGATGACGCGCAGACAACAGCAGCTGTGGTAGATAGTGATCATGAAGGCATATTTTTTGGCTTTTACCAAGATGGTGTTTGGCGTGGTATGCGTCGTTTAAATGGCAACCATGAAAGTGATGCACAACAAATGCTATGGTCCTTACAATCCATGGGCTTTGATGCAGTAAATATGCCTATGCTGGGGCATTGCTCAGAAGACATCGCCAAACACTTCCCTCAAGTACCCCAAAGTGCAGCAATCAAGGATGATTTACCCAAGCGTCACCTTGCTAACTTTTCTTTAAAAACACCGGTACCCCATGACAAAGACACGCTGAATATTCGCCATGGTAAGTGGGCCACCAAACAAACATCAGCCGCTTTTCAAATATGGTATAGACCTGCACTTTTGGCGGCGGCGATTGGAGCTTTATGGTTGGGAGACATGATGGTCAACAACATGCAACAAGCCACACGGCTTGCGTCCATGCAGAATGACATTACCGCAGCATTTCACCGTGGATTACCCGACCAACCTGTGATTATTGATGCCTTAGCGCAACTTCGCCAGGCTGCAGGTGGCGGAACAAACACACACAACCAAGCCGTCAGCCAACAATTAAACGCTGTTAGCCAAACTTTTATGGCCATACCATGGGAAATGCAAAGCTTTGATATCGGAAAACGTGGCACCAGTCTCGCAGGTAAAGTCAAAGACTTGGACACCTTAAATAATATTCGCACCGATTTGGCAAAACGACTTGCCCGTGATGTAAAAATTGCTGACACCGACCTCAAAGGTAACGAAGTGGCATTCAGGATGCGTTGGTAATGCGTTTATTCCATCATAACTTAGAAAAACTCAACCTACTTTGGCAAGAAAGATTTGCGCCACGCTATGATGCTTTGGCCGAAAGCGAACAGCGTATCCTCAACATTGCGGCAATTACGCTACCCCTTATTCTTTTCATTTTTGGTATCGTGTTACCGATTTTAGATAAAAACACAGCCTTACAACAAGATATAAGCAACCTTTCTGCACAAGTCTTGGAAGCCAATCAACTGGCAGACCAACTTGAAAAACAACCCAAAACAATGGGTGCTACAAACACCAGTCTACTGAGCCAAGTCGATAGCTTGGCGCGGCAAAGTGACGTAAGACAATTCATGACACGTTTACGCCCGCAACCCGTGATTGGTGGAAAAAAACAGCTACAAACGCAAATCAAAAATGCACCCTACAAAGCCATTGCGGTTTTTATCAGTAAACTTGAAATGAGTGGATTGAATATTACGCGCATCAAAATACAAGCCGTGACTGCTGGTATTGTTAATGTGCAAGCAACGATTGGTCAATAAATGAACACGACATCAAAGCAGTCCTTCTCTCCTCGCATATTGATAAGTATTTTTATCATCAGTTTATTAATATTTATGATGATACGTTGGGATGCTTCTTCTTTTTTACGCAGCCAGGTCGATGCCGCAGCACAACAAGCAGGCTACACCCTGAACTATGATCATGTTGCAATATCGGGCATGGGTATTGTGTTTGAACCCCTATCTATCCAACAAGGGCAGCAAGCCAGCATCAAGCTGGACAAACTTCAGCTTTCACTCGCTTTATCTCAGCTCTTCTCAGGGACACTTGCTTTGGATATTGATGCTATATGGCAGGGCAACCCTATTCACACCAATGTTGCGCAGAATCAAGGTGTACTATTGCTGTCCAATATTGATGCTCAAGTGGACATGAGCCATTTAAATGCTTTACAAATTCCTGCCCAACTCTCTGGCATCATACAATTAAAAGGTGATATCAGCCTCTTAGACAACACAGGTTTACCCCAATCAGGCAAGCTCCACCTTACATGGAACCAAGCCAAAGCAGGCTTATCTTCACCTGAATTCACACTGGGTGATTATACTTTGGAGCTAGCCAGCCAAACGGATGCAGCACAACCTTGGCAATGGGTCATTGCAGGTGGAAGCGGTGTCTCCCTTCATGGCTCAGGCACGCTTTTCCCCAACCACCCTGATCCAAAATACTGGTCAACTTCAGGTTTGGTCGAAGCAAAAATAGATAACTCCAACCCTTCATTATCCATGATGATGCAAAGTATGATGGGAAGTACACAAGCCAAGCTTCAAATTTCAGGCACACTTGGATTACCAAGAACGGAGATTGTTCGCTGATGTCATACATTGTTTTAGCACGTAAATGGCGACCCCAACGCTTTGCCGACTTGGTTGGGCAAGATGTGACTGTGCGTACGCTCAAAAATGCACTTTCCAACCAGCATGTTGCCCATGCTTATTTGATGACAGGTATTCGCGGTGTGGGTAAAACCACCATCTCTCGGCTCATGGCCATGGCTGTTAACTGCACCCAGCGCAAGGAAAGTGAGCCATGTGGGCAATGCGAATCTTGCACATCAATTGCCCAAGGCAACAACCTTGACGTGCAAGAAATGGATGCGGCATCGCATACAGGCGTGGATGACATTCGTGAAATATTAGGTGGTGTACGTTATCCACCTGTACACTTAAAAACCAAAGTTTATATTATTGATGAAGCACACATGCTGTCCAAGTCTGCATTCAATGCCCTGCTCAAAACCTTAGAGGAGCCGCCTGAAAATGTGATGTTTATTTTGGCAACCACCGAATCGGATAAACTACCGATTACTGTGCGCTCGCGTTGCCAGCGTTTTGATTTACGTCGTTTGAATGTGGATGAAGTTGCGGATTATTTGACCTATGTACTCAAAACAGAAGGTATCAAGACTACGCCTGAAGCCTTACAGGTGATTGCCCGCGCATCGGATGGCAGTGTTCGCGATGCGCTTTCACTCACCGAACGTGTTTTAGCCTTTTCTAATCAAGCTATTTCGCTTGCCGATGTTCAGCAATCGCTGGGCTTGATTGGGTCTGAACACGTCCAGAATTTGGCGAATGCAGTGTTTCAGGGTGATGCGCACGAGGCTGTGAATATATTACGAAAAACCCGTGAAATGGGTATTTCTCCTGCACATTTATTGCGTGAGCTGTCGGAACGGCTGCATGAAATCATGTGTTGCAAGCTGGATGAAAGCCTTGTCCCACAAGGTGTCAACACACAAACCGCAGAGTGGCTACTGGCACAATCAACATGCTGGAGCAACCAAGCTTTGGACATGCGCTACCAAGTTCTTATTCATGGTTTGCGTGATTTAACCTTGATGGATGAGCAGCGCGGTGCTGAAATGATTATCATGCGCTTAACCCACTTGAATAGCCTTTCGCCACCTGAAAAGAAGCTTTCATCATTCACTGATACGCAAAAAAAAACATCTGAAAACGTAAATGCTGAAAAAAGACGCGAATTCACGCAAAAAGTAGTCGAAAACACCCCCGAACCCAACAAAGTCGAGCCTTTAAACCATGATGTAGAAGAAAAAGTTCTTGCGCCCGTCGTTGAAGCTTCTCCCCCTCAGTCTTGGGAAGAAGCCATGTTGCAATACCACCAAGTCAAACCTGGCATTGCAGCCATGCTTGAGCATGTGGTGTGTGAATCATTTGCAGCCGAAGAGGTACACTTACTGCTTACCCCACACCAGCAAGAAGCCTTGAGTAAACAAGAAAAAAATGAATTTTCTACATGGTTAAACAAGGCTATCATATGGTCAAACCGAAGTGGTGCATCAGGTGAAAGCTTATTAGAAAAGAAAAAACGTGAGCAAAATGAATACGAACGTAAACTGTGGCAGCAAGCTGAAGCGAACCCTAGCGTGCAGCTGCTCAAAGAAAAGTTAGGTTGTCGCCTGGTGAATGTTCGCCCGCCCGAAATCAACAGCATACATGATACTAAGCCACTAATTCATAAGGATGATTCATGAGTCATATTACCGTTCAATACAAAGGAAAAACATACACTTGCGACACCGATCGCCCGCTATTGTCATCATTATTAAGCCAAGGCGGGTTTATTCCATACAGTTGCCAAGGCGGGTTATGCCAAGCCTGTTTATGTAAAGTCACCCAAGGCTCTGTGCCAAAAGAGAGCCAGCATGGTTTGGATAAACACTTGCAAGACCAGGGCTGCTTCTACCCCTGTCTTTGTAAACCCAATGAAGACTTAAGTATTGAAGTTGCAACCAAAGAAAATGTTGTTTTTGAAGAAAAGGGGATATCTTCTTTTGATACTTACACATCCATGGTGATTGATAAATCATGGTTAAATCCAAACACCTTACGCCTTTGCTTGGTTCGCCCCGAACCCCTACAATACAAAGCAGGTCAATTCATTAACCTTACCCAATCTGAAAACAACCTGACACGCAGTTATTCATTGGCATCCTTACCTTGTGAAAACTTTATGGAGTTGCACATCAAGCGTGTTGTGAACGGTAAAATGAGCAACTGGCTATGTGATACGCTGCAATTAGGGGATAATATTACCATATCAGGACCCAGTGGTGACTGCTACTATCAACAAGACCATGCCACCCAAGATTTAATCCTTGGGGGTGTTGGCACGGGGCTTGCCCCTCTTTACGGTATTTTAAGAGATGCCATCGAATCGAATCATCAAGGTCATATTTATTTGTTTCATGCCAGCCTCAACGCTGAAGGCTTGTACTATCAAGATGAAATCAAGGAAATCGTTGGTGATGTTACAAACTTCACATACATCCCATGCGTATTGCATGGTGATGCACCCGACAACGGAAAACAAGGCGCTATTGACCAAATCATCATCGATAGTTTGGGCGATTGCACAGGTAAACGCGCCTATTTATGCGGCGATGATGCTGTGGTACAAAGCATGAAAGAAAGATTGTTGCAGAATGGTTTAACCAACGATGATATTCTCGCCGATGCTTTCACCTTTATAAACGAAGGGGACCAAAACACTCAAGCAAATGATTCATAGCGTAGAGAATACACAACCTAAAACTGGCAATGAACCGTTCACACTCCATGGTGAAGCTTTGCCCATAAACCTACTTCATTTCTGGCAATGGTCTTTTTCAGATATTCTCAGCAACACCTTGAGAGGCATTCTAGCAGAGTTTATTGTAGCAGGTGCCGCTGCTGCAACCAATTCACCGAGAGAAGAATGGGATGCATACGACCTAATAACAAAACAAGGTCTAAAAATCGAAGTGAAATCTTCTGCATACCTTCAAAGCTGGGAACAAAAAAAGTTATCAACAATATCTTTTGGTATTCAGCCAACACGTATTTGGGAAGACTCAGATACACGCAGTCAAAAAGCAGCGAGGCGGTCTGATGTATATGTATTTTGTGTTCTGAAACATAAGGATATGAGAACAGTCAACCCGTTAAATTTAGATCAGTGGGACTTTTATATTTTAGAAACTGCTATTCTTGATGCGGCTATCCCTACCCAAAAGACCATCACATTAACTAGCCTACTAACATTTCAGCCAAAAACAGTTCATTACAATGAACTGTTAGAAACATTAAATAAAATCACTTAACCACCGCGTCTATATTTGCCCTAAGTTTGGCTTTACCACCCACAAACACCACTGGCGCGTAAGTGCATAGGCTTCGACAATCAAAGGTGGTGAACGGCACGCCTTGTTTCTTGAGTTCATCTGCCAAGTCTTGCCCACCATAAGGCTTGCAATTCTGCCCCAAACACACCTCAATCTTGGTTTTTGTTACCATGCTGTGTAACCATCAATGGGCAATGCGGTCTTGCTCAATTGCGCACCGTAAATATCCGTGATGCAATCGCCTGAATCTGTTGAAATAAAGTATTCACGTCTAACATGTGCAACCGCGCCATCGGCATTCAGATTAAAGGTTTGGATTTTTCTCGTTCCCACGCTGGAGCATGGGAACGAGGGGAATGAGCTTAATAGGTAGTCTGTGTAGAGTTCAAATATGTTGGGATTTTCCATGCCCGAAGATTAACATATTGTGATAGGTGCGTAACATCAGATGGTAAAATCTCCCTTAACCTTTTCAATCCCTATCGACCAAGTTTTAGAAAGTGCCTAAATTTTTCCGTGACACCTATCACCCGCTTTACAGCCATCACTTTGGCTACGAGTATCGCCCCGTGATTTCCAACAACTCCCTCATCGCTATCCGTCTGTTTTATGCTGCATATTTCGCAGGCATGGGGTTTATGTTGCCTTATTTTCCTGTTTACCTCAAAGACTTGGGTTTAACCACGGTTTGGGTTGGTATTTTTATTGGTGCATTAACAGCGACCAAAGTGATTGCCCCACCACTCGCTGGCTTATTGCTGGAGCATCACAATACCAATACCCGCACTTTCCTGCTCATCTCAGCAAGCCTTGCTGCATGTTTTTCTGCTTTATTGATTCCTGATTTGGGTCTACTTTGGATGCTCACTGTTGTGATTGTATTCGGCTTATTTTGGGCAGCGATTTTGCCATTGACTGATGGTTTATCTTTGATGGTATCTGAAGTATCCATCATGAGCTACGGACGGCTCCGCGTTTGGGGCTCGATTGGTTTTGTGCTGGCATCGTTCTTCGGTGGTTTATGGCTTGTGGGTGACAACATCAGCTTATTCCCATGGATTCTAACCGCTCTACTTATCCTCACCACCTTATCGGCGCTTGGCTTTCCAGACTTGTCTTCTTTTAATCAACAAGAAAGCCCAAAAGCAACCTCACACACCAATCAAAAAGCACTTGTATGGCTACTCGTGATCAGTTTTTGTATGCAAGCATCCCACGGTGCATATTATGGTTTCTTCAGTTTACACATGCTGGACGCAGGTTATTCAGGTGGCGAAATCGGCTTATTTTGGGTTTTGGGTGTTCTCGCTGAAATTGTATTGATGTGGTATTGGAGCAAACCTATTCAAAAAGCTTCACCTGTGCTTATTTTTACTGTTTGTTTAGCTCTTGCTTCCCTGCGTTGGTTTGGGCTTGCGATTACCACCAGTCTTATCGCGATAATTTTGCTGCAACTGTTGCATGCCGCAAGTTTTGCCGCCTTCCACTTATCCGCCGTGGCATGGGTACGCAAATTTGCCCAACCGCATAAGCAAACATCCGCGCAAGGTTGGTATAGCTCCATTGGTTTCGGCTTGGGCAGCACGCTTGGCATCATACTTTGCGGCTGGATTGTTGAGTCAAAAGGTTATCAATCTGCATTTTTAGCATGTACATGGATAGCCATTTTAGGTTTACTTGCTGTCGTAGGCTTAAGGCAGGCAAGGAGAAGCACATGAGCGAACAACATCTGCATGTCTTGGGTGTGTGTGGCACAGCCATGGCAGCCATCAC
Source organism: Ghiorsea sp. (assembly GCA_030949605.1). Lineage (GTDB taxonomy): Bacteria > Pseudomonadota > Zetaproteobacteria > Mariprofundales > Mariprofundaceae > Ghiorsea. The sequence goes on from JAUZSH010000032.1 coordinate 58,916, forward strand.
CGCACTTGCCAAAGCCAAAGGTTGGCGGGTCACTGGCTCGGATGCCCATGTTTATCCGCCCATGTCCACTTACCTTGAAGAGTTGGGTGTGAAAATCGCCACCTTTTCAGAAGACAACTTAACACCTGCACCCGACCTTTGTTTGATTGGTAATGCCATGAGCCGTGGCAATGTCGAAGTCGAATATATCCTCAACCATGATTTACCGTATATGTCTGGTCCTGAATTTCTGGGGCGATATATTTTGCCACAAAGACACGCCGCAGTCGTCGCAGGCACACATGGGAAAACATCCACATCTTCCCTGTTGGCATGGGTACTCGAAGTTGCAGGAAAAGTACCTGGTTTTATGATTGGCGGCATCCCTGAAAACTTTGGTCAAGGCGCAAGGATTGGGCAATCATCCCCTTTGATCCCCTTTATACTCGAAGGGGATGAATACGACACCGCCTTCTTCGATAAACGCTCAAAATTCATCCATTACCATGCCAAAACTCTAATTCTAAACAACCTAGAATTTGACCATGCCGACATCTTCAAAGACCTCGAAGCCATCAAGACCCAATTCTGCCATTTATTACGCACCATTCCCCAATCAGGCACCATCATCGCCAATGCAGATGATGCCAATATCATGGATGTTGTCAGCCGTGGTATTTGGACACCTGTCACCACATTTGCCGAGCTTGGCACAGATGCCAACTGGCAGTGGCAAGCCTTAGAAGAAGATGGTTCAAGCTTTAAACTATACCACCAAGGCAAGCCACAAATGCAAGTTGCATGGGATAGCATTGGCAAACATCATGCCGCCAACGCCTGCGCTGTCGCTGCTGCTGCCACGTCTATGGGTGTATCCTTAGCCGACATCAAAAAAGGCTTTGAATCCTTCAAAGGTGTGCGCAAGCGCATGACCAAAGTAGGGCAAGCGCGGGGCATCACCATTTACGATGATTTCGCCCACCATCCCACTGCCATTAAAGGCATTGTCGATGCAGTCAAAGCAACGATGAAAGGTTTGGGTAAACTTTGGGTGGTGCTTGAACCAAGGTCAAACACCATGCGCACCAATATCCATCAAGCTAGGCTTCCTGATTCACTTCTCAGCGCAGACCATGTGATTTTCACCCCACCATCCGAGAGAAATATAGCCAAAAAAGACTTATTGGACGTAAACAAAGTCTGCAAAACACTTCAAAACAACAATATTGAAGCAAAAGTCATCGAAAACACCCAAGATATCATCGAAACCATCACACAACACGCCAAAGAACATGATATCATGCTCATCCTATCCAACGGCGGCTTTGAAAACATACATCAACGCTTACTCAATACACTGAAATGCAAATAATACCTTTAAATAACAATGGCTTATCATTAAAGGGCTCTGACCCGAATGGCACTAAGTTAAGCAATTTAGCATGGATCGTTCGGAACGAAAAACCTCAAGACTTGTTGAAAAACAACGCTTTATGACTCGGTAGGTTTGGCTATTATATTTCTGGTCGTAAAAGGCACTTAGACTAATGTAACATTGAATAAAAGCACTTCGTAAAGTTGAAGGAATCGAATCGGTTGTGTTGGAATGAAAGACAATCCTCAGACATTTTAGTGATAACGTAAATGCGGCGAAAAACGTTGGGAACACAGCATAAATTGCTTAACTTAGTGCCATTCGGCTCTAACCCCTTTTGTACACTCAAGCCAAGGAAATAATGACCCTTGAATTCTTTGCCAGATTTGCGATAATTCATCATGTAGATGGTTCATCTATAATCTCCTTGTTGGTTTGTGTCGTTGATGACTTATATTACCAGCAGGGAGTTTTTTTCAGGTTTTAAATAGCGGTAATTCAACTCGGATGAAGAGTTTTGCAATTCCCTCTTGAATATGCCTATTTATGAAACAATACCTTCGCCAGCTTTAGAGAATACATTGGTAAAAAACCCTAGTGTTTGTAACACATTGATTTAGAAAGCGTATATTAAAAATAACATCGGGGTTTTGGGGATGTTATTTTTAATATACCACAATATTCTAGAATGTTGTGGTTACTCGCTTGCTTTGCGCGAAACGCGCTGAATCTTGGCGAAGGTATTGATGAAAGTAGATTGGTAAATTGAATTTTAGGAGAAAAATATGGGATTTTTCGATGCAGTTAAAAAAGGTGCAGATATTGCAAAAAAAGGTTTAGATATGGCGGATAAGTCAATGAAGAAAACTATTGCTAGAAAAAGTGATTCAGAGTTAAGAGGAATGGACAGTAGTAATAAATATGTTCGTGAAGAACTTCAAAAGAGAGGACTGTAAAATGTATAAAGAAATCCCAAAACCAAGAACTAAAGAACAAGTAAGAAAAGACAATATGGAAGTAAATGATTCAAGAGGTGCAGACTTTGAAGAAGAAGTGGAAATGATTTATAAATATGAACAAGCGAGATATAAAGAGTTAATAAAAGAAGAAGGAATGAATCAATAGGGTCAGATACTAATACCGCTACCTGACATGATAAAATGAAGTTATTTTAGCTACTTAGCATACTCATCTCGAGGCTTAGTCATCAAAGGGTAGGCCTTGGGTCTTTGTTTCATGACCCGAGGCTGACTTTTCCTTTTTCTGCCCCTATTTTTGTGTAGGCAATGGCATTAAGGATTTGCTCAACCCATTTTTCGAATGCCTCTGAAGTCAAATCAACAGTTTTTTCGACGATACTTCTCATACGGATAAAAAGGGGTCGGATAAAAAAGGGGTCAGAGCCGAATGGCACTAAGTTAAGCAATTTAATATGCTTTAGCTAGGTGTTAAGTAGCGTTTAAAATGTTAGCTTTTAACATGTATTTTATACCTTTAACCCTACCAAACTTACGCCTTCCAAGACAAAGAAAAGCAGCGCGTTCAGTGCAGCAGAAGCTTGCTGGTGAACTGGCGAAGTTAAAGCAAAAATCATTCGTCCAGCTTGGTGAATGTTTCGGCAAGTTTATTCCTTCCCACCTTCTTACACCATCCAAATCAGGTCGGCATAGCCGCAACCGTATTTTCAGCAAACAAAACACTTTTTGGGCATTTCTTTCTCAGGTGCTGGATGCAGAAGGAGGCTGTAAAGAGGTTACCTTGAAGTTTCAAGCTTTTATGACGAAGAGCTGTGGAAAAGTAGTTGCCTGCTCCACCTCTGCATATTGCCAAGCACGCAAGAACATAGATGAAAGCTGGCTTGAAAACATTTTCAAGCACCTGTCGCAACAGTTATCACATGCTAAGGGAAGAATAAGCCTTCAAGGTAGGCGAGTTATCGTTGCTGATGGAACAGGCTTGAGTATGCCAGATACTGTGGAGAACCAAGAGGAATGGCCTCAGCAAAAACATCAAAAAGTGGGGTGTGGCTTTCCTCAAGCTGCGCTATGTGCTTGCTTTAATTTGGATAATGGCGCACTTCTTAGTTATGCGTTGGGTAATAAGAAGAGTCATGAGCTACCCATGTTGCGCCAGCAAAGTGACACGTTTAAAGCAGGTGATATTTTTCTCGGCGATAAAGGTTTTTGTAGCTACTACGATCAGTCTACATTTAAAGATAAAGGCGTGGATTCTGTGGTGACATTGGCACGCCGCAAACCTGTTTCAGCATCTCATGCGGTGAAGGTTATTGACCATAACGACTTGCTTATAACATGGCCTAAACCCAAGCATACTAAGGCTTCAAGTTACTCAAAAGATGACTGGGAACAATTGCCTGAAAGCCTACCAATGCGACAAATAAAGGTTGTTGTAAGCCAAGCAGGGTTTCGTGTTCAAGCGTTTTATATTGTGACAACTTTACTTGACCCAGTGTTGTATCCAGCCGATGAAATCGCAGACCTTTACTTTGAACGCTGGGATGTAGAGTTATTCTTTAGAGATATCAAAACAACCATGGATATGGATATTCTACGCTGCAAATCACCAGCCATGGTTCGGAAAGAAATCACCATGCACCTGATTGCTTATAATTGCATACAAAGCCTTATTGTAGAAGCTGTTGCACACACCAAACAGAAAGTTCGCCGCATAAGTTTTAAGGCAAGTTTGCAAACCATCAGGTCATGGAGCATACAACTTGCTCAAAAGATGCCAGATAAAGAGCGTCAACGTTTGCTTCGACTTTTATATCAAGCCATTGCTAAAAATGTTGTCATCGAAAGGGTGGGAAGAAGTGAGCCAAGAGCTGTCAAACGAAGGCCTAAAAACCATCACCTATTAACAGCTCCAAGACACGAAATGAAAATAACCCAACACCGGAATACGCATAGAGCTGAAATTGCTTAACTTAGTGCCATTCGAGTCTGACCCGAATGGCACTAAGTTAAGCAATTTAATATGCTTTAGCTAGGTGTTAAGTAGCGTTTAAAATGTTAGCTTTTAACATGTATTTTATACCTTTAACCCTACCAAACTTACGCCTTCCAAGACAAAGAAAAGCAGCGCGTTCAGTGCAGCAGAAGCTTGCTGGTGAACTGGCGAAGTTAAAGCAAAAATCATTCGTCCAGCTTGGTGAATGTTTCGGCAAGTTTATTCCTTCCCACCTTCTTACACCATCCAAATCAGGTCGGCATAGCCGCAACCGTATTTTCAGCAAACAAAACACTTTTTGGGCATTTCTTTCTCAGGTGCTGGATGCAGAAGGAGGCTGTAAAGAGGTTACCTTGAAGTTTCAAGCTTTTATGACGAAGAGTTGTGGGAAAGTAGTTGCCTGCTCCACCTCTGCATATTGCCAAGCACGCAAGAACATAGATGAAAGCTGGCTTGAAAACATTTTCAAGCACCTGTCGCAACAGTTATCACATGCTAAGGGAAGAATAAGCCTTCAAGGTAGGCGAGTTATCGTTGCTGATGGAACAGGCTTGAGTATGCCAGATACTGTGGAGAACCAAGAGGAATGGCCTCAGCAAAAACATCAAAAAGTGGGGTGTGGCTTTCCTCAAGCTGCGCTATGTGCTTGCTTTAATTTGGATAATGGCGCACTTCTTAGTTATGCGTTGGGTAATAAGAAGAGTCATGAGCTACCCATGTTGCGCCAGCAAAGTGACACGTTTAAAGCAGGTGATATTTTTCTCGGCGATAAAGGTTTTTGTAGCTACTACGATCAGTCTACATTTAAAGATAAAGGCGTGGATTCTGTGGTGACATTGGCACGCCGCAAACCTGTTTCAGTATCTCATGCGGTGAAGGTTATTGACCATAACGACTTGCTTATAACATGGCCTAAACCCAAGCATACTAAGGCTTCAAGTTACTCAAAAGATGACTGGGAACAATTGCCTGAAAGCCTACCAATGCGACAAATAAAGGTCGCTGTAAGCCAAGCAGGGTTTCGTGTTCAAGCGTTTTATATTGTGACAACTTTACTTGACCCAGTGTTGTATCCAGCCGATGAAATCGCAGACCTTTACTTTGAACGCTGGGATGTAGAGTTATTCTTTAGAGATATCAAAACAACCATGGATATGGATATTCTACGCTGCAAATCACCAGCCATGGTTCGGAAAGAAATCACCATGCACCTGATTGCTTATAATTGCATACAAAGCCTTATTGTAGAAGCTGTTGCACACACCAAACAGAAAGTTCGCCGCATAAGTTTTAAGGCAAGTTTGCAAACCATCAGGTCATGGAGCATACAACTTGCTCAAAAGATGCCAGATAAAGAGCGTCAACGTTTGCTTCGACTTTTATATCAAGCCATTGCTAAAAATGTTGTCATCGAAAGGGTGGGAAGAAGTGAGCCAAGAGCTGTCAAACGAAGGCCTAAAAACCATCACCTATTAACAGCTCCAAGACACGAAATGAAAATAACCCAACACCGGAATACGCATAGAGCTGAAATTGCTTAACTTAGTGCCATTCGAGTCTGACCCGAATGGCACTAAGTTAAGCAATTTAATATGCTTTAGCTAGGTGTTAAGTAGCGTTTAAAATGTTAGCTTTTAACATGTATTTTATACCTTTAACCCTACCAAACTTACGCCTTCCAAGACAAAGAAAAGCAGCGCGTTCAGTGCAGCAGAAGCTTGCTGGTGAACTGGCGAAGTTAAAGCAAAAATCATTCGTCCAGCTTGGTGAATGTTTCGGCAAGTTTATTCCTTCCCACCTTCTTACACCATCCAAATCAGGTCGGCATAGCCGCAACCGTATTTTCAGCAAACAAAACACTTTTTGGGCATTTCTTTCTCAGGTGCTGGATGCAGAAGGAGGCTGTAAAGAGGTTACCTTGAAGTTTCAAGCTTTTATGACGAAGAGTTGTGGGAAAGTAGTTGCCTGCTCCACCTCTGCATATTGCCAAGCACGCAAGAACATAGATGAAAGCTGGCTTGAAAACATTTTCAAGCACCTGTCGCAACAGTTATCACATGCTAAGGGAAGAATAAGCCTTCAAGGTAGGCGAGTTATCGTTGCTGATGGAACAGGCTTGAGTATGCCAGATACTGTGGAGAACCAAGAGGAATGGCCTCAGCAAAAACATCAAAAAGTGGGGTGTGGCTTTCCTCAAGCTGCGCTATGTGCTTGCTTTAATTTGGATAATGGCGCACTTCTTAGTTATGCGTTGGGTAATAAGAAGAGTCATGAGCTACCCATGTTGCGCCAGCAAAGTGACACGTTTAAAGCAGGTGATATTTTTCTCGGCGATAAAGGTTTTTGTAGCTACTACGATCAGTCTACATTTAAAGATAAAGGCGTGGATTCTGTGGTGACATTGGCACGCCGCAAACCTGTTTCAGTATCTCATGCGGTGAAGGTTATTGACCATAACGACTTGCTTATAACATGGCCTAAACCCAAGCATACTAAGGCTTCAAGTTACTCAAAAGATGACTGGGAACAATTGCCTGAAAGCCTACCAATGCGACAAATAAAGGTCGCTGTAAGCCAAGCAGGGTTTCGTGTTCAAGCGTTTTATATTGTGACAACTTTACTTGACCCAGTGTTGTATCCAGCCGATGAAATCGCAGACCTTTACTTTGAACGCTGGGATGTAGAGTTATTCTTTAGAGATATCAAAACAACCATGGATATGGATATTCTACGCTGCAAATCACCAGCCATGGTTCGGAAAGAAATCACCATGCACCTGATTGCTTATAATTGCATACAAAGCCTTATTGTAGAAGCTGTTGCACACACCAAACAGAAAGTTCGCCGCATAAGTTTTAAGGCAAGTTTGCAAACCATCAGGTCATGGAGCATACAACTTGCTCAAAAGATGCCAGATAAAGAGCGTCAACGTTTGCTTCGACTTTTATATCAAGCCATTGCTAAAAATGTTGTCATCGAAAGGGTGGGAAGAAGTGAGCCAAGAGCTGTCAAACGAAGGCCTAAAAACCATCACCTATTAACAGCTCCAAGACACGAAATGAAAATAACCCAACACCGGAATACGCATAGAGCTGAAATTGCTTAACTTAGTGCCATTCGGGACGCTACCCTTTAAAGCAATTTAACTATTGCTAAAAAATCGCACTATGGAGCGCGGAATTTCCGTTAGAAGAGACAGCCTTGCCCTTGGTATATTTACAAATTAGTGCACATTTTTTTATAATCTTGACAAACAGTGCTTAAAATAACACTGTTTACCATGCTGCTTAGGGGGGTGATTATGAATGTGGTTAGAGCAAATGATTTGAAATTGCGTGGTGTTTCATCTTTGGAAGAAGGGTTAGAGAACGAGCGTGAAGTGATGATTACAGTGCGTGGAAAAGTGCAGTATGTGGTCATGAGGGTTGAGCAATATCACCACCTTCGTGAAACAGAGCTTGAAGCGGCGCTATTGGAAGCACGCAATGATTTAATGCTAGGAAACAGCACGACAGAGAGTGCAGAAGCTCATGTTGAGCGCGTGTTTCCCTAGTGGCCTTTAAGCTTACTTTCACCGAAAGTTACACCAAACGAGCAATAAAGTTTGCAAGAAAACACCCTGAATTAAAGCAGCAATACCTTAAAACATTACAACTTCTAGAGCTTAACCCCCATCACCCATCGCTTCGCTTACATAAGCTACAGGGTAAGTTAGATATGTTGCATGCCATATCCATTAACCTGAGTTACCGTATGACCATTGAGATGTTGATTGAGGATGAAGAAGTGATACTGATTAATATTGGCACTCATGATGAAGTTTATCGTTAGTTTGATGCTTATCGGTTCGAGGGATTCACAAAGACGACTGTATCATAAGTAATGACAAGATAGGAATTATGTGCCATGCGTTTTAGGGTTAGCACAATCTGAAACTGGAGACATAAATATGCAACACGCTATCGTTGAAATTCAGCCCCTTCCTCATGGTGAAGGTTTGCAGCTTCCATTTTATGCCAGCGCACAAGCTGCAGGTGCAGACATTCGCGCCGCCATTGATGAAGATGTAGTGCTTGAGCCTGGTGAACATAAGCTGATTAAAACTGGCTTTGCCATGGCATTAGCCGATGGTTATGAGGCGCAAATTCGCCCACGCTCTGGATTGGCGTATAAACATGGGATTACCGTGCTCAACTCACCCGGCACTATTGATGCAGATTATAGGGGCGAAGTGGGTGTGATTCTGATTAATCATGGTAAAGAACCTTTTACCATTACACGCGGTGAACGCATTGCCCAAATGGTGATTGCGCAATTTGTGCAGGCTGATTTCCAAGCTGTCACCGAGCTTTCAGATACCGAACGCGGAGAAGGCGGATTTGGTAGCTCTGGGCGCAAGTAATGTCTTATTGTTATGCTCCTTTAGATGGGTATTCAGCCTCACATTTAAGCTTTAAGATTGTATGGATTCCCGCCCCACGCCTTCGCGGGAGCAAGCTCTGCGCGGAAATTATGGAACAAACGTTTAATGTCTAAACGTATTGCTTTGTTCGGCGGCTCTTTTGACCCGCCACATTTGGGTCACAAGGCTTTGGTGGACACTGCCTTACAAACGCTCAAGATTGATGAAGTTTGGGTTATACCTGTGGGTTTACCTGTCCATCGCCAGCTTTCAGGTAAGGCAAGCAACCAGGATAGATTATATTGGCTGACCGCCATGTTTGCCGACACATTGGATGTGCGTATTATGGATTGGGAAATCAATCAAAACACACCCACCCCTGCGATTGCCACACTTCGCCGTTTTAAGGCAGAAAACCCAAGCATTACCCCGCTTTGGCTCATGGGTATGGATTCATTTTTGGGTATGCCCCACTGGGTCGAGTTCCCCCAACACCAAGATGTATGCAATGTTGCCGTGTTTACCCGAAAAGGGTCTCCAATACATGCTCAAACTTATGGTTGGCGGCTTGTCGAAGCGAATCAGCAACCCCAACAAGCAGGGCATATGTGTTGGCTTGATGTCGATTTGCCCCACATCTCTGCCAGCCAAATTCGAGAAAATCCACGCATACATAGCCAAGGTCTACACCAAGATACCTGCAATGCTATTGTATCATGTTATGCTTCGGACGACACAACACCAAATAAGAGAGAAAAACATGAGTAAACGCATAACATTAGAACAATTAAACGCTGAAGTGATTGAAGCCATCGAAGATAAAAAAGGCTTGGATATTATCACCATCAACGTGCAAGGTCGTTGCAGCTTTGCCGACCAATTCATCTTGGCAACTGGGCGCACTGATCGCCAACTCAAAGCACTTGCCAATGGCGTGCGCCAAGTTGGACATCAGTATGAATTAACAGCTCGTATTGATGGTATGGAAGCATTGGAATGGTTGGTGGTGGATTTGGGTGATATTGTTGTACATCTATTTTTACCTGAAGTTCGTGAATCCTTCCAACTTGAACGCCTTTGGAGTGTACCTGAAGAGACCACCGATAAAGACAGCGCAAAAGACGCATGAAGCTAAGGCTTTTGGTGGTGGGCAAAGCGGGTAAAGACTTCCGCGATTACGAAGCATCGCTCAAAAAGCGACTGCAAGGCGCACACCAGTTTGATATTATTGAACTTCCCGAAAGCAAAGCCAAACACATCAATCAAATCAAAGCCGATGAAGCCAAACATATCCTCAAAGCTGCCAAGTCAGGTTTTGTATTGTTTGATGAAAAAGGAAAACCACTGCGCAGCATGCAGTGGGCAGACTTTTTCAAAACACAAACAGGCAATGCCAGCATTGATTTTGTCATTGGTGGTGCAGCAGGAGTATCGGATGAAGTGCGTGAAAAATCTGGGCGAATTTGGAGTTTATCCAACCTCACCCTACCCCATCAGTTGGCACGGGTATTGGTCGTAGAGCAATTGTATCGCGCCTTTTCCATTATCCAAGGACACCCTTACCACAAGGTATGAAGCTCCTCTCTGCACTATGTCTAGCTTTGCTACTCACTCCCGCTTATAGCGTGCAAGCTCGTGATATACAAGCAGAACTACAAAGCATCCAAAAGCAAAAACAACTGGTCAAACGTGCGCAACAAACATTAAACAAAAAGCTCGGCACTGTGGGTATCCGTTTAAAAAAATTGGATGTCCAACTGCTGGCTGCACGCCAAGCATACCGACAGGTTCGCCAAGACATGGTGGCAACAGACCAACGCCTACAAACACTTGCTCGCGAAAAAAAATCCATTCAACAAAGTATGCAAAGCTTATTTCAACAAATGCTTAAAGGTGCAAAAGCTGCATACCAACATGGGCAAAACCCATCACAAAACAAGTCGGTTTGGCTGGATATATGGTCGGACACATCCATCACTGAGCTGCCACACCGTCAACATTTACTCAAGCTTGCGCTTTTATCTCAAGAGCAAGATCGCCTCGCTTGGCAAACCAAAGTAGATGCACTCACCGCCATTGAAAAGACGGAGCAAGCTACCAAAAATAAGCTGGTTGCACTGCGCCAGCAACGAAAAGATGCAGAGCAAATATTGGTCAGTCGCATTGCTGATAAAAAGAAGGCTGCAAAAGGATTGCGTTCCGACCTCAAGAAGAAAAAAGCTCATCAAAATCACTTAACCCAACAAGAAAAAGCACTGCAACATTTGCTTCAAGACCTCGGTGACACCCTGCTTGCCAGTGATAAACAAGGAAAAATAAAGTCCATTCGCAGGCAAAAAGGCAAGCTAGCTTGGCCTATTCAGGGGCGTGTAGTGGTTGCCTTTGGACAAAAAACAAGCACAGGTGTTCAACTTGCAGGTGTACATATTGCGCCAGCCAAACGCAGCGAAAAAGGAAAATTGGTACACGCTTTGGGGCAAGGGCAAGTCCGTTATGCCGATTGGTTTGGTGGTTATGGATTGATGATGATTGTGGATTACGGGCGTGGCATCATGGCAGTGTATGCCCATAATGATGCGCTGCATCGACAGGTTGGCGAATGGGTTGAAAAGAATGATATTTTAACCGAAGCAGGAAGCACTGGATGGGTAGATGATGTCCGTCTATACTTTGAAATTCGTGATCAAGGTAAGTCTGTTAACCCTGCGCGCTGGTGTAAGAAGTCACGATGAGAAAAGCTGCAACAAAAGAGGAAAGTATGAACATAAAAGCAAAACGTTGGATGATTTCACTCGGCACTTGTGCCGCTTTAACCTTGGCTTGGTTCTCATGGCAACCCCAAGCAAGCATTCAACAAGCTTATGCTGCAACCGACTACAACGAGATGAAAAAATTCTCTGATGTTATGAATGCTGTACGCCGCTACTACGTTGAAGAAAAAACAGACCAAGAACTTTTTGAAGGTGCACTCAAAGGTATGCTTGCTGATTTAGACCCGCATTCATCATACATGGACAAAGATATGTTTGGTAAAATGATGGAAGATACAAGTGGTGAATTTGGTGGTCTTGGTATTGAAATATCCAAAGCAGATGGTGGCATTCTGGTGGTATCCCCAATTGAGGATACACCTGCTGAACAGGCTGGTATGCAAGCAGGTGATTTAATTATTAAGATTGGCAATGTGGTGGCACGCGATTTGAGCATCATGGAGTCTGTCAAACTGATGCGCGGAAAACCAGGCACAGACATTACCATCACAGTCTTTCGGGAAACTGAAGCACGCACCTTTAATCTGGATATTACGCGAGCTATCATCCAAGTTGCATCCGTCAAAACAGATATTCTTGCACCAGGTTACGCCTACTTACGCGTGACTCAATTTCAAGAGCATTCCGCAGAGCAGCTCGAAGAGAAGTTGGCTGCTATCCGCAAGCAATCGGGCGGAAAAATTTATGGTGCTGTGCTTGATTTACGCAACAATCCTGGCGGGTTGCTTGATCAGGCAATTGAAATTAGTGATTTATTCTTGAATGAAGGTGGCATTGTCAGCACCAAATCTCGTGTCGGGAAAAACACACAGTCCAATGCCAGTCAAGGCGATAAGCTACAAGGCGCACCACTTATTGTACTCATCAATGGTGGCTCTGCTTCTGCATCTGAAATTGTGGCTGGGGCATTGCAAGATAACAAACGCGCCATACTCATGGGTACACGCAGCTTTGGCAAAGGCTCCGTTCAGCGCATCATTCCATTATCCGATGGTTCTGCTTTTAAACTGACCACAGCACTATATTACACACCAAGCGGGCGCTCGATTCAGGCCACAGGTATTGATCCTGATGTTGAAGTGAAAGCTGTGCGTTTAAAAGTCGAAGAAAATAAAGACAGCCCTCGCATCAACGTGACGGAGGCCAACATGAAAGGGCATCTCGCCAACGGTAATGGTAAAAGTAAAACCAAAAAAGAAGAGGAAACATTACCTGGTCAACCCAGCGACAAAATGGTGGAACGCTTAACCAAAGATGTACAATTACAACGTGCTTTGGACTTGTTACAAGGTCTACACGTCTTACAAAAGATTTCATAAACCTTGCCAAAAAAACGCCAAAAAAAAGGTAAGATACCAACCCATATCATCAGAGTAGCTATCATATTTTTGATGGTAGCTATTCTTCTTTGGTTGGGTATAAACATTTTCAAAGAGGTTCAACGCACCCAACCTGCGTCTATAAAAGCGCAGGTTGAGGATGTGTCTACGCCAACACAGATTGAGGATGTGTCTACGCCTAACATTGGTAAGCTTATCAAACCTATCATCCAATCCGAGGATACGTTTACCCTTGTTTTTGAAGATGAACTTCCTGAACCCATCACTCAAAGCGATAGCATGGATACGAAACCTCAACAAAAGAGGCATAAGGTAGCACTGATTATTGATGATGTGGGTTATGATATGAAAGCACTGCAACGACTCCTTGCATTACCATTTACTATTACTGTATCTATTTTACCCGACTCGCCCTATGCCAAGCAAGCTGCGCAGATAGCACATCAACATGGTGTCACGGTGATGCTGCATATGCCCATGCAAACAACCAATCCAAAATACACCCAGAAAATGGAAGCATTTTACTTGCATACGGGCATGGGCAAGCCTGAATTTACGCAAGTCTTTGAAGATGCATTATCTAAAGTCCCCTATGTGGCTGGCATCAACAATCATATGGGCTCCGCTTTAACGGCTGATAAAAAGTCGATGCAATGGCTGATGGCGTTATCTAAAAAACATGACTTATTTTTTATTGATTCGAGAACATCTTCATCTTCAGTGGGCAAGGATGTCGCGAAAACAAGTCAGATACCGTGGAATGTGCGCGATATTTTCCTTGATCACAGCGTTGAAGCTGAAGCTTTGAGGCACGCTTGGCAGTCTGCCTTGAAATGTGCCAAAAGGAACGATCACTGCATCATGTTGGCGCACCCGCATCCAGAAACATTAGCCTTCTTGGAAAACAACATTTTGGCTGAAGATTACCACCGATTCATCAACATCTCAGATGTGTTATACAAACCTGAAACACAGTGATAATCATCCTCCTTATCGAATAACCGATGTTATAATGCGTGCGCGACTAACACCCCAGGGTACTTTCTCAGCACCTTGAGTCGCACTTCCTCAATTAGCCCGCATTATTCATAAATCGTCGTGATGATTGCGTAGAACCTTTGTTTGCAACGAATTTTAAAGAAATCGCTCGTAGCCGCGCTTACTAACGATTGATGAGAGATTTGTTGCGAATAAAGGGGCAAGCAAGGGCGCGGCTGTATTTGTGAATAATGCGGGTTAGAGCTTACTCAAAAAGTATGGCCTAAGCGTTGCGTATAGGTTGGAAGTGAGGCTTTAGCCTCGCATTGATGAATGATATTCAATCACTTCACCAGAAATAGAACAAAATTAGAGCCGCTTGGTTTTTTTAGGCGAGGCTAAAGCCTCACTTCCTATGACCTAGATCTTGCAAGTGTTTACCCCTACATAGCGCAGCCTATTGATTCACCTAGACTATTTAAAAACCAATATCTTACACTCTGCACGTACAAACACTTGCAGGATCTAGGTATGAAAATAACTGCATAAGTTTCCAGTTATATGCAAGACTTTTGTGGTCAGCCTAGTCAAAGGCTTTGCACTTTATGCGGCTGAAAACATGATATTATTTCAATATATCAATAGCTTATGACTTTTTGAGTTCAATCCAATTATGACCGACATTCCGCAACCGAGCTAAAATTCGTCATTCCCGCCTGCGCGGGAATAACAGGCTTTCGATGTTGTGCCTAACATCAGTGAATCAATGAATGCTCCAAGTTCTGAGGCGTTTCGATACCCATCATGTCGCAAACTGTTGCCGCTAGGTTGGCGAGTCCTGCATCTTTATCTGCCGCCGCAGACAAGGCATAAGTTCCACCCGCTTTGAATAAAATGCATGGCACAGGGTTCACCGAATGTTTGGTGCATGGCTCATCACCATCTTTGGTGTGTGTGACCATTTCTTCAGCATTGCCATGGTCTGCGGTGATAATGGCATTACCACCATGTTTTTCTAAAGCATCAACAATTTGACCGATTGCCGCATCCACAGCTTCTACCGCTTTGATGGCAGGTGCGATTTTACCGCAATGCCCGACCATATCGGCATTGGCAAAGTTAATCAGCCCAAATCCATACTCACCTGTTTCAATGAGTGTAACCGCTTTGGCTGCAATATCAGGTGCTTTCATCTCAGGTTTATTGGCAAACGAAATACCTTTATCGGAATCAATCAAAATATATTCTTCCAAGCTGTTATCCAAAGGTTTGCGATAACCGCCATTAAAGAAGAAGGTCACATGGGGAAACTTTTGTGTTTCAGTGAGGCGGAATTGTTTGATTTTTTGGTCAACCAAATACCTACCCAATGGATAATCCACTTTGGTTGGGCCCATCAACTGCAATTCAGGCATGTTTCTATCTTCATCAAATACCATCATACCTGCAAACACCACATCAGGCAGGTGGTCACGCTCAAACCCTGTAAAGTCTTCAATTTCAAAAGCTTCGGTGATTTCAATCGCCCGATCACCACGGAAATTCATCATCAGCACCGCATCACCATTTTCAATCACAGCTACGGGTTTACCATAGTCATCGATAATGATAAATGAATCCATATCTTGGTCAATCAAGTCTGGCGTTGCCGAGCGAAGCGAAGTGATGGCTTCAATCATGGAGGAAAACTCATGCTCTGCTTCGGCATTGACCATAGCGTCCCAGCCACGTTTTACCTTGCCCCAATCTTGGTCTCTATCCATAGCCGCATGTTCACGACCCGATGCGGAGGCAAAGGCATAATGCCTATCATCTTTGGCATTAATGTCGGTGAATAAGTCTTCAAGCTGCAACACATAATCTTGCGCTGATTGAATACCTACATCGCGTCCATCCAATGATGCATGAATGAATAAGCGCTCAATATCTTGTTCATCAGCATAACGAATCACTGCTTTGAAATGGTCAATATGCGAGTGGATATTACCATCAGACAACAGCCCAAGCAGGTGAATCGCTCCGCTTTCCTTGCCTACTTCAATAACCTTCGCCAAAGCGTCTGACTCATAAAATGAACCATCTTCAAGTGCTTTATTAATCCGCGTAGGGCCTTGGTCGAGAATTTTGCCTGCGCCCATGGTTAAATGCCCTACTTCTGAGCCGCCCATATCTTTCATGGAAGGCAAACCGACAAACTTGCCATGTGTATTGATTTCAGTGTAGGCACATGAGTCTTTGAGGCGGTCAAAGTTTGGTGTATTTGCCAAAGCAATCGCATCATCATCGCGCCCCGAGCCTACGCCCCAGCCATCCATAATAATTAATAATGTTGTGTTTTGTTTATTTGTCATAAGTCTAAATCCAATTCTTCCCAAATATCATCAATATGTTGTTTCACTTCATCGGTCATGGTGATGGTTCGACCCCATTCGCGGTCAGTCTCACCCTGCCATTTGTTGGTCGCATCAATGCCCACTTTAGAGCCAAGCCCAGCAACGGGTGAGGCAAAGTCCAAGTAATCAATCGGTGTGTGTTCAGCCATGGTGAAATCACGCACTGGGTCACATCTTGTGGTAATCGCCCAAATCACTTCCTTCCAATCGCGGCAATCAATATCATCATCGACAACCACAATAAACTTGGTGTACATAAACTGCCTTAAATACGACCACACCCCAAACATAATACGCTTGGCATGACCCGCATATTGTTTCTTGATGGATACCACCGCCATGCGGTAGGAGCAACCTTCCATGGGCAAATAAAAATCGACAATTTCAGGGAATTGTTTACGCAAAATCGGCACAAACACTTCATTGAATGCCAAGCCCAGAATCGCAGGTTCATCAGGCGGTTTTCCTGTATGCGTGGAATGATAAATTGCATCCTTACGCATGCTTATTTTTTCAACGGTAAACACAGGAAAAGTTTCGGTTTCGTTGTAGTAACCTGTGTGGTCGCCATAAGGACCTTCTTCCGCATATTCATCAAAAGAAATAAAGCCTTCAAGCACAATCTCTGCCGAGGTTGGCACTTGCAAATCAACCACAGAACATGGGGTTAATCGTGTTTTCTCATTACGCAATAACCCTGCAAACTGATACTCAGAAAGTGTATCAGGAATAGGGGTTACAGCGGCTAAAATCGTGGCTGGGTCAGCGCCAATCACCACAGCACATGGAAAGGGTTCGCGCTTTTCTTTTTGGCTGGCTTCTTGATGGTCAATTGCCCCACCTCTATGCTTTAACCAGCGCATGATGAGCTTGTTTTTGGCAATCTTTTGCTGCCTATAAATACCTAGGTTTTGTCTATCTTTGTGTGGACCTTTGGTGACCACCAAACCCCAAGTAATCAGCGGCGCAACATCTTCTGGCCAACAGGTTTGAATCGGCAGCTTATCAAGGTCAACCGCATCGCCTTCGACCACCACTTCTTGCCAAGGTGCTTTTTTGACAATTTTGGGTGACATGTGCAACACTTTTTTGAACACAGGAAGCTTGTTCCACGCATCCTTCAAACCTTTGGGTGGCTCAGGCTCTTTAAGAAATGCCAAAAGTTCACCAATTTCACGCAACTCCGATGCTGACTCACGCCCCATGCCCAAAGCAATACGTGTATCTTTGCCAAACAAGTTGGTCAACACAGGCATATCATGCCCTTTGACGTTTTCAAACAACAACGCAGGACCACCAGCTTCTAAAACACGTTGTGAAATCTCCGTCATTTCCAATTCTGTGCTGACTTCAGTGGTGATACGTTTAAGCTCACCTCGTTTTTCCAAATCAGCAATAAAGTCGCGCATATCTTTGTAACTCATGGTTTCAAGTTAGCCTTCAATCTCAAAAATTGTATCCAGTTTCGCCAATTCAAACACATCACGCACCGTTTCACTCAAGCCCAAAAGCACAAACCGACCACCCACACGTTTACTCCATTGCAAACCTTCCACCAAGGTAGCAATGCCCGATGAATCCATGAAACCAACACCATCAAGCTTGATCTTAATCACCTCAACATCACTGGTAAACAAAGGTTGTAACTCATTGCGTAATTCGGGGGATGTTTGAATGGTCACATCTCCCTGAACAGTAACGCTTGCTGCTTTTCCTGCATGTTCTATTTCAATATGAAGACTCATGATTTTTTATCCTTTTCTTTTAAGTTAAAGACCAAGCGCCACTGATTTCCATCTTGAAGCGGCGTGTGTTCAAATGTTTCTGTGATAGCATAAATAAGGTGCATACCCAAGCCACCTGTTACGGGATGATCTTTCAGTGTTTCAGGGTCAACGCCTTTGCACGCCTTAATATCTTGAATGGTAGGCGCATAATCACGCAACTTAATCTCTAAAAGACAAGGTTTTCCTTCTTGCCCCGTCCATTTCGCCGAACAATCAATATCCCCACCTTGACCCGCATAGCCATGAGCATGAATATTAGCAAATAGTTCATCCAATGCCAAAGCAATACGATTAATTTGAATGGCATCCAAACAAGCCCCTTCGCAAGCTTGATCTGCTAAGTGTTGCAATGCCTCAAGCCCTTCTTTGCAGCCCGTCAAATGCAAATGGAAATTTGATTTTTGAATATTCAACGCATCACCCCTCAAGCTTGATTAAGCAAGACTAGCACCTATCAATAAGATGTTAAAATATAATCCACTACTACTTTAAGGGGGGGGGCGACCGATAATCCGTTACCCTCTAGTTAGGGTTTCCTCAAAAAGCACAATGAACCACAAAAAGCACAGAAAAACAAAGCCTTTCATACTATTCTCAACCCTTGGAAGTGAGGCTTTAGCCTCGCCTCTATTAAAACCCAAGTGCAAGAGTTTGACCTAGTTTCTGTCCAAAACCTTGCACCTACTCAAATGAAGGCGAGGCTAAAGCCTCACTTCCAAGGTGCGAAACGCGATTGACTGACTACGTTTTCACGTTTCTTGGCGTTTTTATGCTCAGAAATGTTTCTTTCACGCATTTAAGACTTTTTGAGAAAGCTCTAAATTAGCTTAAGTGGCTCGTCCGACAGGCTAGTTAACATCAATGGTCAACTGCTTTTTTTAAAAACACCTGCAAATCATCCCATAAGCATTCTTCTAACTCTTTGATGTTCATTTTACCATAACCCGTCAAATGATCAAACTTGGTAAAAGCTTGCCTATCCATGGGAATCAACGTATATATATTCACCCAATCATCACCGATACGAACCGCAATATCAGGGTTAAATAAATATTCGCCACGTTTGATACGTTTGAAAATTTTTCTATTGTAAGGCGCTTCTCTTTGATACTCATTTTTGGATAACATGCTGGAAATATATTGGCGTTTTTTGCGGTGGGGTGGGATAACACTATCGGGAAACTGTTCCAATATTTGAGTCAGCTTTTTAGCATTAAATACCCTTCTCTCTAACACCCAAGTATTAAAAAAGTCTTTATCAAATAATACCATCATGATATTAAATAATGTGTATTCCATGGTATGTGCGAGTAACTTTATCAAACGACCTTCAACTTGAAGGGTGAGTTCGGCAGGCGCTAAAAGCTCGTAAACTTTTTGCAAGGAACGCTGGCAATACTTTGCATCAGTACACGCCTGTTGCAGACAAATTTGAAATGCGTTTAAGCCTGCATTATTAACAAGCTCTTTATCAGCACCCGCATCACACAATTTTTCAAGCAAATCAACATTACCCGCCCGAGATGCCAACATTAGCGGCGTATGGTTAAATTGTTCCCTAAAATTCACGCCATATTGATCAACTTGACGAAATATCGCCATAGTGTTCTTCAAGGTATAAGCTGTGAAATATTTTTTATCGAGTATCGGCATCGCTTTTTCATGGTTTCTTGCGGGCGCAAACTTCACATCCATCAAGGCACGCAAATATTTACCATCACCATGCAATAACGCATATTCAAACAAGGTCAATTTGGCTTTTTTATTGCCCTCAATGATGGCTTTTTGATATAAGGCATCAAGTGCTTCCCCAACCAGTGGCTGCCAAGGAATGGTTTTTTGTTTTAAAATACGACTGCGAATGTCGTCGGCTTGTTCTTTTTTACCTTGTAACTCTAATTTCCTAGCTTCTTCACGCCATTCTTCAAAGCAAGAATTTTGCTCTGCCATTTGCAAAGAATCCTGTGCATTGTGTAGCCCCATCAAGGTCAGTAAGGCATGATCGGGTTGACTCTCAATGATATATAAATTTTGAATGGCGCGGGTAATGGCAACATAAAAGGCATTGATATGAAATTTGTATATTTCTAACGATTTATCACTTTTATCTTTCACCCGCGAAAAATTTAAGCTGTCCACTTTAAGATCATCACTACTCACGCCCTCTGCAATTGTGGCAAAACGCTGATGATCTGTGGATACAAAGTTGTATAAAATAATATTTTCATATTCAAGACCTTTGGCTTCTTGAACGGAGAATATCAGTGGGGTTGTAAAATATTTTCGCGCCCTATCCTTTTGCTCATCATGCATGACAATAATCGCAAAACGCGTGGAATGACGTGTTTTTTCTTCAATTTCATGTTTGATACGCTCTTGATCTTGTAAAAAAGAGATATTTCCCTGATTGTGAGCATTGCTTTTCACCAAAAAATTACTTTCTTTATCAATCGAACCAAAACGAGCATTTTTGACCTTTAATAAACGATTGGCGACTTCTGTCACTTCAGGCGAATTGCGGTAATTCGTGTTGAGTACGGTGATTAAATCATGTGTATGCTGGTGATTTTTTTGATTGTAAAAAAAGCTTTTAATTTTCGACCATGAAAAGAAATTGGGGTGAACAATTTGGTTGGAATCACCACAAATAATAAAATCGCCAGTTCGGTGCAACGATTGAAGAATAAGACCCAATTGAACACTGGTAAAATCCTGCACTTCATCAATGACAATAAAGTCATACCGACTCTTTAATTCAGCCATATATTGATGGCTTAACATATTGCTATCGTACAAGTTTTCTTTGTTTAAAAATTTAAGATAAGCCTCAAACAGGCTATAAACTTCTTCACGCTCATGCTTGTTAAAAATGGACTGCTTGATACCCAGCGCCAAATATTCATCCCGAGTTAAATATCCATGTTGGCTGACAGTGCCCGTTATCACGCCTTTAAATTCTTCGATAAGCTGATGTGGATCCGCCAGTGATTTGCTTGTTTTTACAGTTAAGAACCAGCGTTTGAAGTCAGACATACTAACTTCATGCCCATCGGGAATACGTATGGACTCTAAAAACTCTTGAAAGGAATAAAAATCAACATGTTGATCATCATTCTGGTAGCGCTGACTAAAATACAAATCACGGGAATTTTTCACCAAAAAAGAGGAGTGCGTGATATACAATATATCACCGATACCTTGTTTCATTTTTTCCAAGGTTAAGGCTGTTTTTCCACTGCCTGCCGAACCAATAATAATCACAGGTGGGTGTAAATCATAGACCCTGGATTGTGAATCATCAAAAGAAATCACCTTATCCAAGATGTTAAATGTTGCCACTTGAGGGTTCACATAGACCAAGCGTTCAGGGCTATCATCCAGTTGGCTAATGGATGGAATTTTGCTTTCATCGATGGATGCGCCATGACTTAAAAATCGTGATTTATCATAAGCATGGTTAGGAATATATTCCAACACCAAGATGAACTGTTCACCATGACATTGATAGATGGAAAACAATAAACGATTGCTAATATCCAAGCGACAGCGGTATAGGTTGTGCGCGATTTTTTTAACATCGGCTGATTTATAATCGCCCGTTTCAAGAAAGGTCTTCATTTTCTTAAAATTAGGGATTTTTTTGGGGTTTAGCTCATTATATAATAAAACTTTCATGGCTAGTCAGGACTCTCCTCGTGATGTTGTTTACCTTCTACCTTAGGGGGTCAGCCTTAAATACAACCAACACTATGAATCAAGATGTTAAAATATAATCTACAATCTCATCTTCAGGCACATCCTTTTCAGAAACCGACAGTCCAGACATGGAATGCCCAGCGCGATTGACCGACTTCATATCCTGTGTGTTTAGCGGATGCCAATCGGGCAACGGTTTACCTTCAAAGGTTAAGCGATAGGCGCATGTTTCAGGCAGCCACGTCATTTCCGCATCTGAAAGCTTACGAATATCCAAACATTCAGGAATAAGCTCAAATCGCTGTATGTATTTGGTGCAGCGGCATGTGTTGGCTTCAAAAAGTTTACAGGCGACATTCGTGCGTAGAATCTCGCCCGTATCCTCATCTTCAAACTTGTGCATACAACATTTACCACAACCATCGCACAAAGCTTCCCAATCGGCTTCGTTAATATCGCTGTGCCATGCTGTTGTCATATCAATTAACTACGCGCAGTCACTTCCAGCAAATGGTAACCAAATTGCGTTTGCACAGGGCCTTCAATGCTTCCGATATCTGCAGAAAATACGACTTTATCAAATTCTGGAACCATTTGACCAGGGCCAAACTCACCCAAATCACCACCTTGCGCCTTGGAAGGACATGATGAATATTTTTTTGCTGCTGCGCCGAAGCCCAAACCCGCTTCGATTTCTGCTTTAACTGCCAAACATTTTTCTTCTGATGCCACCAAAAGGTGACGTGCTGATGCTCTTGCCATAATAAACTCCTTTTTTAATACATAACTTGGCGCACATTACTTTTTTTTGCCGCTTATCGCCACATTGTTTAGTGTGGGGCAATGTTTTCAACGCAAAAAGTACAAGCCAGCAAACCCATCATCATTATTGGCAATGGTTTAGCGGGATGTGTGCTGGCGTGGACACTCACCAAACAAGGTACTGATGTGGTTATTTATGGCGACAAAAGCATCAATGCTTCTCGCGTTGCTGCGGGTATCATCAATCCCATCATTGGGCAACGCTTCACCTTGGGTGAACATGTTCCCAACATGCTAGATTTTGCCAAAGCTTTCTACCAAAAGATTGAAGTCGAACTCAACATACAGTGCTACCACCCAACCCCCATGCAACGTCTATTTTCTTCACCCAAAGAGCAAGAAAACATTAAAAAACGGCTTAAACTGGATAGGTTCACACCTTTTTTTACAAAAAATGATATTTCTCAACAACTCAAGCCTGAACATTCTGGTATTGTGCAGCAACAAACCGCTTGGCTTGACACCAATGTGTTGCTTGATGCCTTGCATCATTATTTTGAGCAAAAAAACATCATCTCTTATCAACCATATACGCCGCAATCAACCCCAAATATTGTGGTGTATTGTGAAGGTTACCACATGATGCATAACCCTTTGTTTTCATGGCTTCCCCTGCAACCTGCACACGGTGAAATTATCAGCTGCACCACAAAACAAGTCTTAGCACCTGACATGATTAATCAAGGTAAATGGCTTCTCCCAACAACCCCCAACACCTGCCGTGTGGGCGCAACCTATGACACAGCCCTCAACACCCCAACTGTTCGAGCCTCATCCAAACAACAGCTTCTCATATTTGCCAACAGCCTGTTTAAAACAAACCCAAAGTTTAAAGTTATCCAACATCAAGCAGGCATTCGCCCAACCACACTGGATAAACAGCCCTTTATTGGCTTTCACCCCAAGCATCAAAACACCGCGATATTCAATGGTTTTGGCTCTCGCGGCAGCCTGCTGATTCCTTGGTATAGCCAACGATTTACCCAATCTCTGCGCAACAGATCAGCAATCCCCGCCGAAGCAAATATCGACCGTTTCTGTGATAAACATCACTGGCATGAACCTTGAGTCTGCCATAGTGTCTCGTCTTTAAATTCTTCAATGACTCATATCAACTGCACTTACAAGGACACAAACCTACATATGACAGGATGTCAACATACACCGCGCCAAAGGCTCAAAGAGCTTTGCACCATGCACCCTAATGACCCTATCTTTCATCATCAGCTTGCCCGTCATTTCTTAGATTCTGGGCATGAAATTCGTGCCATTTTACAAGCGCGAAAGGCGTATGAAATACTTAATTGTGAACACCCAGAAGAAACTCAAGGTTTGATTGATGAGTTTGGGCACGACATCACCACCTCACATGAACAGCCTGTACCGAGTGGTAATTACACCCCCTTGGCGAAAAAATTAGGGCGGCTGAAGTATAAAATGCGCCAAGTACACTTAACGGAAGGAAGCATACTTTTCAAAAAAGGTGACCACGCAGACTATGTGTACTTCATTATCCGTGGTGAGCTCGCGGTAACCAACCACAACAACCAGAACAACCTCACACCATCCCTAATCAACTTTCTACGTGAAGGAAGCCTACTTGGTGAAGGGGCTTTATATGGGCAAGTGCGCAATGCAACTGTTGTCGCCACAACCGATACAACATTACTTAAAATGACCCCCAAAGAGCTCCAGCTTGCTTTTGTTCAAAACCCTGAACTGCACCTTCAGTTTTCCAAAGAGTCACTATTACGCCAACGTGTGGCTAGGCTAACCATATCACCCGCTTTCTCCTGCTTACCCACAGACTTACGCTTTATGCTCGCCAAACGTGCTTGGGACATAACACATCCCGCAAAGAAAGTCGTCAAACCTGCATCTCAACATATGACCCATGTCGAACTGATTACACAGGGTAAAATTCGCCTCTATGAACAAACCACGCAAGAAAACCGCTACTGTGGTCGCCTTGATGAGGGCAGCATTCTCGGTTTACACAAAATCATTGATGGCAAGGCATCGCAACTTGCTTATGTGACCAAATATGATTGCCAAGTGATATGTATGAACTTTGTTGATGTTGAAGATTTAATGGATGTTTCGAGCCGTTTTCGCGAGCGTATTCGTAATGCGGCAGCTAGCTTCTCCACCAACACAGCTCGTGTCATGAGTTTACAAGAAGAGAACTGATCAACATGGCTAGGCTCACCGATATTGCCCAAGATTGGTTGGCGGAAAGTATCCGTGAAGGTGGTCATGTTATTGATGCAACCCTTGGCAATGGGGCTGATGCAGCATTTCTTGCGCAACATATTGGTAAAGCAGGGACATTGTTTGGCTTTGATGTGCAAGCCCAAGCCCTTACCGCCACACAAACTTTACTGCAACATCAGCCTTGCCAACAAAGCTTCTTCCTCGCAGGACATGAAACCATGGCAAAGCATATTCCTCGTGCGCTACATGGGCATATCCAAGCCATCATGTTTAATCTCGGTTGGCTACCCAACAGCGATAAAAGCATTATC
Organism: Ghiorsea sp.; assembly: GCA_030949605.1. Classification (GTDB taxonomy): domain Bacteria; phylum Pseudomonadota; class Zetaproteobacteria; order Mariprofundales; family Mariprofundaceae; genus Ghiorsea. The sequence continues at coordinate 83,954 of JAUZSH010000032.1, forward strand.
ACCAAAGCCGATACGACTATTGCCGCACTTGAACAAAGCCTTGAATTACTTGCCCCAGAGGGTCGATTAAGTGTGATGGTTTACCCTGGGCACAAGGGTGGCGACTCAGAAGCGGCGCAAGTCATGGCATGGTTAAGCCAAACCTGCACCCATCCAGCATTTACCCTTAATCAAATTATTTTGCCCAATCGACCTACAGCACCTATACTCTTGCAAGTAATCAAGCTTTAGTGTGTAAAGGAGTGATGATGAAATCATTGATGTTGTTTGTATTATTAAGTGGTTTAGCCACCAACCAAGCCTTTGCTCAAACCCCCAATGATATTGTATCCTCCTATTTCCAAGAAATTAATCAGCCTTCAGCCGTTGCAACAGGCGCACTGCCAAAAGCTGCTATCAAACCCAAACCAAGCCGCGAACTCACACCCATGTTGATGTTTGCCAAAGCCAACTGGGATACCTTATCTGAACAAACACAAGCTACCGTAAGCCCTTTCTTTTTTCGCCCCACCGATACTGGTGCAACACCACCCATTTCAAGCATAACTTTATTTACCCAAGCGGAAGAATCTGTACACAGTTCACTTTATTTTAAATTTCATTATGTCACCACGGGGGCAAATGCCGCCACACTTGCGTTTGTACAACAGCTTGCCACCGAAGCGGATAACGTGTGGACAACAGAAATTGGCAATATGGGCTACACCGCACCCCCATCCGATGGCGCGCTCGGTGGTGATAACAAATATGATATTTACCTCTTGGATGTGGGAAGCGCAAGTATTTATGGTTACGTGACCAGTGATGCCACTGCATCTGCTGGTATTTATCCTAATGGAGCCTATTCTTATATGGTGCTGGACAATGATTTTACAGTTCAACAATTTGGGTATGCCAACCCGATAACACCAGCAAGGGTAACACTAGCCCATGAGTTCTTTCACAGTATTCAGTTTGGCTATGATTCCGCAGAGTTGCCAGCCTTCTCAGAATCATCTGCAACATGGATGGAAGATAAAGTATACCCAACCATCAAAGACAATTTACAATATATCGGTGAACCTTTCGTCGATGTCAATGGCGATGGCCAGTATAATCAAGGTGAATCATTCACTGATCGCAATGGTAATGGGAAGCGTGAATCAGGCAGCCAAGATTACCCTGAACTTCATTTGGATTCTTTTGGTTTAACTCCAAGTACGCTAGAGCAGTATGGGCGGTTCATGTGGATTCGTTATTTATCCGATAAACATGGCGATGCGCTCATCAAAAATATCCTCACCAACACAGGTCAAGTTTCTGGCAACAATACCTATGCCGCGATTGATGCAGCACTTCAAGCAGCACCCTACAACACAACATTAGCCACTGCATTCCATGAATTTGGCACTTGGAATATTGATGTTTCCAAGTATCAAAATGGTGCCGACTATCCCATTGCTTGGGGTGACAGGTTATTCAACAATGGTGCTATCAATATCAGCAGTGATGCTACTCAGTCTTTACGTAATTTTTCTGGGAAACAAAAGCATTTATCCACCATTTATGAGTTGGTCAACAGCCCCAATGCAACTTACACCTTCACCAGCACGGGTAGTGTGCAACTGTCTGCGATGACACAAAGTGTTGTCGGTGGTGCATACACAGTACAAGCTATCCCGTTAACTACGGGACAAGGTTCATGGGCCGCACCTGTTGGTACAACCAAGGTTACATTCGTGATTTCTAACACATCAGCCACCGATGACAGCATGACTTGGCGATTAACCGATGGTGTCACCGCACCGCTGGCACCGCTAACGCCGACCACTGCCACTGATGCCACAACTTTAAGTGATTCGGCAACAACGATTCTATCATCTACAAGCAGTGCGGGCGGTTGCTTGTCATCCGTGGTTTCGCCTTATCTCTTGGGTTGGTTAAGTTTATTACTTATCCCAATTTTACGCCGTAAGAAGTAGATAACATTCCCGCTTCGATTGTGAAATAATCCGCTTTATTCTATACTTGGGCTCCTCACATTAAGGAGTCCTCATGTCGGAAGAACCACAAAAAATTCGCTACGGCAAACTCATCCGTCATCTTTCCTTGCGGCAAAATATTCTAAGCTTTAATGATTTTGCGCGTAAACAACGTGAATTTCGTGAACGGTCGCATAAAAAAAGCTGCACTTCCTTGCGCGGTATTGATATTTATCGTTTGCTCGTCCCATACATATCCTCTCGCTTCATTGAACAAGTCAAAGTGGTATTCCCACTCGCTGCCTATTTAATTTTATTTCAAACTATCATTCTCAATCAAGCGGTCAGTCAGCCTATGCAAATCATGCTTGGTCTCATGGCAGTGATTATTGGTTTGATGTTCTTTATGGAAGGTTTGAGCAAAGGGCTGATGCCTTTTGGCGAAACCATTGGGCACAACTTGCCCGCCAAAGTTTCCTTACCTATTGTTTTAACCGTCGCCTTCCTGCTTGGTATTGGTGTGACCTTTGCTGAACCTGCCATTGGCGCACTGCAAGCTGCAGGTAGCATTCTTAAAGTTGAAAATGCACCTTATTTATACACCTTACTCAATGATTGGAGTGGTACACTGGTCTTGGTTGTTGGGCTTGGGGTGGGCTTGGCTGTTGTGCTTGGCACACTTCGTTTGTTGTATAACTGGAGCTTAAAGCCACTTATTTATGCAACCCTACTACCCACTTTAGGTTTAACCGCATGGTTTATGCAAGATAATGAGTTGAGCAAAACACTTGGGCTCGCATGGGATTGTGGCGCAGTCACCACTGGCCCTGTGACCGTACCTTTGGTCTTGGCACTGGGGATTGGCATTGCCGCAGCTTCAGGGCGCGGGTTAAGTGCATTGTCTGGTTTTGGCATTGTCACCCTCGCATCCTTATTTCCCATCATTGGCGTGATGTTATTAAGCTTATTTGTCGCTTCAACCACATCAGCTGAATCCATCATCGCCGCAGCCCATGCTGTCCATACCGCTTCCGCCTCAGTGCAGTGGTATGCCCAAAGCCCTATGCAAGAAATTTTATCGGGTATGCGAGCTATCGTTCCTTTGATTGTATTTTTAATGATTGTACTTCGCTTTTTATTGCATGAAAAATTACCCAATGCAGGCATCATCATCTACGGTATCATTTTGTGTGTGTTGGGAATGATTATCTTCAGCATTGGTTTACGTTATGGCTTAACTGCTTTGGGCGCACAAGCTGGCAGCCTATTATCTGCCGCATTCACAATATTAGAACATGTGCAAGATTCACCTATCTTTCCTTGGACAGTGGGTATTGGTGTTGCCATGTTTTTCGCTTTTGTACTTGGTTTTGGTGCAACCATTGCCGAACCTGCACTCAATGCTCTGGGTAACACCGTGGAAACATTAACCAATGGTGCATTTGAAAAGAAAGTGTTGATTTATGCGGTAGCTTTTGGTGTTGCCATTGGTATCACGCTTGGTGTTCTCAAAATCATATTTAACCTACAACTTGGTTATTTGCTTATCCCTCTCTACACCTGCGCTCTGTTATTAACTTGGGTATCTACCGAGGAATTCGTCAATGTCGCATGGGATAGTGCAGGTGTGACCACAGGACCAATCACTGTGCCACTTGTGCTCGCCATGGGGCTTGGCTTGGGCAATGCTGTTGATGCGATTGAAGGCTTTGGTATATTATCGCTTGCCTCGATTGGCCCTATCCTTACCGTGTTGCTAACGGGGCAATGGGTGCAATACAAAGTTCGACGCAAACATCAGAAAATGGATCAACAAATTCAAGATAAACAGACCCAAGGAGAAGCAGCATGAGTGTTCAACATATCAATGTTTTAACCGATGCTTATTTGATTACCTGCATTGTTCAGCGTGGTCGCGCCAAAGCTGTGCTCAAAGCTGCTCAAAATGCAGGTGCGCAAGGTGCAACCATTCATTATGGGCATGGGCATGGCGTGCAAGAAATGCTTGGTGTGTTGTCTGTTGCCATCAATGCTGAAAAAGAAATCATCAATATTCTCGTACCCAGTGACTTGAGTGATATGATTTTTGAAAAAATGTCGATTGCAGGTCACCTGGATACCCCTGGCATGGGCATGATTTATCTCACCCGCGTTGAAAAGGCCGCAACATATATTCCACAACATATTCTTGATGCAATTTCCGAGAATGATGCGAAGAAAGACAATGTATAAACTTATCACCTGTATCGCCGCAGAAGACAAAGCGCACGAAGCCATTCAAAGCATTGATGATACTTTCGACATTCAAGCTTCAGTGAATCATTTTGCGCGTGGCTTGGGACGAAGCTCTACCGCGCAATCTATGAAAGGACTGGGGCAACAGGTTGAAAAATTAATATTTTCTGTGTTGGTGCCAACACAGAAAGCAGACGAATTGTTTGATTTTATTTATCACGCAGCAGGTCTGCACCGCCCTCATGGTGGTATCATTTATATGACTGCGGTCAAACAATCAACCATAAGTCCTAAACTTGAAAAGGGTACTTCTCTTGAAGTATGATTTAAGCCCACATATCAAGCATATTGATATATTCCAATACCTAAAAAACCTTTGGCTTATACCTGTGCTTATTATTTTTGCGCAAAGTGTTATTCGTATTACCGACAATCCCCTCATCACCCATGTCCCTGCTTGGTTATTCTTATTTAATCCCATCATTTTTCTTACTATCTTCACTTTTGCTGCATACTGGGCGCATCAACCCATTCGCACTGCCATCAAAAAAGATACCCACCAATCCTTAGAGCAAGCGATGGCAAACTTACCCATGCGTGCAGTGCAAGCATTCAGTATTGCGGGCTTATCATCTGTCGTATTCATTTTAAGCGTTATATTTCTCACATCGTTGTTTAATAACAGTGACTTTACCACCAACATGTTTGTTGCCTTAATTCTTAGCGTTAGTTTTGGCTTAGGCGTACTCATCCCTACAACTGCCGTTGCCCTAACCATGGCATGGATGGCTAAAACACGAAAAAAACTCTCCCTGCAAAACTTGTTCATTGGTGATTTAGAGCATTTTCAAAGTTACCCTTGGATTATGCGATCAGGCAATCGCCCTTGGCTTATCTTTGGCACAACCAGCTTGCTACCCGTGAGTATTCTCGCCCTATTTTCATGGCTAATGTTGGGCACAAACAATGAAGTTGAGCAACATTTCATCCTCATGCAAGCCATCGTTTTGTTTAGCAACCTTATTTTTGGCGGCATGGCATTGGTTTGGATTACCAGCCGCACTGTTCACCGCATTACACGCGAACTATCTCAAGGTCTGAACTTCCTTCGCCAAGGTAAATTTGATGGGCATGTTGCCGTGATGATTGATGATGAAATGGGCGAGTTGGCACGCGGCTTAAACACTGCTTTGGCAGGGTTAAAAGAACGCGATAGCCTCAAAGATTCCCTTGCCATTGCCAGCGATATTCAAAAAGGATTGATGCCCAAGTATGAACCCAATGTGCCCAACTATGCCATTGCAGGGTTTCAGCAAAGCTGTCATGCGGTTGGTGGTGATTATTATGATTATATCACCAGAAATGATGGCACAACTTGGCTGGTTATTGCTGATGTTGCTGGTAAAGGTTATCCCGCAGCCCTCACCGTTGCCAACCTGCAAGCCATGCTTCATGCCCTTGCCAATGCTGAAGACATTAAGCTCATCGCTGCGGCAAAATATATCAACAAATCACTGCACCAATCCTTGCAGGGGGGGCGTTTTGTCACCTTATTTATGGCAGAGCTCAACCATCAGAATCATCAAATACAGTGGATTAATGCGGGGCATATTCCACCTTTATTATGGCATCAAGATAGCATCACCCACCTTGAAGCCACTTCCCCGCCACTCGGTATGTTGGATAAGATTGCACTGCAAGTACAAACCACCACCTTGGGAATCGGTGACACATTTTACGCCTGCACAGATGGTATTACCGAAGCACGCAATGCTGCGGGTAAAATGTTTGGCGACAAAAATGTTGAAGCATGGTTCCAACTGCATCACCAGCTTGACCCAGTATTATTACCATCATCCATGCTTGCATGTTTGGATAAGCAAGCGTTTCATACCCGTGATGATGATATCACCATGTTATGCCTCAACAGGAGCAATTGATGAACAACCACGAAACCACACGAACAGAGCATGATTCCATGGGTGAAATGCAAGTCCCTGAACATGCCATGTATGGCGCAAGCACTGCGCGAGCCATAGAGAATTTCCCAGTATCTAACCTAAAATTCTCGCGTGTTTTCATCAAAGCATTGGGGCATATCAAGGCAACGGCTGCAAGTGTCAATGCAGACTTAGGCAAGCTTGAAACAGATAAATCAACATTGATTCACAAGGCAGCCACAGATGTTGCCAAGGGCTTGTATGATGAGCAATTTGTATTGGATATTTTTCAAACAGGTTCTGGCACATCCACCAATATGAATGCCAATGAAGTGATTGCTTTTCGCTGTCACCAACTTGATTCAGCCGCCAATATTCACCCCAATGATGATGTGAATATGGGGCAATCCTCCAATGATGTGATTCCAACTGCCATCCATCTTGCTGCATCTGATGTGTTGGTGCATCAACTGGTTCCCGCACTGCAACATTTACACACCGTGTTGCAAAGCAAAGCCGAAGAAACAAGTGAAATCATCAAAATCGGGCGCACCCATTTGATGGATGCAACACCGATAACATTGGGGCAAGAAATTTCGGCATGGGCAAGGCAAATTGAATTGGGCATGGCAAGGCTTAAATCATGCTTACCCCGTGTCACAGAACTTGCCCAAGGCGGCACGGCTGTTGGCACAGGGTTGAACACCCATCCAGAATTTGGCAAACGCATGGCGGATGGCTTATCTCAAGTGTATAACATTCCATTTAGCGAAGCAGCCAACCACTTTGAAGCCCAAGCGGCGCAAGATGCTGCAGTTGAATTATCAGGCGCATTGAAAACGGTTGCTGTATCTTTGGTTAAAATCGCCAATGATGTGCGTCTATTAAACATGGGGCCACGTTGTGGTTTGGCTGAAATATCCGTGCCAGCGGTACAACCTGGTTCATCCATCATGCCAGGCAAAGTTAATCCCGTTATTGCTGAGTCTATGGCGCAAGTATGCGCGCAAGTGATGGGTAACGATGCAGCAATTACCTTTGCTGGTGCATCAGGTTTATTGGATTTGAATGTGATGCTACCAGTCATCGCCCACAACCTGCTAGAGTCTGAAGAAATCCTTGCCAACGCATCATTGATGTTTGCTGACAAATGTATTTCAGGGCTTCAAGCCAATGCAGAGAAGTGTGAACAACAAATTGAATGGAGCATGAGCATGGTCACTTCACTTGCACCTATCATTGGCTATGAAAAAGCTTCAGCCATCGCCAAACAAGCCGTGCAAGAAGGAAAAACAGTACGTGATGTGTGTTTGGCAGAGAAGCTTATGCCTCAAGATGCATTGGCTGCACTTCTCGACCCAACCACCATGCTATCACCACATGCTTAAAGTTACTTGGATTAAACTCAAAAGTCATAAGCTATTGATACCTAAATTCGTATCATAAGTGCAAAGCTTTGACTAGGCTGACCACAAAAGTCTTGCACATAACTGAAAACTTATGCCCGACATTCCGCACCCTGTATTTCCAGTTTTTCGATTTAAGTTAAATAGGCTTAATTAGCCATTTAAATTCTTCTAACCTATTAATATTTATGGTATATTTATTGTTTCTACGGAGGCGAAAATGGCTATGGAAGTATCAACTGGTTCGATGATGTCGGGCTGCGAAAGTAAGGAGCTCAATCATCTTGGTCTTGTTGCAGGGATGTATGATGAGCTGGAAATAGGCACGAGTATGGATGCCCTGATTCCACAGGATATGCAGCAACGCAAGGTATCGATTGGTCAGGTTCTCAAAGCGACGGTGCTTAATGGACTTGGTTTCGTGAACCAGCGATTGTACAATATACCGCACTTTTTGAGAGCAAACCTGTTGAGAAACTGCTTGGCGAAGGTGTTGAGGCAGCCCACTTTAATGATGATGTCACAGGGCGAATGTTGGACTCGATTTATGAGGCAGGCGTGAGTGAAACTTATGCTGTAATTGCATCTAACGCATTAAAAACATTAAATATTCCCTGCCACATGAGTCATATAGATACGACAACCTTTCATACCGATGGCAAGTATAATCAGGCAGAAGAAGCTGGCGTGATTAAGATTACCAAGGGCTACAGTCGCGACCACCGACCAGAGCTCAATCAGTTCGGTTTGAAGCTGATTGTGGAGGCTCAGGCTGGCATCCCTATGATGATGGCGGCATTGAGCGGCAATGACAATGATAAGACTCGTTTTAAGCAGGCAATCAAAGACCACATTGGTCAGCTTCAAGATGACTTTTCAGTGCAACATATCGTTGGTGATAGTGCGCTTTATAGTGCTGAAACCATCAAGTTGATGAGCCATATCACATGGACAACGCGCGTGCCTGAAACCATAGGTTTGGCACGCGGTTATATTGAGAAATATGCAGGCCAACTAGCGGCAGACAATGATGGATTAAATCTTAATTATCAGTGTGTTGATGAGTCTTATGCAGGTGTTGAACAGAAGTGGCTGGTTGTGTATTCACCGCAAGCACATGAGCGTGCTAAGCGTAATGTGAGCAAGCAGTTTTCCAAGAAAAGCCAAGATGATCAGAAGCTTTTGAAGGCGTTTTGCAACAGAAGTTTTGCTTGTGAAAAAGATGCTTGCCATGAGCTTGAGCTGCTAAAGAAAAAGCTGGCTGTCACCAATGTGCATCATGAAGTTATTGAGCCTATTGCAGGGTTTAACGGTCGTGGTCGTCCAGCCAAAGGGGCGGCACCAGATTTTTACACCTACCATGTTCATGTTGTAAGCTCATCAAACTATCAGCAATATCAACAACGTTTACAACGCAAAAGTTGGTTCATTATCGCCACCAACCAAACCGATATGGATGTATTTGATGCCGATGAAATTCTTGCGGGCTATAAAAACCAACAAAAAGTTGAGCGAGGCTTCCGCTTCTTGAAAGACCCCATGTTTTTAGCATCGTCTGTGTTTCTCAAATCACCTAAACGCATCATGGCGCTTACCATGGTTATGACGGTGTGTTTGCTCGTCTATGCTGCTCTGGAATATCGCATGCGAAAAAGCTTGCATGACAACCATGAAACCTTTCCAAATCAAATAGGAAAGATGGTCGAAAAACCAACAATACGCTGGGTTTTCCAATACTTTCAAAACATTCAGATACTCTATATTCAGCAGGCAAAACCTTGCGTTATAAACCTCAATAAACAGCATAAAAAACTCTTGAAGTTAATGGGAGAATCATACCAAAAAATTTATTCCTGAATCAGGAATAAGGGGTGCGGAATGTCGGTTATGCGGTTATTTTCATAGGAAGTGAGGCTTTAGCCTCGTCCAAAAAAAGCCAAGTGTTAGATTTTGTTCTATTTCTGGTGAAGTGATTGAATATCATTCACCAATGCGAGGCTAAAACCTCACTTCCAACCTATACGCAACGCTTACGCCATACTTTTTGAGTAAGCTCACTTGGTTTTAAATTGTAACCAAACACCAATAACCATGGATGACCATGCCAGAAACCAAACATAATCATGAGTGGGTTGTTGCCAAAGTAAACCCACAGCAACACCACCAGTCAACATCAATACTGTGGGCAAAAAATAAAGTGCCATACTGGATTTTGAAGGTCTGCGGAGCTTCTGTTCCAAGCTTTCAAGATGTGCATTAATATCTTTGGGCAGGTTCATCCAAGCATGAAGTGAATGTTGTACGTCTTTGACCAAGCGTTGGGTTTTACCCTTAGGTCCCAAATGTTCGACGGCCCAGTCCGCAATTAAAGGTTTGGCGAGTTCCCAAATATTAATGTCTGAATGCAATTCGCGCGTCACACCTTCCATGACCACCATACTTTTCTGCAAAAGCAACAGTTGCGGTTGGGTTTCCATTTGAAAGCGTTCTGTTACCGCAAACAAATAAAACAATAACTCAGCGATTGAAATATCTTTGAGTGGACGATTAAAAATAGGCACTGCAATTTCACGCAGTGCATCTTCAAATGCCGACACGTCTGTATCATAAGGCACATAACCCGCTTCAATATGGACTTCTGCTGCACGTTTATAGTTTTGCTTTAAAAAAGCCAACATCATATCAGCAAGATACACTCTGCTCTGAATATCTAGCCTGCCCACAATACCAAAATCAACCAGCTTAATATCACCATTGTCTGCGACGAAGATATTGCCAGGGTGTAAGTCTGCATGAAAATAGCCATGCACAAACACCATATGAAAAAACATATTTTGTAAGTTCTTACACAATGTGAAGGGGTCATGCCCTGCTTTGATTAACACATCCCGTTCATCAATCGGTGTACCGTGAATACGTTCGGTGACCAACACATCTTTATTGGTAAAATCCCAAAATATTTCTGGCACACCAACACCATTCAAATCTTTGATTTGGTCGGCAAAGCGGCTGGCATGTGCGCCCTCTGAGCGAAGATTTAGCTCACCCAAAATAGTTACCGCAAACTCTTCAACCACACGCGGTGCTTTAAGACGCTCATATTCAGGGAAATAACGTTCAAATAAGCTTGCCAACATACGCAAGATTGCCAAATCGGCTTCAATCATGCGGTCAATATTGGGGCGGCGAACTTTAACAGCGACTTCTTGCCCATCATGCAACGTTGCAAAATGAACCTGAGCAATAGATGCCGCTGCCACAGGTTCTTCATCAAAGCTGGCGAACACATCCGTTAACGCTTGCTTTTTGTATGCTGCATTGAGCAAACCTTCAATCACTGAAAAAGGCTCTGGCGGCACATTATCTTGAAGTTTTTTAAGCTCTAACGCCACATCCAAAGGCAATAAATCCACCCGCGTAGAAAGCATTTGCCCAAATTTGATAAAGCTGGGACCTAATCGTTCCAGTGCCACCCGAATTTGTACGCCTTGTTCTTTGGGTTTATACTCTTTACTAAAAAGACTCAAAATCCAAATATAAGGGGTAAACAAACGAAGGCGAACAGCTATGGCAGCAAGCCCATGCGTTGCCAAAACATGAATAATAAAAAGAAGCCTTATATTGCGGCGTAAACCTTTAAATTTCATATTTTTTCATTGCTTGGATTTTTTTGCAGACTTTGGCGCTCAAGCCTATCCACTTGACGCTGTAGCTTATTCACCTTTCTCGACACCGATTCCACACCTGCTTGCCACAACTGAATTTCTTCAGCGGATGGTGTTCCCATATCTTTCAACACACCATCAACCCATTGGCTTGATGTTTGTTTTGCCTTTTTTTCCGCTTCCACCAAACGATAAGCTGCTTTGGCAACTTTACTGCCAAAAAAGTCGCCAAACACGCGTCTTAACTCTAACTCCCAATCTAAATCCAATTTTTCCAGAAGCTTCTGAAACAACAACATGGATTCCGAATCACCAGATAACTTCAACACCTTTTGCATCACAAGTGCATCAGGGTCTTCTTTAGCAAAGCTCAGTCTCGCAAAACCCGTTGTTGTTGACTCAATCTTCACATCAGGTCGCTGCTTGGATGAAGGATGAACCCACACTGAACCAGCTTTAAAACCAATAAACATCATTGACCCCATGTCTTTAATAAACACACGAAAAACTTTACCCTCCAAGCTATCCAATAAATCTTCAAATTTATCATTATCTTTGAAAAATATTTGTAATACAGAGCCCAAAACCACACACTGCACAGGTAGCGGAATCAAGCGTAAGGGTAGAAACATTACACTCATACTTTATACCCTCGGTGCATAGCCACCACGCCACCTGTTAAGTTATCATAACGCACAAGAGAAAATCCTGCCTGCTTTATCCACTTCTCAAATCGCTCTTGGTCGGGAAAGCGACGAATAGATTCTACAAGGTACTGATAGGAGTCTTTGTCACCTGTAATCATTTCACCCATTTTAGGAATGACATTGAATGAATAAGCATCATAAACCACATCAAGCAAGGGTAAAACAGGCTTAGAAAACTCTAAACACATGAACTGCCCACCAGGTTTCAAAACACGATAAAATTCAGCAAGCCCCGCAGGAACATCTACAAAATTACGAATACCAAAAGCAACCGTTAGCAAATCAAAACTGTTATCTGCAAAGGGAAGCTTCGTGCCATCAGATTGAATACAATCTGCTGTTTTAGGCAGTAAACCTTCATCTAAAATACGTCTTGCACCTTCTTGCAACATCGGGCCATTCAAGTCAGTCAACACAACACGCGCTTCACGGTTTACCTTATTCAAAAGACCGATCGCAATATCACCAGATCCTGCGGCAACATCCAAAGCAACACCACCCTTGGGCAGCACTGCTTTTGCAATAAAACTACGCTTCCATAAGCGATGCATACCAGCACTCATGGCATCATTCATAATGTCATATTTATATGCAACAGAAGAGAAAACTTCCATCACTTTGCCAGCTTTTTCATCGGCAGCCACAGTTTCAAAGCCAAAATGCGTTTGTGAAGATGGGGCTGAATTAGAATTGGAGGATATTAGAGGTTTTTGTTCAGTCATGTGCGCAGCGTAACACTGAAATCAACACTTGTTGACTGTTAATCTTTAACTGATGTTACGCACAACACCAGCTCTTTATTTAACTTTAGGAAGTGCGACTCAAGGTGAAGGCGTAAGCCTGAGAGAAAACTTGGGGTGTTAGCCGCGTATGGTTAACATCATGATGTATGCGCGACTAAAGTCGCACTTCCTAAGTCTGACATCCTACCATGTAGCTTCTTGAGCCACGCACCTAACATCCGATGTTAATTTGGAACGGAAACAGAGAAACCTAATTCTTCAGTCGTGGCAGTCGCGCCTTTCAATTCTTCAATCACCCATGCCGATTCGTCAGCCAATAGTGCTTTGACAAGCTGGCAATTCATGGCGTGACCACTACGTTCGCCTTCAAATGCACCAACAATAGGATAACCTGCTAAGAATAAATCGCCGACCGTATCAAGAACTTTGTGTCGCGCACACTCATCAGCATAACGCAAACCGCCTTCATTCAAAACACCATACTTATCAAGAACCACGGCATTATCCATAGATCCACCGAGCGCCAAACCTGCTTTTTGCAAAGCTTCCACTTCATGAATAAAACCAAATGTGCGTGCCCGACTCACTTCCCTAGCATAACCTTGGCGAGAAAAATCGAAGCTTACTTTACAATCACTAAGTAGAGGATGCGGATAATCGAGTAAATAAGAAACTCTAAAGCCTGATGCTGGATACAAAGCACATGACTTATTTCCTTCTTCGAGACTTACTCTTTTCTTAATACGCAAAACTTTTTTAGGCTTGTTTTGTTCCACAATACCTGCGCATTGAATTAAAAAAATAAATGGGGAAGCTGATCCATCCATCACTGGAACTTCAGCCCCATTGACCTCAATGCGTACATTATCAACACCAAGACCTGCTAAAGCGGACATGATATGTTCAACCGTTGCAATGGTTGCTTCACCATGCCCAATTGTAGTGCAAAGCTTGGTGTCCACAACGGAGTCCACATGACCTTGAATATCCACACCCAAATCAGAACGCACAAAAACAATACCTGTATCAACTTCACCTGGATGAAGTACAAGTTCAATCTTTTTACCTGAATGCAAGCCAATCCCACTGCATTTAATAGCATGATCAAGTGTACGCTGTTTAATCATTTGCAGCCCCCAAGGTGGTTACGATACATGTTCAAAAGCTATATAAATATTCATTAAGAAAGCATGAAATAGTAAAGTATAAAATATTTCTTTTCAAAAGTTAAGGGGCATGAATTTTGAGTTATGCCTAACCTCACCAAACCTACTGCTTTAAGCTCAGGATTAACTGTAAAGGCTGCTGATAGAACGTCCATCATAAATACGCAAAATCGCTTCACCCATCAACGAGCCAATGGACATAATACGCACCTTGTCATTATCCAAGATTGTTTGCGGTTGCGTGATACTGTCTGTAATCACCATTTCATGCATTTTTGATGCGGTAATACGTTCGGCCGCAGGACCCGACAGCACACCATGCGTTGCATATGCCGTAACTTTTCTTGCGCCGCATTCCATCAAAGCATCCGCTGCACCACAAATCGTACCTGCTGTATCCACAATATCATCCACAAGAATACAGTGTTTACCTTCTACATCACCAATAATATTCATCACTTTTGCCACATTCGGCGCTGGGCGACGCTTATCCACAATCGCAATATCCAAGTGCAACATTTTAGCCAAAGCGCGCGCACGAACAACACCACCCACATCAGGTGAAACGACAATTGTATCTTCTTGGCACACATTATTTTTCAAAATGTCTTTAGAAAAGAGAGGGGCTGCAAAAATATTATCTACGGGAATATTAAAAGAACCCTTGAATTTGTGTGGCATGTAAATCCATGGTTAATACACGCGTCACGCCTGCTGTGGTCAACATATCCGCAACAAGTTTAGCCGAAATCGGTGTACGACCTGCGCTTTTACGGTCTTGTCTCGCATAACCAAAATAAGGAATAACAGCGCACATTTGGCGTGCCGAAGCACGCTTCGCAGCATCAATGGCAATCAACAGTTCCATCAAATTATCATTGGCGGGAACTGACGTGCTTTGAAGAAAGAATACATCTAAGCCACGAATAGTTTCTTGGTATTGAAGGAATATTTCACCGTCAGAGAAACGCTGAGTGTTCATTTCACCAGCAGGCATACCCAAATGATCACATACATCTGATGTCAATTGTGGGTTGGATGTCCCTGAAAACAGACGAAACTTTTTGGCACTGTTCATCAGTGGAACCTCCGCTCTAAGAGAGCAATACTACAAAAATGGCTGGGGCGGCAGGATTCGAACCTGCGCATGACGGGATCAAAACCCGCTGCCTTACCGCTTGGCTACGCCCCATTTTTTTCTAATGGATGCATGGATAAAAAATAACCATGATGCACCCAAGATGCTAAACCTTGGCTTGTAATGAAGTCCACAAGACTTGTCGCATCTTTGGCTGAGTGACATAAAGCAACGCATGTCGAACCACTGCCACTCATCCAAGCCCGAACTGATTGTTGTCGCATCACTGAAAGCAAGCTTTTCAATGGTGGACACAATGCAGCGGAACTTTTCTCCAAGTCATTATAACCCAAATCAAAATCACCACCATCCGAACGGGCGCGCACTTTAACCATAACTTTTTCTTTCGTCAAGGCATGAAAATATTCTTCATCAAAGTGATCAAATGAAGCAGCAGTTGACACCCCCACGTTCGGCCATGCCAACACGACATGTTCAGGCGGAATAGTATGCGGATAATCAGATAACTGCTCGCCAATGCCTCGCGCTAAACTTGCCTTTCCATAAATAAAGCATGGAATATCTGCGCCAAAAGGAGCTGCAAAATCAATCAATGTTTCTTTACTGTGGTTCAACTGCCAAAGCTGGTTGGCAACCATGAGTGCTGTTGCAGCATCTGAAGATCCACCACCAAGCCCTGCTTGAGATGGCAGTTTCTTTTCAATAAAAACATCTAACCCTTGCTGAACATCAAATTGATGAGCAAACGCTTCTAACACTCGATACACAAGATTTTTTGCCCATTCAATGAGGCATCACTACACCTGACTTGTAGCTTGTTGGATAGTGATATACTCAACACATCCCCTACATCAACATAAACAAAGCTGGTATCCAACACATGAAGACCATCATCGCGTATATCTGTAATCGCCAAATGCAAATTCACTTTCGCAGGCGCAGGATAACTATTCATCATGGATAATCACAATCGCTTTTCTACCGCGCTTAAAGTCTGTGATTTCCACACGCTTATAATCACTTCCCCATTTCACTTGTAGCTTGTATCCATCCCATGTACCCTTCCACATCCGTTCATCTTTACTTTGCATCGTATCAGGATATTTCCCTAGGAATATATGTGCCAGTGTCCAAGGTGGTAGCAACACCCCCATATCATGCAATTGTGCCACCGACATACCTTGCCAGTTCAACATTTTATCATTGTCACGCCAATACATATCTTGCCCTTGCCAGCGCACAAACACAACCCGACCCGATAAAGCATGAGTTAAGCGCAGCATTCCCTTTTCTTCATTCGCCAGCCAATCCAATTCCACTTGGAATCTATGCTTTTGATCAAAGACCAAAAGTCGCCCCGAAAATGATGTGATTGGCTTATATGCAGCTACCATTTCAACATGCCTTACACAGGATGCCAACAAGGCAACCACAAGCAGTAAGGCAAGTTTATTCATATTTCAATGAGCCCATTCTCTATCTTATCTTGAACTCTAGTTGCTTGTTTATGTCCTAAATCCAAACCTTTTTTCCATGCATCTCTTGCTTTACGTTGATGCCCAAGTTGCCAATAAATATCCCCCAAATGCTCCATCATCAAAGCATCATTAGGAACAGCCGCAACCGCTTTTAACTGCACTTGCAAAGCCTTATCGTATTTGCTCTGCTTATAAAGAACCCAAGCCAAGGAGTCTAAATAATAGCCATCATCAGGGCTGCTTATCAATGCTTTCTCCACCATTTCTTTTGCATCATCAAGGCGAACTTCTCGTTCTGCAAGGCTATACCCATAAAAATTCAATGCTTCGGCATCATGAGGAAATTTATCGAGTATTTGATCCAATACCTTGTCTTGTGCTTCAAATTGACGCAACTTTTCAAAAGCAACAGCACGATTAAATAATAATGTTTGCGAAAACCCTAAGTCTGTTGCTTGATCTGATTCACTGATAACATCTTGATACCGCTGCTGTTGTAAGCGTAAGCCCGATAAACTTTCATAGACACCTATCTCATGTGGATAGCTTGTTTTTAGTCGCAAAAGGCGTTGCTCAGCAACGTCGTATTCTTTCAATGTTATAGCAATGCTCGCCAACCTCAATTGTGCATCCAAGTACAAACGATGTTTGGTCAAAAGTTTTTCATATTCAGCTGCTGCTAGTTTCCACTGATGGGATGCCTCTAGGCTTGCACCATAATAAAAGGTTGCGGTTGCCAAATCCTCACTCATCTCATTTTTTGCACCCTGCATCGTCAATTGGGTAATGGCTTGTTTAAAGTAATCCCTAGCTTTGGGGAAAGTTTGTTGCTGATAATGAAGTCTTCCCAGTGACATCAAAACATCTGCATCCGCAGCCGTTAAGGGCACTAACTTTTCATACACTGCAATCGCAGCACCAACACGATTTTGACGCGCATATATTCCTGCAAGCATCTGATAGGCTTGAACAGCAGTTTCCTCATGGGTATCAATAAATAATTGAAGCAAAGCCTCTGCCTTGATGCCTGACCCTTGTTTTTCTGCCAAGTGTGCCCGTTGCAATACAATATCTTCGTGTTCAGGATAATCACGTTGCATGGTTGCTAAGGTTGCATCTGCTTTTTTAAATGCCACTTGTTGTAAATAAAGTTGCACTTGCAACTGTTGTAAACGCTTATCTTTTCCCAAGGCTAAACCTTGCTCAATCACACGCTGCGCTTGAAGGTATGATTGATGCACTGCATATAAACGCACCAGCAATAATCGAACTTCAACATGCTCAGGGTTTTTACTTAATAAGCCTTCTAAAATAATCTCCGCCTGCTCCACATCACCATTGGCGAGCAAGCTTCGTGCGTACAACTGTTGGTATTGCAAGGTCTCATCATCCGTCAATTGGCTACGCACATCTTCTGGCATTGCTTCCATATAAGACTTGGCTTCTGACTTTTCATATTGCCCACCCGCAAGCAGCAAGTCTACCAGCTCAAATCTTGGTATAATTTCATGAGGTTCTTTATGAACCAACGCTTTTAAAAACCGTACTGACAATGCAGGTTGACCTTGATGCAGGGCTTGTTGCGCTGATAAATAAAGAAACTGAATATTCATTTTCTCAAGCGCAACAGGGGCTTTGGTATTGCTTGTATGTTGCCTTGGCGGTTCTTGATGATCTATTTCTTTTTTAGATGCGGTTGAGCAACCAGCAATAAATAATAAAACACAACAGAAGGTAGTAAGCTTAAATATCATGGTCAAAGCATGAAGGCTTAGGTGTAATGTGGCAACTTTTGGAATTTTCCGCCCATACTTACTTCATCTGTAACTACCCAACAGTGTACTTCCGCCACCTGCCCCTGGACAACGCTAACAATCGGGTAAACAAAACCTTCCCATGCGCTGGTTAAATCTGTGGGTGATGGCTTGGCGGGGCAATCAGGGTGCGAATGAAATACACCAATGATTTCTTGTCCACTTCTCCTCAACTCCGAATCAATGGCTTGATAACCTGCAGGGTCAAGCTGAAACCTATCCGCAGCACGTTCTTGATTAATGTTCTCCACTTCACGCACCTCAGCAACCTGCCAACCCTCAGCGCTTACCGTGCCGACAAGTAAACCACATATTTCATTAGGGTAACCCTTTGCCGCAATTTCTTGCATATTTTGCAAGGAAAAATCTGAAAATATACATCTTTGCGAACTGTCTTGACTTGCCAGGACCTCTAAATAAGCATCACTTACAAACCGTTCTGGCACGGGGATTTCAATATCAGACATTTATAAAACCTTAGAGAATGTATTTTGCTGCGCCTTGTTGCGTAGATGTTCATCAAACACCATGGCAACATTACGAATCATCAAACGACCTGCTGGCAAAACAACAAGCCCAAAGTCAGTCAAGGTTAACAACCCATCACTTTGCATGGCTTTTAAATCAGCCAACGCATCTGCAAAGTGCTGCTTAAAATCAATGTCAAGAACTTGCTCAAAAGGGCTGAAATTCAGCTTAAAGTCACACATCAAGCGCATAATCACAGCCCTGCGCAGATGATCTTCATCGGACAAGGTATAACCACGAAACACTGCCAAACCATCTTTTTCAATCGCTTCCTGATAGTCTTCCATTTCTTTTTCGTTCTGGAAAAAGCTTCCGCCCACATAACCAATCGAGGTCAAACCCAGACCAATCAAGTCACAGTCGGCTTGTGTAGAATAGCCTTGAAAGTTCCTGTAAAGATTACCCTCTTGCTGGGCAATGGTCAGCTCATCATCAGGCTTGGCAAAATGATCCATACCAATAAACACATAACCTGCATCAATCAATTTGTTGATGCTGTGCTCTAAGATGTTTAACTTTTCTTGCGGACTTGGCATGGCTGTTTCATCAATGCGGCGTTGTGGCATAAACATTTCAGGCAAATGCGCATAATTAAACAAAGCAATTCTATCGGGACTAAATGCAATGACTTGGTCTAACGTCGCATCAAATGTTTCCACCGTTTGATAGGGCAAACCATACATCAAATCAATATTCATCGATTTGAAGCCTTCACGCCTTGCATCGTTAAGCACATTTAAAGTGACTTCTTTACTTTGGATGCGATTGACTGCCTTTTGCACGACAGGGTCAAAGTCTTGAACCCCCATACTCATGCGATTAAAACCGACTTCCCTCAGTGTTTTAACCGTTTCAGGTGTGCATTCTCTGGGATCCATTTCGATGCTGTACTCAGCTTTGTCATCAGAAACAAGCTGGAAACGCTCTTTCAACTTAGCCATCAATGCTCTGATTTGTTCATCATTGAGAAATGTTGGTGTACCACCACCAAAATGAAGCTGCGTCACAGGTCTGCTATTGCCAAGCAAATCTGCAACCGCATCAATTTCTTTGAATAATAAATCCAAATAGGGCTGGGCTCTACCGTATTGTTTGGTTACAATTTTATTGCATCCACAGTAGTAACAAACCGTATTACAAAATGGGATATGTATATATAAAGAGAGTGGTGCGTCATCATCAGCCACACGCGTTAAGGTTTCCGCATATTGCGTAGAGCCAATACCTTCATGAAACATAGGGGCAGTTGGATATGATGTATATCGAGGCCCAGCTTTATCATGCTTCTTGATTAAATCTAAATCAAACAAATCGGCACCGCCCAAATGGGCGATGCCTTCCTTATTTTCCAACATATTTATTTCGTTTCTTTTTTCAAATATGCAATAATATTTTGCGTGTCATCTTCTGAAAGTTTGGCGACTTTCTCACCAGCGCGGTCAACATGACGACCATGACGAATACGTAAATCCAATAAATAGTCACTCATATCTGCCAGCTTCATACTACGCGCACGATTGCCACGTAACTTGATGGTAGACGGCGAGCTGTGGCACGTTTTACAAGTTGATGCAAAAAGTTTCGCACCTTTTGTGGTATCCGATTTAAAGCGCAGGTCATGCACATAATAAGCCACATCTTCAATATCTGGGTTGGTTAACTGATGGCGTTTACTCGTCATCTTCGTGCCAACGCGACCATAACGAATGGTATGTACTGTTTCTTTCAAGTCTAATCCTGAATAGACAAGATTTTTCGCACCCATGCCTGTTTTGGCACGCCCATCAAAGCCATGACATGTAGCACATACTTGTTCAAAACGTTTCTTGCCATTGACCATATTAATTTTCCGCTTAAATGTGAAGATATAATCAATCACATCTTCAATACCCGCCGAATCCAAATCGTAACGCTTGGGAACCATTGCCGTACCACGGATTCCATAAGCAATGATACGCCTCAACTCATCACGATCAACAACCTCAGATAAAGCCGTTAAATCACGCGCTGGAAAAGGCTTAAGCTTCTTCCCAAGCTCTGAAACCTTACCACCCATACCATGGCATGATGCGCAGTTTTGCTCATAAAGAGCTTTGCCATGCATTTCTGATGCAACAGCAGCACTTGAAAATAGTGCCACACATCCCATCACCAACATTGTTTTTTTTAACATACTCCCTCCCGAATATATTTGAATTATGTTACTTGGTTATAACTTCTGAGTTTGAATAAATTCAACCAAAGCATCGATTTGCTCAGTAGAAAGTTTTTTGCCAAATTTAGGCATACGTTTGCGGCCATCAGTAATCGTAGTGCGCAATACTTCCGCATCTGCATTCATTGCTTGAACCGCAGGGCCAACTTTCTTTTTATCTATGGCATGACACATTTTACATTTTTGGCTAAAAATCTTTGCCCCATCTGGCATATCAGATGCCGTGGCTGGCTGCACTAAAAATACGGCAACAGTTAAAGATGTGATTGCTGTCAATATCGCTTTCATTCATTTCCCCATGACTAATCCATAAAATAATGAACGGAACTATGCACCCACCCATCACGACTTACAATGATTTCTATCACACAACCACTTGTACGCAGACGGTTCGTCATCAAAGCCACCGTCTACTTGAGACTCATAAGCCAAGCGCAGCAGCTCCCCCATTTTTGGCGAAGCTTCTACGCCCCATCGCAACAACAGTTTCCCCGTTACAATCGCCTTGTCTTTTGTTTCAGCAACATCAAGACTTTCAGCAAGATCCAACCAAGGCAAGGCTGGTCTACTTTTAGGCGCAGGATATCTACCGCCTGCATCAGCCTCCGTTAACCTTTCCCACATCTTAATATGAGATGGCTCAAGCCTTGCTGCCAAGCGTTTGACAGCGCTAGCCGTGATTTTATCCGTGCTAAAGTGTGCTACGTGTTCCTTCACAAGCGGCTTAACATGTTTGATTAACCATGCTGGTGCATCAATACGTTGTAAAAAATTAATACTTGGCTGTACACCTTCTTGCCCATGGTTGGGCGATACGATTTTCCCCACATCATTGATAAAAGTGGTCAAGGGTTTACCTAAATCATGACAAAGTGCTGCAAACAATAAAACCACCCTGTCCTGTTCGCTTAAACCACGCTCGCTCGCTAACCTCGCGGCTTCATCCACCACCAAACAAGTATGAATCCATACATTACCTTCAGGATGCCAGTATTCATCTTGCGGGCAAGCTTGCAATGCCATCAGCTCGGGGTACAACTTATCCCAACCCATATTTTTCAAAACTTTCAGACCCTGAGATGGGTACGCTGACTTGCTCCACTTCAACCATTCTTGCCAAATACGCTCTTTCGGTAAAGTCCCTGCTTCATGCAACATACCCTGACATATTTGCACCGTTGTTGAATACATGGTCAGGTCAAATCTTGCTGCAAATTGCATTGCACGCAATGGACGAAGAGGATCTTCTTCAAAGGCTAAAGATACGTGGCGCAAACATCTTTTTTTTAAATCACCTTGCCCACCATGAACATCCAACAAAATATTTTGCATAGGATTATACATCATGGCATTGATTGTAAAATCGCGCCGAATAGAAGCTTGTTTAGGTCGCAAGTTAGGGTCACAGACCACTGTAAAACCTTGATGCCCTACACCATTTTTTTTCTCTTGGCGCGGTAAAGCAATATCAATTTCAAGCCCCTTAAACCAAAGCTTTCGCACACCAAAATGCTTACCTACCTTTTCATATCGACCAAGCGATGCCAACACATATTCAAGTTGATCTTCTTCAAGCTTAAATACTTCAATATCCCAATCTTGAGGGGAAGTCCCCAACAGGATGTCGCGAACACAACCACCAACCAGCCATGCTTCCCCTCCCGTATAAGCTAAAGCTTCACAGGTTTCCAGCACTGCCTTGGGTATGTCTTTTTTAGTGATTTCGTTCATCATGCTGAAAGCATAACTGTGACGACACCTTAAACAAGGTTACGGATTGATCAGCCAAAACATCAGGCACACGCGGCATCATTAAAGTTTCTTTCTGTTTTACACCATGCTGAAACTTATACATTCTCTATCTAGAGTTTCTTCAAAAAGTCTAGCAAGTGCTGATATGTTTATTTAAAGCATAGAGAACGCTGTGTTTTATGCTATTTTTAAATTTGGAAGTGAGGCTTTAGCCTCGCCTCTCTAAAACCCAAGTGTAAAGGTTTGGCTTGGTTTCTGGCAAAAACCTTGCACCTATTCAAAAGAAGGCGAGGCTAAAGCCTCACTTCCAAGATCTGAAAGTAGTAACAACGCTGTGTTTCTCTGTACTTTTTGAGGAAACTCTACCTATTTCCGCTTCACAAAAGTGATGCTAATAGCATTTTCACACTGGAACATAGGAACGAGGCATCTTGATTTTAAAGCTCACCCGCTGCTGAATATCAGTCAGCAACAAAAATGGCAGGGCCATTACAGCTCTGCCATCTTAAAATAGACCAACACCAGTCAAGGCTGGGTGTGATTATTGAATGTTTGCTTTAGCAGATTCTGCAAGTTTAGCGAAACCATCTGCGTCGCGAACTGCGATATCAGCAAGAACCTTACGGTCTAGCGTAATACCTGCTTGGGTTAAACCAAACATGAAGCGTGAATAGCTTAAACCATTTAAACGCGCTGCTGCATTGATCCGAACAATCCAAAGGCTTCGGAAATCACGCTTTTTAACTTTACGATCACGGTACGCATACTGGCGCGCTTTATCTACCGCTTGTGTCGCTACACGGAAACAGCTCTTACGACGACCGTAATAACCTTTTGCAGCTTTAATAACTTTCTTATGACGAGCATGCGCCTGAACACCTGATTTTACGCGAGGCATATCTTTCTCCTATCTCTAACTTATGCGCCGGGAATCAAACGATTCAAAGCTTTAACATCTGATGGTGCAACAAGTGTTGTACCACGGAATCCACGAATACGCTTCGGAGATTTTTTAGTCAAAATGTGTTGCGCATTTGCTTTATTGCGCTTCCATTTGCCGCTTCCAGTTTTTGAAAAACGCTTTGCAGCACCACTGTGTGTTTTCATTTTAGGCATAACTTTACCAACCTCTATTTCTTCAACGGATTAATGATCATAATCATTTGCCGTCCTTCCATGTTAGGCATTTTTTCAGGTTTGCCCAATTCCTTTACTTCTTCAGCAATATGTTCCAATTGCTCACGCCCTTGACCAGTGTACGCCATTTCGCGACCACGAAAGCGCAAGGACACTTTAACTTTATTACCAGCTTCTAAAAACTTACGAACATTACGCAACTTGACATCCAAATCGTGTTGGTCAGTTGTTGCCCTAACTTTCACTTCTTTCACTTGGATCACATGTTGTTTTTTCTTGGCTTCATTGGCTTTCTTACTTTGATCATATTTATACTTACCATAGTCCATGATTTTACAAACAGGCGGTCTAGCATTGGGTGACATCATGATCAAGTCCAACCCAACTTCTTCTGCTTTTGCAATCGCAATATGGCGTTTTAACACGCCAATTTGCTCTCCATCATGACCAATAACACGAACCTCTGCGGCTTCAATATTATGGTTTACTGCCAATTCTTTCTTAGCGATAAGTAACTCCTTCCAATGTTGCTTCGTACATTTTTATTACTCCACTCAAAGGTACTGTTGGGTCATGTTTTGCATCTCTACAATCCATTCATCCACTGTTTTCACACCCAGGTTGTCACCAGCCCGATTACGCACAGATACAGTACTTTCCTCTTTTTCGCGCTCACCAACCACCAAAATAAATGGCACGCGCTGCAAAGTATGGGCGCGCACCTTATAGCCGACTTTCTCATTACGCAAGTCTGATTCTACTCTAAAGCCTGCAATTCGCATTTTTTCAGTAATTTCCTGAACATAACCAGACTGGCTTTCTGAAATATTACACACCACAGCCTGCACTGGGGCAAGCCAAAAGGGGAATTTACCCTCAAACTCTTCAATTAAAATACCAATAAACCGTTCTAAAGAACCAAGGATGGCACGATGCAACATCACAGGTGTATGTTTTTTATCATCCTGACCCACATATTCCGCATCAAGGCGACCTGGCATAGAAAAATCCACTTGAATCGTGCCACATTGCCAAACCCTGCCCAAACAATCTTTGAGTGAGAACTCAATTTTCGGCCCGTAAAATGCACCTTCACCTGGATTCAAACCGTATTCAATATTTTTAGACTTCAAAGCATCATGCAATGATGATTCTGCTTTGTCCCACTGCTCATCTGTGCCGACACGCTGCTCAGGACGGTCAGACAAGAAGATAATCACCTCTTCAAAACCAAACTTCTTATATGTTTCATAAACAAGGTCGATAAATGCACCGACTTCATCTTGGATTTGTTCTTCAGCGCAGAAAATATGCGCATCATCTTGCACAAAATTACGCAAACGCATCAAACCGTGCAATGTACCTGATGGTTCATTGCGATGACATGAGCCAAACTCAGCCAAACGCAATGGTAAATCTCGGTATGAGTGTAATTTTTGGTTAAATACCTGAATATGACATGGGCAGTTCATGGGTTTAATCGCATATTCTCGATTTTCCGTGCTGGTGGTAAACATGTCCTCACGGAACTTTTCCCAATGCCCAGATTTTTCCCAAAGCTTTCTATCTACAACTTGCGGTGTTTTGATTTCTTGGTAGCCATTATTTTGCATAATATCGCGGATTTCATTCTCCACGACCTGCCACACTGCCCAACCTTTAGGGTGCCAGAAAATCATACCCGGTGCTTCTTCTTGCAAGTGAAACAAGTCCAAAGTTTTGGCAAGTTTGCGATGGTCACGCTTCTCCGCTTCTTCCAAACGGTGTAAATATGCCTTTAAGTCATCCTTGGATGCCCAAGCTGTGCCATAAATACGGTGAAGCTGCTCATTATCCGCGTTGCCTTCCCAATATGCACCCGACACCTTCATCAATTTAAAGTGTTTCAGCTTGGATGTGTTCGGCACATGCGGACCACGGCAAAGGTCAGACCACTCGCCTTGTTTATAAAGGCTGACTTCCTCACCTTCAGGAATGCGCCCAATCAATAATGCCTTGTATTTTTCACCAATGTTTTCAAAATGTTTAATCGCATCATCACGCGCCCAAACTTCACGCACAACAGGAAGTTTACGCTTGGCGATTTCTTTCATTTTCTTTTCAATAACAATTAAATCTTCAGGTGTGAATGCGCGTTCAAAAGCAAAGTCGTAGTAAAAACCATCTTCAATCACTGGTCCAATGGTGACTTGCGATGTTGGAAACACTTCTTGCACAGCCATCGCCAGCAAATGCGCTGTAGAATGTCGAATAACTTCTAATGCTTCATCAGATTTCTCAGTAATTAAGGCAACACTGTCACCATCAGATAATTTATAAGACAAATCGACATCATCATCATTCACTTTGGCAGCAATCACTGCCCGCGCCAAACCTTCACCTATATTCATCGCTAAATCGAATGCTGTTGCGCCATCGTCTAAGGTTCGTGTAGAGCCGTCTGGCAATTGGATATTCATGATTCGCTCTACTCCTCAACGCTATGATGATTTATAAAATGGTAGGCTCGGGCGGTTTCGAACCGCCGACCCCCACCATGTCAAGGTGGTGCTCTACCCCTGAGCTACGAGCCTAAATGTGTTAAAATACTATGTTTTTTTCGATTTAACCAAGTCGCACTCATCTTACAAGTCACACTATGGTTGTATTGGAAATGTATTGCATCGTTATTTAGCAAAAGCAACACACCCTCCAACAGATTGCGGCATCTTATGCAGAAGCGACTAGATGGCAAGTATTAGTAACTGAAGTTACGCACCCAGCACATATGTTAATCTTCGGACATGGAAAATCCCAACATATTTTAACTCTACACAGACTACCTATTAAGCTCATTTGGCCGCACCACAGCGACAGGTTTATCAGAGGTGTTAGATAGTCAAATAAGTCACGATCAAGTCACTTAAACAGCCAAACCCAGCCTGCATTGTAAAAAATATGCAATATGATAGGGGCTGCTAAAGCAAATTTACTACCTTCATACCTATCTCTAAAATAGCCAAAAATTAACGATGGCACCATGACCAGTATAACCATGGTCACATCGTGATTCAATGCGTGCATAGCTGCAAAAGTTATACTTACACTGTAATTGGCTAAACTTAGTTTCGCAAATGTAGTTCTAAAATAATTTTTTCTCTTTTAACCAACCTTGTAATATGCCACGAAAAAATAGCTCTTCAACTACAGGGTAAACAAGTACTGCTGTTAAAAACTCCAAACTGTGCTCAATAGGCCACCAAGGATCTGGGCTAAGTTGCAAACCCATTACCAACAGCAACCAAAAAAGAGGGGCTACCAAAAAGACCGTCCAAAAATGCCTATCCTGGCAAATATCTTTTCTGTTTTTTAAATCTTCCAAAATGTAAAATGTATCAATACTTTAAAAGACTTGTTTCAGTATAATTTTTTTTATCCAC
This sequence comes from Ghiorsea sp., assembly GCA_030949605.1. Lineage (GTDB taxonomy): Bacteria > Pseudomonadota > Zetaproteobacteria > Mariprofundales > Mariprofundaceae > Ghiorsea. The sequence goes on from JAUZSH010000032.1 coordinate 111,219, forward strand.
CAACAGCTCATAAAACACGCATTTCAACACGGCGATTTTTTGCCCGACCTGCTCTGGTAGCATTATCTGCCACAGGCTTGCTTGCCCCGTAGCCCGTAGCTTCTATGCGATCTCCTGTGACTCCCTGCATGATCAAATAATTACGCACTGAAGCAGCTCGCTTTTGTGATAAGATCAAATTGTATGAAGCCAAACCTACGCTATCGCTGTGGGCTGCAATCTCAACTCTCATCAATGGCATTTTCTTCAACGTCGCCACTACCTTATTTAACATACCAGTCGATGATGCATCCAAACTTGATCCACCGACTGTAAATAAGACACCTTCAAGCACAATCACCTCACCTTCTTCGGCTATCTCAATCAATGGTTTAATTTCTGGCACAACCACAACTGGTACAGGTATCACCACAACAGGTGCTACAACCGGTACGGGTTTGGGGGCAGGTTTAGGAATCGGCTTGGGTGCTACAGGTATAGGTTTATAAACACGTACGGGGTCGGTTGTACCAAATGCATAGTTCAGAGAAACCAAAGCACCCAGTTGAGATGTTTCTAAACTACTCGCTCCAGCCTCCTGATAATACGTAGGCGAAAAGAGACCAACATCAATGGTCAAGTCAGAGCTTAAGTGCCAGGATATGCCTACACCTAGACCTGCTACAGTTACAGTCTCAGTATAAACTGCATTCCCCGTATTTATCAATGCTTCCTGTTGCATCCATCCTACTGAAATCACTTCATAAATTCCCCAGTCCATCCCCACATCCTGATGCAGTTTCATATAAAACTGAGGCAGTGCAGGTAAACTTAGCTCAATACTTTTACCATTTTGGGTATCCGTACTTTTACCTCCGCCGGTTATCATCAAGCCCATTTCAAGCCAGTCTGTGGTCATATAACCTATACTTGCCAAATATGCGGGAATGTTTTGACTAAAGGTATCCGTATTGTTGGGGTAGCTGGCATCCATTTGAAAAAATCCACCACCCACGCCCACACGCCAACCTGTGTCATTGTATGAGGCTGCCTGTATGGCCTGTGGTGCCAAAGAAATGGTGCTTAGCATAAGTACTGCTGCGCTAATATTTCTCATTTTTCTTCTCCTTCATATTTGCGGCGTTTGAACATCCAGAATACTGATAATAGCACCACCATAGGTAGTAGTGGGTCAAACTTACCTTCATCAGACTGCAAGCTACAACCGCCACCAAAGGTTCCACCTGAGGTAATTTTAGTCACACTCCTACTGCCAATTGCTACTGGATCGACAATCACACCATTGGCCACACCATCAAGATCAAATTGTCCACCATCGGTGATGGTTAACCTAATTTTGTATTTATCAACTTCTTCCCACATTGATCTAGGCATTTCAGAGTAGTTGCCATTGGCATCCACTTTGTACAACACTACATCATCAGGAAGTTTTTTACTGAATTTAAGGGTAACAGGTTGCTTACCACCCACTTTAGATGTGGTAGTGTAACTTAATACCCCATAAGGGAAGACTACATTTTCAGGTACTTTACTACCGTTTTTACTATGTTTAACACCCGACAAGTTTTGGTTTGTACTCTCCACCTCTACTTTACCATCATCCATAGGCAGTCCGGAAGCAATGGACTTATCTTGGTTCAATGCTGAATTTTCAAATGCATCAATCACTCCATCTTGATCTTCATCATAAGGGTTTTCAGGGTCACCAATCTCCTCCGCATCTGATATTCCATCACCATCGGTATCCTTGCTAACTGCATTCGGATCAATACCAAGTGCATAAGACTGGGCAATCGTAAGTCCAGTGCCCGAAGGTGCTGCATCGGCAGGATCATTGATCGTGAGTGTACGGGTAAAGGTGGTTGAATTTCCTGCAATATCTGTAGCCGTAAATTCAACCACTGTTGTTGTACCCGTCGCATAAAATGCTCGGTTGCCTTTGCTTACCACTACATTGACATAAGCATCCACTAAATCAGTAGCTGTCGCAGCGGTAAGGAATGCAGCAATGGTAGCATGGCTATTGGGTTGACCACCCAGAGTCGTATCACCTTGCATATTGATATTGCGTGGTTGGTTACTGATCACTGGGGCGGTGGTATCAACAATGATTACATTCTGTGTTGATGTGGTAACCTGACTATGGGCATCTGTTGCCATCCAAGTTACTACCGTTGTGCCTACAGGGTAACTTGCTGGTTCATTGTTCACCAAGCTCACTGTAAACAAGTCTGTCGTAGTGGGTATATTGAACAAACCTACCGAGGTTAAAACACCCGTTGCTTCTGCTTTCACATCTGCCAATGGTGACCCAACGATCACTGGCGCGGTGGTATCTTCAACCACCACATTCTGAGTGATCACTGAGGTATTACCACTGTTATCCACTGCCGTCCAAGTGATTAATGTTGTACCCACAGGGAAGAATATGCTTACTGCATCACTACCCACAGCACTGAGAAATGCTTCAGTGACTACAGGCGTAGGTACAATCACCGCGGTGTTAGCACCCGTTGCTTCCACTAGCACATCTGCAAGTGGTGATGAAGTAAATACTGGTGCAATCGTATCACCAACAATCACTGTACGGGTTACCTGAACCGCTGCATTGTTAGAAGCATCACTTACATTATAAGTCACTACATACGAACCAGCTACATTTACATTCACTGGATTGACCAGCGTAACTGCTGGTAATGTGCCATCAAAGCTATCTGAAGCTGTGGCTCCCAAATCAGTATAAACTGTTCCAGCTTCATGGTTTACCGTAGCTGCACCATTGAGCGTAATCACTGGTGCAATCGTATCACCAACAATCACTGTGCGGGTTACCTGAACCGCTGCATTGTTAGATGCATCACTTACATTATAAGTCACTACATACGAACCAGCTACATTCACATTCACTGGATTGACCAGCGTAACTGCTGGCAATGTGCCATCAAAGCTATCTGAGGCTGTGGCTCCCAAATCAGTATAAACAGTTCCAGCTTCATGGTTTACCGTAGCCGCACCATTGAGCGTAATCACTGGTTTAATCGTATCACCAACAATCACTGTGCGGGTAAGCTGAACCGCTGCATTGTTAGAGGCATCACTTACATTGTAAGTCACTGCATACGAACCAGCTACATTTACATTCACTGGGTTGGCCAGCGTAATTGCTGGCAGTGTGCCATCAAAGCTATCTGAGGCTGTGGCTCCCAAATCAGTATAAGCAGTACCCGCTTCATGGTTTACCGTAGCTGCACCATTGAGCGTAATCACTGGTTTAATCGTATCACCAACAATCACTGTACGGGTTACCTGAACCGCTGCATTGTTAGAAGCATCACTCACATTGTAAGTCACTGCATACGAACCAGCTACATTCACATTCACTGGATTAACCAGCGTAACTGCTGGCAATGTGCCATCAAAGCTATCTGAGGCTGTGGCTCCCAAATCAGTATAAACTGTTCCAGCTTCATGGTTTACCGTAGCCGCACCATTGAGCGTAATCACTGGTTTAATCGTATCACCAACAGTCACTGTGCGGGTAAGCTGAACCGCTGCATTGTTAGAAGCATCACTTACATTATAAGTCACTGCATACGAACCAGCTACATTCACATTCACTGGATTAACCACCGTAACTGCTGGCAGTGTGCCATCAAATCTATCTGAGGCTGTGGCTCCCAAATCAGTATAAACTATTCCAGCTTCATGGTTTACCGTAGCTGCACCATTGAGCGTAATCACTGGTTTAATCGTATCACCAACAATCACTGTACGGGTTACCTGAACCGCTGCATTGTTAGATGCATCACTCACATTGTAAGTCACTGCATACGAACCAGCTACATTCACATTCACTGGATTGACCAGCGTAACTGCTGGCAATGTGCCATCAAAGCTATCTGAGGCTGTGGCTCCCAAATCAGTATAAACTGTTCCAGCTTCATGGTTTACCGTAGCCGCACCATTGAGCGTAATCACTGGTTTAATCGTATCACCAACAATCACTGTGCGGGTAAGCTGAACCGCTGCATTGTTAGATGCATCGCTTACATTGTAAGTCACTGCATACGAACCAGCTACATTCACATTCACTGGGTTGGCCAGCGTAATTGCTGGCAGTGTGCCATCAAAGCTATCTGAGGCTGTGGCTCCCAAATCAGTATAAACTGTTCCAGCTTCATGGTTTACCGTAGCTGCACCATTGAGCGTAATCACTGGTTTAATCGTATCACCAACAATCACTGTACGGGTTACCTGAACCGCTGCATTGTTAGATGCATCAGTTACATTATAAGTCACTGCATACGAACCAGCTACATTCACATTCACTGGATTGACCAGCGTAACTGCTGGTAATGTGCCATCAAAGCTATCTGAGGCTGTGGCTCCCAAATCAGTATAAGCAGTACCCGCTTCATGTTTCACCGTAGCTGCACCATTGAGCGTAATCACTGGTTTAATCGTATCACCAACAATCACTGTACGGGTTACCTGAACCGCTGCATTGTTAGATGCATCACTTACATTATAAGTCACTACATACGAACCAGCTACATTTACATTCACTGGATTGGCCAGCGTAACTGCTGGCAGTGTGCCATCAAAGCTATCTGAGGCTGTGGCTCCCAAATCAGTATAAACTGTTCCAGCTTCATGGTTTACCGTAGCTGCACCATTGAGCGTAATCACTGGTTTAATCGTATCACCAACAATCACTGTACGGGTTACCTGAACCGCTGCATTGTTAGATGCATCGCTTACATTGTAAGTCACTGCATACGAACCAGCTACATTCACATTCACTGGATTGACCAGCGTAACTGCTGGCAGTGTGCCATCAAAGCTATCTGAGGCTGTGGCTCCCAAATCAGTATAAACTGTTCCAGCTTCATGGTTTACCGTAGCTGCACCATTGAGCGTAATCACTGGTTTAATCGTATCACCAACAATCACTGTACGGGTTACCTGAACCGCTGCATTGTTAGAGGCATCAGTTACATTGTAAGTCACTGCATACGAACCAGCTACATTCACATTCACTGGATTGACCACCGTAGCTGCTGGCAATGTGCCATCAAAGCTATCTGAAGCTGTGGCTCCCAAATCAGTATAAACTGTTCCAGCTTCATGGTTTACCGTAGCTGCACCGTTGAGCGTAATCACTGGTTTAATCGTATCACCAACAATCACTGTGCGGGTTACCTGAACCGCTGCATTGTTAGATGCATCGCTTACATTGTAAGTCACTGCATACGAACCAGCTACATTCACATTCACTGGATTAACCAGCGTAACTGCTGGCAATGTGCCATCAAAGCTATCTGAGGCTGTGGCTCCCAAATCAGTATAAACTGTTCCAGCTTCATGGTTTACCGTAGCTGCACCATTGAGCGTAATCACTGGTTTAATCGTATCACCAACAATCACTGTACGGGTTACCTGAACCGCTGCATTGTTAGATGCATCGCTTACATTGTAAGTCACTGCATACGAACCAGCTACATTCACATTCACTGGATTGGCCAGCGTAACTGCTGGTAATGTGCCATCAAAGCTATCTGAGGCTGTGGCTCCCAAATCAGTATAAACTGTTCCAGCTTCATGGTTTACCGTAGCCGCACCATTGAGCGTAATCACTGGTTTAATCGTATCACCAACAATCACTGTGCGGGTTACCTGAACCGCTGCATTGCTAGAGGCATCACTCACATTGTAAGTCACTGCATACGAACCAGCTACATTCACATTCACTGGATTGACCAGCGTAACTGCTGGCAGTGTGCCATCAAAGCTATCTGAGGCTGTGGCTCCCAAATCAGTATAAACTGTTCCAGCTTCATGGTTTACCGTAGCCGCACCATTGAGCGTAATCACTGGTTTAATCGTATCACCAACAATCACTGTACGGGTTACCTGAACCGCTGCATTGTTAGAAGCATCACTCACATTGTAAGTCACTGCATACGAACCAGCTACATTTACATTCACTGGATTGACCAGCGCAACTGCTGGCAGTGTGCCATCAAAGCTATCTGAGGCTGTGGCTCCCAAATCAGTATAAACTGTTCCGGCTTCATGGTTTACCGTAGCTGCACCATTGAGCGTAATCACTGGTTTAATCGTATCACCAACAATCACTGTACGGGTTACCTGAACCGCTACATTGTTAGAAGCATCACTCACATTGTAAGTCACTGCATACGAACCAGCTACATTCACATTCACTGAATTGGCCAGCGTAACTGCTGGTAATGTGCCATCAAAGCTATCTGAGGCTGTGGCTCCCAAATCAGTATAAACTGTTCCAGCTTCATGGTTTACCGTAGCTGCACCATTGAGCGTAATCACTGGTGCAATCGTATCACCAACAATCACTGTGCGGGTTACCTGAACCGCTGCATTACTAGAAGCATCAGTTACATTGTAAGTCACTGCATACGAACCAGCTACATTTACATTCACTGGATTGACCAGCGTAACTGCTGGTAATGTGCCATCAAAGCTATCTGAGGCTGTGGCTCCTAAATCAGTATAAGCAGTACCCGCTTCATGGTTTACCGTAGCTGCACCATTGAGCGTAATCACTGGTTTAATCGTATCACCAACAATCACTGTACGGGTTACCTGAACCGCTGCATTGTTAGAGGCATCACTTACATTATAAGTCACTACATACGAACCAGCTACATTTACATTCACTGGATTGACCAGCGTAACTGCTGGTAATGTGCCATCAAAGCTATCTGAGGCTGTGGCTCCCAAATCAGTATAAACTGTTCCGGCTTCATGGTTTACCGTAGCTGCACCATTGAGCGTAATCACTGGTTTAATCGTATCACCAACAATCACTGTACGGGTTACCTGAACCGCTGCATTGTTAGAAGCATCACTTACATTATAAGTCACTGCATACGAACCAGCTACATTCACATTCACTGGATTGACCACCGTAACTGCTGGCAGTGTGCCATCAAAGCTATCTGAGGCTGTGGCTCCCAAATCAGTATAAACTGTTCCGGCTTCATGGTTTACCGTAGCCGCACCATTGAGCGTAATCACTGGTTTAATCGTATCACCAACAATCACTGTACGGGTTACCTGAACCGCTGCATTGTTAGAAGCATCACTTACATTATAAGTCACTGCATACGAACCAGCTACATTTACATTCACTGGATTGACCACCGTAACTGCTGGTAATGTGCCATCAAAGCTATCTGAGGCTGTGGCTCCCAAATCAGTATAAACTGTTCCAGCTTCATGGTTTACCGTAGCCGCACCATTGAGCGTAATCACTGGTTTAATCGTATCACCAACAATCACTGTACGGGTTACCTGAACCGCTGCATTGCTAGATGCATCACTTACATTGTAAGTCACTACATACGAACCAGCTACGTTCACATTCACTGGATTAACCACTACAACTGTAAAGTTTCCATCAAGTGCATCCACTGCTGTTGCACCTAAATCAGTGTAATTCGTACCCGCCTCATGATTTACCGTTGCTGCACCACTACGCGTAATCACTGGAGAAGCTGTATCTTTTTTCACTGTACCAACAAACTGCGTTGCAGCATTGCCTGCTTTATCACTAACATCAGCAGTCATATTGATTGCAGCTGCATCAGGCACAGCACTAAGGTTAGCTGTACCACTGAAGATATTACCAGTCACAGCAACGATAGTATTCACACCGCCAATCACTACTGTGATATTCTGGGCATTTTCTACGCCTGTTGTTGTTCCGCTAAAGGCAACTGAAGTTAAGGTGTCTGCTCCACTCACCACACCATCCGTGGAGACTAACAGGGTGCTAATAGTGGGTACTACCGTATCAACACTTATCACAACCTGCGTCGCGGCTGTGTTGTTATTCGTTGCTGCATCCGTAAATACACCAGCTGCAATATCTACCGTGGCACCCGTCGTACTATTTGTTGTCGGAGTAAAGCTTACCGTATAAGCCGTACCACTACCTGCAAAGATACTCAATGATCCACCAGCTACTGTGATATCACCTACAGCAAAGGTAGTACTACTCTCACTCAAAGTGATAGTCAGTGTAGCAACATCACCTACTTTCAAGGCAGTAAAGTTACTGGCTATCGACACTGTTGGTTGAATCGTATCTATAGTCATGCTCAATTGTGTAGCTATTGTATTGCTATTGCCAGCTGCATCCGTAAATACACCACCTGCAATACCTACCGTAGCACTAGTAGTGGTCGTGGTTGGGGTAAAGCTTGCTGTATAAGTTGTACCACTACCTGCAAAATTGCTCAATGCTCCGCCTGAAACAACGACATCAGCCACTGCAAAATCAACACTACTTTCACTTAAGGTAAAGGTAAGTTTGGCTACACTACCTGCTTTCAAAACCGATATATTACTGCTTATAGTCACACTTGGTTGCACCGTATCACCAATCACCGTGAAGCTTGTAGTGGCAACACTGGTATTACCAGCAGTATCAACCTCCTTCACATTAAACTGATAGGTAGTGGCATTGGCTACGCTTGCATTATAGCTCCAGCCCGTACCTGAAACTGTAGCGACACCCAATAGAGTCGTACCATTGTAAACATTGACCGTCGAAGCTGTAGCATTGCTACCCGATAGAACTAGTGCCGTATCATCCGTGGTATCACCTGAAACCAATGTACCAGTAACCGTACCCACATTATCGGTAGCGGCAGTCAAATTGGCTGTTGGTGCAGTTGTATCACCAGTCACCGTAAAATTAGCCGTTGCAGCACTGGTATTACCAGCTGTATCCGTCTCTTTCACGTTAAACTGATAGGTGGTGGCATTGGCTACTGTGGCGCTATAATTCCAGCCTATTCCTGAAACTGTAGCGGCACCCAATAGCGTCGTACCATTATAAACATTGACCGTGGAAGCTGAAGCATTACTACCCGATAAAATCAGTGCTGTATCATCAGTAGTATCACCTGAAGTCAGATTACCGGTAACCGTACCGACATTATCGGTGGCAGCAGTCAAGTTGGCTGTTGGTGCAGCAGTATCACCGGTCACCGTGAAATTAGCCGTTGCAACGCTGGTATTACCAGCTGCATCCGTCTCTTTCACATTAAATTGGTAAGTCACGCCATTGGCTATGGTTGCAGTATAACTCCAACTTGTTCCGCCAACTGTAGCAGTAGCAATTTGGACGATACCATTATAAATATCAACTGTTGAACCTGCTTCATTGCTACCAGATAAAAGCAAAGCAGTATCATCAGTCAGGTCACCTGAAGCCAAAGCACCTGTAATTGTACCCACATCATCTGTGGCCGCTGTAAAGTTGGCAGTTGGTGCTGCCGTATCACCCGTCACAGTGAAGTTTGTGGTTGCTGTACTGGTATTACCAGCAGCATCGGTCTCCTTCACATTAAACTGATAGGTGGTGGCATTGGCTACAGTGGCACTATAGCTCCAGCCTGTACCTGAAACTGTGGCCGCAGCCAATAGGGTTGTACCATTGTAAACATTAACCGTTGAACCTGGAGCATTGCTACCCGACAGGACCAGTAGCGTATCATCCGTGGTATCAGCCGTAGTCAGTGTGCCAGTAACCGTGCCGACATTATCGGTGGCAGCAGTGAAGTTGGCCGTAGGTGCTGTGGTATCAACGGTCAAAACAAAAGCTACCGTGGCGGCACTGGTATTACCCGCTGTATCGGTCTCTTTGATATTATAGTTGCGTACACTTGTATCAAGAAGAGGGCCATCAGTGAAAGTCCAGCCTGTACCACTCACCGATGCCGCTCCTAACAGTGAGGTGTTGTTGTAAACATTGACCGTTGATCCCAACTCATTGCCACCTGAAAGGGCAGGTGTTGTTTCATCTGTTGCATCACCGCTGACCAATGCACCGGTAATTGAACCTGTATTGTCCACAACCGAAGTAAGGCTTGCCGTTGGCGCTGCTGTATCACCAATAATAGTGTGGTTGGCCGTAGCGGCACTTACATTGCCCGCAGCATCGGTTGCTTTTGCATTAAATTGATAGGTAATCCCATTGGCAACAGTCGCCAAATAGTTCCAGTTTGTGCCCGCAACTGTAGCAGCTGCCAAGAAGCCTACCCCATTATAAACACCCACAGTTGCACCACTCTCATTGGTACCAGATAAAGCAATGGAAGTATCATCAGTGCGTGAACCACTGCTTACATCCCCCGTGACAGTACCCACATTATCTATTGCGCTGCCAAAACCAACTGTGGGTAAAAGTGTATCCACGCTCATAGCCAGCTGTGATGCTGCCGTGTTGCCTGCTCCGCCAGAATCGACAAATACTCCAGCTGCCACATCAATCGTTGCTCCAGTTGTGCTTGAAGTGGTTGGAGTAAAGTTTGCAGTATAATTCACCGAGCTACCCGAAAATGCACTTAATAAACCACCAATAACTGAAACATCACCACTTGCAAAGTCAACACTAGATTCACCCAAAGTAAAGGTAAGGGCTGCAACATCACCAGCCTTTAATGCCGAATCATTGGTGGTTATGGTAACCGATGGTTTTACTGCATTGACTGCGATCACCGTAGCCGAATTTGGTGTCCCATTCACCGTACCGTCATTCGGGGTCAAGGTGAATGTCGTTGACGTGGAGACTGCTGCCTGGTTGGTGGATGGTATAAAGGTTAGAGCCTGCAGGATGGTGTTAACTGCGGCAATTGTACCAGAGTTCACTGTATAGCTACCTACACCATTGGTAGTTAGGCCACCACCTGCTGAGGAGAATGTACCATTGGCTCCATTAAACGTAATCGCAACACTAACATTATCGCCATTACTATCGCCTACTGTAACAGTACTAAATGGGGTGGCTGTGGCATTATCATTTACAGTCTGTCCACCAGTGGCTCCAGAAATGGTCGGGGCGTTGTTAGCAACGACAGGCACATCAAATTTAAAATCATCCATATTTGCTGCAAAATCAGTTGCTGCAATGAGTCTCACTTCGTCAAGGTCATTCCACCCTGTTGGTGCAATGGTGGTTGCTACTCCAAAGCTGATGGCGGTTGGTCCATAAACTTTAGAACCAGCTTTCCAGCCTTCAATTGTCCCTGTTGTTCCAGCACCAAAGCCTGAATCGAATAACCAGACACTGACAAAGCTAAAGGCAGAGCCATCTTGTTTTTTTATTTTTACAGTCGTTAAATCATTCAGCACGCAATTAACATCACATAAACCCAGAGATACAGTACCTCCACTTCCCCATGTTGCCCCTTTTAGCAAAGCTGCATTTGCAGTCCCCACTGTCGTAACTATAATCGTATTTGTGGGTTCTGTGTAAGCTGTGTTGTTGCCAGTGATTAAAACAGCTTGGTCGGCACCAGGTATCGTATCAAAGTTAACGGTAGTGGCCGTAGGAGCGGCGTTTGACAAGGGCGCTTGGAGGTTACTTAAGGTCATGCCTTGCATGTCAGCGTTAGGTATATTAGAAGTGGTAGGAGTCGAAATGGTTAGCGTAAATGCTGATATATTGGTAAATCCAGATGTACTTAAATCAAAAGTCCCACCAATTCCATTGGTGGCGACATTAACGGTAAATGCTTTATCTACAACACCTGTTGCGGAAAAAGTGTATACAAAGTCTTTGCCAGACACAAACATTGCCCAATCAAATGAGTCAAGGTTAAATGTCGCGAGGTCAGTATTATCTGCGGTAAATTTAACCCATTGTGTTGCGCTGCTCCCGGTAGCGTGATAAATGGAATTAGTAGTACTCGTTAGGCTGTCGCTTGAGGTGACGGTAAAGCCGTCCACCGTTGTAGCAAGGGTGTTGGCACCGCTGTTGTTGACTAAATAATTTGCAGTAGGAGCACCCGTACCAAAATTTTGTATTGTCGCAGGAACAGCCAGCAATTCGCCATATGACTCGCTCGCCAGCGCTTTTGCCTCAATATTCCCTGTGTTCTTTTCAAGCACCCAGTCCCCGCCAAGAGCAGCGGCTCCTGTGAGGTCGGTTGATGCGGCGATATCTGCTCCGGTAATTGTGCTTAACTGCTGAATAAAACTGCTTCCAGATTCCCCTTCCGCAACGTTACAACCGTATATCAAAATATCCCCGGTTTCAGTAAGGGCGCTGCCCCACGTTGAAAGCTTGGAAGCGTAATGAGTTATATTGT